>NZ_FPCE01000003.1:0-538222 GCF_900116845.1 Pseudomonas sp. OV546 | reverse complement strand
TGGACGGGGTATGACCCGCGTCCAAGCCTCAAATGTGTAAACGATGTCCCCGGTTTCAGATGTAAACGATGTCTACGGTTCTACACCCCGATGGCGTCAGCCCAGTCACCCGACATAACGGCACTTAGCGAAATGCGTAATCCGCCACAATCCCGACAAATATCGCCAACCCGGCCCAGTGGTTGTGCAAAAACGCCTTGAAGCACTTCATCCGATCCTTGTCCCGGGTGTACCAGAACTCCCAGGCAAAACAGCCCGCCGCCGCCAGCAACCCCAGGTGGAACCACCCGCCCAGCTCAAATCGCGCCCCCGCCAATAGCAGGCACACCAGCGACAGGCCTTGCAGAGTAAGAATGATCACGCGATCGGCATCGCCAAACAGAATGGCCGTGGACTTCACACCGATCTTCAAGTCGTCGTCACGGTCCGTCATGGCGTAATAGGTGTCGTAGCCCACTGTCCACAGCAGGTTGGCGATGTATAGCAGCCATGCGGTCGCGGGCAAATCACCGGTCTCGGCGGTGAACGCCATCGGCATGCCCCACGAGAATGCCGCCCCCAACACCACCTGCGGGTAATAGGTGTAGCGCTTCATGAACGGGTAGCTTGCCGCCAGGGCCAGACCACCGAGGGACAGCAGGATAGTCGTGGCGTTGGTCAACAATACCAGCAGGAAGCTGATGCCCATCAGCACTGCGAAAAACACCAGCGCCTCTTTCGAACTGATCTTGCCGCTCACCAGCGGGCGCTGTTCGGTGCGTTTTACGTGGCCGTCGACCTTACGGTCGGCCCAGTCATTGATCACGCAGCCGCCGGCCCGGGTCAGCACCACGCCCAGCACAAAAATCACGATATTGATTAAAGAGGGCGACCCCTTGCCCGCGATCCACAGCGCCCACAGCGTCGGCCACAGCAGCAGGTAGATGCCGATGGGCTTGTCCATGCGGGTCAACTGAACGAAATCCCAGGCCCTGGGGTTCAGGTGGTTAAGGGATTTGAGCAGACGTTGGTACATCAGCAGTTCTCCGGATGGGCGTGCAGTGCGTGCCAGAAGCTGGGCAAAAAGATCTCCGCGACCAGCACGCTCAGCGGCCCGCGATCGAAGCGTGAGCGGCGCCCCCACAGCCCGTCGACCTGATCGGCCGTGGGCAACCAGTGCCGTGGGTAATGGCACACCTCGATGGCCTGGCGCGTGAAGGCTTGGTCGCAGAACAGCAACTCGCCCAGCGAGCGGCTGCCCAGTTCATCCATATGCAAGCCGTCGCCCTGCAAGGCGCTGCGCGCCGCGACACTGCGCGCGAACACCCACGGTTGGCCATTGCCGCGCAAATACACCTCGCGCACCCAACCGATGCTGGACGGCGCCAGCGCCAGGGCAGCACATTCGTCATCGCGCAGCGGCTGCCAGCCTTCGAACAGTGGCGTCACGCTGAAACCGTCGTTGGACAGCCACGTCAGCCGCCGCGTCAGCGAGTCTTCGTTGAACAGCCAGTTGAGGGTCAACGGCGCGGGCGCAGGGGTCAGAAGGCTCTGGATCAGCCATTGGCAAGCATCGGGGGGGACGATTGAGTGCGGCACGGTGAGTCAGTATTGGCAGCAAAAGAGGCGGCGAGCTTACCATGGCGTCCTGGGTGTTTGCCGGACTGAACCGGCTGCTTGCGTCGATCGTGCTTGCATCTGCCGGCCCTGATCAGTACAAAACGCCCTGAGCCGTACGGCAACGCGGGTCTATCGACCGTCGGCCAAGATGCCTGGACCCTGAGGAAGCAAGTAATGAAGAAGTGGCAATGTGTAGTCTGTGGCCTGATCTATGACGAAAAAGACGGCTGGCCGGATGACGGAATTCTGCCTGGTACTCGTTGGGAGGACGTCCCGGAAGACTGGCTGTGCCCGGACTGCGGCGTGGGCAAAATGGATTTCGAAATGATCGAAATCGGCTAATTTTGGTTTTCAGATAAGTACTACAAGGAGAAAGGAATGAACGCACCTGTCGTGATCATCGGCACAGGATTGGCCGGTTACAACGTGGCCCGGGAGTTTCGCAAGCTCGACAGCGAGACCCCATTGCTGCTGATCACCGCGGATGACGGGCGCTCCTACTCCAAGCCCATGCTCTCCACCGGCTTTGGCAAGAACAAGGAAGCCGATGGCCTGAGCATGGCTGAACCCGGCACCATGGCCGAGCAACTCAAGGCCGAAGTGCGTACTCACACCCGCGTCAGCGGCATCGACCCCGGCCATAAGCGCCTGTGGATCGGCGAGGAGGCGGTGGTTTACCGTGACCTGATCCTGGCCTGGGGCGCAGAAACCGTGCGGGTACCGGTTGAAGGCGATGCGGCTGAACTGATTTTCCCGATCAACGACCTCGAAGACTACGCCCGCTTTCGTGCCGCCGCTGCCGGTAAGCGCCGCGTGCTGCTGCTCGGTGCCGGCCTGATCGGCTGCGAGTTCGCCAACGACTTGATTCTTGGCGGTTATGAAATCGATCTGGTGGCACCGTGCGAGCAGGTCATGCCGACCCTGCTGCACCCGGCGGCCGCCGCCGCAGTACAGGCCGGTCTGGAAGGCCTCGGCGCGCGCTTCCACCTGGGCCCGGTGCTCAATCGGCTACAGCGCACCGATGATGGCCTGGAAGCGCATCTGTCGGACGGTGAAGTGATCGCCTGCGACCTGGTGGTCTCCGCCATCGGCCTGCGCCCACGTGTCGACCTGGCCGCTGCTGCAGGCCTGCAGACCAACCGGGGGATCATGGTGGACCGCCACCTCAAGACCTCCCACGCCAACATCTACGCCCTGGGCGACTGCGCCGAGGTCGACGGCTTGAACCTGCTGTACGTGATGCCACTGATGAGCTGCGCCCGCGCCCTGGCCCAGACCCTGGCCGGCAACGCCACGGCGGTCAGCTACGGGCCGATGCCGGTGACCGTCAAGACGCCGGTCTGCCCGTTGGTGGTCTCGCCACCGCCACGCGGCACCGAAGGCGTGTGGAGCGTGGAAGGCGAGGGCGCCGACATCAAGGCCTTGTGCCGCGACGCCAGTGGCCGCCTGCTGGGGTATGCACTGACCGGCACTGCGGTGATGGAAAAACTGGCCCTCAATAAAGAACTTCCGCCATTGCTGGCGTAAATACCGGTCGTTCTGTCGGAATAAGCACGTTTTTCCCCTTAGAAAGGTCGCCGCGAGACTGGCGGAGCGTGCGAGGGCATGCCATCCTCACTCCCGTCTGCCGCAGAGTAGAGCCTGCGGCGCTTTGGGCGCTGCTCCAGAAGAGAGCAGCACGGACATAACAACAAAAAACCGTCAAAGAGGCTTCACTTATGCGTAAACCAGAACTCGCAGCCGCCATCGCTGAAAAAGCGGATCTCACCAAAGAACAGGCCAACCGCGTCCTCAACGCCGTTCTCGAAGAAATCACCGGCGCCCTGCACCGCAAGGACAGCGTCACCCTGGTCGGCTTCGGCACCTTCCTGCAACGCCACCGCGGCGCCCGCACCGGCAAAAACCCGCAAACCGGCGAGCCGGTGAAAATCAAGGCCAGCAACACGGTTGCGTTCAAGCCAGGCAAATCGCTGAAAGACACTGTCAACGCGTAATGGCGTTACCGTCTCGAAGGGGGCGGGGTGGTAGGGAAAATGGGCACGCCGACTGGGTCGGGTGCCCATTTTTTGTGAGGGCCTTGCCGGTTAATCACACACCAGCGAGTGATCCGGGAATTGGCTCAGCTTGAACTTCTTTAATTCTTGTGCAACGGAGCTCTCAAGATGCTCCGGGTCCATCAGCGTTTTAACTTCACGCTCCCAGCCCGCTGCTCCGCCTACACGTTGCGTCACACCTTCCGGCCATCCTTGAAGGATGGTCTTGTAATACTCGGTGCGTTCGTGGGCCATTTCACGCTTCTTGCACCAGGCCAATAACAATATATTGTCGGTCATGGCCTGTACTGGAAAGTTGTCTGCGCCGGACACAGTAGTTTGATAAATAGAGTCCAGCAGGGTGCATGAAAGTGTATCGAGGAACGCGGTAGGGCATTGCGATCGAAAACGTTCAACAAGTTCTTCGAACTTATTTGAGTGGCGTAATGGGCTTATCGATTCCTCAACACCCTTTGTTATGCACGACCAACCCTGCACTGGCTGGCGGCCCGTCCAGCAAGTTGGCGGCGGCGTCGTAGGCGAAGGTTTCCTGCTGGCCGTGCAGGCTGTCCTGGCTGGCGATGATGCGGCCGGTGGCGTCGTAGTGCAGCAACTGGCGGTGTTGCGCAGCGGGTTGTTGGTCGAGTTTGCCTATCAGGTTGCCGAGTTCGTCGTAGTGGTGTTGCAGGTTGCCCGCCGAACTCTACTCGCAAAGCAGTTGGCCGAGGGCGTCGTAGGCAAAGCCCAGGGCTTGGGCATTGCCCTGCGAATCGGTGAAGGTGACAGCCGTGAGCTGGTCCGCCGCGTCGTAGTGGTAGTCGGTGCGGCCATCGTCGGTGGTCTTGGCGACGAGCCGGCCAACCGCATCACGTTCCAGCCGATGGACGCTAGGCGCAGGCGTAAGCTAGGGCCAGCCCCGTTAACTGAAGATTGGGATTGAGCACAATATGATCTTGCCTTTCGGTAAACGAGCCTTGATCGGTGCTCGTTTTTTGCTAGCGTAGTGAACACGACTACAGGAAGCATCCGAGGGCTGTTGATGGTTTCATGTGCTGTGTACTCAAGTAAATTGAACGAGGAAATAGCCACCCACATCTCCCTCTTTCATCTTTTTCGCTCGATTATCGGCAAATATATAGCCGATACCACCACCGAATATCCCTTCGTGGTTAGGACTTATTTTCGCGATGTCAGCGTCGATTAGCTGAGCCAAAAAATAGTAGCGAGGGCTTTCATACAAAGGGTCTTGCAACCAAGCGGGGCGCCCGAGAGCCTTGCTGATACCCGCGCCACAGTCCAAGTCTTCCAGTTCTTCCTCCATTTGTTTGGAAGTCAGTGGCTGCTGGGCAATGTACGTTCGCGGAATCGGATCAACCAACGTAACGGGTGTGAGTTCGGAAGTCGCTAGTGCGTGAAGCAGAACTTTGCTATGGCCAAGTTGAAGTTTCTCCATCTCGCTTTGTTGATGGACAGTCAACTTGCGTATAGATGACCGTGTGTACGTTTCGTCAACTCGCTCAACGGAGACGAACACCGTAAGCGCCATCCCGGAGGGTATGAATGGAACGCCCAAGAACGTTGAGGTCATCGTAATCACCGGCAGCATAAGCTGACCGGTTTGCGGGTCTTTAGGCCACAGATCAAGGTCTGTAAGCCACGCACCTCCGCCTATTTGTCCAAGGTTATGGTCTTGCTCTGAGAGAATAATTTGATTGATACCCATAGCCCGTGATCCTTTAGAAACAACCTTTTCGTTTGGCGAATGACGCGGCAGAGCGCCTCGCGGTCCTGGCTTGTTGTTGCGTGATGATGCCGGTTTTGACCAGTGAGTTGTGTATGGCTTGGGACATGAGGCGAATCTCCAGCTTCCCGCGCTTAAGCATCTGATTGGGTCCCATCCCACGAGCGCGCCGCAAACGATTCTCCTCGGCATGCACCATGTCGTGATGCTCGGGAGAGAGGGCAATCGACGGGTTGCCTTTGTAACGCCGACCTTTGGCGATACCTTTTTCTTCCAGAAATTTATTGCGGACAATCTCGTGTGCTTCCAGTCCATCATTCTTGTGGGCCTTTGCACCGTAACCTGCCACTTCGCCTTCTTTGAGCAGGCCAAGCGGATCGATCCACCCGGAGGTATTGGGTGCGTATTGGTAAAGGTTATAGCCACCCGCCAACCCAATCGGATCCGGCGTCGTAAACCGTCCCACATCCGGATCATAAAACCGAAACGTGTTGTAGTGCAGTCCGATCTCTCGATCCAGATACTGCCCCTGAAACCGTAGATTTTGCTCTTCGATAAAGTACGGTTCACGCACCTCCTCAACCGTATTCCCCCACACCCGATACCGCGCCTGCCACACCGTCTTCCCGTCGGCTTCAGTCAGTTGCTCCGGCAACCCGTTCAGATCGTTGTGGTAGTAGCGCACGCTCTGATGCTCGCCCGTCCCATCCACCCGGGCCAGCGGCGCATAGCTGTCTTCTTCATAGATGTAGAGGCTGGTCTGGCTATGCCGATGCTCCTGCAACAGGCGCAAACCTTCCCAATCGAATCGGGTTTCACCCAGCGGGTAGCCGTTGCTGTCATGTTCGGTTTTAGCGATGCGCCGGCCAAGCGGGTCATAGGTCATTTTCACGACCGTTTCCCGTCCGTCCTTCTGGCTGCGCACTTCAATCAGCCGGTGCTCTGCGTCGTAGGCGAAATGTTGCAAACCACGTGCAGCGCTGCGTTTTTCGATCATTCGACCAAAACCGTCATAACGGTAGCGCTTGTCCTGATATGTCAGCAGCTTGTTATGCACGACCAGCCCTGCACTGGATGGCGGCCCGTCCAGCAAGTTGGCGGCGGCGTCGTAGGCGAAGGTTTCCTGCTGGCCTTGAGCGTTGTCCTGGCTGGCGATGATGCGACCGGTCGCGTCGTAGTGCAGCAGTTGACGCTGGTCCCGATGCTTGTCGCGGTCGCGTTCCAGGCGACCGATCAGGTTATCGGCCGGGTCGTAGTCGAAGTGTTTTTGCTGGGCGGCCGGCAGTTGCGTGGGCTGGCCATTGGGGCGGCGTATCCGTGAGCGCAGGCGGCCGCTGCGATCGTATTCGCTGCGCGTGGTGATCTGGCCTTGGGTACGCAGCACTTCGCGGTGCAGGCGGTCGCGCTCGAAGTCGCTGATGACGCGGCCGTCGAGGTTGATCTGGTGGAGGTGACCGCTGCCGTAGTACAGGCGATTGAGCCAGCGGCCATCGGGCAGTTGGGTCTGGATCAGGTTGCCGAGTTCATCGTAGTGATGGTTCAGGCTGCCGGCGGCGCTTTGTTCGGTAATCAGTTGACCAAGCGGATCGTAGGCAAAGGCCAAAGCCTGGGTGGTTTCATCATTGCCTGTGAAAGTGACGGCGGTGAGCTGGTCCACCGGATCGTAGGCGTATTCGGTACGGCCATCATCGGTAACTTTCACCAGCAAGCGACCAACCGCATCGCGTTCCAGGCGATGCACGATAGGGGACGGCACTGCCAGTCCTTCATTCGAGGGAACGTACTCTAAGGCAGCCAGATTATCCAACGCATCATAGTCATAACGTCGAGCACTGCCGTCCAAGTCTTGCTGTTCCGTGAGGCGGTCTTCCTCGTCCCAGGCAAAGCGGTAGCTTTCCGCGTTTTCATTGGTCAGGGTTTGTAACCGACCATAGGCGTCGTAGCGGAACTCAATTTGCCTGCCGTGGGCATCTATTCGTTGGCGCACTTGCCCGCGACGGCCGTATTGGTAGCGAGTGGTGTGACCCGCAGCGTCGGTATAGCCGATCAACAGACCGCTGGTGTCGCGCAGGTACTGCTCGGTGCGACCGTCCGGCATTTCGGTTTGCAGCAAGCGGCCTTGGCGGTCGTGTTGATAACGCTGCCGTTCGCCCAAGGCGTCGATGACTACCTGCAAGTGGCCCTGGCGGTCGTACTCAAACGCTGTGGGGTACCCCGAACAATCGACATGCTGAATTAACTGTCCGGTTTCATTCCAACGCAGGGTTTTGCTTTTGCCCGTGGCGTCGATGATCTCCACCACCTGACCAAACGTATCGTAGCGATACCGTGTGACATGCCCCAAGGGGTCGATTTCACTGACGCAATTACCTCGTTGGTCGTACTGATATTGCCACGCTTGGCCTGCCGCATCGGTCTCCACTAATGGAAGCGACCAATGCTCCAGCCACAATGTGGACTCGATACGCCCCAACGGATCTTGAGTGCTGCACAGGTTGCCGGATTCATCGTAGCCGAACTGCCATTTACCGCCTTGAGGATCAATTGCACCGAGCAACTGACGTTCGTCGTTCCACTCGAATTGCCAAGTCTTCCCCAGATTGTCGGTGTACTCGGTGATCTGGTACTGCGGGTTCCAGCGGCGCGTGCTGACGCGTTGCAAGCCGTCCGTAATCTGGGTCACACCGGCCGACAGGTCATAGTCGAACCGGTACTCGTCACCTTCATCGGTCCAGTGCCGCACCACACGCCACTCGCTATCTTCCACGCATTCCCAGTGGTAGTAGCAACGTAGACCGGTGGGCAGTTGGTGCTCGACCATGCGCTGGCCAGCGTTATAGGCGAAGCGACGTTGCACGTTTGCGGCGGCGTCGCGAACTTCGGCCAGGTCGCCGCGAGTGTCGTAGGCATAGCTGACGAGGGTTTCTCGACTGTGATCGGGGTACACGCGATCGACTCGCTCTACCCGCGCCGGCCATTGTTGGCTATAGCCCAACTCGACGCGCACATGGTCGAAAGTATCTCGTAATTGGCTCAGCCGACCCTGGGCGTCATAGTCGAGAAAAATGCGGTTGTCATTGCGATCCCCTAACTGGCTGAGGCGCAGTTGCGAAGGGGTGTCCGGCGTTGGCTCGAACAGTCGATAGAGTCCATCAACGCTTTCAATCAGTAGTTGGCCATTGGTATTGCGCCGCACGCTCAAGCCTTCCCCTGCGCTGAATACAGCTCCACCCAGCGGGATCACACCTATGTCGATCTGGCGCGCTTGCTCATCGGTATAGACCAGTCGCTCGCCACCTTCGGGGTGTGCGCCAATCTCGACAAACACTTCGTAGATCACGCTCCAGCTGGCGCCGAACAGGCCATTTCGACGTTCGTCTCGGCTGCTGTAGTAGCGCTGCCATTCGATAGGGAGAAGGCCAGGCAAGGCGAAGTCCAGGTCGTCCTCGCCATCAAGTATTTTCGCGCCCGTCGAGCTATGCACCGGGTTGGGCGAGCCGACCACGGCAGAGGAAATGGCGTTGGTAACCTGGCTGGTGCCCCACGACACCAGTCCGCCCACCACCATGCACGGCAGCTTGCTGAAGAACTTCGAACCACCGCCGCGCAGCATCAACAGCGCGGTTACCGCCAGCCCGACACCCGGCGTCTTGCCGCTGCGAATCTCGCGGACCACCACCGGACTACCGCCAATGCGCACGTTGCTGGAGATCATCCCCGACTCGACAATCGAGGCGTCGCAGGTGCTGCGGTCACCGCTACGGGCGGCTGGCTGACCGTTGATAGTGACCTTGCTGGAGCCTTCGGCAATAAACTGCGGCGGCATCGGCGGATGCTTGGTGCAGATCACGATATCCAGCGGCTTGGGTACTGCGCCTGGCGCAGGAACCGCTACTGTGGGGCGCCACATCTGCGAGAAAAAACCCTTGGCCATGTCCAGGTAGCTGGCTTCTTCGGGACTGCCACCTTCGGCGAGTTGCGAGCTGACCGGACCGATAGCACCTGCGGCACGTGCAGACGGTATGCCGTTGGTGAAGGTGTTGTGTGAGCCGGTGGCGATCGTCGCCATCACCACCGGCGGAAATAACGCGTTGCCTATCCAGTCGCAAACCTTTGTCAGTCCCTTGTCCGCCCCCGTCTTGCTCATGCCGATACCGACGATGATTCCCACCACCGCGCCGAGCACAAAACAGCCCAGGCCGCCGGTAACGACGGTAATACCGGTCGCGGCCACGATCGCAGCAGTGGCTACCGCTGTAATAGCGATATTGGCTGCGATTTCCAGCACGCCGCCCAGGATGTCGGCCATAACCGAGGTGTGTAGCAGGCCGTCGCCGAGGCGTGCCGCCCAAAGTGCGTCAGACATGGTGGAAGGGCTTCAAGGCTTCGGATTCAGCAGCAGGGTGTTTTTGATCGTTGCCCAGTGGACATTTTCAGCGTCGCCCAGAGGCTGGGCTTTGACATAGCTCAGGGCAAGCATCTGCTGGGTGCCCGGTACAACCAGCGCCAACTGGTATTGATAGATACGCTCGGCGCCCTTGCTGAACTGGTTATGTACTTCGATGGCGTCGACATCCTGCGCCGCGCCCACGCGAACTACCTGCGCCGGTTGGTAGCGTAAGTCTTGCACCTGTTTCTCGAGTTTGGCCAGTTGGCCTTCGAAATTGCTTTGCAGTGTTTCATCATCGCCGAGCAGGCTACGGCTGACGATCAACGATGTGCCTAGCGCGGCGAACTTCAGGATATTGATGGACGCATCCTGCACCTCTTCGCTGGGCAGTGTGAATTGCAGTTCATTGAGTCGATAGGTCATGAAAATCGGATCTCGTTATTGGCCGGAAGGCGGCTTGGGAAACATGGAATTGACGGCAGCGTCGATTTCGCCTTTGACCCCTTGGCCCATGGGCGTAGTGCCGCCCTTGCCGCCAATGTTCAGGTGCAAGTTGCCCCCGGTGTTGATCTCGGAGCTGCCTTCGGAGTACACGTTAATCTGCACGCCGGTGAGGTTGATCTGCCCGCTGGCGTTGAGCTCCAGCACGCTCTTGCCACAGACCAGACGCAGGTTTTCACCCACTTCAATCAGGTAGCTCTTACTGATGGCATCGGTCTTGCTGAACCCCACCATGAGCATGTCGTCATGCTTGACCGCACGCACGCGGTCGTTGCCGACCGTTACTACCTCGTCATGCCCAATGCTCTTATTCCGGTCATGCCCCACGGAATGGCTTTCGTCGACTTCGACGACAATGTCCTGATTCCGCTCAGCATGGATATACAACTGCTCCAACCCCTTCTTGTCCTCCATGCGGATTTCATTGAAGTTGGCCGGCGTGCCGCCCTTGCTGGATCGACTCTTCATACCGCTCTGGGTAGCGTTCTCCGGCAGGTCGTAGGGCACCGTCTGCTCGGCGTTGTAGACCCGCCCGGTGACGATCGGCCGGTCGGGGTCACCTTCAAGGAAGCTCACAATCACTTCCTGGCCGATCCGGGGAATCTGCATCGAGCCCCAGTTCTTACCGGCCCAGGATTGCGACACACGAATCCAGCACGAGCTGTTTTCGTTGGATTGGTCGTGGCGGTCCCAGTAGAAATGCACCTTCACGCGGCCGTATTGGTCGGTCCAGATTTCCTCGCCTTTGGGGCCGACCACCAGCGCGGTCTGCGGGCCTTTGACGATAGGGCGGTGGGTGCTGGCCAACGGGCGGAAGCTCTGCTGGGCGTCGATGCAGGTCAGGCTGCTTTCGAACTGCGCGCCGCCCGAACCTCCGCCGCTTTCCAGGCTTTCCTGGACGATGTAATAGCGAATGCCGACGATCAGGTATTCGCGGTTCTGGTCCTGGCGGCTAAAGCCGGTGAGGCTGAACAAATGCCCCGACCCCAGGCCACGGGCGTTGCCGCTGAACTCGATTTGCTCATGCAGGGTTTGCAGGGCTTCGATGCGGGTGCGGGCGTAGTGTTCGCCGTCGGCGCTTTGCACGTAGGTGCCGGGGTAGTCGTACAGCGGGTAGTCGCCGGCGGTGTGCGGGCGCGGCATGGCCGAGCGCACGTCGATGCTCGCGCTGGGGCGCTGGAAGTCGTAGTCGTTGAGCTCCAGCGAGCCGGGCTGCACCTCTTGCGCCAGGTGCCAGTTGTGCATGTGGTCGCGTTCGCGCTGCTGCTCGTCCTTGGGGTAATACGGGATGGATGCGTAGCCCGGCACGGTGGTGTGGGCACCGTAGGCGTCAGCCAGCACCAGCACATGGCGGTCCTGTTCATGGCGGAAGAAGTAGTAGATGCCTTCCTGTTCCATCAAGCGGCTGACGAAGTCGAAACTGGTCTCGCGGTACTGCACGCAGTATTCCCACTCGCGGTACGGCCGGCTCAGGGCGTCTTCGAAGTCGGAAAACCCCAGGTCGCGGAACACCTGCTTGATGATCTGCGGGATGCTCAGGTTCTGGAAAATCCGGCAGTCCGAGGTACGGCTGAGCAGCCACAGCCACGGGCGCAACGTCACCTGGTAACTGGCGAACTGGCCCTGGTCGATGTTCTGGCTGCAGCGCGCGACGATACCGTGGAAGTGCCGCTCACCGCCGTCCGCCAGTTGCAGGCCCACGCTCATGGGTTTGCCGAGCAACTGGTTGAGGTCGATGTTGGCGTCCAGGGACGTCAGTTGCAGCTCATAGTTGAACAGCCGCCCCAGCTCTTCGCCGCCGCCCATTTCATTGAGCAGCAGCACATCCGGCCCCAGGGGGCTGGTGATCTTGGCCAGGCGTGAGGCTTGGTTAAAAAGCATCGGTTGTCCCGTAAATGACTAAGTAACTGAAGGAACCGGTTCAAGTGTGGGAGGGGGCTTGCCCCCGATGGCGGTGAATCAGTCACCGAATGCATCAACTGACACACTGCTATCGGGGGCAAGCCCCCTCCCACATTTTGATTGTGTTCCGTCAGGTCAATCTGCGTCGCTGAAGTCGTAGTGCAATTCATTATCCCGGCTGCTGATGCGTACACCCGCCATCGCCTTGCCTTCGAGCATGCGCGTGAGGAACTCACGGCTCATGTCCGGCAGCAGGCTGTTGGTAAGAATGGTGTCGATCATGCGCCCGCCGCTTTCGGTTTCGGTGCAACGCGAGACGATCAGGTCGACCACCGCGTCGTCGTAGTCGAAGGCAACCTTGTGGGTCGTCTCCACGCGCTTCTTGATGCGACCCAGTTGCAGGCGGGTGATCGCCTTGAGCATCTCATCGCTCAGCGGGTAGTACGGAATGGTCACTAGGCGGCCGAGCAGTGCCGGCGGAAAGATCTCCAGCAGCGGCTGGCGCAGGGCCTTGGCGATTTCTTCCGGCTCAGGGATGTTCGCCGGGTCTTTGCACATCTGGGAAATCAGCTCGGTACCGGCGTTGGTGGTCAGCAGGATCAGGGTGTTCTTGAAGTCGATCACCCGGCCTTCGCCGTCTTCCATCACGCCCTTGTCGAACACCTGGAAGAAGATTTCATGCACGTCCGGGTGGGCTTTCTCCACCTCGTCCAGCAGTACCACGCTGTAGGGTTTGCGCCGCACGGCTTCGGTCAGCACGCCGCCTTCGCCGTAGCCGATATAGCCCGGAGGCGCGCCCTTGAGGGTCGACACCGTGTGGGCTTCCTGGAATTCGCTCATGTTGATGGTGATGACGTTCTGCTCGCCGCCGTACATGGCTTCGGCCAGGGCCAGGGCGGTTTCGGTCTTGCCCACGCCCGAGGTGCCGGCCAGCATGAACACGCCAATCGGCTTGCTCGGGTTGTCGAGACCGGCGCGGGACGTCTGGATGCGCTTGGCGATCATCTGCAGGGCGTGGTCCTGGCCGATGATGCGTTTCTTCAGGTGCTGGTCGAGGTTGAGCACCGTCTCCAGCTCATTGCGCGCCATGCGGCCCACCGGGATGCCGGTCCAGTCGGCGACCACCGAGGCCACGGCCTGGTAGTCCACCGTCGGCAGGATCAGCGGGGTTTCACCTTGCAGCGCGCTGAGGCGTTGTTGCAGGTCGACCAGTTGCTCGCGCAAAGCGTCGTCGCCACTGTCTACGGCGCCGGCTTTTTCGCGCAAGGTCGCGCGGGTAGCGAGCAGTTCGTCCACCAGCGCTTTCTCTTCGGCCCAGCGGCTTTCCAGCGTCGCCAGGCGCTCACGTTCAGCGCTCAACAGTGCTTCGCTATTGGTTTGACGCGCGCCAATCGCGATACCAATGGCATGCTCGCGAGCGATGATCTGCAGCTCGGTTTCCAGGGCTTCGATGCGGCGGCGGCTGTCGTCCACTTCGGCTGGCACCGCGTGCAGGCTGATGGCGACGCGGGCGCAGGCGGTGTCCAGCAGGCTTACGGATTTGTCCGGCAACTGGCGCGCCGGGATATAGCGGTGGGACAGCTTCACCGAGGCTTCCAGGGCTTCGTCGAGGATCTGCACCTGGTGGTGTTTTTCCATGGTCGACGCCACGCCACGCATCATCAGCAGCGCTTTGTCTTCCGACGGTTCGGCGACTTGCACCACCTGGAAACGGCGCGTCAGGGCCGGGTCTTTCTCGATGTGCTTCTTGTACTCGGCCCAGGTGGTGGCGGCCACAGTGCGCAGGGTGCCACGCGCCAATGCAGGCTTGAGCAGGTTGGCTGCGTCACCGGTGCCGGCGGCGCCACCGGCACCCACCAGGGTGTGGGCTTCGTCGATAAACAGGATGATCGGCTTGGGCGAGGCCTGGACGTCTTCGATGACCTGGCGCAGGCGCTGTTCGAATTCGCCTTTCATGCTGGCGCCGGCTTGCAGCAGGCCCACGTCGAGGCTGCGCAGTTCCACATCTTTGAGCGCGGGTGGCACGTCACCGGCGACGATACGCAGGGCGAAACCTTCGACCACGGCGGTCTTGCCCACCCCGGCTTCACCGGTGAGGATCGGGTTGTTCTGGCGGCGGCGCATGAGGATGTCGACCAGTTGGCGGATCTCCTCATCACGACCCACGATCGGGTCGAGCTTGCCGCTGCGGGCCTGTTCGGTCAGGTCAACGGTAAAGCGCTTGAGCGCTTCCTGTTTGCCCATCGCACTGGGCGCCATGGCACCGCTGGCTTCGCCCGGCACGGCGCCGGCGTTAAAACCGTCGCTGGCGCTCAGCGCGTTTTCCGGTGAGTCGCCCACGTATTCATCAAAGCGCTCGCTCAGGGCCTCGGCCTTGATCTTGTCGAACTCGGAAGACAAGCCCAGCAGCGCATGGCGCAGGCTCGGGGTCTTGAGAATGCCGAGCACCAGATAACCGGTGCGTACCTGGCTTTCGCCGAACATCAGACTGCCGTAGACCCAGCCGCGCTCCACCGCTTCTTCCACATGGGACGACAGGTCGGTGATCGAGGTCGAGCCGCGTGGCAGGCGGTCCAGGGCTTCGGTCAGGTCGCGGGCCAGGCGCGCCGGCTCGACGTTGAACTGGCGGATGATGCGGTGCAGGTCCGAGTCCTGCAGTTGCAGCAACTGGTGAAACCAGTGGGCAAGCTCCACATACGGGTTGCCCCGCAGTTTGCAGAACACCGTGGCGGCTTCGATGGCCTTGTAGGCCACGCTGTTGAGTTTGCCGAACAGTGCGGCGCGACTGATTTCACCCATGCTCTGGATTCCTTGAGGTGGTGGCGTGGTCGGCGTAGTGCCGGGCCAGGATTAGGTCGTTGGCGTCATGCTCGGGTTTACCGAGCCAGGTGTTGAAGCCCAGGCGGAACTGGCCGTTGAGTTGCAGCGCTGGCACTTCGGCTTGTTGCAGAACCAGGTTCAAGTCCCAGTCCAGTTCATGGCCCAGGTACTCGGCTACCCACGCCACCAGCTCGTTGAACGGTTGGTGGCCGGGCAGCATGCCCATGTAGTCATCCAGCGTGAGGGGGCCCAGGCGGATACGGAATTTGTGCTGGCGATCCCACACGAAGCTGCCCAGGCAAAAGTCCACGCCGAGGCGGTTGGCGCTCACGCCCACGCGGCTGCGTTCGGGCAGCTCGAGCCATTGGCCGACGTACTCTTCGATCGCCACCGGCAGGCCGAAGTACTCGCTGAGAATGGCTTTTAAGCCGTCCGGGTAGCGCGTTTGCGCCGAGAGGTGGCCGCTGTAATGCAGCTTCGCGGTATCCGGGATGAGCCCCTGATTCAGCAGGCTCGGCATGCCGCGACCACTCAGTGCGGCGAGGCGCGCAGACCAATAGTCATCGTCCGGGCGGTCATGGCTGACCGTCGGCCGCGCCTCGGCCCAGGCTCGGTAAAACAGGCTCAGCAGGCGATGGTGGAACACATCCAGGAAGTGTTTGCTGGTGCTGTCGGCATTGTTGCGCTGGCGCTCGCGTACATATTCGGTGATATGCAGCGGCAGCGGGCCGTTGGGGCCGCCGAGGCCGAAGAAGAACTGCTCCAGCCGCGCCGGCTTGCCGTCGCCACCGGGATCGACCGACGCCAACGTGGCCGGGGCAAAGGTGCAATCCGCCTGCTGACCCAGGCGCAGCGGGTCATCCGCCAGGCGCAGGGAATGGCCCAGGCGCGGCAGTTCCGGCGATTCGCACTCGATACGCCGCAACGCCTGGAAGAAATCGTATTCCCAGGGCGCCTGATGCATCGCATCCAGGGTACTCACAGGGTCGGACGACGTCCGGGCTTGGCTTTCCATCGCATGATCTCGCCGCGTTCGGTGGTACGGATCACCGTCTCGGTAAAACTGTTGATCGACACGTAGCGTGCCAGGAAGCGTTCCAGCACCGCACCGAGCAGGAATACGCCGGTGCCGCGAAACGCGTTTTCATCGAATTCCAGTGTGATCTCCAGGCCGCGCCCAAACACGATCGGGCCGGGCATCGGCAGGCGACGGGTCACCGCTTTGCTGCTGACCTCGCGCAAGCCTTCGATCTGCAATTGCAGCGCCGCGTCGTTGCTGTCGCCGTACAGGCGCAGCAATTCACGCAAGGCGCCGGCGCCCTGGCCCTGTTCGCTCAACGACAGGTAGTTGAGCGACAGTTGGCTGATCAAGCGCCACGCCTTGGCGTCATGGGCATGGCTGGGGCGCGGGCGACTCGGGCCGGCGACGCAGCGCACGGCCAATACCGGCGCGCTGTCGGCCAGGGTGAAGTCGGTCTTGCCGTTGCCCACGCTCATGAACAAGGGCAGGTCGCGGTTGGTGCACAGCGCGGTCACGCCGAGCTGGCGCAGGTCGTGGCGGTAGGGCGCTTGCCCGCTGTCCACCAGGCTGACAAAGGTTTCACTGCCCACGTACGTGGAGCGCGGGCCGTTGCGGCGCTGGTCGCTGGACAGCACGCGCGGCTCGCGGCGCACGGTGTAATAGGCCTGGTCGCGGCCATAGCGCGACGGGTCGCGCACCGCATAAAACGGTAAAAAGGGTTGTTCCGGCCCGGTGCCATGGCCCGTGATGCCGCTCAACGAATGAATCTCGAAATCCATCGGCCGCGTGCGGTCGGCGATCACATGGTGCTCGCTGACCCGGTCGGACAGGTGAATACGGTCTACGCGCTTGGGAAACAGGTTGATCGCCGGCGTGCAGAACGGCAGGAACTGCGCGGCGCCGACGCTGCCTTCCAAGCTCGGTTCGTGGCGGTCGAACAACACGATCAGTTCCAACTCCTGACCGTCGCAACGCTTGACCGCACGGCTCAGCTCGGCGAACTCGACGAACAAGTAGCGGTGGGGCAGGGCGAAGTATTCCTGCAACAATCGATAGCCCTGGAAGGCCCTCGCGACAACCGGCATGGCGGCGTCGGCGTCGTCAAAACCACGGGAGCGCAACGCGTCCTGCGGCAGGCGTTCTACCCAGTCACCGCCGGGCTTGCGTGCAAACACCGCGCAGGCGTTGCCCAACAACTGCTCGTAAAGGCGGAACGGTTGCTCGTCGGCACCGCTGAGGTACAGCGGCAGGTTATCCAGGTCGAGGCTGTTGAAAGGCAATTCGGCGCCGGTGCGCAGGGTCAGGCGCAGGCCGGCCTTGGCTTTCGGCTCACTGGCGGCCAGGCGGCCCAGCACGGCGGCGGGGTTGCCGAAATACTCGGCGCTGCTGACCTGCAACGGCCACAACGTCACCGGGTGCGCGGTGCGGTACTCGCAGCAGGTCTGGGTTTCACGGCCGAGGGCGGCACGCAATACCGTGTCGCGGGGCAGCGGGAAACCGCTGGCCAGGGAGCCTTCGTCCGAGTCGGTCTGCAATTGCACCACGGTCATCGACGGCGTCGGCGCCAGGTAGTGCGGGTAGGCGATTTCCAGCAGGTTATGGGTGAAGGTCGGGTACTCGGCATCGAGCTTGAGCTGCACACGGGCCGTGAGGTAGGCAAACCCTTCAAGCAGGCGTTCGACGTACGGGTCGGCGCAGTCCATACCGGACAGGGTCAGCCGACTGGCGATCTTCGGGTATTCCTTGGCGAACTCGGCGGCGCTTTCGCGCACGTGGTGCAGTTCCTGGTTGTACAGCTCCAGCAGGCGCGGGTTCATGGGCGCCTCCGCTGGTCGGCATTCACCACACGCACATGGCCGGATTCCAGGTCGAGGTCGGTTTGCAGCAATAGGCGCAACGGCACCGGCTGCGCCCACAGGTCGCCTTCGATCTCGAAGCTCAGGGCGTTGTGATTCATCTCGCCATGGCCGACACGGGCTTTGACCCGCAGGGTATGGCGCAGGATGCGCGGTTCAAAGGTGGCGATGGCCTGGTAGATCAGGGCTTCCAGGGCCTTGATGTCGACACTGGAAACACTGTTGCCCGCCAGCGCCGGCAGGCCGTAATTGACCACCGACGTACCGGCCGGGGTGTGCAGCGTGGCATCGGCATCGAGCAACGACGTGGTGTTGAGCAGCCACGCCAGGTCACGCAGCACCGAGGCTTTCAATTGGGTCAGGGACAGCACGCGTTTGTCGGCGCTTTCCTTGGGATTGGTTGGGTCGTCGTCGGTCAGCCGGTCCAGTAGGGACGGTTGCAGACGGTCGCGGGAAGCGATTTCAGTTACCACCAAAGCAGCTCCACGGACGGGTTGTGAGAGGGACAGTTGTTGAGCGGGGCAGGTTTCTGGGGCCGTGGTGGGGAACCACGGCCACCAGAGCTATCAGCGCTTGGTGTTGGAACGGATGTTCCAGCCAAACTTGATCGCGCCGCCGTCTTTGGTGCCGTCGGCTTTCTGCGGCTGGTAGTCGACCATCACTTGGGCAAAGTTCAGGGTGACGTTTTCGGTCAGGCGGTCATCGCCACCCGAACCGCCGGTGCTCAGCGAGGTGACCAGCACTTCTTCCAGGTTGATCACCATGTACTCGACCTGGCTTTCACCGCCGGCCTTGCGCACGGTCAGCTTGACCTTGTCGATGTGCTTGCCGCTGGCGCAGTGCATCATCAGGTTCGGCGAAGCCTTGTCGACGTACTTGGTCAGCGACAGGTCCTGGATATTCACCTTGCCCGCGCCGCCGCCACCGCCCACGTGCATGTTGCCGGACTGGGCCATGCCCCAGCTCCAGTTCAGCACGTCGATCTCGTCTTTGTGGGCCTTGTCCATGGACTCGCCCTTGATGTCGCCGATCTTGATGAAAATATCAACAGCCATGTTTTCTCCCTGTGTGGCGTGGGCCACGATATTTGGTTATGCCCAATGGAGCATTGCTTTTGTGTGGGAGGGGGCTTGCCCCCGATGCAGGCGACGCGGACTTTCAGTCAGACCGAGTAGATGCCTTCGGGGGCAAGCCCCCTCCCACAGAAGAGCCAGTTGGTTATGCACTCTTGGCTGAAGGCAGCTTCGATACCAAACGCAGCGACACGGTCAGCCCTTCGAGCTGGTAGTGCGGGCGCAGGTAGAACTTGGAGTTGTAGTACCCCGGGTTGCCTTCGACTTCTTCCACGATCACTTCGGCAGCCGCCAATGGGTGCTGGGCCTTGGTGGTTTCGGTGGAGTGCGCCGGGTCACCGTCCACGTAGTTGAGGATCCAGTCCTGCAACCAGCGCTGCATCTCGTCCTTCTCTTTGAAGGAACCGATCTTGTCGCGCACGATGCACTTCAAGTAGTGGGCGAAACGGCAGGTGGCGAACAGGTACGGCAGGCGCGCGGCCAGGTTGGCGTTGGCGGTGGCGTCCGGGTCATCGTATTCGGCCGGTTTCTGCAGCGACTGCGCGCCAATGAACGCGGCGAAGTCGGTGTTTTTCTTGTGCAGCAGAGGCATGAAACCGTTCTTCGCCAGTTCCGCTTCACGGCGGTCGCTGATGGCGATTTCGGTCGGGCACTTCATGTCCACGCCACCGTCATCGGTAGGGAACGTGTGCGCCGGCAGGTTTTCCACTTCGCCGCCGGACTCGATACCACGGATGCGCGAGCACCAGCCGTAGTGCTTGAACGAACGGTTGATGTTCACGGCCATCGCGTACGCGGCGTTGGCCCAGGTGTACTTGGAGCTGTCGGCACCGTCGGTGTTTTCTTCGAAGGCGAAGGCTTCCACCGGGTCAGTCTTGGCGCCGTACGGCAGGCGCGCCAGGAAGCGCGGCATGGTCAGGCCGATGTAGCGCGAGTCTTCCGATTCACGCAGCGAGCGCCAGCCTGCGTATTCCGGGGTGGTGAAGATCTTGGTCAAGTCGCGCGGGTTCGACAGCTCCTGCCACGAGCCCATGCCCATCACGGTCGGCGAGGCCGCAGCGATGAACGGGGAGTGCATGGCGGCGCAGACTTTCGACAGCTCGCCCAGCAGCTCCACGTCGGGTGGCGACTGGTCGAAGTAGTAGTCGCCCACCAGGCAGCCGTACGGCTCGCCGCCGAACTGGCCGTATTCTTCTTCGTACATCTTCTTGAAGATCGGGCTCTGGTCCCACGCGGTGCCCTTGAATTTCTTCAGGGTCTTGTGCAGGTCCGGCTTGGAGATGTTGAGCACGCGGATCTTCAGCTGCTCATCGCTTTCGGTGTTGTTGACCAAGTAGTGCAGGCCACGCCAGGCGCTTTCCAGCTGCTGGAAATCCGGGTGGTGGATGATCTGGTTGACCTGGGCGGTCAGCTTGGCGTCGATGGCGGCAATGATCGATTCGATCGACTTGATCGCGTCATTGGACACCAGGTCGGTTTGCGCCAGGGCCTGTTCGGCCAAGGTGCGCACGGCGGTTTCCACGGCTTCGCGGGCACGCTCGGTCTTGGGCTTGAATTCTTGCAGCAGCAGGTTCGCGAACTCGCTGGCTTCTTCGGTCTGGGTGCCCAGGATCTGGGTGCCTTCGCGGGCGGTATTGTCAGTCATGATTACTGGTCCCCTGCAGGCTTGGGCGCGCTGGCAAGTGCCTGGAGCAGTGCCGGGTCCTTGATCGCCTTCATGATGATTTCTTCAGCGCCCGTCTTGCCGTCCATGTAGGTCAGCAGGTTGGCCAGCTGGGTGCGGGCTTCGAGCAGTTGGTTCAGCGAATCGACCTTGCGGGCCACGGCGGCCGGGCTGAAGTCGTCCATGCTTTCGAAGGTGATGTCCAGGCTCAGGTTGCCTTCGCCGGTCAGTTCGTTCGGTACGTGGAACGCCACGCGCGGCTGCATGGCCTTGAGGCGCGAGTCGAAGTTATCGACGTCCACTTCAAGGAACTTGCGGTCGGCCACCGGCGCCAACGGCTCGGCAGGCTTGCCGGCGAGGTCGGCCATCACACCCATCACGAAGGGCAGCTGGACCTTTTTCTCGGCGCCGTAGAGCTCGACGTCGTACTCGATCTGCACTCGAGGCGCGCGGTTGCGCGCGATGAATTTCTGAGAACTTTGCTTCGCCACGTTGCTGCTCCTGGTCGCTTGAGCGACGGTGTTGTTACTGCACAGTCGGGCGGCTTACTCGCCGTCCGGGCCACGCAGGTTTTCAAATTGGGACATGCCGTCGGGAATCAGATTGCGCACGATGGCCGCAAAGTCGGCGTGCACCAGATTCTTCGCCCGGTTCAACAGCACCGGCAGCGGGCTCGAAGGCTCGTGCCGGGTGTAGTACGCAAGGATCTTGTCGAGGCTGCGCAGCACATCGTCGCGGCTGTCGATATCGCCAACGGGGCGCGGTGCCGCGGGGGCGGCGGCGAAGTCGACCGAGGGGGCATTGTCGTCACTGACGGCCTCGGGTTCGCTGCTGCCGGCGGTGCCTGGCACCGCTTGATTGAGTATCTGCAACGCCTGCTTGAGCGGTTGCTTCAAGGCACTCAGGTCCACGCCCTGGGCGGAACCGACCTGGTCGTTGACGTGTTGTTCGATGGCTTCGCACGCCGCACGCGCCGCAATCAGGGCGTCACGGGTGGCTTGCAGTTGCTCGGGGTCGCTGTCGAGGAACGCGGCGGTGAGTTGCTGGGCGCCGAGTTGTTCATCGGGGAAGCTCAACAGGCCGCTGGCGTTGAGCGCCGCGCGCAGGGTCACGGGGCCGAAGGTGCGTGAGCGGGTGAGGATGCTTTCGCGCAGCAAGCGAATGTTGGTGTCGCAGGTCAGGCCGGTGAGGGCGTTGATGCGTACGGTGGGGTCGTTATCGTCGTCGGCGTCCAGGCGTGGATGCAGGTCGGCCCAGTAATCGCGCAGCAGGGCGTCGATCAGCGTCAGCGCTTCGGCCAGGCCGGTCACGCCTTGGAGGGCGAGGGCGCTTTGCAGCAGGAAATGGGTGATGCGCAGGTCTTTGCTGCGCGCCAGCAGATCGAGGCTTTGCTGCTGGATGCTGCGCCATTCCGGCGGCTCGGCGGGCAGGATGGCGTCGCCCATGCTGCGCTCGGGTTGGCCCTTGGCATCACGCTCCAATTGCAAAAATTGCGCGTCATATTCCATGTCTTCGCCACATGGCGAAGTCGCGGAAACGGCGGTGAGCAGCAACGGCACATCCACTGAAATCGATCTCCCTATCAGCCCGTTAGATGGCGGGCAATTCATGCATTAGTTGCGCGAGGAACTTTGCATGTTTTCTTGGTCATATATGCAAGATGCCACTAATGTGCCATCACTGGTATTCAAGAAGTTGTGCATTTTTGGTGTAGTAGTTAGGCCTTGTCAAGGTAAGCTATTCGCCCTCTGTGACAGATGTGCGGTGCTTAACAACCTGCGCGACTGGTGGGTCGAACGACGCACCGGGACAGGATTTTTGTCATAGAGCCCAGTTAAGATCAGCGATCATGCTGGAAAAGCAGGTTGTAGAGGGTCGATTGCACGACCTGATGGGGATTCTCGGGAACCGTTGTCCTGGGAGTCGACCGCGCGCGAAGTATCAGCAAGGAGGCAAGATGTCGCTGTGTTTGACTATCACTAGTTATCACAAGATTACCCCTGGGCAGTGCTCGGAAAAGTCCATGAATCAGGGCGCGATGGCTATCGGCCGCAGCTCGGATAATGACTGGGTATTGCCTGATCCTGAGCGGTTGGTGTCTTCGCAACACTGCGTTATTCAATACAAAGATGGCCGTTATTATTTAACCGATAACAGCACTAACGGTGTGGAGTTGGTGAACGCCGGTATTCGTATGCGCCGGGGTAATAGCGAGCCACTGCAAGACGGCGAGCTGATCCGTATCGGCGATTACGAGATCCAGGCGCGTATCGACTTCAACGTGCAGGCCGTTGATAGCCAGGCCTTTGCCGGCGATTCACCGAACAGCTTTGAAGCGCTGATGGGCGCCGTGGTGAACAAGCCCACGCCAGTCCCCACGCCAGCGATTGCACCGCAGTTCCAGGGCGCTTCGTCGATGGACACGCTGCCGGACCTGTTTGATTTCCTCAGCCCCACCGCCGTACCGCCACCGACCGTGCCGGACCACGTGCCTTCCGAGCAGCACGACTTTCGCCCACCGGCACCGGTCGTCGTTCCCGCGGCCGAGCCGCCCGCGGTGTCGGGCTCGGTGATTCCCGAAGACTGGGACCTGTTTGGCGATACGCCTGCGCCTGTTGCCAGCGCTGCGCCGCCGCCGCCACCTCCACCGCCGATCATCCAGCCGCCTCCCGTGGTCGAGCCCGTGCTCCCCGTGGCAGACAGCCAACAACCCGACCTGCTGCAAGCCTTCCTGCATGGCGCGGGCCTGGACCAACTGCGCCTGGACAAAGCCCAGGCCGAGGCACAGATGGAAAGCATCGGCCGCAGCTACCGCCTGATGGTCGAAGGCCTGATCGACGTGTTGCGTGCCCGCGCCAGCCTCAAGGGCGAGTTCCGCATGCAGCAGACGATGATCCAGCCGGCGGAAAACAATCCGTTGAAATTCGCCCCGAACGCCGACGAAGCGTTACTGCTCTTGCTTCGTCACGGCAACCAGGCGTTTATGGCGCCGGATCTCGCCGTGCGCGACAGTTTCAACGACCTGCGTGCCCACCAGTTGGCGGTGATGGCCGGTGTGGAAGCGGCGATCAAGCACTTGCTCAGTCGCTTTGAACCGGCCCAGCTGGAGGAGCGCATGGGTAAGCCCGGCGGGCTGTCGAGCATTTTCAATGGCTCGCGCCAGGCCCAGTACTGGCAGCAGTTCACCGAGCTCTACAGCAATATTTCCCGCGAGGCCCAGGAAGACTTCCAGGACCTGTTCGGCCGCGAATTCAGCCGAGCCTACGAAGAGCACAGCGCACGACAGCGTCGGTAACACCGCGCCGCGACACATGGATCAACGGATAGCTAAGTACGTCATTGAGGACGCAGGATGATTCCCAGGTTTTTACTCGCAATTGCCACACTGCTTTTGCTGACGGCGTGTGCCAAAGACGCCGCCAAACCCGAAACCGCCGGCGAGGCCGAAGCGGATACGGCCGCCGTCGAGCTGCACTTCCACGCGATCAGCGGGCTTAACCCCGGCGCCAACGGCCAGGCCGCGCCGGTGCGGGTGCGCATCTTCGAACTGAAAAACGCCGCCACCTTCGCCCGCTCCGATTACTTCGCCCTGGCTGACCGGGCGCAATCGACCCTGGGCCTGGACCTGCTGGACCAGGACGAAGTGATGGTGCAACCCGGCGAGCAACTGAGCATCCAGCGCGACCTCGACCCGTCCACGCGCCAGATCGGGCTCTTGGTGGGCTATCGCGAGTTGGACCGTGCGCAATGGCGCACGGTGATCAACGTGCCCGCGCGCCAATACACCGAATACCAGATCAGCCTCGATGTACGCGCCGTGCGCGCCGACGTCGTGGTCACCCCATCCAGCCCTGCTCAATAAGAAGCAATCGGAGCCCCCATGTCCTGGAACAATCGCGTGGTCTGGTCGGAAGGCATGTTCATCGGAACGCAGCACTTCCAGCAGCATGACCGTTACCTGGAAAACCTGATCGACGCCCGCAGCCGCCCGTTGTCCGCCGGCGCCTGGGGGGTTTCCGAGCTGCTGATCGACCAGGGCCTGCTGGCCCAGGGCAAGCTGGCGATCGTGTCGGCGCGCGGCCTGCTGCCGGACGGTACGCCGTTCAACATCCCCCAGGACGACCTGGCACCGAGCCCGTTGAATATTGACGACAACCTGCGCGACGGCCTGGTTTACCTGGCGCTGCCGCTCAAGCGTGCCGGCGCCCGCGATACCGTGGATGAAGGCGAAGCCCTGGAAGCGGCGCGTTACGTTAGCCAGGTCCGCGAAGTGCGCGACGACAACGCCCCGTTCGAAAATCGCGCCCCGGTGGCCGTGGGCTCACGGGCCCTACGTCTGCTGACTGCCCAGGATGGCATCAGCGATTACGCCGCTGTGGGCTTGGTGCGCATCAAGGAAAAGCGCGCCGACCGTGCGCTGGTGCTCGACGACACTTACATTCCGCCGGTGCTGGACGTCGCCGCGAGCAAGCCGCTGACGGCGTTTCGCAGTGAACTGCTCGGCTTGCTGCACCAGCGCGGCGAGGCTTTGGCTGGCCGCGTAGTTGCCTCGGGCGCCGGTGGCGCGTCGGAGATTGCCGACTTCATGCTGCTGCAACTGGTCAACCGTGCCCAACCGCTGATCCAGCATTTGAGCCAGTTGAGCCCGCTGCACCCGGAGCGCTTCTTCAGTGAGTTGGTCAGCCTGGCCGGCGAGTTCTCGACCTTCTCCACCTCGGGCCGTCGCCCGCAGGAATACCCGCAGTACCAGCACGACGACTTGGCCCTGAGCTTTGCCCCGGTGATGGCGGCGCTGCGTGAAGCGCTGTCGATGCTGATCGACAGCAAGGCCACGCCGATCCCGATTGTCGAGAAAGCCTACGGCGTGCACGTGGCGATGCTGGCCGACAAGACCCTGCTCGACAACGCCAGCTTCATCCTCGTGGTGCGGGCCGACGTGCCCGGTGAAACCCTGCGTGCGCGCTTCGGCCAGCAGAGCAAAGTCGGCTCGGTGGAGCACATCCGCGACCTGGTCAACCTGCAACTGCCGGGCATCAGCCTGTTGCCTCTGCCGGTGGCGCCACGCCAACTGCCGTACCACGCCGGCTCGACCTATTACGAGCTGGATCGCGGCAGCGAGGCCTGGCAACAGTTGGGCAACTCCGGCGGTTTTGCCTTCCATATCGCCGGGCAGTTCCCGGGCTTGAACCTGGCCTTCTGGGCGATCCGAGGATAATCCGCGATGCATCCCAATGATGATGACCGCACCCAGTTCATGCCGCGTCCGGGTGGCCGGGCGCCGGAACCGGTGCGTGCCGAACCTTCGCCGCTGGCCATGCCGGCCGCGCCGATGCTCACCGGCAAGAGCCAGGGCCTCAACCCGCTGGAAAGCGCCGCCGGCCCCTTGCTGGCGCTGCTGACGCGCCTGCGCAACACCATCGCCCACCCGGCACCGGCCAGCCTGCGCGCGCAGTTGTTGGCTTACCTGCGCCAGTTCGAAGAGCGCGCCGAAGCGGCCGGCATCGCCCGCAACGAAGTGCTGCTGGCCCGTTACGCGCTGTGCACCGCGCTGGATGAAGCGGTATTGAGCACGCCTTGGGGCAGCACCAGTGATTGGGGCAAGCAGAGCCTGCTGATCACCGTGCACAACGAAGCCTGGGGTGGCGAAAAAGTCTTCCAGTTGCTCGACCACTGCCTGCAAAGCCCACGGGAGCGCCTGTACCTGCTGGAGCTGTTGTACCTGTGCATGTGCCTGGGTTTCGAAGGCCGCTACCGCGTGATGAACGACGGTCGCAGCCACTTGGAAGCCCTGCGCGAGCGCACCGCTGCGGCCATTCGCAGTGCGCGGGGTGAACACGAGCGTGAGCTGTCGCCGCACTGGCGCGGCGTGACCGTGGCCCGTGATCGCCTGGCGCAATTCATGCCGCCGTGGATCGCCGTGGCCATCGGCGTCGCGCTCCTGCTGGCGTTGCTGTTTGGTTTGCGTTTGAAGCTGGCGTCGGATGCCGAGCCGGTGTTCAAGAATATCCATGCCCTGGGTGAGATCCCGGTGCAGGCCATCGACCGTCCGGTGGCGCAGCCTAAAGTCATCGAGCGCCCACGTCTGGCCGGCTTCCTGGTGGAAGACATCAAGGCGGGGCGCGTTGCCGTGGAAGATGCGGTCGACCGTTCGGTGGTCACCATCCGTGGCGATGAGCTGTTTGCGTCCGCCAGCTCCAGCATCGTCGATGACTACCAGCCGCTGATGCTGCGCATCGCCGACGCCATCCGCAAGGTCAAGGGCCAGGTGCGGGTGACCGGGCACAGTGACAACCGCCCGATTGCCACGCTGCGTTTCCCGTCCAACTGGGCGCTGTCCGAAGCGCGGGCCAAGTCGGTGCTGGACATCCTCGCGGCCAAGACCGGCCAGCCAGACCGCTTCAGCGCCGAGGGCCGCAGCGACACCGAGCCGGTGGCGACCAACGCCACCGCCGAAGGCCGTGCCCGCAATCGTCGGGTTGAAATCACCGTATTGGCGGAGGGCGTCGAGTGAAGGCGTTTTTCAGTTTCATGATTCGCTGGGTGATCCCCGTGCTGGGCCTGATCGCCCTGAGCCTGATCATCTGGTTTGTCGGGCCGTTGCTCGATGTGCTGGTGCCGGAAGGGCGCCGTTGGGCGCTGATCATCCTGGTGTTTGCGGTATGGATTGCCTATCGCGTGTTCCGCATCATCCAGGCCCGCCGCCAGGCCGCCGAAGTGATGCGCAGCCTGGCCGCGCAAACCCCGGCCGACCCCAACAGCACCGCCACCGCCGAAGAACTCACCACCCTGCGCCAGCGCATGGACGAGGCCCTGGCGCTGCTGAAAAAGGCCAAGCTGGGTGGCGATGAACGCCGCAACCTCTACGAGCTGCCGTGGTACGTGATCATCGGCCCGCCGGGCTCGGGCAAGACCACGGCGCTGGTCAACTCCGGGCTGCATTTTCCGCTGGCTGCGCAGCTGGGTGCCGGTGCCGTGCGCGGCGTCGGCGGTACGCGCAACTGCGACTGGTGGTTCACCGATCAAGCCGTATTGCTCGACACCGCCGGCCGCTACACCACTCAGGACAGCAACTCCACGGTGGATAAAGCCGCGTGGCTGGGCTTCCTCGACCTGCTGAAAAAGCAGCGCTCGCGCCGCCCGATCGATGGCGCCTTTATCGCCATCAGCCTGTCGGACCTGTTGCTGGGCACCGACGCCGAACGCGCCGCCCATGCCGCCGCCATCCGCTTGCGTATTCAGGAGCTGTACACCCAACTGGGCGTGCGCTTCCCGATCTACCTGATGCTGACCAAGCTCGACCTGGTGCCGGGCTTCATGGAGTTCTTCGACAACCTCAGCAAGGAAGAGCGCGCCCAGGTGTGGGGCATGACCTTTGCCCTGGACGACGGCAAAAACACCGACAGCCCGCTGGCGCATCTGCAAAGCGAGTTCGCCGGCCTGGAGCAGCGCCTCAACGAACGCCTGGTGGAGCGCCTGCAACAGGAACGCGACCCCGCGCGGCGCGACCTGATCTATGGCTTCCCGCAGCAGTTCGGTGCGTTGAAGGATTGCCTGCAAAGCTTCCTCGAAGGCGTGTTCAAACCCAATGCCTTTGAAGAGCGCGTGTTGCTGCGCGGCGTGTACTTCACCAGCGGTACCCAGGAAGGCAGCCCGATTGACCGTCTGATCGGTGCGATGGCCCAGAGTATGAACCTGGACCGCCAGCACCTGGCGCGCCAGAGTGGCACCGGGCGCAGTTATTTCATCGAAAAACTCTTCACTGCGGTGGCGTTTGCCGAGCGTGGCCTGGTCGGGGTGAACCCGAAGGTCGAGCGTCGGCGCAAATGGATTGCGCGCGGCGTGCTGGCCGCCACCGTGACGCTGGTCGTGGTGGTCAGCGGCCTGTGGTGGGTGAGTTACCGCGCCAACCAGGCGTATATCGCCCAGGTCGACCAAAAGGTCGCGCCACTGGGCCAGACCGTGCAGAACCTGAGCCCGGCGCAGCGCGACGTCCTCGCCGTGCTGCCGTTGCTCAACGCCGTTAAGAACCTGGCGGGCGACTCGCCCAACTGGTCCGAAGGCCTCGGGCTGTACCAGGGCGACATGCTTGAAGCCGAGTCCGCCAGTGTTTACCGCAAGCTGTTGATCGCGGTGTTCGCGCCACGCCTGGTGACGCGCATCGAAGAACAACTGCACGGTGGCGGCAATTCCGACTTCCTCTACGAAGGCCTCAAGGCCTACCTGATGCTCGCTGACACCGAGCATTACGACCCGGACTTCATCAAGGCCTGGATCGCCCTCGACTGGGACCGCAACCTGCCCCGCGATCTGCCGGCGGACCAACGGCAGGCCCTGGCCGGGCATTTGCAGGCGCTGTTCGAACGCCATCCGCCGAGCGCACGCCTCGACCCACGTTTGATCGATGACCTGCGTCGCCAGTTGCAACAACTGCCGGTGGCCCAGCGCGTCTACGACCGGGTCAAGCGCCAGAAACTGCCCGAAGGCATCCCGGACTTTCGCATCAACGAAGCCGCTGGTCGTGACGCAGCGCTGGTGTTCAGCCGCAAAAGCGGCAAGCCGCTGGGCGAGCCGTTGAGTGGTTTCTTCACCGCCAAAGGCTATCGCCAGGCGTTCCTGCTGAGCAGCCTGAACCAGACCGGCACCCTCGCCGAAGAGCAGTGGGTGTTGGGCCACGAACAGGCCGACCAACAGAACGTGGTGAGCTTGGCCGCCGACGTGCGCCGCCTGTATTTCCAGGATTACCAGCGCCAGTGGGATGCCTTGCTCGCGGACATCGACTTCGTGCCGATCACCAGCGTGGCCCAGGCGGCCGACGTGCTGCGGGTGATTTCCGGCCCGACCTCGCCGCTGAAAAAACTGCTGGTGGCCGTGGCCAAGGAAACCGATCTGCAAGCCGAAGAACGGCAGCTGGCCGCCAAAGGTGTGCCGGTGGAAGGGGGCGTCGACAAGCTCAAGGAGCGCCTGGGCAGCCTGCTCGGCCAGGAGCAACCGACCGCCAATACGCCCGTCGCGGCGGATGATCCGGTGACCGCGCACTTCGCCGAACTCAACAGCATCGTCAGCAAGAACGAAGGCGAGCCGGCGGCCATCGATGGCCTGCTCACCGACATGAATGCACTGTATGTGCAGGTCAGCGCCATGGTAGGTGCCAGCGGCGATGCGTTGCTCGGCGAGGCAAAGAACCAGGCGGCGGCTGCGGCCACACGGGTCAGCCTGAATGCCGAGCGCCAGCCGCCGTTGGTGCAGGGCATGGTCAAGTCGGTGGTCAACTCCACCACCAACAGCATGATGGGCGGCGTGCGTAACCAGTTGAACGCGGCCTGGGTCAGTGAAGTGGTCAACGTGTATCGCCAGTCGCTGGCCGGGCGTTACCCGATGTCGCCGGGCAGTGCGCGGGATGCCACCCTGGATGACTTCGGCCAGTTCTTCGGGGTGGGCGGGGTGATGGACAACTACTTCCGCAAGTACCTGCAGCCCTACGTGGACACCTCCGCGCAGACTTGGCGCTGGCAGCCGGGCGCCGCACAGAAACTCGGGATTGCACCGGGTGTGCTGCAAACCTTCCAGCGTGCGGCGACGATCCGCGATGCGTTCTTCCGCGCCGGGGGGACCCAGCCGATAGTGCGGTTCGAACTCAAGCCGGTGTCGATGGACCCGACTATCACGCAGTTTTTGCTTGACCTCGACGGCCAGCAATTGAGCTACGACCATGGCCCCAGCCGCCCGGTGGCGATGCAATGGCCGAACCCTGGCAGCATTGGCGTGGTGCGCATTTCGATCATGCCGCCATCGGCCAGTGGCCGTTCGGGCGTGACCCTGGACGGGCCGTGGGCCTGGTTCCGCTTGCTCGAGCAATCGGACCTCACCGCCGGTAATTCGCCGGACCGTTTCAACCTGCGCCTGCGCGTCGACGGTGCGAGCATCGCCTACGAGCTGCGCGCCAACAGTGCCTTCAACCCGTTCAAGAGCCGCGTGCTCAGCGGCTTCAGCCTGCCGGAGCGGCTATGACGGCGCTGGGTTTCTACGGCAAGTTGGCCAGCCGCGGTGATTTTGTCAGCCGCGCCTTGCCCCAGAGTTTTATCGGCCCGTGGGACAGCTGGCTGGCGGCGGGTTTGCTTGCCAGCCAAAACAGCCTCGGCGCTGATTGGCTCAACACGTACCTGGTCAGCCCGCTGTGGCGCTTTGTGCTGGCGCCCGGCGTGTGTGGGCCGGACGCGGCGGCGGGCGTGGTGATGCCGAGCATCGATCGGGTCGGCCGCTACTTTCCGCTGGCGGTGGTGGCGTTGCTCGATCACGCCACCAACCCAGCCTCGCTGGTGGGCGGGCCGGACAGCTGGTTCGAGCAGGCCGAAGCGCTGTTGCTCAGCACCTTGGATACTGGTGCCACCTTCGAAGGCTTCAATGACGGTCTCGATAGCCTGGGTTTCCCGGCGAGCGAGCTACGCGCGCAGGACAGCCGTTTCGCCGGTCTGCAACGGGTGGCCGCCACTGAACCGCACCAGCGCATGACCGCGCTCGCCGAACTGGCCTGCGACGGCGCGAGCCTGTGGTGGGGCCGGGGCTCGCAGGCGATTTCCCCAGGTTTGTTGCGGTGTCAGGGCCTGCCTGCCGCCAGCGATTTTGCGCAGTTTTTGCTCGGACAAGAAGGTGTGGTGTAGATGGGGTCGACGTACAAATCCGCGAGCAAAAGCCATGTGGGCATGGTCCGCCAGGTCAACGAAGACGCCTGCCTGGACCTGCCGGAAAATCGTCTGTGGGTGGTGGCCGACGGCATGGGCGGGCATGCGGCGGGGGACTATGTGAGCAGCCTGATCGTCGACAGCCTGCGCAGCGTGCCGGTGGGGCGCTCGCTGGATGAATACACGGCGGCGCTGCGCAACGACCTGATCCGCATCAACGCAGCCGTGCGCGAAGAAACCGCCCATCGTGGCGTGACCATGATGGGCAGTACCGTGGTGCTGTTGGCCGCCCGAGGCCTGCGCGGCGTGTGCCTGTGGGCCGGCGACAGTCGCTTGTACCGCTTGCGCGACGGTGTGCTCGAAGGCATCTCACGCGACCACAGCTACGTCCAGGACCTGCAAGACAGCGGCCTGCTCAGCGAAGCCGACGCCCGCGTCCACCCACGCGCCAATATCGTCACCCGCGCCATTGGCGTGGAGGCTCACTTGGACCTGGCGGTGGTCGACCTGCTGATCGCCCCCGGTGACAGCTACCTGCTGTGCAGCGACGGCTTGAACAAGACCGTCGAAGACCATGAGATCCGCGAAGTGCTCAGCCATGACGCGCCGGATGAAATCGTGCGCAGCCTGGTGCACCTGGGGCTCAACCGGGGCGCGCCGGACAACATCACCGCCATCGTCGTGAAGGTATCGCCATGAACATCGTCATCCCCGGCTACGACATCGAAGGCGAGATCGGCGAAGGCGCGATGGCCAGCGTGTACCTGGCGACCCAGCGCTCGCTGGAGCGCAAGGTGGCGTTGAAGGTGATGGCGGCGGCGCTGGCGGCCGACCCGAGCTTCTGCGAACGCTTCCTGCGCGAGGGTAAGACCCTGGCGCGCTTGTCGCACCCGCACACGGTGACCATCCATGACATCGGCAACGTCGGTGAGCTGTATTACATGGCCATGGAATACCTGCCCAACGGTACGCTCAAGGAGCGCATCGCCGCTGGGTTGACGCCGGAGCAGGGCGTGACGCTGATTCGCCAGATCGCCTCGGCGCTGGGCTATGCGCATGCCCAAGGTCTGGTGCACCGCGATGTGAAACCGGCGAACATTCTGTTTCGCGCTGATGGCACGGCGGTACTGTCCGACTTTGGTATCGCCAAGTCGCTGGACGACCGCACCCAGTTCACCCAGGCCGGGTTTGCCGTGGGCACGCCGAGCTACATGAGCCCGGAACAGGCGCGGGGCCAGGAGATCGATGGCCGTGCCGACCTGTACGCGTTGGGTGTGGTGCTGTATGAAATCCTCGTCGGCAAGCTGCCGTATAGCGGCACCGACGCGCTGTCCACGGCATTGGCGCACCTGACCGAGCCATTGCCGGAACTGCCGGTGCACCACGGTCGCTACCAGGAGGTGCTGCGCAAGCTGTTGGCCAAGGACCCGGCGGAACGGTTCCCGGATGCAGCGGCGTTGTTGCAGGCCCTGGATAACCTGCCGGCGGAGTCGCCGGAGGCCACCTTGGTGCGGCCGCTGCCCATCCCGCTGAGCTTCGACCTGGCGGGCATGACCCCGGTCACTATCGATATTCCGACCGATAAACCACAGCCGCAACCTGTCGCGCGCCAGCCGGTGGTGACACCGACGCAACACAACGCCGTGTCCGAGCAGCGCCGTGGGCCGGTGATGGCGCTGGCGGCGGTTGCGGTGGCGGTGGCCTTGGCCATCGGTGGTGCCAGTTACTGGTGGTTGAGCGGTAGCGATAAGCCCGTCGCCAAGCCGCCGGCTGCGGTGGTGCCGACGGTGGCGCCGCCTGTTCCCGACGTCGACGGCGGCCAGCGTCCGTTATTGATGGCAGGTAAGAAGACACTGTTCCAGCGCGTCCTGAGTAAGCCGGGCGCCAAGCTTTCCTCTGACGCAGGCAGCGCGCCGGGCAAAGCCCTGCCGGCGTTTTCCGTGCTCTATGTCTACCAACGCAAGGACGTTGACGGCAGCCCGTGGGTACGCGTCGGTGCCGCCACCGATGGGCGCAGCGACGGTTGGTTGCCGGCGTCACACGTCAGCGACTGGAAACAGAGCCTGGTGCTCAAGTTCACCGAACGTTCGGGCCGGGCGCCCGTGATGTTCCTGCGCCAATCCGGCGAAGTAGAGAAGTTGTTGGCCGACCCGGCCGCCGCCAAAGGCGTGCTGGCCAAGGCGCAGAAAAACAGCGAAGACAACAGCCAGATACTGGCCCTGGAACCGACGGCCAGCGCGGTGCCGCAGAACCAGTTCTACCTGTTGCCGATCTTCGATTCCAAAGAGAGCTTTGACGAAAACGGCCAGCCGGTGCAGTTGCTCAATGTGGCCTCCATCGACCCCGGCAGCAGCGCGGCCGTCAAGCCCTCGACGCCGGTGATCAAGGCCAACGCCGACGCCTTCCGGACCGCCGTGGTGCTGGTGGTCGACACCACCGTGTCGATGCAGCCCTACATCGACCAGATTCGCGACGTGGTGCACGAACTGCAAACCCGCATCGCCGAGCGTGGCGAGTTGGACAGTGTCAGTTTCGGCATGGTGGGCTTTCGCAGCAGTATCAAGAAAACCCCAGGCCTGGAGTACGTGGCTAAGACCCTGATCAGCCTCGACCAGGGCCGCGACCCGCAACGCTTCCTCGACATGGCGCGCCAGGTCAAGGCATCCACGGTGTCCAGCCATTCGTTCAACGAAGACGCGTTCGCCGGGGTGATGCAGGCGGTGGATGGCATGGATTGGTCCGGCTACGGCGGGCGCATTATCCTGCTGGTCACCGACGCAGGCGCGCTGCGCAAGAACGACCCGTTTGCCGCCACCCAGATGAACGAAGCCGAAGTGCGCCAGGCGGCGCTGGGCAAGCAGATCAAGATCTACGCCCTGCACCTGCGCACCGACGCCGGCAAGAAAACCCATGCCGGTGCCGAGAGCCAGTACCGCATCCTTACCGCCGACGCCAACCCGCAGATCGGCGACCTCTACACGCCGGTGCCGGGTGGCGACGTGCGTAAATTGGGCGAGCGTGTGGACGAAATCGGCACGGTGTTCGCCAACCTTGTTCATCAGGTACGCAGCAATACGCCGCAGCCAGTGCCGTTGTTGAGTTCCGCGCCAACCTTGGCGGATAAATCCGCAGCCGTCGGCTACGCCATGCACATGGATTTCCTCGGTCGCAAAGCCGCGAGCCAGGCGCCGCAACTGGTCAGCGCCTGGACCGCCGACCGCGACCTGACCAACCCGGCACTGCCGGCGTTCCAGGTGTGCGTGATGCTGACCAAATTGCAGCTCAACGACCTGCAACAGTCGTTGAAACTGATCGTCGACGCGGCGCGCAAGACCCAGACTTCGCCCAAGGACTTCTTCCAGGAAATCGCCAGCGCCTCGGCCTACATGAGCCGCGACCCGCAGGCCCTGCGCAAGGGCGGCAACCTGGCCGACGGCGGCATTCTTGGTGAATACCTGGAAGGCCTGCCGTACCGCAGCAAGTCGCTGAACATGACTCAGGACCTGTGGTTGTCGTTGAGCGTGGCCGAGCAGGAAGACTTTATCGACGAGCTGGATTCGAAGATCCGCCTCTATGAAACCTTCCACAATGACGTGGCCAACTGGGTCCGTTTCGGCGATGCCGAGCCGGGCGATGCGTTGTACCGCGTGCCGTTGTCGACGTTGCCGTGATGCTGAACCTGAGCGCGGTGCACAAGAGCCGGGGCGTCGGTAGCCAGCGCTATCGCTTGGTGATCCCGGCGTTGACGCTGCGCGTGGGTGAGCAATTGGCGATTGTCGGGCCCAGCGGTTGCGGCAAAAGCACGTTGCTGGACCTGCTGGCGCTGGTCTTGGCGCCGGACCAGGTCGGGCAGTTCGATTTCCATCAGCACGACATCGCCGGGTTGTGGCGCGGCGAGCAGCAGTCCACGTTGGCCGCGCTGCGTAGCCAGCATCTGGGGTATGTGCTGCAGACCGGTGGCCTGCTGGGGTTTCTCGACGTGCGCGACAACATCGCCTTGTCCCGGCAACTGCTGGGATTGAAGGACGACGGCAGCGTGTTGCGCCTGGCCGAGCAACTGGAAATCAGTGACCAGTTGGCCAAGAAACCGGCCGCGTTGTCGGTGGGGCAGCGCCAGCGCGTCAGCTGCGCCCGCGCCCTGGCCCATGCGCCGCAGCTGGTGCTGGCGGATGAACCCACCGCGTCCCTTGACCCGCTGAACGCCGAGCGCGTGATGCAGGCGCTGCTGGCCCAGGCTCGTGAGCACCGCGCCGCGTGTGTGATCGCCACCCATGACGAACCATTGGCCCGCGCCAGTGGCTTGCAGGTGCGGCGCATCAGTTGCCGTCGCGACACCGACGGCGGCGTCACCGCGACCCTCGGGGAGGCGTGCTGATGCGCATCGGCTTGGTCGCGTCGCTCGCCTGGCAGGATTACCGCAACGACGCGTGGCTGTCGGCCTGTTCGGTGCTGGCATTGGTCGCTGTGATCGCCCCGTTGCTGGTGTTATTCGGCCTGAAATTTGGACTGGTTAGCAGTTTGACCGAACGTTTGGAGACTGACCCCGCCACCCGTGAAATTATTCCGCTGGGCGGTGGTCGATTCAGCAGCGCCTTTATCGAGCAGCTCGGCCAGCGCAGCGATGTAGCGTTTGCCGTACCGCGCACGCGGCAGATTGCGGCAACAGCGCAGGTGGGCTCGTTGAGCTTGGAGATGCTGCCGACGGCGTCGGGCGATCCGTTGTTGAACGGCTTGCCGTTGCCTCGGGGCCTGGACCAGATCGTGCTGAGTCACACCGCCGCCGAGAAGCTGGCGGCGCGGCCCGGGGATTGGCTGGAAACCAGTTTTGCCCGGCAAGTGGCGGGGCGCGTGGAAGCCCAGCGCACGCGCTTGCAGGTGCTGGCGGTACTGCCGCTGGAGGCCTTCGCCCGTGACGGGTTGTTTGCCGATTTGAAATTGCTGGAAGCAGCAGAAGATTACCGTGATGGTCGTGCAGTACCGGCGCTGGGCTGGGTCGGGGAGGCGGTTGGTGTGACCGAGCAGCGTGTGTACCCGGCGTTCCGCCTGTACGCCCGTCACCTCGTCGATGTGGAACCGCTGCGGGTGTTTTTCGCCGGTCAGAACCTGTTGGTGTCGACCCAGGCCCAGACCATCGCCCAGGTGCAGTCGTTGAGCCGCAACCTGTCGATCGTGTTTTGGATGATTGGCGGTTTGGCGGTGGCGGGTGCGTTTGCGGCGATCTTTGCCGGGGCCCTCGCGGCTGTGGCGCGCAAGCGTCGGGAATTGTCGGTGTTGCGCCTGTTGGGGTTCTCGACGGGTGGGCTGTTGCTGTTTGTGGTGGTGCAGGCGCTGTACAGCGCAGGTTTTGCTGCCGTGCTCAGTGCCGGCCTGTATGGCGTGGCCGAGGCGGCGTTGAATCAGTTATTTGTGCAGGTGCCGGGCGAATACGCCAGCCATCTGTTGGCGCGTCATTACGGCCTGGCCCTGGTTGCAGTCATGGGCGTCAGCGCCGTGGCGGCGGCCTGTGGCGGTTGGCGAGTGGCGCGGATCCAGGCTTCTGAAGGAATCAGAGATGTATAAGTTACTGGGCGCCTGCGTGGCGCTGACCCTGGCCTCGATGGCCTGGGCCGATGAGGCGAGTGACAAGCTCGACAACCCCAAACCGTTGGAAGGCGACGTCAGCCTGCCGCTGCCGTGCGAAGGCAACATGGTGTTCCGCTACGCCTACGTGTTGGCCCAGGGCACCCTGGATGACCGCGAGATCAGCCTCGGCTACCCCTTTTCCGAAGGCGAGGCGGGCTATCAGCAGTCGTTTATTTCCGGCTACCGCCGTGACTTCATCAACGGCCAGTTCACCCTCAAGGACTTGCCCAAAGACTGGAACAAAGTCATCGCGCCGCTGATGCCGAAGACCGACGCCAAGACCCCGCTCAAACCGATGCTGTACTTCATCGGCAAGTACGAAGTGACCGCCCGCCAGTACGCCCAAGTGATGTCGCAGGCACAGTCGCTGGCCAGCGGCGAACCGGCACCGGCGTGCGATGCGCCGACCGGCATGGCCGGGCGCTTGCCCAAGGTCAAGCTGTCGCGCTTTGAAGCCGAGCGCTTTTCGGCGGTGTACAGCGCCTGGTTGATGAAATACCACCGTGAGTTGCTGCCGGTCAGCGGTCGTGGCTCGTCGGCGGATGACGGCGGCTTGGGCTTTGTGCGCCTGCCCACCGAAGTGGAGTGGGAATTCGCCGCGCGCGGTGGCCATGCGGTCAGCCGCCAGGACCTGGAAGGGCGCCTGTTCCCCCGCCGCGTCGAAGGCAGTGACAGTGACGGCCCGCTCGGCGATTACGCCGTGTTCAACCAAGTGGCCGGCGGCACTGGCCAGGCTGCGCGCCTGATGCCCATCGGCACCAAATTGCCCAACCCGATCGGCCTGTTCGATGTGATCGGCAACGCGGCCGAAATGGTCCAGGAGTCCTTCCAATTGGTCCACGCGGGGCGCCGTCAGGGCACCTACGGCGGCTTTGTGGTCAAGGGCGGCAACTACCTGGAAGGCGAGGGCACGCTGTTCACCGGCATGCGCCGCGAGTACCCGCTGTTTGCCGCCGACGGCACCGAGCAAAGCAACGAGACCACGGGTTTCCGCGTGGCGATTGGTGCGCTGTCGGCACCGCGTTCGCGCTACAAGGAGCTGTTCGCGCAGTGGCAGAAAGAGGGCCGCCTGGCCTCGCTGACCGACGCCATCGACGACGCCCAGGACCCGACCAAGCGCCTGGACAGCATCATCGCCGCCAGTGTCGATCCCAAGCTGCAAGCTGAGCTGGGGCTGGTCAACGAAGAGCTCAAGCGCAATGTCTCGCTGATCGCCCAGCAACGTGAAGAAGCGGCGGGCAACCTGATTCAGTCGGCCGCGCTGGTGGCCGAGACCATCGCCAACTACAACATTCGCCTGGCCAACCTGCAGAAGAGTCGCCAGCAGGCCCTGGACAACAAGGACGAGGCCAGCGCGCAGCTGTTCGACATGGCCATCGCCAATGGTCGCAGTGCGCTTGATGGCGCGGTGGCGATTTATATCGACAACCTGGCCACCGGCACGCGTTACACCGATGCGGTGATCCAGGCGCAGTTTCAACGGATCAAGGAAGAGTTGGATCGCAAGCCTGTGCTCGGCAAGAGCCTGGTGACGCGCGCAACACTGTTCGTTCGCCATGTCGGCAACTACCGCAAGCAACAGCGGGCCGACCCGGCGACGATCTTGAAGGAATTGCTCGCAGCGAGCGGTCAGCGATGATCGCTGGCTGTATGGCGAGCTTGGAAGGGACTCAGGCGGCGGTGAGCCGTGCTGGGCAAGTCAAACTTAAACGAGAACACACTTATGCTTTTTTCCCGTAAGGCGGTTTCCAAGCGTCACTTGCTGCTGATCGCAGCCGGTTTCAGCACTGTGCTGACCGGTTGCGCCACGTCGCCGGCCTCCAAGGTCACGTCGAGCACCAAGGTCGAGTACTACCCGAACTGCTACGAGCCGGTGCAGCACCTGCGCGCGACTGATTCGGACATGACCAAGTCGGTCGTGACCGGTGCGGCCATCGGCGCTGCCGGCGGTGCACTGCTGGGCGCCCTCACAGGCGACAAGGAAAAACGTGGCCGTAACGCCGCCATCGGTGCTGCAGGCGGCGCGTTGGCCGGCGGCGCGGCGGGTTACTACACCGAACGTCAGAAGCAGATCGCCGATGACAACCAGCGTATTGCCTCGTATGCGGCTGACGTGAACAAAAGCGCCTCTGACATCGACCGCAGCACTGCGTACGCCAAGGCGTCCCAGCAGTGCTACCAGAGCGCGTTCACCAAGTTGGTGGCTGATCGCAAAGCCAAGACCGTCAACGACACCGAAGGCCGCAAGCGCCTGGCGGAAATCGTCTCGGGCCTGAAGGAATCCAATGACCTGATCGTTGCGGTCAACGGTAAAGCCGCCGAAGACCTGAACAACTACACCCAGGCCTACGAGAAAGACCTGCAACAGGTTGGCGTACAGCGTACCGACGTGGTCACCGTGGCCAAGGCCGATGTAACACCCGCTGTGACATCGGGCAAGAAGAAAGGCACAGGCACCAAACCGCCTAAAAAGCCGGTTCTTCCAACCGTACCAACAGAAGCGGTGAGCACCGAGAAGACCTTCCAGACCGCCCAGACCAAGCAAGATGAAAGCAAGAAGGTCGCCAGCGCCGGTAAAGCTCAGCTCGAAGGCAGCTGCCGCGATCCGAACCTGGCCGACTGGGCGCCGGTACCTTGCCCAAACGTTTAAGTAAAATGCTGCTATAAGCGTCAAACGCCAGCCGATCTTCCGCTAAAGCGCTAGATCGGTGGCGTTCTTTTTGCAAATCGTTAAACTGCTGCGGCCACTCAATAATTACACCGAGGCCGTGTGCATGAAATTTCGTCTTCTCCTGTGGGTGCTGGGCCTGATGATGGGCAAAGCCAGCCGCACCAATCCCGCCTTCCAGCAGCAACTGGGTGACAAAGACCTGGCCTTCCAGCTGCAGACCCTCGACGGCAAGGTTGCCCGTCACTTCATCGTCAAAGACCAGCGCATCACCAGTCGCTCGGGTGTTCACCCGGCGCCGGCGTTTGCTATCGCGTTCAAGGACGCCGCCTACGGCTTCGCCACGATGCAGGCGAAGAACAAGCAACTGGCGTTCATGACGGGGATTCAGGACAAGTCGATCCAGATCAAGGGCAACCCGGCGCTGGTGATCTGGTTCCAGGGGTTGACCAAGTATTTGAAGCCGAAGAAAAAGAAGTAGACCGAGGTGGATTCATCGGGGGCAAGCCCCCTCCCACACTTGACTGTGCTCGCAGATCAACCTGTGGGAGGGGGCTTGCCCCCGACAGTGGTCTAACACACTACCGATTCAGCCCTGGCTGAACTGGGACGCCAACTCGCGCAACAGCACTTCAGCATCCAGCACTTTGCCCACCACTTCCTCAGCCTTGTCACGGCTCAAGCCCAGGCGCTCAAGCAGCGCGTCCGGAATCGCCTCGTCCGGCCCGGAGCCAATCCCCCGGCTGCGCAACAAGCGCACCGCCAAGCACACCAGGTTCGGATACTCAGCATATTGCCCGTCGTAGGTCGGGTCGTGCTGGAAGCGCAGGGCGGTGGACAATTCGTCCGGCATGTCCCAGTAGCGCATCAACCAGGCACCGATCTGCTCGCGGCTGATGCCCAGCAAGTGTTGCTCGACATAGCTGTGGCACAGGTGCGGGTTGACCTCCAGGTGGCGGCAGATCAGCGAGAAGTGCGGCGGGAACACGTGGGCCAGCAGCAGGTAACCGAAGTTGTGCAGCAGACCGGCCAGGTAGGTCAGGCCGGCTTCCGGGCGCTGGGCGCGGGGCATGGCGCGGGTCAGGCCTTCGATCACGGCGGCGGTGTAGATGGACTGGTGCCAGTATGGCGTGGCCTGGTGTGGGTGGTCCTTGGGCAGGCTCAGGGTTTTGCCCAGGGCCAGGCCCAGCGCCAGGTTGATCACTAGGTCAAAGCCCAGCACGCGCACGATGGCATCTTCCACCGAGCGGATCTTGCCCGGCGACGCGTAGTAGGGCGACGCGGCCCAGCTCACCACTTGCGCGGCCAGGGACGGGTCGGTCTCGACCACGCCGGTGATGTCATCGATGGTGGCATTGGGGTCGACGCGCAACTTGATGATCTTCTGCGCGGTGTCGGCCAGCGGTGGAATCTCGATGGTCGCTTCCAGGCGTTGCTGGATGCGGCGCGCGGTGAACGCTTGCATCGCCTGGGTGATTTCCTCGCGGTCGTCGTTTGGGCGGTCGAGGTTCGGGCGAATGTTGCTCAGCGGCTCGCCGAATTGAGCGGCGCTGGCCTTGGTCAGCATGGTCTTGAAGTCGTCGCTGGCGATTTCCAGCAGCAGCCCGGCTTCGCCCGAATGCACCAGCAGGTTCGGCTCATTGAGCAGGCTGCCTTCGTAAAGGCACGGTGAGCTGGTGAGGGGCGGCAGGCCTGGCAGCAGGCTCAGGTCATGTTTGCCCAGCATGCGCGCGACGCGCTCCGGCGACACGGCAATGAGGCGGCGACCGGTCAGTTCGGTGAGGCGGTTGAGGTCGAGCAACTGGTTCTGCGGGAACAGCACCATCAGTGCGCCCACCGCATCTTCCAGCAACACGGCCTGGACCTTTCGCGCAGGATTCAGGCCCGGTAGATCCGCGACTTCCGTATAGGGGATGGCGAGTTTTGCGAGCAGAGCCCGAATGACCGGCGGGGCGGTCAGTGGGGCTGTGGCGAGGGCAACTTCTGACATGGCCTGATCCAATTTCTTACAGTCATTGGAGTATAACCAGCTTGCTACCTATGTTGGTCGGTTAAGTGAGTCAGGCGTCACACTTGGCCGTATTGCTGCCCATGGCGCAACCAGCGATTCAGCAACGGGCTGACATGCTCCGGCCAACGTTCGAGCAAGGCTTGCGCGGCATCGCGTACGGCGGGCAGTAAATCGGCGTCGCGCATCAGGTCGGCGACCTTGAATTGCAGCAGGCCGGTCTGGCGGGTGCCGAGCATTTCGCCGGGCCCACGCAGTTCGAGGTCCTTCTCGGCGATGACAAAACCGTCGTTGGTTTCGCGCATGATGCCCAGGCGCTGACGACCGATCTGCGACAGTGGCGGGTGGTAGAGCAGCACACAATGGCTGGCCGCGCTGCCCCGGCCGACACGTCCGCGCAACTGGTGCAACTGCGCCAGGCCGAGGCGCTCGGGATTTTCGATGATCATCAGGCTGGCGTTGGGCACGTCCACGCCTACTTCGATCACCGTGGTGGCCACCAGCAGTTGCAGATTGCCGGCCTTGAACTCGGCCATTACCGCGGCCTTTTCCGCAGGCTTCATGCGCCCGTGGATCAGCCCGACCTTAAGCTCGCCGAGGGCGCTGGTCAGGTCTTCGTAGGTGGTTTCGGCGGCCTGGCAGGTCAGCTCTTCGGACTCTTCGATCAGCGTACAGACCCAGTAGGCCTGGCGACCTTCGGCACAGGCGCCGCGCACGCGCTCGATCACTTCGACACGCCGGGTGTCGGTGACCAGTACGGTGTTGACGGGCGTACGGCCAGGCGGCAGTTCGTCGAGGATCGAGGTGTCGAGGTCGGCGTAGGCGCTCATGGCCAGCGTGCGCGGGATCGGTGTGGCGGTCATGATCAACTGGTGCGGGTTCATGCGCCCGCCCACGCCTTTCTGGCGCAGGGCCAGGCGCTGCTGCACGCCGAAACGGTGCTGTTCGTCGATGATCACCAGGGCCAGGTTCTTGAACTGCACCTCGTCCTGGAACAGCGCGTGGGTGCCCACCACCATCGGTGCGCCGCCGGCGATCTGTTCGAGTGCGGATGCGCGGTTCTTGCCTTTGAGCTTGCCGGCCAACCAGGCGACTTCCAGGCCCAGCGGCTCGAGCCAACGCTTGAAGGTGATGAAGTGTTGCTCGGCCAGGATCTCGGTCGGCGCCATCAGCGCCACCTGGTAACCGGCTTCCAGCGCTTGCAGCGCGGCGAGGGCGGCGACCACGGTTTTGCCCGCGCCGACGTCGCCCTGGATCAGGCGCAGCATCGGTTCTTTCTGGCTGAGGTCATAAGCGATCTCGTTACCCACGCGCTGCTGGGCGCCGGTCGGGGCAAAACCGAGGTTGGCCAGGTACTGCGCGGGCAGACGCGTGGCCTTGGGCATCGCTGGCGCGCGCAGGGAGCGCATGCTTTCGCGCAGGCGTTGCTGGGACAGTTGATGGGTCAGCAGCTCTTCGAAGGCCAGGCGGTGCTGCGCCCAGTGATGACCGAGGGCCAGTTCGTCGACATCGGCGTCGGCGGGCGGGTGATGCAGGTAGCGAATCGCATCGTCCAGCGGCGCCAATTGATAGTCGCGAGCCAGTTCCTCAGGCAGCCAGTCGGGCAGGCTTTTCGGGCCGAGCATCGTCAGCGTCTGCGTGCACAGCTGGCGCAGGCGTTGCTGGGTCAGGCCTTCGGTGAGCGGGTAGATCGGGGTGAGCGTGGTGTCGACCGGCGGCGGTTCATCCCCGGTGATGGCGCGGTATTCCGGGTGATAGATCTCCAGGCCTGACGCACCGGGCCGCGCTTCGCCGTAGCAGCGCACGCGGGTGCCGCGCTTGAGGCCTTCCTTCTGCGCGTTGCTGAAATGGTAGAAGCGCAGGCTGAGGCCGCCGGTACCGTCCTGAAGCCGCACGACCAAGCTGCGGCGTTTGCCCATGACCACGTCGGCACCGCTGACGGTGCCTTCGACCACCGCATCCTGCCCAGGGCGTAACTGGCCGATGGGCACTACGCGGGTGCGGTCCTGATAGCGCAAGGGCAGGTGGAACAGCACGTCCTGGAGGTTCTCCAGGCCGACCTTGGCCAGCTTCTCGGCCATGGCTTCACCGACACCCTTGAGTGCCGTCACCGACACCTGCGACAGCTCAGTCATACCCTTGCTTAACTCGCAGCAGGCGGCTTGGCCACCGAACACAGGCGGATCGAGTCGGCGAGGATCTCAATGGCTTTTGGCCGTGGGAAGCTGGCGCGCCAGGCGATCGCCACGGTGCGGAACGGCACCGGCGGCGTGAGTGGGCGCACTTCGATCACGCCGGGGGCGTAGTGATGGCTGTCCACCGCCGACAGCGGCAGGATCGAGATGCCCAGGCCCGACGCGACCATGTGCCGAATGGTTTCCAGGGAGCTGGATTCCACGGTGGTGTGCTTGGCGCCGTCGTTGCCTTTGGTCAGGGTCGGGCAGGCTTCGAGGACCTGGTCGCGGAAGCAATGACCTTCGCCGAGCAGCAGCAGGCTCTTGTCGTTGAGCAGGCCGGCGTCGATGGTGTCTTTCTGCGTCCACGGGTGGGAGGCCGGCATCAGCACGTAGAACGGCTCGTCGTAGAGCGGCAGGGTCAGCACGTCGGCTTCATTGAACGGCAGGGCGATGATGATTGCGTCCAGCTCGCCGTTGCGCAGTTTGTCGCGCAGCACGTGGGTGAAGTTTTCTTCGATATACAGCGGCATCTGCGGCGCGACGCGGTGCAGTTGCGGAATCAGGTGCGGGAACAGGTACGGGCCGACGGTGTAGATGGCGCCGACTTTCAGCGGTGCGGTCAGCTGGTTCTTGCCGGCCTGGGCCAGCTCGCGAATGCTCTGTGCTTGCTCCAGCACCTTCTGTGCCTGGGCCACAATACCTTCACCCACCGGGGTGAGGCGCACGGCGCTCTTGCTGCGCTCGAAAATCAGCACACCGAGTTCGTCTTCAAGCTTTTTCACGCCCACCGACAGCGTCGGCTGGCTGACGTGGCAACGCTCGGCCGCGTGGCCGAAATGCTGCTCTTGGGCGAGGGTAACGATGTAGCGTAATTCTGTAAGAGTCATAGCGGGCGTCCATGAGGTTGCGGGCCAAGCATACCGGCTGCAATCGATAGACGCACGTTATCAGAAGTTTGGTAGGGATTGAGCGGGGAGTAGTCGGGAATTTTCTTGTGCGATGCAACCAAAATGTGGGAGGGGCAAGCCCCTTCCCACATTGCTTCCTGTGTGCCTTTAGCGGCGGCGTTTCTCGATGTTGTACACGAACGGTGCAACGATCTCGATGCTGCCACCTTTGAGCATGTCCGCCGGCGGCTTGGGCAGAGGCTGGGCACGACGGATCATGTCCAGCGTGGCACGGTCCAGGTCGGCGTTGCCGGAGCGGCCGACCAACTCGTAGGAAAGCACGTTACCGTCGGCATCCACCACGAACTTCAGGCGGTTCAAGCCTTCCTTGCCACGGGCCTGGGCACCTGGCGGGTATTTCTTGTACTTCTGCAAGTGTGCCAGCAGGGTGCCTTCCCAGGACGCTTTGGCGGCGATCTGTTGTGGCGACGGGCCAGGTACCGGTTGGGCCGATTTTTCAGCCGGCGCTTGGGTCGGTGGAGCGTCGCTCGGCGGGTCCTCGGAGGGTTTCTCCTTGGGCGGCTCGATCTTCTTCTCCACCGGCTTGGGCGGCTGCGGTTTAGGCTTGGGCTTGACCGGCTTGGGCACCTGGATTGTCGGCTTGGGGGCCTCGGCCAGTTTCGGCAGGGGCAGCTCTTCTACCGGTGCAGGCGGTTGCGGCGGCGTTACCACTTTGGGCGGTGCCGGCGGTGGTGGCGCTGGCATCGGGGCCAGGTCGATGACCATGGCGGCCGGTGGCAACTGCACCGTGCGCGGCGCCGACCAATGAAGCGCGATAGCAATCGCGATGGCATGCACGCCCAGTACGACGGCGAGGCTGGTGCCATAACGCGTCAGTTTGTGGCGCGTCGTGATCATTTCTTGGCTGCCGTCTCAAGTCCGACCAGGCCTACCTTGAGGTAGCCGGCTGCCCGCAGGGCATCCATCACGCTCATCAGGTCGCCGTAGTCCACGCCCTTGTCGGCCTGGAAGAAGATCGTCGTGTCTTTTTTGCCTTGGGTCTTGGCGTCGAGCACCGGCCCCAAGGTTTCAGCCTTGACTTCCTCTTCGCCCAGGAACAGGCGTTGGTCCGCCTTGACGCTGAGGAAGATCGGTTTCTCTGGTCGCGGTGCCGGCTTGGCGCTGGACGCGGGCAGGTCAACCTTGATGTCCACGGTGGCCAACGGTGCCGCCACCATGAAGATGATCAGCAGCACCAGCATCACGTCGATAAACGGCGTGACGTTGATTTCGTGGTTCTCGACGAGTTCGTCGTCGCCTTGATTCAAATGCAGGCCCATGGCCGATTACCCCACTTTCACCATGTGCGGTTGCGAGCTGCGCTCGGTAGGCAGGTGATCGAGGTCGCGGCTGACCAGCAGCAGGACTTCCGCCGACGCGTCCGATACCTGAGCCTTGTAGCCGGCAATCGAACGGGCAAAGACGTTGTAGATCACCACCGCAGGAATCGCGGCAACCAGGCCCAGGGCGGTCGCCAGCAGGGCTTCGGCGATGCCGGGGGCAACGACGGCGAGGTTGGTGGTCTGGGTTTTAGCGATGCCGATGAAGCTGTTCATGATGCCCCACACGGTACCGAACAGGCCGACGAAGGGCGCAGTGGAACCAATGGTCGCCAGAACGCCGGTGCCGCTGCTCATGTTACGACCGCAGGCCGCCACCAGGCGCTCCAGGCGGAAGGCCACACGTTCCTTGATGCCTTCTTTTTCGCGGGCGTTGGCCGACAGGCGCATTTCTTCCAGTGCGTCGTGCACCAGCGTGTTGGCCAGGGTGCCTTTCTTGGTCGCGCTTTCGCTGGCTTCCTTGAGGGTGGTGGCCTTTTTCAGGTGGACGATTTCGTTACGCAGACGGCGTTTGGCGCCCAGCAACTCGAAGCCTTTGGCGATCCAGATGGTCCAGGTGATGATTGAGGCGATGGCCAGGCCGATCATGACGGCTTTCACCACCACGTCAGCGTTCTGGTACATGCCCCATGGCGACAGGTCGTGGGCCATGCCCAGGGTGTTGTCTTCTTCCAGCACCACACCGGTGTCGTCGGCGGAGGCTGGATCAGCAGCCTGGGCCGGGTCGGTGGCAGCGGGCGCTGTAGCAGGCGCTGCCGGTGCTGCGGCTGCAGGCGGGGTAGCGGGGGCGGTGGCATCAGCGAAGGCGGCGGTCGGTGCCAGCAGTACGCTGAACAGCAGCGCAGCAATCGCGCGCCAGGCGCGGGATGGGCTGTGACGCTTGGTTGGCGAAGCGGGGGTTGTATTACGTGTCATGCTGGCCGGACCTGAGTAAAAAAATGAGTGATCGTCCTTCCAGACCCAGGGGTCGAGGACAAATGGGCGGTTATTATTGCAAGTAATTCTTGTTAACAGAAGTAATACAGTAACTTTATTTGCCCTTTTTCTGGCCGACGGTCATCTGCGAAGGCTAACCTAGACCTTTCAGTAGGGAGTTTTGTGATGTCAGCGCCTTCGGTTGTGATTGCGGGTTGTGGCGATGTGGGGAGTCGGCTGGCCAGCCAGTTGCTCGCCTCCGGATGGGAGGTGCATGGCCTGCGCCGCGATGTTTCGCGGCTTCCCGACGGCGTGATTGGCATCGCCGGCGACCTGTTCAAGAAAGATTGCCCTGACACCTGGCCGATCGGCGGGGTGGATTACCTGGTGTACTGCGCCGCCGCGACGGATCACGACGAAGCCGGTTATCGCGCCGCTTACGTACAAGGGCTGAAACATGTACTGGAGTGGTTGGGCGACTATGGCCAGGAGCCCAAGCACCTGCTGTTTGTCTCCAGCAGCAGCGTCTACGGGCAGCAGAATGGCGAGTGGGTCGACGAAACGTCGGAGACTCAGGCGAAGGGGTATTCCGGGCAAGTGATGTTGGAGGCCGAGCAAGTGGCGCTTAACAGCGGCATCCCGGCCAGCATTGTCCGCCTGACCGGCATCTACGGTCCGGGCCGCGAATGGCTGTTGACTCAGGTCCGCCAAGGCTACCGTGTAGCAGTCGACCCACCTTTATATGGCAACCGCATTCACGCGGAGGACGCAGCGGGTTTGCTGGCGTTTTTGTTGCGGCACGTGGAAAGCGGCGGCGCGTTGGACAAGGTCTACATCGGCGTTGACGATGCGCCCGCGCCACTGGCCGAAGTGGTGGGCTGGTTGCGCGAATTCCTTGGGGTGACCGAGTGGGCTGAGGACGCCAGTGTGCGGCGGGCGGGCAGCAAGCAGTGCAGCAATGCCCGGGCGAAAGCGTTGGGTTGGACGCCGACCTACCCGACTTATCGCGAAGGCTATGCTGCGATCCTCAAGGGCTGAAACGCAGTCAAAAAATGTGGGAGGGGGCTTGCCCCCGATAGCGGAGTGTCAGCCACAGTTGTATTAGCTGATGTACTGCAATCGGGGGCAAGCCCCCTCCCACATTTGGATTTGCGGCATGGCGGCTATTGTTTTACCAGCAGCCATTGACGGGGCCCGGGGGTGAACTGCGGTACTTCGTCGGCCTGCGCGGTATTCACCGCCTGGAAAATCTCCAGTTGCTTGCCCTTGCGCACAAAGATCCACGGGTTGCCCTGGCCATTGAGTTGCAGCCAGATGCTGTCGTAGCCACCGCTCATGGAGGCGCAGTCACCCGCCAGGCACAGCGAGTACCGATCGACATTCGGCAGGCCCGCGACCTTGCCGTCGGCCTGGAACTGTACGATGGCGCCGCTGCCGAAGCCGTCGGCGATCTTCCAGTCGCCGCCCATGTAGGCCGCGTACAGCGCGCGTTCGAAGTTGGCGCCAATGGGCGCACCGTCCGGCGCGGGCTCTTTGGCGCGGGCAAACAGCTGTTCAGGCTCGTTGTCGTTGGCCACTTGCAGCAGTTGCTTGCCTTTGCGCTTGAGTTCGGTGGCGGAACTGCCGTAGAAGTCCACGCTCCAGGCGCCGGATTTTTCACCCAGCAACTTGCCTTCGGCCACTTCAAAACCGTTGTAATAGCGCGCTTGCGAGGCCTTGGAATTGACCTCCCACTCGAGGTTCGGGCCAAAGCTCTGCAAGGCTTCACGCAAAGGGCCGCCCTTGGCTGCCGCATCGATGGCGGCCTGGTTGATCCAGGTGCCGCTCACATCCAGGTCCGCAGGGTTGCTGGCGCAGCCGCTAAGCAACAGGGCGAGCATTGATGAGGCTACAAGCGCTTTGCGCATCATGAAATCCTTTCGAAACGAAGTCGGCGCAGCCTGTGCGGGCTGCGCCGGGTGTTTTACTCGATGACCAGAATGGCGTCCATCTCAACCTGTGCACCCTTAGGCAGGGCGGCAACACCGATGGCGGCGCGGGCTGGGTAGGGCTGTTCGAAGTACTTGCCCATGATCTCGTTGACCTTGGCGAAGTGGCTCAGGTCGGTGAGGAAGATGTTCAGCTTGACGATGTCTTTGAACGAACCGCCAGCGGCTTCAGCAACCGACTTGAGGTTTTCGAAGACCTGTACGGTCTGTGCTTCGAAGCCTTCCACCAGTTCCATGGTCTTTGGGTCCAATGGGATCTGGCCGGACATGTAGACGGTGTTGCCCGCCTTGATCGCCTGGGAGTAAGTGCCGATGGCAGCAGGGGCTTTGTCGCTGGTGATAACAGTCTTGGTCATGAATGACTCCTTGTAATAAGTGGGCTCGCTGAAGCGCTATGCGCGCATGCGGGTGATGCGGATGACCCCGGTCAAGGCACGCAGTTTCTTGATCACGCGGGCCAGGTGCACGCGGTCGTGGACGCTGACCACAAGCTGGACCACGCTGATACGGCCATCGCGCTCGTCCATGCTGATTTTCTCGATATTGCCGTCGGCCGCATTGACGCTGCTGGCGAGCAGGGCGATCAGGCCGCGCTGGTGTTCGAGCTCCACCCGCAGCTCGACGTTGAATTCGCCGGTGACGTCCTTGGCCCAGGACAGCTGGATGCATTTTTCCGGGTTGTGACGGATTTCGGTGATGTTGCGGCAGTTGTCCAGGTGCACCACCATGCCTTTGCCCGCCGACAAGTGGCCGACAATCGGGTCGCCTGGGATCGGCGTGCAGCACTTGGCGTAGCTGAGCACCAGGCCCTCGGTGCCGCGAATCGCCAGCGGGCCTTCCGGGCTTGGCAGCTGTTCGCCTTCGCCGAGCAGGCGGCGTGCGACGACATAAGCCATGCGGTTGCCCAGGCCGATATCTTCCAGCAGGTCTTCGATGGTTTCCTGGCGGTACTCGTGGAGCATCGCTTGCACGCGCTCTTGCGGGATCTTGTCCAACGCACTGTCGAAACCGTTGAGCACCTTGTTCAGCAGGCGTTCGCCCAGGCTGATGGACTCGGAACGGCGCTGCAGTTTCAAGGCGTGACGGATGTGCGTGCGCGCCTTGCCGGTAACCACAAAGTTGAGCCACGCCGGGTTCGGGCGAGCGCCTGGAGCGCTGACGATCTCGACCGTGGAGCCGCTTTGCAGCGGTTCGGACAGCGGTGCGAGACGGCGATTGATCCGACAGGCGATGCAGCTGTTGCCCACGTCGGTGTGCACGGCGTAGGCAAAGTCGACAGCGGTGGAGCCTTTGGGCAGCTCCATGATCCGACCTTTGGGCGTGAACACGTAGACCTCGTCCGGGAACAGGTCGATCTTCACGCTTTCGATGAATTCCAGGGAATTGCCGGCACGTTGCTGCATTTCCAGCACGCCCTTGACCCACTGGCGGGCGCGAGCATGAGTGCCCTTGGGCTGCTCGTCGCCGCTGGATTTGTACAGCCAATGGGCGGCGATGCCGTTGTTGGCCATCTCTTCCATTTCGCGGGTGCGGATCTGGATCTCGATCGGCACCCCGTGCATACCGAACAGCGTGGTATGCAGCGACTGGTAGCCGTTGGCCTTGGGAATCGCGATGTAGTCCTTAAAGCGGCCCGGCAGGGGTTTGTACAAATTATGCACAGCGCCCAGCACGCGGTAGCAGGTGTCGACCTTGTCGACGATGATCCGGAACGCGTACACGTCCATGATCTCGTTGAAGGCCCGGCGCTTGCCGCGCATCTTTTTGTAGATGCCGTAGATGTGTTTTTGTCGGCCGCTGACTTCGCCCTCGATCTCGTCGATCGCCAGGCAATGGCTCAGCGACTCTTCGATCTTGTTGACGATTTCCTTGCGGTTGCCCCGTGCGCGCTTGACCGCCTGGTAGATGCGCGCCGAACGCATCGGGTGCATGGCCTTGAAACCGAGGTCTTCGAATTCGATACGAATGGCGTGCATGCCCAGCCGGTTGGCGATGGGCGCGTAGATTTCCAGGGTTTCCTTGGCGATGCGCCGACGTTTTTCGCCGGACAGCACTTCCAGCGTGCGCATGTTGTGCAGCCGGTCGGCCAGCTTGACCAGGATCACGCGGATGTCGCGTGCCATGGCCATGGCCATCTTCTGGAAGTTTTCCGCCTGGGCTTCGGCCTTGGTCTCGAAGTTCATCTGGGTCAGTTTGCTGACCCCGTCGACCAGTTCGGCCACGGTTTCGCCAAATTGCGCGCTGAGCGCTTCCTTGGCGATGCCGGTGTCTTCGATCACGTCATGCAGCATCGCGGCCATCAGGCTCTGATGGTCCATGTGCATGTCGGCCAGAATATTTGCCACCGCAAGAGGATGGGTGACATACGCCTCGCCACTGCGGCGGCGTTGGCCGTCGTGGGCTTGTTCGGCGTAGAAATACGCTCGGCGGACCAGGTTGACCTGGTCTGGGCCGAGGTAGGTCGATAAGCGATCGGCGAGGGCGTCTATGCTCGGCAAAGGATGAACTCCTGCCGTTGGCTGTGACCCCGCGCCGTGCTACGTCGACCAGGCATAGGCTTAGACGGCCTCGTTGGACTCGTCCTCGAACGCTGCAAACAGCGGTTCGTCTTCAACGATTTCAGCGTTGGCGATGAACTCGTAGCTCATCAGGCCTTCAGCGATTTCACGCAGGGCTACAACGGTAGGCTTGTCGTTTTCCCACTGGACCAACGGCTCTTTGCCGCCAGTGGCCAGTTGACGGGCACGCTTGGTAGAGAGCATGACCAGCTCAAAGCGGTTATCCACGTGTTCTAGGCAGTCTTCAACGGTTACGCGGGCCATGGTATTCCTCGGAGCGAATGCAAGATGCGCGCTGCCCGGTTGGGCGAGCGGACTAAACAGTTTAAAAAATCACCAGCGTTTAGGGAAGCGCTGATTTTTCGCAGGCCCTCGCAAAACCGCTACAAGCGCCAATGTAAAGCCCTTGCAGCGGTTTTGGGAAGAGCCAATCAGCCGAGCAATTCGGCGAGTAATTTGCCGAAACGCTGCTGTTGGCGTTTTTGCTGGAGCTGATTGGTGCGGAAAATCGCCTTCAAATCATCCAGTGCATGGGCAAAATCGTCGTTGATGATCAGGTAGTCGTAGTCGACGTAGTGGCTCATTTCGCTGACGGCTTCACGCATGCGGCCTTCGATGATCTCGTCACTGTCCTGGCCACGGTTGGTCAAGCGCTGGTGCAACGCCTCCAGGGACGGCGGCAGGATGAAGATCGAACGCGCCTTGGGCATCAACTGGCGCACTTGTTCGGCGCCCTGCCAGTCGATTTCCAGGATCAGGTCGTGGCCTTCGTCCAGGGTCTGCTGTAAGTGGCTCTGCGACGTGCCGTAGAGGTTGCCGAACACTTCGGCGCGCTCGAGGAAGTCGCCATGTTCGATCATCTTGACGAACTCGGTGCGCTCGACGAAGTGATAGTGCACGCCGTTCACCTCACCCGGGCGCATGGCGCGGGTGGTGTGGGAGACCGAGATGCGGATCTGCTCGTCAGCGTCGGTCAGGGCCTTGACCAGGCTGCTCTTGCCCGCGCCCGAAGGGGCGGAAATGATGTAAAGGGTGCCGGTGCTGTGGGTCATGGAGGTTGCCTTACTCAATATTCTGTACTTGTTCGCGCATCTGCTCGATCAACACTTTGAGGTTGACCGCCGCCGTGGTGCTGCGCGGATCGAAAGCCTTGGAGCCCAGTGTATTGGCTTCGCGGTTGAGTTCCTGCATCAGGAAGTCCAGGCGCCGACCGGCGGCACCGCCGGACTTGAGCACGCGGCGCACTTCAAGGATGTGGGTGCTCAGGCGGTCGAGTTCTTCGGCGACGTCGCTCTTCTGCGCCAGCAGGACCATTTCCTGCTCCAGGCGTGTCGGGTCAAGGTCGGCCTTCATGTCGGCGAAGCGGTCGAGCACCTTCTGGCGCTGGGTGGCAAGCATCTGCGGGACCAGCTCACGCAGGGTGACCACGTCTTCTTCGATGGAGGTCAGGCGCTCGTTGATCAGGCGTGCCAGCTCGGCGCCTTCGCGCTCGCGGCCGGCCTTGAGCTCCTTGAGGCCCTGGTTGAACAGGGCCAGGGCTTCGGCATTGAGGGCCTGCGGGTCGGTGGCGTCGGCCACCAGTACACCGGGCCAGGCCAGCACTTCCAGGGGGTTGAGCGCGGCCGGCTGCTTGATCAGGCCGGCGATGGTTTCGGCGGCGGCCACCAGTTGCGCGGCACGGTCGCGGTCGACCTGCAGCGGCTTGCCGGTGGTTTCTTCGGTAAAGCGCAGGGTGCATTCCAGCTTGCCGCGGGAAATGCCCTGGCGCAGCGCTTCACGCACGGCGCCTTCGAGGTCGCGGAATGACTCCGGCAGGCGCAGGTGCGGCTCCAGGTAGCGGCTGTTGACCGAGCGCAGTTCCCAGCTCAGGGTGCCTTGTACGCCGGCTTTTTCGACGCGGGCGAAGGCGGTCATGCTGTGCACCATGGAGGTACCTCGCGTTGCAGTCCCGCAAACACGGGCTGATGGTTAAGAAGGCGCAGGATTGTAGCGCAGTGGGAGGAGCGCGCCCAAACCGAGCATTCGTAACCGGATTTTTTAGCAGTGCCCCGAACCGGTTCACGGCTCTATAATGCTCGGCAGTTTTTCGTCCTCAGTACAGGTGTCTCCCTATGAAACGTCCAAGTGGTCGCGCTGCCGATCAGCTCCGCTCGATCCGCATCACCCGCAACTACACCAAACACGCCGAGGGGTCTGTACTGGTCGAGTTTGGCGATACCAAGGTTATCTGCACCGTCAGCGTTGAAAACGGCGTACCGCGGTTCCTTAAAGGCCAGGGCCAGGGTTGGTTGACCGCCGAGTACGGCATGCTGCCGCGCGCCACCGGCGAGCGTAACCAGCGTGAAGCCAGCCGTGGCAAGCAAGGCGGTCGCACCCTGGAAATCCAGCGTTTGATCGGCCGTTCCCTGCGCGCAGCCCTGGACATGTCCAAGCTGGGCGACGTGACCCTCTACGTCGACTGCGATGTGATCCAGGCCGACGGCGGCACCCGTACCGCGTCCATCACCGGCGCCATGGTGGCCTTGGTCGACGCACTGAAAGTGATCAAGAAGCGCGGCGGCCTGAAAGCGGGCGACCCGCTCAAGCAGATGATCGCTGCCGTATCGGTAGGCATGTACCAGGGCGAGCCAGTGCTGGACCTGGACTACCTGGAAGACTCGGCCGCCGAGACCGACCTGAACGTGGTCATGACCAGCACCGGTGGTTTCATCGAAGTGCAGGGCACTGCCGAAGGTGCGCCATTCCAGCCGGCCGACCTGAACGCCATGCTGGCCCTGGCCCAGAAAGGCATGACCGAGATTTTCGAACTGCAGAACGCCGCCCTGGCTGACTGAGTCGGCCTCAAGGAGAAACGCCATGAATGACAACCAGACGCCAGTGCCTACGCCTTCCTACGAAGTGCGCCAGGGGGCAATGTTGTGCCATCTCGCGGCGTTTCTGGGGTTTGTGTTCCCCTTCGGCAGTGTCGTGGGGCCGCTGATCCTGTGGCAGATGAAGAAAGAAGTGGACCCGTTCATTGATGATCAGGGCAAGGAAGCCCTGAACTTCCAGATCACCGTGGCCATCGCCTGGATAGCTTGCATCGTGCTGGCCTTCGCGGTGATTGGCTTTTTCCTGATGTTCGCCCTGGCGATCGCCACGGTGGTGCTGACCATCATTGGTAGCATCAAGGCCAACAAGGGGATCGCCTATCGCTATCCGCTGACCTGGCGCGTGATCAAATAATGAACAGGCACAAAAAAACCGACAGCGATGTCGGTTTTTTTGTGCCTGGAAAAAGACCTCAGATGGTCAATGTCCAGTCGTAGTCCACGATCAGCGGCGCGTGCTGCGAGAAGCGTGGCTGGCGCGGCAGGCGTGCGCTGCGAACGAACCGGCGCAGGCCGGGGGTCAGCAACTGGTAGTCGAAACGCCAGCCCAGGTTGAGCATCTCAGCCTGTTCGTTATCCGGCCACCAGCTGTACTGGTCGCCTTCGCGGCTGACTTCGCGCAGTGCGTCGACATAGCCCATGTTGCCGACAATCTCGTCCATCCAGGCGCGTTCCGGCGCCAGGAAGCCTGGAGATTGCTGGCTGTCGCGCCAGTTCTTGATATCCAGCTTCTGTTGCGCCACGTACAGCGAGCCACAATAAATGTACTCGCGACGTTTGCGCCGCTGTTTGTCCAGGTAACGGGCGAAATCGTCCATTAGCTTGAACTTCTGGTTCAAGTCTTCATCGCCGTTCTGCCCCGAAGGGAGCAGCAAGGTCGCGATGCTGACCTTATCGAAATCGGCTTGCAGGTAGCGCCCGTAGCGGTCGGCTGTCTCGAAGCCGAGGCCGCTGATGACCGCCTTGGGTTGCAACCGCGAATACAAAGCCACGCCACCTTGGGTGGGCACTTCGGCATCGCAGGCATAAAGGAAGTAGCCATCCAGTTGGAAGGCTGGGTCGTCCAGTTCAAAGGCGGAGGCGCGGGTATCCTGCAGGCAGATGACGTCGGCATTCTGGGCTTGCAGCCAACTGAGCAAACCACGCTCGACTGCAGCCTGAATACCATTAACGTTCACACTGATGATCCGCATAAATGGCCCCAAAAATCGCGTGCGTGTATGATACACGCCGTCTACCTAATTAGCTAAATCCGTGGTATCTGAGGCTTTTTTCATGCAGGCGTATCAACGCGATTTCATTCGTTTTGCCATCGATCGCGGCGTTTTGCGCTTCGGTGAGTTCACCCTCAAGTCCGGGCGCACCAGCCCGTACTTCTTCAATGCGGGTTTGTTCAACTCCGGTTCGGCCCTGGCTCAGCTGGGTCGTTTCTATGCGGCAGCCATCGTTGAAAGCGGTATTTCCTTTGATGTGTTGTTTGGCCCAGCCTACAAGGGCATTCCCCTGGCCGCCGCGACAGCCGTGGCCCTGGCTGAACATCACGGGCAGGACCTGCCGTGGTGCTTCAACCGCAAGGAGGCCAAGGCCCATGGCGAAGGCGGGAGCCTGGTGGGCGCACCGCTGACCGGTGACGTGCTGATCATCGACGACGTGATCACCGCTGGCACCGCCATCCGTGAGGTGATGCAGATCATCACCTCCCAGGACGGCGCCAAAGCTGCCGGCGTGTTGATCGCGCTGAACCGCCAGGAACGTGGCAACGGTGAGTTGTCGGCGATCCAGGAAGTGGAGCGTGATTTCGGTATTCCGGTGGTGAGCATCGTGTCGCTGAATCAGGTGCTGCAGTTCCTGGAAGATGACCCGCAGCTCAAGCAGCATTTGCCTGCTGTTCGTGCGTACCGTGAACAATTCGGCGTCTGACACAGAGCCCCCTCCCACATTTGGATCACCGCAAGGCTCAAGTTAATCGCCTGTATAAAAAAGCCCTGCTCAATCAGATTGAGCAGGGCCTTTTTGTGTGTGGCGTTTAAGGACGCTTGCGGTTACTGATCAGGGTGCCCACACCGGTATCGGTGAAGATTTCCAGCAGGATCGCATTCGGCACTCGGCCGTCGAGGATCAGCGAGCTGCCCACGCCGCCTTGCACCGCTTCCAGCGCGCAACGGATCTTCGGCAGCATGCCACCGTAGATGGTGCCGTCGGCGATCAGCTCGTCGACCTGTTGGGTCGTCAGGCCGGTCAATACCTTGCCTTCCTTGTCCATCAAGCCGGCGATGTTGGTCAGCAGCATCAGCTTTTCAGCCTTCAGCGCTTCAGCCACCTTGCCGGCCACCAAGTCGGCGTTAATGTTGTAGGACTCGCCATTGGCGCCCACGCCGATCGGTGCGATCACGGGAATGAAGTCGCCCTTGACCAGCAGGTTCAGCAGGTCGGTATTGATACCGATCACTTCGCCTACCTGGCCGATGTCGATGATTTCCGGCTGGGTCATTTCCGGCGTCTGACGGGTCACGGTCAGTTTTTTCGCACGGATCAGCTCCGCATCCTTGCCGGTCAGGCCGATGGCGCTGCCGCCGTGGCGGTTGATCAGGTTGACGATGTCCTTGTTGACCTGGCCGCCGAGGACCATCTCCACCACGTCCATGGTCTGCGCGTCAGTGACGCGCATGCCATCGATGAAGTGACTCTCGATCGACAAACGCTTGAGCAGGTCGCCGATTTGCGGGCCGCCACCGTGGACAACTACCGGGTTGATCCCCACGGCTTTCATCAACACGATGTCGCGGGCAAAGCCGGTTTTCAGCTCGTCGCTTTCCATGGCATTGCCGCCGTACTTGATCACCAGCGTCTTGCCGACGTAGCGTCGAATGTAAGGCAACGCTTCGGAAAGGACCTTGGCGGTATTGGCAGCGGCTTCGCGTTCGAGGGTCATTCAGGGCTCCGGTAAAAAATCAGAACGGTAATTGGAGATCAGGGGCAACACGTTTCAACTGGGCGTGGAACACGTCCTTGATGCGCTGCAACTCAGCCTCGGTATCCGCCTCGAAACGCAGGACCAGCACCGGTGTGGTGTTGGACGCGCGAACCAGGCCCCAGCCTTTGGCGTAATCGACTCGCACACCATCAATGGTGGTCAGGTTGGCGCCTTCGCCCCATTGCGCATCGTGCAGTGCGTCAATGATGCTGAATTTGCTCTCCTCGGTCACATGGATATTGATCTCTGGCGTAGAAATATCGTTCGGGAAGGTCTGGAACAGCTCTTCGGCGGTGGATTTTTCCTTGCTGAGGATCTCCAGCAAGCGTGCGGCACTGTAAATGCCGTCGTCAAAGCCGAACCAGCGCTCCTTGAAGAACACGTGACCACTCATTTCGCCGGCCAACAGCGCGCCGGTTTCTTTCATTTTCTTTTTGATCAACGAGTGACCGGTCTTCCACATTAGCGGGCGACCACCGTATTCCTTGATCAGCGGCGTGAGGCGGCGGGTGCACTTCACGTCGAAGATGATCTCGGCGCCTGGGTTACGCGCTACCACGTCGCGGGCAAACAGCATCAGCAGGCGGTCCGGGAATACGATTTCACCGGTTTCAGTCACCACCCCCACGCGGTCGCCGTCGCCGTCAAAGGCCAGGCCGACGTCAGCCCCGGTTTCCTTGACCTTGGCGATCAGGTCAACCAGGTTTTCAGGCTTGCCCGGATCCGGGTGGTGGTTGGGGAAGTTGCCGTCGACCTCGCAGAACAAGGGGATCACTTCGCAGTTCAGGGCTTCGAGCAGCTGCGGGGCGATCACGCCGGCCGCGCCGTTGCCGCAGTCCACCACCACTTTCAGGCGGCGCTCAAGTTTGACGTCACGGGTGATTTCGTCAGAGTAGCGCTGCAAGATGTCGACTTTGGTGATGGTGCCCTTACCGCTGGTCAGGTCGTTGGTTTTCAGGCGGTTGTGCAGGGCCTGGATCTGTTCGTTGGCCAGGGTGTCGCCAGCGATGACGATCTTGAAGCCGTTGTAGTCCGATGGGTTATGGCTGCCCGTGAGCATCACCCCGGACTTGCCGGCCAGTACGTTGGCTGCGTAGTACAGCGCTGGGGTCGGTACCAGGCCGACATCACTCACATGGCAACCGCTGTCGGCCAGGCCCTGGATCAGTTGCTCCACCAACTCCGGGCCGGACAGGCGACCGTCACGGCCGACCGACACATTGGGCTCATCCTGGGCCAGGCTCTGTGAGCCGATGGCGCGGCCAATCCAGTAGGCGGTTTCGGCAGTCAGCGTCTTAGGCACCACGCCACGGATGTCGTAGGCGCGAAAGATGCTGTCGGGGAATGTCGGGGCTACTCGGGCTGCGGTACTCATCGCGGGGGGAAACTCCATCTGAAGGGGGCAAGGCTGGCCTTAATGTGGCTGACCGGCAGGCTCAAACTGAAGGGTATGACGGTGTTTTCGGCAGAGAGTTCGTGGTGCAAAAGTGCCAGCAGCGTGCTGGCTTTGTCCTGCTGTTTACGTAATTCATTGATTTCTATGGGGAAATCTCGCTGATAAAGTCCGCGCATTCTTCGTCCTGAAAAGCCTTGCGGTGGCGTCGGGCCGGGCAACGACGCCCGGCCAGATTCAGCTTAGTCAGTGACTGCCGGAATGCCCAAAGCCGCCTGCGCCACGCTGGGTCTCATCAAACTCTTCTACCAGTTCAAAGTGCGCCTGCACCACCGGTACCAGTACCAGCTGGGCGATTCGCTCGCCGACGGCGATGTTGAACGCGGTCTGGCCACGGTTCCAGCACGACACCATCAGCTCGCCCTGGTAGTCCGAGTCGATCAGGCCCACCAGGTTGCCCAGCACGATGCCGTGTTTGTGGCCCAGGCCGGAGCGCGGCAGGATCAGCGCCGCCAGGCCAGGGTCGCCGACGTAGATCGACAGGCCCGTCGGAATCAGCAGGGTCTGGCCCGGCTCAAGCACGGTGTCTTCCTTGAGCATAGCGCGCAGGTCGAGGCCGGCGGAGCCCGGTGTGGCGTAGGCCGGCAGTGGGAATTCGTTGCCGATGCGTGGGTCGAGGATCTTGGCTTGCAAAGCGTGCATGGAAATTAAACCTGGTTCAGCCGTTGGGCGATAAAAGAGATCAGTTGGCGGGCAATCTTGCCCTTGCTGGTCTGGGCGAAAAGGGTGGCGTGCAGCTCGCGGTCGATCACGCTGCAGGCGTTTTCCTCGCTGTTGAAGCCGATGCTCGGGTTGGCGACATCATTGGCCACGATCAGGTCGAGGTTTTTGTCTTTCAATTTGCGTGCGGCGTAATCCAGCAAATGCTCGGTCTCGGCGGCGAAGCCGACGCTGAACGGACGGTCCGGACGCGTGGCGATGGTGGCCAGGATGTCTGGGTTGCGCACCATTTGCAGGAGCAGGCCATCACCGCTTGTAGGGTCTTTCTTGAGTTTTTGCGGGGCGACGACTTCCGGGCGGTAGTCCGCAACCGCTGCCGAGGCGATAAACAGGTCGCACGGAATAGCGGCCTCACAGGCCGCCAGCATGTCGCGGGCGCTGACTACGTCGATTCGCGTGACCCGATCAGGGGTCGGCAAATGCACCGGGCCGGTGATCAAGGTGACACGTGCGCCTGCCTCGACCGCCGCTTCGGCCAAGGCGAAGCCCATTTTTCCTGAGCTATGGTTGGTGATGTAGCGCACCGGGTCGATGTTTTCCTGGGTCGGGCCAGCCGTAATCAGCACGTGCTTGCCGGTCAGGGCCAGGTGCTGGAAGCACTCGGCGGCGCACAGCGCCAGGTCGGTGGCTTCGAGCATCCGGCCCATGCCGACGTCGCCGCAGGCTTGGCTGCCGGACGCCGGGCCGAACACCTTGAGGCCACGGCTTTGCAGGAGTTGAGTGTTGGCCTGGGTGGCCGGGTCGCGCCACATGGCCTGGTTCATGGCCGGGGCGATGGCGACGGTGGCGTCGGTGGCCAGTATCAGGGTGGTCAGCAGGTCATCGGCAATGCCTTGGGCCAGTCGCGCGATCAGGTCGGCGGTGGCGGGGGCGATCAGCACCAGGTCGGCCCATTTGGCCAGCTCGATATGGCCCATGGCGGCTTCGGCCGCGGGGTCCAGCAGGTCCAGGTGAACCGGGTGCCCGGACAACGCCTGCATGGTCAGTGGAGTAATGAACTCACTGCCGCCGCGCGTCATGACCACGCGCACTTCGGCGCCCTGGTCCAGGAGCCTGCGGACCAGCTCTGCGCTCTTGTAGGCGGCAATGCCGCCGCCAACGCCGAGAACGATGCGTTTCCGATACAGACGCTGCATTGGTTTGCCTTTCCAGTTCAGTGATGCCAGTTCAGTGACGCCTGCGATGCCCCCTCCCCAGGGGAAATCACATGCAAAAAAGAGGGCCTACGATAACACAGCGTCCGCGAGTCAACAGCGGTGCACATGGCGTATAGGGAGAGGGAGCAGGGATGAGTATTCGCGATTGGCCGGCGGCGGAGCGGCCGCGAGAAAAGCTTTTGGAATGGGGCGCGGCGAGTCTGTCGGATGCCGAGCTGCTGGCGATCTTCTTGCGTACAGGGGTTTCCGGCAGGAGCGCAGTGGACCTGGCGCGCCATCTGTTGGCGCAATTCGGCGGCTTGCGCCCGTTGTTGGAGGCCAGTCAGGCACTGTTCAACCAACAATTGGGTTTGGGGCCGGCGAAGTTTGCCCAGTTGCAGGCGGTACTGGAAATGGCCAAGCGGCACATGGCCGAACGCCTGCGACATGACTCGGTGCTGGAGAGCCCGAAGGCCGTGCGCGATTACCTCAAAGCCATGCTGCGGCACGAGCCCCACGAAATCTTCGGCTGTCTGTTCCTTGATTCAAGGCACAGGGTGCTGGGTTTCGAGGCCTTGTCCCAAGGCACTATCGACGCGGCGATGGTTTACCCCCGGCAGGTGGTCAAGCGCGCCCTGGCCTATAACGCGGCGGCGCTGATCCTTTGCCATAACCATCCTTCCGGCAGCCTTGAGCCGAGCGCAGCTGATCGAAAATTGACCAAGTTGCTGCAAAAGGCCTTGGAAGTGGTGGATGTGCGAGTTCTCGATCACATCATCGTAGGGGACGGCGACCCGTTGTCGATGGCGGAATATGGGTGGCTGTAGAGGCAGCAAATGAACGGGTGAAGCTGCAAGCCTCAAGTGGGCTTGCAGCGTGCAGCTTAGGGCTTGACGCTGACCTTCGAGAAATCCTGGCGCCCGAATGGGCTCACCTGGTAGCCCTCGACATTCTTGCGGGCCAGGGCAAACGCCGTAGGGTGCGCGAGCGGCAGCCACAGTGCCTGCTGCTGGATCTGCGCCTGGGCCTGCTGGTAGAGCTTGCTGCGCACCCCTTGCTCGCTGGTGGTCTTGCCGGCGCTGATCAGCTTGTCCAGCGTTGGGTCGCAGTAGCGGGCGAAGTTGGTGCCGGATTTCACTGCCGCGCACGAGAACTGCGGGGTCAGGAAGTTATCCGGGTCACCGTTGTCGCCGGCCCAGCCCATGAACAGCAGGTCGTGTTCGCCGGCTTTGGCGCGGCGGATCAGCTCGCCCCATTCGATCACACGGATCTCGGCCTGGATGCCGACCTTGGCCAGGTCAGCCTGCAGCAGTTGGGCACCGAGGTTCGGGTTGGGGTTCAGCAGGCTGCCGGTGGGGCGGGTCCAGAGGGTGGTCTTGAAACCCTCCTTCAGACCGGCGCGGTCCAGCAGTGCCTTGGCCTTGGCAAGGTCCTGCGGGTAACCGGGCAAGTCCTTGGCGTAGCTCCAGGTGTTGGGCGGGTAAGGGCCATTGGCGGCCTCGGCGGTCCCTTCAAACACGGCTTTGAGGTAGCTGCCCTTGTCGAAGGCCAGGTTGATCGCCTGGCGCACTTCAGGTTTGTCCAGGGGCGGGTGCTGGCTGTTGATGGCCACGAAGGCGGTCATGAAGGCAGCGGTTTTCTCGACCTTGAGCGCCGGGTCTTTTTCGGCCTCGCCCACGTCCAGCGGCTTGGGCGACAGGGCAATCTGGCATTCATCACGGTGCAGCTTCTGCAGGCGCACGTTGGCGTCCGGGGTGATGGCGAAGATCAAGTTATCCACAGCCGGTTTGCCGGCGAAGTAGTCCGGGTTGGCTTTGTAGCGCACCACGGCGTCTTTCTGGAAACGGCTGAAGATGAACGGACCGGTGCCGATCGGTTGGCTGTTGAGCTTTTCCGGCGTGCCAGCCTTGAGCAGTTTATCGGCGTATTCCGCCGGGTAGATCGAGGCAAAACCCATGCTCAGGGCGGCGAGGAAGGTGGAGTCGGCATGGTCCAGGGTGAAGCGCACGGTGAGCGGGTCGAGGGCGTCGATTTTCTTCACCAGCGTCGGCAGTTGCAGCGACTGCGCGTGGGGGAAGCCACTCTGGGCGATCTTGTGCCATGGGTTGGCCGGGTCGAGCATGCGCTCGAAGCTGAAGCGCACGTCTTCGGCGGTCAGGGTGCGGCTTGGGGTGAAGTAATCGGTGCGATGGAATTTCACATCCGGGTGCAGCTTGAAGGTATAGGTCAGGCCATCTGGCGAGACGTCCCAACTGTCTGCCAGGCTGGGCACCAGTTTGCCGCTGGTCGCGTCATAGTCCACCAAGCGGTTCATCAGCACATCGGCCGAGGCGTTGGTGGTGGTCAGCGAGTTGTATTGCACCACATCGAACCCTTCGGGGCTGGCCTCGGTGCAGACGCTCAAATTGCTGGCGGCAGAGGCCAGCGGGGCGATGAATAGAGGGGCTAGCAATAGCGGTAGGGCAGCGAGGCGCATGTTCGGTTTCCTTTGCAGATCGAAGGCCCATCTGCGAGTGCAGTCTGGAAAAGTCCTACCGTAGTGGTCTGATAGGTAAATGACTAGCCCATTTTTGGCTGTGCTTTTGCCCCAAATGCTGTTTTGATGGCGCCTCATCGCGTTTCGTCGAGCACTTCACGGTGTTCGCGCGCGCTGTAAATCATTCTGTGCGACGAGCGGTCGGCTATGACAGCGGCCCCTCCTGGCAGCGGTTCAGGCGTCTGTCGCCAAGATTTACGCCAGTAAAAACACGCGGGCTGTTGTTGCACTGGGGTCTTTCTGGTATAAAGCAGCGCTCTTTTCTAGGGGCCCGGTTCCTTCGCTTGTAGGTGTAGCCGGTAAGACCCTAAAGAAACGCGGCGCCTGGCGCCAAATGACTGAGAGATTAAGCGGCCAACCCATGCCGGGTTGGGCATGTGGTTTTAGAGGGCTGAGGCATGTCGAGAGTCTGTCAAGTTACCGGTAAGGGTCCGGTGACTGGGAATAACATTTCCCACGCAAATAACAAAACCCGTCGTCGTTTCCTGCCGAACCTGCAGCATCACCGCTTCTGGGTTGAAGAAGAGAAACGTTTCGTCCGTCTGCGCGTATCCGCTAAAGGCATGCGCATTATCGACAAGCGTGGCATCACTGTCGTGCTGGCCGAAATCCGTGCCGCTGGCAAGATCTAAGGAGCTCTATCATGCGTGAATTGATTCGAATGATCTCTAGCGCCGGTACTGGTCACTTCTACACTACCGACAAGAACAAGCGTACTACCCCGGACAAGCTCGAAAAGAAAATGTTCGACCCGCGCGTTCGCAAGCACGTGATCTACAAAGAAGGCAAAATCAAGTAATTGATTTTCCTCCTTGTGAAAAAAAGCCCGTATCTCACGATCCGGGCTTTTTTTTGCCTGCGATTTGCCGGTCAGGCTTTCTGTTCGAACACCACGTAGATCTTGCGGCAAGGCTCCAGCACTTCCCAGGTGCCGCTGAAGCCGGCGGGGATCACGAAGCGATCACCCGCGCGCAAGGTCTTGGCATTGCCGTCGGCATCACGTAGCACGGACACACCTTGCACAATCTCGCAGTACTCATGCTCGGTGTAGTTGACCTTCCATTGCCCGACCTCACCTTCCCACACCCCGGCGCTCATCTGGCCGCACGGGCTGTTGTAGTGGTTGTAGATCGTTTGCTCGGGATCACCCTTGAGGATTTTTTCGGCGGCGGGGCGGTAGCGGTCTGGGGCGGTGCTGGCTTGGCTGAAGTCGACGATGTCCTGGATGCTCATGTGCGTGTCCCGTCTGGCCTGCGGTTGGAGAACCCAAAGTCTATGTTTATTAAAATGAACATCGCAAGGGCGTTTTCCTACGTTATGTCAAATATATTGAAACATCCCCAGCCGCTGGTTTAGGGTGGCAGCTGCCTTGAGCCGAACAGCTGGCTGGCGGGGCACGCATTCTTTGAGGCTGCCGGGGCACATCGCCTGGCCCTTGTATTCCATAAGAGGAGGACACTCGCATGACCACCCTGACCCGTGCCGACTGGGAACAACGCGCCAAGGATCTGAAGATCGAAGGCCGCGCCTACATTAATGGCGAGTACACCGCCGCTGTTTCCGGTGACACCTTCGAGTGCATCAGCCCGGTCGATGGTCGCCTGCTGGCCACTGTTGCCAGCTGTGACGCCGTCGACGCCCAGCGCGCCGTTGAAAACGCGCGTGCCACGTTCAACTCCGGTGTGTGGTCGCGCCTGGCGCCGGCAAAACGCAAAGCCACCATGATCCGTTTCGCCGCGTTGCTCAAGGCTAATGCTGAAGAGCTGGCGCTGCTTGAAACCCTGGACATGGGCAAGCCGATCAGCGACTCCCTGAACATCGACGTACCCGGCGCGGCGAATGCCCTGAGCTGGAGCGGCGAAGCCATCGACAAAATCTACGACGAAGTCGCCGCCACTCCGCACGACCAACTGGGCCTGGTGACTCGTGAGCCGGTCGGCGTCGTCGGCGCCATCGTGCCGTGGAACTTCCCACTGATGATGGCCTGCTGGAAACTCGGCCCGGCGCTGTCCACCGGTAACTCGGTGATCCTCAAACCGTCCGAAAAATCCCCACTGACCGCCATCCGTATCGCGGCCCTGGCCGTTGAGGCCGGTATTCCAAAAGGTGTGTTCAACGTGCTGCCGGGCTACGGCCACACCGTGGGCAACGCGCTGGCGCTGCACATGGACGTCGACACCCTGGTGTTCACCGGTTCGACCAAGATCGCCAAGCAACTGTTGATCCGCTCCGGCGAGTCGAACATGAAGCGTGTATGGCTGGAAGCGGGCGGCAAGAGCCCCAACATCGTGTTTGCCGATGCACCGGACCTGCAAGCCGCCGCCGAGTCCGCCGCCGGCGCTATCGCCTTCAACCAGGGCGAAGTCTGCACCGCCGGTTCGCGCCTGCTGGTGGAGCGTTCCATCAAGGATAAATTCCTGCCACTGGTGATCGAGGCCCTCAAGGGCTGGAAGCCAGGCAACCCGCTGGACCCGGCCACTAACGTCGGCGCGTTGGTGGACACCCAGCAGATGAACACCGTGCTCTCGTACATCGAAGCCGGGCATGCCGATGGCGCCAAGTTGGTCGCCGGTGGCAAGCGCACCTTGGAAGAAACCGGCGGTACTTATGTCGAGCCGACGATTTTCGACGGCGTGACCAATGCGATGAAGATCGCCCAGGAAGAGATCTTTGGTCCCGTCCTGTCGGTGATCACCTTCGACAGCGCCGAGGAAGCGGTCAAGATCGCCAACGACACCGTCTATGGCCTGGCCGCCGCCGTGTGGACAGCCGATATCTCCAAGGCGCACCTGACCGCCAAGGCCCTGCGCGCCGGTAGCGTGTGGGTCAACCAATATGACGGCGGCGACATGACTGCGCCGTTTGGTGGCTTCAAGCAATCGGGTAACGGTCGCGACAAGTCGCTGCATGCGTTCGACAAGTACACCGAGCTGAAGTCGACCTGGATCAAGCTCTAAGCCACACCGCTCGCCAAAGGTGGGGGGGCTTGCTGTGGTGAGCAGGCTTGCCCTGCGCTGGGCTGCGAAGCGGGCCCGCCGGATTCTCAGTGAACCCGGCGGGGGACAAGCCCCCTCACCACAGCAAGCCACCTCCCACACTGTTTTGTGTGTTCTCAAGAATTATCCACAGGAGCGTGGCAATGCGTTGGGCGACTTATTTCGCCGTCCTGGCCTCGGTACTCAGCGTCGGCCTGGCGCTGGGTGTCAGCATGCCGCTGGTGTCCCTGCGCCTTGAAAGCTGGGGCTACGGCAGCTTTGCCATTGGTGTGATGGCGGCTATGCCCGCGTTTGGTGTGCTGCTGGGCGCCAAGGTCTCCAGTCGCATGGCCTCCTGGCTCGGCACGGCCAACCTCATGCGCCTGTGCCTGTGGGCGGGCGCGGTGTCCATCGGCTTGTTGGCGATCCTGCCCAGCTATCCGGTCTGGCTGGTGTTGCGGCTGATGATCGGCGTGATCCTCACCATCGTATTTATCCTCGGCGAAAGCTGGATCAACCAATTGGTAGTGGAGCAGTGGCGCGGCCGGCTGGTGGCCCTGTATGGCTGCAGTTATGCCTTGAGCCAACTGTCGGGCCCGTTGCTGCTGGGCCTGATCGGTACCGACCATGATTATGGTTTCTGGGTGGGCGTAGCCCTGCTGATGGTGGCGCCGCTGTTGCTGCTGGGACGCTCCGGCGCACCGAGCGCCGAGTCCTTCAGCGTGACCTTCGCGCAACTGTGGCGCTTCTGCTTGAGTCTGCCCGCGATTGCATGGGCGGTGGCGCTGTTCGCCGCATTCGAGGCGATGATCCTCACGTTGCTGCCGGTGTATTGCCTGCAGCAAGGCTTCACCGCCGAAGTTGCCCTGGCCATGGTCAGCACGGTGGTGGTCGGCGATGCGCTGCTGCAACTGCCCATCGGTGCGCTGGCCGACTACCTGCCGCGACGCACGTTGTTCCTGGGCTGTGCGCTGCTGTTGCTGGCATCGAGCCTGGCCATTGCGCCGTTGATGCACACGCCGCTGATCTGGCCGGTGTGGGTGCTGTTCGGCGCCAGTGCCGGCGGTTTGTTCACCCTGTCGCTGATCCTGATCGGCGAGCGTTACCGTGACGATGCGCTGGTGCGCGCCAATGCCCATGTGGCGCAGTTGTGGGGTATCGGCTGCCTGATCGGGCCGTTGGTTGCGGGTGCCGGCAGCCAGTGGGTCAGCGGGCATGCGCTGCCGTGGCTGATGGCGGCGGGCGCGCTGGGGCTGGTGGTGCTGTTGCTGCGCCAAGGCGCCTTCGGCGCAGCACAGCCAGCCTGACCTGACATGCAATCGCGTGTGGGGCTTCGTCTTTCTTAAAGCATCCGCTCGAGGCCAACGCTGGTGGCGAACCACGCATTGAACCGCCGCCACCAGTTGCCCGGCTCGCGGGTCAGGGTGTGCAATTGGCCGTTGTCCTCGGTGACCCACACGATCTGGCCATCCTGCAATTTCGCCTCATAGCTCAAGGTCGGGGCCATGCCTTGCAGCGCCAGGTTACGCACGTGTTCCGCCAGCTCCGGGCTGTCGACCAGCACACCCACTTCGGTGTTCCACAGCACCGAGCGCGGGTCGAAGTTGAAGGAGCCGATAAACGATTTCGTCCGATCAAAAATCATCGCCTTGCTGTGCAAGCTGGAGTCCGAACCACGGAAGGTACCGCGTCGAAACAGGTGTGGGCCGCTGCCGCCGCCGTCCCCGGGTTGGCGGCGCAGCTCATAGAGCTTCACGCCATGTTCCAGCAGGGCCTTGCGGTAGGGCGCGTAACCGCCGTGCACAGCCGGCACGTCGGTGGCTTCGAGCGCGTTAGTCAGCAGGCTGACCGACACGCCGGCGTCGGCGCGCCCGGTCAGGTACACCAGCCCCGGTTGCCCCGGCACGAAGTAGGCCGAGATCATGATCAGCTCGTGGTTGACCCCTTCGAGTTCCGGCGCCAGTTGCGTCGTGAGCAGCAGCCGAGGGTCTGGGTCGGCCTTGGACAGCACCTTGCTCGGCGCATCCCAGAGCGCCTGGTTCCAGGCCCAGATCAGCTCGCGGCGCCAGATGTCCATGCGCGGTTGGGTCTGGTAGGTGCGCAAGCGGTTGTACAGCGCGTGATTCTGCTGGCGCGACTCGGCCAGCGAGGCTTCCAGTCGCACGCGTGCGGCGGCCAGGTCGCCTCGGGTCGGCGCAATAGACACGAAGTCATCAATGGGCTTGCTCAGGGCACTGTTCCAGTACTGGTCGAAGCTGTGGCCGAGCTGCTCAGCCACCGGCCCTACGCTGAGCATGTCGATGTCGGTGAAGTTCAGGTTGGGCTCGGCGTCGAAATATTCATCCCCCAGGTTGCGCCCGCCGACGATGGCCACGCTGTTGTCCGCCAACCACAGCTTGTTGTGCATGCGCCGATGCTGCAGCGACAGGTTGAACAAGCGGCCCATGGCCCGTGTCGCGCCGGTGCTGCGCCCTAGGTGCAGCGGGTTGAACAGGCGAATCTCGATCTTGGGGTGGGCGGCGAGGGTGGCGATGATCTGGTCCAGGCCATCACTGGTGGTGTCGTCCAGCAGGATACGCACGCGCACGCCGCGGTCAGCGGCCTTGAGCAGTTCGTCCACCAGCATGCGGGTGCTGATGCCGTCGTGCACGATGTAGTACTGCAGGTCGAGGCTGGTCTGGGCGTTACGGATCAGCTCGGCACGTGCCATGAACGCCTCGCTGCTGTTGGGCAGCAGGCGAAAACCGGAGCGCCCTTGATAGGGCGCGGCCTGGGCCTGGATCGACCGGCCGAACGACGATTGCGCGGCGGGCAGGGCGTCGCTGGGGATGCGCGGTACGCTCACCGTGGCGCAGCCACCCAGGGCCAGGGCTCCCAACAGGAAAAACGGTAATAGCCGTTGAATCATCAAGGGAGCTGCTTCCAGATCAGGGCGGTTGTCGGCATATGACGGCAATTTCCCGCGAAAGGTCAGTCGGCCACCTCAGCGAGCATTTTGCTGGCGGCGGCACCGACCTTGCGCACGGCTTCTTCAATCTGTGCGGTTGGCTTGGCAGCGTAGTTCATGCGCAGGCAGTTGCGGTACTTGCCCGATGCGGAAAAGATGCTGCCTACGGCCACCTGCACGCCTTGTTCCATCAGCACACGGTTGAGCTTCAACGTATCAAAGCCTTCCGGCAGTTCGATCCACAGCATGAAACTGCCCTGGGGGCGACTCGCCCGCGTACCTGCCGGGAAATAACGGCTGACCCAGTCGAGCATCAAGTCGCGATTACGCTGGTATTGCGTGCGCATCCGCCGCAAATGGGGCTCGAAGTGGCCGCCTTTGAGGAATTCGGCTATTGCGATCTGCGGCTGCGTGGCGGTTGATCCGGTGCTGATGTACTTCATGTGCAGCACCCGCTCCAGGTAGCGGCCGGGAGCAACCCAGCCGATGCGCAATCCGGGCGCCAGGGTTTTCGAGAACGAACTGCACAACAATACTCGGCCGTCTTCGTCGAAGGACTTGATGGTGCGCGGGCGTGGGTAGCTGTAGGCCAGTTCGCCGTATACGTCATCTTCGATGATCGCCACGTCAAAGCGCTGGGCCAAGGTCAGCAGCGCACGTTTGCGCGCTTCCGGCATGATGTAGCCCAAGGGGTTGTTGCAGTTGGGCGTGAGCTGGATGACCTTGATCGGCCACTGTTCCAGTGCCAGCTCCAGGGCTTCGAGGCTGATGCCGGTGATGGGGTCGGTAGGGATTTCCAGGGCTTTCATGCCCAGCCCTTTGAGGGTCTGCATGGCGCCGTGGAAGCTCGGTGAATCCACCGCGACGATATCACCCGGCTCGCAAATGGCATGGATGCTGGCGGACAGCGCCTCATGGCAGCCGGTGGTGATGACGATATCGTCGGCGGTCAGTTGGCAGCCGGAATCCAATGACAGTCGCGCAATTTGTTCGCGCAATTCCATACAGCCCATGATGTTGTCGTAGTACAGCCCCGGCAAGTCCTGGCGCCGGCTCACACGGGCGAGGCTGCGCAGCAGGGGCTTGATCGTAGGTGACAATACGTCCGGCATGCCACGGCCCATCTGTATGACGTCTTTGCGGGGGACGGCGCGAATCAGTTCCAGCACCTGGTCCCATTGCGATATTTCCACCGGGCGCTGGGCGGGTCGACCGATTTCGGGCAGGGCCGGCAGCGCTCGGCCGACCGGCACAAAATAGCCAGACTTGGGTTTGGGCATCGCCAGGCCATTGTCTTCCAGCAATCGATAAGCCTGTTGCACGGTGCTCAGGCTGACCCCGTGCTCCACGCTCAGGGCCCGTACGGAAGGCAATCGATCGCCGGGGCGGTAGAAGCCCTGTTCGATGCGTGTACCCAGCAGTTCGGCAAGGTTGACGTAGAGGGTCATGGCGGTCGCTCCCGAGAGACCAGTACAGATAGGGGGAAAATACAGGATTCAGGCGTCCGCAGGCAGTGTCTGTATGGATTTAATAAGGTTAAGTTGAATCTGTAATGCTTTTGCCCCTGCACTCATGCTTGTCACTCGTAGCAACAAGCAATCGAGGGGCAACACCATGAGCGGTATGAGCGATGTGCGGCTGGCGTTACACAGTCAGGAGTTGGAGGCAGGGCAAGCGCGCGCGACGGCGCCGCGGGATATCAGCCGCTGGAGCCTGTTCTGGCACCGCCGTCACACGCGCAGGGCGTTGCTGCACCTGACCCGCGAGCAGTTGCGTGACGTCGGGCTGACCGAGGAGCAGGCGCGCCAGGAAGGGGTGAAACCGTTCTGGCGCAGTTGATTCACACCCGCTCTTTGAGCCTGTGCCAGAGCATCCCCAATGCCAGCAGTGGCGAGCGCAGGTGCTTGCCGCCGGGGAAGGTGAGGTGCGGCACCTGGGCGAACAGATCAAAGCGCGCCTGTTGTTGGCCACTGATGGCTTCGGCCAGCAGCTTGCCCGCCAGGTGCGTGGCGTTGAGGCCATGGCCGGCATAGGCCTGGGCGTAATACACGTTGGGTTGGGCGGCCAGTCGGCCAATCTGCGGTAGGCGGTTGGCGCCGATGCCGATCATGCCGCCCCATTGGTAATCGATTTTTACATCGGCCAGTTGCGGGAACACCTGCAGCATCTTCGGACGCATGTACGCGCCGATGTCCTTGGGGTCGCGACCGGAGTAGTGGCACGCGCCGCCGAACAGCAATCGGCGGTCGGCAGACAGTCGGAAGTAGTCCACCGTGACGCGCTGGTCGCACACCGCCATGTTCTGTGGCAGCAGGTTGGCGGCCTGGGCTTCGCTCAACGGCTCAGTGGCGATGATGTAGCTGCCGGCGGGCAGCACCTTGCCGCTCAGGTGTGGGTTGAGGTCATTGAGGTAGGCATTGCAGGCGAGTACCAGGGTCTTGGCGCGTACATTGCCCTGAGCGGTATGCACGTTGACCTCGGGGCCGTAGTCGATGCGCGTGACTTCGGACTGTTCGAACAACTTCACGCCCAATTGCTGCGCCGCAGCGGCTTCGCCGAGGGCCAGGTTGAGCGGGTGCAAGTGACCGGAGCCCATGTCGATCATACCGCCCACGTAGCGGTCGGAGCCAATTACGCTGCTCATCTCGCTGGCCTGCAGCAGGCGCACTTCATGGCGATAGCCGAGGCTGCGCAGTTCTGCGGCGTCTTCGGCCAGGCCTTGCAGGTCGCGAGGTTTGTTGGCGAGGTCGCAGTAACCCCAGGTCAGGTCGCAAGGGATCTGAAAGCGCTCGACGCGCTCGCGCACGATCTCCACGGCTTCCAGGCCCATCAGCTTCATCTCGCGCACGCCCTCGGTCCCGATCACGTTGGCGAACTGGTCCAGGCCGTGGCCCACGCCGCGAATCAACTGGCCGCCGTTACGCCCGCTGGCGCCCCAGCCGATTTTGCGCGCTTCCAGCAACACCACGCTGAAACCGCGTTCGGCCAGCTCCAAAGCCGTGTTGAGCCCGGAAAAACCACCGCCTACCACGCACACATCCGCCGTGTTATCGCCGGTCAGTACCGGGTAATCGGGGTGCGGCACGCTGCTGGCCGCGTAGTAGGAAGTGGTGTGCCGGGCGCTGGCGGTCATGGGGAGCATCCCTGTTTGGAAAATTTGACGCAGGATACAGCGGTCGGACGAAGCTGTCTGCGCAGGGCGTTTTGCGGCAGAATCCACGTCTATTCGCCGTTCGGTACGTGTTTCGATGAGTTGCAACAGCCAGAAAATCAGCGCGCTGCGCAGGCAGATTCCTTCGTTCGAGTGCGTTCCCGGTTGCCACGATTGCTGTGGGCCAGTGACGACTTCGCCCGAGGAAATGTCGCGCCTGCCGCGTAAGACGGCGGCCGAGCAGGACGCGGCCATGGACGAGTTGAATTGCGTGCACCTGGGGCCTAAGGGCTGCACCGTGTATGACGAGCGCCCGCTGATCTGCAGGCTGTTCGGCACGACAAAGACCCTGCCGTGCCCCAATGGGCGCGGGCCTGTTGAGCTGATTCACCCGCGGGTGGAAAAACAGATCCATGAATACATGGCCAGCACCCGGCAGGTACTCGTCTAACGGTTGTGCTCGATTCAATCCGGGATCGGCAGGTTCAGGCTCTCCTTCACCTCTTCCATCACGATATAGCTCTTCGATTCCCGCACATGGGGCAGTTTGAGCAGGATATCGCCAAGCAATTTGCGGTATGAGGCCATCTCGGAAATCCGCGCCTTCACTAGGTAGTCGAAGTCCCCGGACACCAGGTGGCACTCCAGCACGTGCGGCAGTTTCAGTACCGCGCGACGGAACTCTTCAAAGGTGTCGCCGGATTTGTAATCGAGGCTGATCTCGACAAATACCAGCAAGCTGCCCTTTAAATGCTGGGGGTTGAGCCGCGCGTTGTAGCCCATGATGATCCCTTCACGCTCCAGCCGACGCACGCGCTCGGTACACGGCGTGGTCGACAGCCCGACCTTTTCCCCCAACTCCGTGAACGAAATACGTCCATCGGTTTGCAGGATGCGCAGGATGTTGCGATCAATCTTGTCCAGCTCGCGCTTGGTCTGGGTGTTGGTACGCATAGGGGATACGCCTCTGTGAAAAGGGTTTTTGCCGAGAATTGTCGCCAAATATAGGCAGTTATATAGTGAAATGCACTGGCAATTGTTTTTTACACTGCGCTCATCATTGCTCGAATAACACACGTCAGCGGCCATGCCCGCGATGAGGATATAAAAATGCGCGTTCTGGTCTTGGGTAGCGGTGTCATTGGGGTGACCAGTGCCTACTATTTGGCGCGGGCCGGGTTTGAAGTGGTCGTCGTCGACCGTCAACCCGCCGCTGCCATGGAAACCAGTTTCGCCAACGCCGGCCAGGTGTCCCCAGGCTACGCCTCGCCATGGGCCGCACCGGGCGTGCCGCTCAAGGCCATCAAATGGCTGCTGCAGCGTCACGCGCCGCTGGCGATCAAGGCTACCGCCGATATCGACCAATACCTGTGGATGGCGCAGATGCTGCGCAACTGCACCGCCAGCCGTTACGCGGTGAACAAGGAGCGGATGGTGCGCCTGTCCGAATACAGCCGTGACTGCCTCGACGAATTGCGCACCGAGACAGGCATTGCCTACGAAGGCCGCAGCCTCGGGACTACCCAACTCTTCCGCACCCAGGCTCAGCTCGACGGGGCCGCTAAAGACATCGCCGTGTTGAAGGAATCCGGTGTGCCGTTCGAGCTGCTCGACCGCGCCGGCATTGCCCGCGTTGAGCCGGCCCTGGCCAGCGTGACCGATATCCTCGCCGGTGCCCTGCGATTGCCCAACGATCAGACGGGTGACTGCCAGATGTTCACCACCCGCCTGGCCGACATGTGCAAGCAATTGGGCGTTGAATTCCGCTTTGAACAAGACATCCAGCGCCTCGACTACGCGGGCGACCGCATCAACGGCGTGTGGATCGACGGCAAGCTGGAAACCGCCGACCGCTACGTACTGGCCCTCGGCAGCTACTCGCCGAAGCTGCTCAAGCCGCTGGGAATCAAGGCACCGGTATACCCGCTCAAGGGTTACTCGCTGACCGTGCCGATTACCCATTCGGCGATGGCGCCGACGTCGACCATCCTCGACGAGACCTACAAGGTCGCGATCACCCGCTTCGACAACCGCATTCGTGTCGGTGGCATGGCTGAAATAGCCGGTTTTGACCTGTCGCTTAACCCGCGTCGGCGCGAAACCCTGGAGATGATCGTCAACGACCTTTATCCTCAGGGCGGCGATCTGTCCGCAGCCACCTTCTGGACCGGCCTGCGCCCGACCACACCCGACGGCACGCCGATTGTCGGTGCCACCCCATTCAAGAACCTGTTCCTGAATACCGGCCATGGCACCCTCGGTTGGACCATGGCGTGTGGTTCCGGTCGTTTGCTGGCCGACCTGATGGCGAAGAAAACTCCGCAGATCAGCGCCGAAGGCCTCGATATTTCCCGTTATGGCAACCACCAGGAGTCCGCAAAACATGTCAATCCATCGCCAGCTCACCAATGAGCGCATGAGCCAGATCGTTGTCCACAGCGGTACCGTGTACCTGGCAGGCCAAGTCGGCGACGACATGAGTGCCGGGATTGAGCAGCAGACCCGTGAAACCCTGGTCAATATCGAGCGTTTGCTGGACCTGGCCGGTACCGACAAATCCAAATTGCTGTCGGTGACGATCTACCTGAAAGACATCGACGCCGACTTCGCCGGCATGAACGCGGTCTGGGACAAATGGCTGCCCAAAGGCGTCGCCCCGGCCCGCGCCACGGTGGAAGCCAAGCTGTGCGAACCGGAAATCCTGGTAGAGCTGTCTGTCGTGGCGGCTTTGCCTTAAACAACGATCCTTCTTCCGGTGCCGAAGCCGTCGGTGGGTGCCGGTTTTTTCTTCACTTTGCTGCCTAGAAGCGTGCCGCCATGCGTCCTGCCCGTGCCCTGATCGACCTCCAAGCCCTGCGTCACAACTACCAACTGGCCCGTGAAGTCACGGGGGCCAAGGCCCTCGCCGTGGTCAAGGCTGACGCTTATGGCCACGGTGCCGTGCGCGTGGCACAGGCGTTGGAAGCCGACGCCGATGGGTTTGCCGTGGCGTGCATCGAAGAGGCTTTGGAGCTGCGCGCCGCCGGGATTCGTGCGCCGGTGCTGCTGCTGGAAGGTTTTTTCGAGGCCGACGAGCTGCCGCTGATCCTCGAGCACGATTTGTGGTGCGTGGTGCATTCGCTGTGGCAACTGGAAGCGATTGAGCAGGCGCAGTTGCGTACGCCGCTGACCGTCTGGCTCAAGCTGGATTCGGGCATGCACCGTGTCGGCCTGCACCCCAAGGATTTCCACGAGGCGTACCAGCGCCTGTTGGCCAGCGGAAAAGTGGCCAAGATCGTGTTGATGAGCCACTTCGCCCGCGCCGATGAGCTCGATTGCGTCAGCAGCGATGAACAAGTCGCGGTGTTTGAGGCGGCGCGCCAGGGCCTTTCGGCCGAGGTCAGCTTGCGCAATTCGCCGTCGGTGCTGGGCTGGCCGAGTGTGTCCAGCGACTGGGTGCGCCCGGGCATCATGCTTTACGGCGCCACGCCGTTTGGCGAAGACCAGGCCCTCGCCGCGCGTTTGCAGCCGGTGATGACCCTGGAATCCAAGGTTATCTGCGTGCGCGAACTGCCGGCCGGTGAGCCGGTGGGTTATGGCGCCAAGTTCATCACGCCAAAACCGATGCGCATCGGTGTGGTCGCCATGGGCTATGCCGACGGCTACCCGCGTCACGCCCCCACCGGCACGCCGGTACTGGTCGCCGGGCAGCGCAGCCAACTATTGGGCCGTGTCTCCATGGACATGCTGTGCGTCGACCTGACGGACGTGCCTCAGGCCGGCCTCGGTGCCACGGTGGAGTTGTGGGGCAAAAACATCCTCGCCAGTGATATCGCCACCGCCGCCGAGACCATTCCCTACCAGATTTTCTGCAACCTGCGCCGCGTGCCAAGGCTCTATTCCGGCGCTTGATCGCCAGGTACGAACCCAACCGCCTGGGATTTAGGCCCAAGTGTTGTAAATACTGAACGCTGTCGCCATGATAACGCTCAATTACAACAAAGCCTGAATCCTAGGAGGCTCCTGCATTGGACGTCGGCGAACGACTGCAATCCATCCGTAAACTGAAGGGTCTTTCCCAGCGCGAGCTCGCCAAGCGCGCGGGTGTCACCAACAGCACCATTTCGATGATCGAAAAAAACAGCGTCAGCCCCTCGATCAGCTCCTTGCGCAAGGTGCTGGGCGGCATCCCCATGTCGATGGTCGAGTTCTTTTCCGAGGAGATCCTCCAGGAAATACCGACGCAGATCGTCTATAAAGCCAATGAGCTCATCGATATCTCTGACGGCGCCGTCACCATGAAACTGGTAGGCCGCGCGCACCCCAGCCGGGCGATTGCATTTCTCAACGAGATCTACCCACCGGGCGCCGACACGGGCGAAGAAATGCTCACCCACGAAGGCGAAGAAACCGGGATTTTGGTGGAAGGTCGCTTGGAGTTGGTGGTCGGTCTTGAAACTTTTGTGCTCGAAGCCGGCGATAGCTACTACTTTGAAAGCACCAAGCCGCATCGTTTTCGTAACCCGTTCGATGTGCCGGCGCGACTAATCAGCGCAGCCACGCCCGCGAACTTTTAAGAATAGAGGCGCCCTGCCAGCGTTGCAGAGGTTCCCGCAGCTGTAATCCGCGAGGCTGAATCTCCCTTTATTTAATAGGGTTGTTTCGGCCAGGCGGGCTAACCGTTATACTTTCGCCGCCTGCGAAACCGTGGCCGCAGGCGTGAATAGCCACCATTGAGGGTGAACGCGTGAACCTAATTATGAAAATGCTGGCTGCACCAGCAACCGTACTGGCCCTATGGGCTGTCAGCGCTCAAGCTGCGACCAACGACGACATTGCCAAGCGCCTGGAGCCTGTGGGTCAGGTTTGCGTCCAGGGCCAGGAATGCAAGGGCATGGAAGTGGCGGTAGCCGCCGGCGGCGGCGCGGCGAAGACGCCGGATGAGATCATCGCCAAGCACTGCAACGCTTGCCACGGTACGGGCCTGTTGGGCGCGCCGAAAATCGGCGATACCGCCGCCTGGAAAGAGCGCGCCGACCATCAGGGCGGCCTGGATGGGATCCTGGCCAAGGCGATCACGGGCATCAATGCCATGCCGCCAAAAGGCACGTGCTCTGATTGCTCGGATGATGACCTGAAAGGTGCGATCGAGAAGATGTCGGGTTTGAAATAAACCAATCTTCGCCAAAAAGCCGCTTACGGGCGGCTTTTTTGTGGCCGCGATTTGTGTTTCAACACTGTTCTTTGCAGCAAAGACCCTGCAAGCTCGGTCCAACCCCTAATCATGGAATGTTCAGGAGGGTCGGATGGTGCAGTTGTGTTCAATCGAGCAAGCAGTTGACGACATACTGGAACGGTTGCCGGCGCATATCCACATGGGTATGCCGCTTGGCCTGGGCAAGCCGAACCTGTTCGCCAACGCGCTGTACCGGCGCATCGCCAAATTGCCGGAGCGGTCGCTGACGATCTATACCGCCTTGAGCCTTGGCCGGCCAACGCTGGGCGATGGCTTGCAGAAACGCTTTCTCGAACCTTTTATCGAGCGGGTGTTTGGCGATTACCCCGAGCTGGATTTCCTCGCCGACCTGCACAAAGACACGCTTCCAAAAAATATCCACGTACAGCAGTTCTTCATGCAGCCCGGCAGCCTGCTCCACAGCGAGTCGGCGCAGCAGGACTACGTCAGCAGCAACTACAGCCACGCCGCCCGCGACATCAACGCAGCCGGCTTGAACCTGGTGGCGCAATTGGTTGCCAGCAGCGCCGAGCATCCTGATCGCCTGAGCCTGAGCTGCAACCCGGATATCACCCTCGACCTGCTGCCCATGATCGCCAAGCGCCGTGAGGCCGGTGAAACCGTGCTGATCGTCGGCCAGGTCCACAGCGATTTGCCCTACATGCCAGGGGATGCCGAGTTGGGCATGGACGCCTTCGACTACCTGCTCGATGAAAAAGACAGCACCACGCTGTTCTCGACGCCGAATATGCCGGTGGGTTTCCAAGACCACTTTATCGGCCTGCATGCCAGCACCCTGGTGCGCGATGGCGGCACCTTGCAGATCGGCATCGGCTCCATGGGGGATGCGCTGACGGCCGCGCTGTTGGCGCGCCAGGCCGACAACGAAGCCTATCGATTGCTGCTGACCGACCTCGATGTGTACCAATGGGCACCGTTGATCAGCCGAGAAGGCGGCGTCGACCCCTTCGCCCGTGGCCTCTACGGTTGCAGCGAAATGTTCGTCAACGGCCTGTTGGTGCTGGCGGACGCGGGGATTATCCGCCGCAAGGTCTACCCGGATGTGGCAACGCAGGAACAGGCTAACGCCGGCACGCTCGACGACGCCGCACAGCCCGACGGCATCTCCATCCACGGCGGATTCTTCCTGGGTCCGAGAAGTTTTTACCAGCGCCTGCAGGAAATGACCCACGCCAAGCGTCTTGAATTCAACATGACCCGCATCAGCTACATCAACGAGCTGTATGGTCAGGAAGCACTCAAGCGCCTGCAACGCCTGGACGCACGGTTTATCAACAGCGCGATCATCGTCACATTGCTCGGTGCTGGCGTTGCCGATCAACTGGAGGACGGTCGCGTACTCAGCGGCGTGGGCGGGCAGTACAACTTTGTCGCCCAAGGCCATGCGCTGGAGGGCGCGCGGTCGATCCTGATTTTGCGCAGTTGGCGCGAGTCGGCGGGGGAGGTCAGTTCCAACATCGTGTGGGACTACGGCCACTGCACGATTCCTCGACACCTGCGGGACATTGTCATCACCGAGTACGGCATTGCCGATCTGCGGGGTCAGACGGATGCCAAGGTGATCGAGGCGTTGCTCAATATCACCGACTCACGGTTCCAGGACGATTTGATCGAGCAGGCGCAAAAGGCCGGCAAGCTGCCCAAGGGTTTCCAGTTGGATCCGCGCTTCGCCGATAACACGCCGGAGCGGCTTCAGGCCATTCAAGCGCGCCATCGTCGGCTGTTTCCGGAGTATCCGCTGGGCAGCGATTTTACGGATGAGGAGCGCGATTTGCTGCGGGCGCTGAACTGGCTCAAGAGCAAGTTCAAGCTCACGGAGATTCTGGAATTGGGCAAGGCGGCGTTGGATGCGCCGGAGCCGGAGGCGTTTCCTGAGCATTTGAAGCGGATGCGGTTGGATAGCCCGGAAGGTTTGAAAGAAGATTTATATCAGCGGCTGCTGCTCACCGGCCTCCAGGCCACCACACACTAAAAACCAACACAAAACCAAATGTGGGAGGGGGCTTGCTCCCGATAGCAGTGGGTCAGCCAACCCATTGGGTGATTGATACACCGCGATCGGGGGCAAGCCCCCTCCCACACTTTTAACCGTGCCCACACAAGATAGGCGTGGGCTGCGATTACTCGATGAAGGTGACCACACCACCGGCGAGGGATTTGACCCGTGCCAGGGATTCCACTCGGTATCCCTGCGCATCCAGCTCCGCACGGCCGCCCTGGAACGACTTCTCGATCACAATCCCCAAGCCGGCCACGGTCGCGCCGGCCTGCTTGATGATCGAAATCAGCGCCTGGGACGCCTTGCCGTTCGCCAGGAAGTCATCGATCACCAGCACGCGGTCGCTGCTGGTCAGGTGGCGCGGGGAGATCGCCACGGTGCTCTCGGTTTTTTTGGTGAAGGAATACACCGTCGCCGACAGCAGGTTTTCGGTCAGGGTCAGGGATTGCTGCTTGCGCGCGAAGATCACCGGTACGCCCAGGTTCAAGCCGGTCATGATCGCCGGGGCGATGCCCGAGGCTTCGATGGTGACGATCTTGGTGATGCCCGAGTCCTTGAACAGCGCGGCGAATTCGTCGCCGATCAGCTTCATCAGTGCCGGGTCGATCTGGTGGTTCAAAAAGGCGTCGACCTTGAGTACCTGATCGGAAAGCACGATGCCTTCTTCGCGAATTTTCTTATGCAGTGCTTCCACGGAAAGCTTCCTCTAATGGCGCGGTGCGCGCCGAAAGTAGATTAAAAAGTAGTCGATTCTAGCGCTTTAACATCGCGCGTATGTCCGCCAAGGCGGTGTTGCCGCGAACGGCCTTCACCTCGGTGGGGGTGTCGTCATTGCCTTCCCAGGCCAGATCGTCCGGTGGTAGCTCGTCCAGGAACCGGCTGGGGGCACAATCGATGATTTCGCCGTATTGCTTGCGCTTGGCGGCAAAGGTGAAGGCCAGTGTCTGGCGCGCGCGGGTGATGCCCACGTAGGCCAGGCGACGTTCTTCTTCGATGGTGTCGGCTTCGATGCTGGAGCGGTGCGGGAGGATTTCCTCTTCCATGCCCATGATGAACACGTAGGGAAATTCGAGGCCCTTGGATGCATGCAAGGTCATCATCTGCACACCTTCGGCGCCGTCTTCTTCTTCCTGCTGGCGCTCGAGCATGTCGCGCAGCACCAGTTTGCCGATGGCGTCTTCGACGGTCATCTCGCCGTCTTCGTCTTTTTCCAGGGTGTTCTTCAAGGCTTCGATCAGGAACCAGACGTTGCCCATGCGGTAGTCCGCGGCCTTGTCGCTGGAGCTGTTGGTGCGCAGCCAGTTTTCGTAGTCGATGTCCATGACCATGCTGCGCAGGGCGCTGATCGGGTCTTCGCCGGCGCACTGCTCACGCACCTTGTCCATGAAGCGCTTGAAGCGCGACAGGCGATCGGTGAAGCGCGTGTCCAGGTGTTCACCCAGGCCGATTTCGTCGGTGGCGGCATACATCGAGATCTTGCGTTCAGTGGCGTAGTTACCGAGCTTTTCCAGGGTGGTGGAGCCGATTTCGCGGCGCGGCACGTTGATCACGCGCAGGAAGGCGTTGTCGTCGTCCGGGTTCACGATCAGGCGGAAGTAGGCCATCAGGTCCTTGACTTCCTGGCGTCCGAAAAAGCTATTGCCGCCTGACAGGCGATATGGCACTTGGTGGTGCTGCAATTTCAGCTCGATCAGCTTGGCCTGGTAGTTGCCGCGGTACAGGATCGCGAAATCGCTGTAGGGCCGGTCGGTGCGCAAGTGCAGGCTGAGGATTTCCACGGCCACGCGCTCGGCTTCGGCGTCTTCGTTGCGGCAGCGGATCACGCGGATCTCGTCGCCATGGCCCATCTCGCTCCACAGCTGTTTCTCAAATTCGTGTGGATTGTTGGAGATCAGCACGTTGGCGCAGCGCAGGATGCGGCTGGTGGAGCGGTAGTTCTGCTCCAGCATCACCACTTTCAAGGACGGGTAGTCGTCCTTGAGCAGCATCAGGTTTTCCGGGCGTGCGCCGCGCCAGGCGTAGATCGACTGGTCATCGTCGCCTACCACGGTGAACTGGTTGCGCTTGCCGATCAGCATTTTCACCAGCAGGTATTGGCTGGCGTTGGTGTCCTGGTATTCGTCCACCAGCAGGTAGCGCACCTTGTTCTGCCACTTTTCGAGGATGTCGGCGTGTTCCTCGAACAGCTTCACCGGCAGCAGGATCAGGTCGTCGAAGTCCACCGCGTTGAACGCCTTGAGCGTGCGCTGGTAGTGGGTGTAGACGATGGCGGCGGTCTGCTCCTTGGGGTTGCGTGCGTTTTCCAGGGCCTGGGCGGGCAGGATCAGGTCGTTTTTCCAGGCGCCGATCATGTTCTTGATCTCATCCACGCCGTCGTCGCCTGCGTATTCCTTTTGCATGATGTCGGTCATCAGCGACTTCACGTCGGTCTCGTCGAAGATCGAGAAGCCCGGCTTGTAGCCCAGCCGCGCATGCTCCTTGCGGATGATGTTCAGGCCCAGGTTGTGGAACGTGCACACGGTGAGGCCACGGCCTTCGCCACCCTTGAGCAGGGTGCCGACGCGCTCTTTCATTTCCCGCGCTGCCTTGTTGGTAAAGGTCATGGCGACGATGTACTGGGCGCGGATGCCGCACTGCTGGATCAGGTGCGCGATCTTGCGGGTGATCACACTGGTTTTGCCGGAGCCTGCACCGGCGAGCACCAATAGAGGGCCGCCGACGTAGTTCACGGCTTCTTGCTGCCGGGGATTGAGTCGGGACATACAGAATTCAGGGAGTCGTTATTCAAAAGGGCGGGCATTTTAACAGGCTGGCAGGATTCTGCCCTGTCAGAACGACAGTGTGACGTACCACTCGATCTAAATTTGCCGGTTTTGTTACTTTGCCGCAGGATGTGCGGGTTGTTAGAGACTAATGTTTACAGTTCGCGTGTTTGATAACCCCTATCATTGGTGATTATCGGGCCGCACGTCATAATGCCCGTCGCCAACGAAATCTTGCAGAGTCTAGGGAGCTAGCTTGTCTACGCCTGTCGAACCCTTGCGTTTGCTGCTGCTGGCCGATGAGCCCGCGTGGGCAGCGTTATTGCGCGAGTGCCTGGCGCCGATGGGCGATGGGGCTGTGCTGATCAGTGCGCCAAACTGGGAGTCTGTGAGCCGTCTGTTCGATGACGACCACAGCGCCGTGTTGTTGACCACGCCCAGCCTGCAACCCGGCCCCGGCCGTTGCAGCCTGCCGTGTGTGTTGCTGCTGGAGCAGGAACCGCTGGTGTCGCCCCTCGGTGTCAGCGATTGGCTGGTCCGCGATGTATTGGACGCCGATACGTTGCGCCGCTGCCTGCGCCACGTTCGTGAGCGCGGTTTGCTGGAAAACACGCTGCAACGCCTGGCCGAGCAGGACCCGCTCACCGGTATCGCCAACCGCCAGGGCTTTCAGACCCTGCTGGCTGCGCGGCTCGCCGAGAATGACGGGCGCGGCCTGGCGCTGGGCCACCTGGACCTCGATAACTTCCGCCATGCCAACGACGCCCTCGGCCACCAGGCCGGCGACCGGCTGATCCTGCAAGTGGTCTCGCGGCTCAAGAGCCAGCTGGAGGCCGGGGATCAACTGGCGCGCCTGGGCAGCGATGAATTCGCCCTGTTGATCGACACCCGCCGTGCCCCCCAGCGCGCCGAGTGGATGGCCGAGCGCATCACCGAGGTCATGGCCGAACCTTACTGGGTGGATGGTGAAAGCCTGCTGATCGGTTGCAGCCTGGGTGTGGCGCATGCCCGCGCCCGCGCCGGTGCCGACCCATTGATGTGGCACGCCCATATCGCCATGCAACAGGCCAAGAGCACCCAGGGCTGTACCTTTCATATCTTCAACGAGCGCATCAACCGCAATGCGCGCAGCCTGGCCGACCTGGAAAGTGAACTGCGCCGTGCCTTGCGCCGTGATGAATTGGAGCTGCATTACCAGCCGCGCCTGGACCTCGACGATGGGCATATCGTCGGTCTCGAGGCCCTGGTGCGCTGGCGCCATGGCGAGCGTGGCCTGTTGCCGCCCAGCGAGTTCGTGCCCCTGGCCGAGCAAAGCGGCTTGATCGTGCCGTTGGGCTACTGGGTCATCTCGCGGGCCCTGCGCGATATGCAAGACCTGCGCGAACGCGGCCTGCCGCCGCTGCACATGGCGGTCAACCTGTCGTTCCGCCAGTTCCAGGACAGCCAGTTGCTCTCGACCCTCAGCCGGCTGATTGCCGAGCGTGGCGTGGAGGCGCAGTGGCTGGAGTTCGAACTCACCGAAACCGCCGTGATGCGCCGCAGTGATCTGGTCAAGCAGACCATGGACGCCCTCGGCCGCCTCGGTGTGCGGTTTTCCCTGGATGATTTCGGCACGGGTTTCTCTTCGTTCGTGCACCTCAACAGCCTGCCGATTGCCTTGTTGAAGATCGACAAGAGCTTCGTCGGCGGCATGGAAGAGCGCGAGGAAAACCGCAAGCTGGTGCATGCCATGATCAACTTGGCTCACAACCTCAACCTGGAAGTGGTCGCCGAAGGTGTGGAAACGCCGGAGCAGTTGGCGCTGTTGCGGTTGTTCGGCTGTGATCAGGCCCAGGGTTACCTGATCAGCAAGCCGTTACCGTTGCCGGAGCTTGTGGACTACCTGACCTTCGGCAAAAGCCAGCAAGCGCTGCTAGGCTGAGGTGCGAACCCAATCAACATGTGGGAGGGGGCTTGCCCCTTCCACATCAACCGAGCAGGGCTTTTAGTCTGCCTGTGCGGCTTGAAATGAGCCTAGAGGGTCAGGCTCTTGCCGAATCATGCGCTTCATCTTCGCCTCAAATGCCCAGGTCAGGCTCACTGCCGCGCACGCCAGGCCCAGTGCCAGACCCCACCACACGCCGGTCGGCCCCCAGCCCAGCGTGAAGGCCATCAGCCAGGCCGATGGCGCACCAATCAACCAATAGCAGCCCGCGCCGATCAGAAAGGTGGTCTTGGCGTCTTTCAGCCCACGAATGCAGCCCATGGCGATGGTTTGCACGCCGTCGAACAGCTCGAACCATGCCGCCACCGCGAGCAGGCTGACGGCCAGGACGATGACGTCATGGAACGCCGGGTCGTGGTGGTCGATGAGCAGTCCGATCAGCGGATCGGAAAACAGCCATAACACCACGGCAAATCCCAACATCACCGCCGCACCAAATCCTATGCCGACACGCCCGGCCAGGCGTGCCTGCAGTAACTGCCCGGCGCCGTAATGCTGGCCGATGCGCATGGTCACCGCGTAGGACATCCCCGCCGGCACCATGAACGCCACCGAGACGATCTGCAGCGCAACCTGATGCGCGGCCAACTGTGTGCTGCCCATGGTGCCCATGCACAACGCCGCAAAGGCAAACAACCCGACTTCAACGGCATAGGTGCCGCCAATCGGCAGGCCCAGGCGCCACAGCTCACGCAGGTACTGGGTATTGAGGCGCAGCAGGCCGGTGCTGAGCGGGTAGGCTGCATAGGCACGGTTCCTGTGGATGTACCCCATCAGCGCCAACGCCATGCCGTTGGCGACGACGGCGGTGACCAGGCCGATGCCCATCAGGCCCAATTTCGGCAGGCCGAACATGCCTTCGATCAACGCGTGGTTGAGCAGGTAGTTGGCCACCGCGCCGCCGAGGCTGATGACCATCACCGGCTTGGCTTTGCCAATTGCGCTGGTGAAGCCGCGCAAGGCCATGAAGCTCAGGAAACCGGGCAGGGCGAATGGCAGGATCGTCAGGAATTGCCCGGCCGAGTGAACATTGGTTTCGGTCTGGCCAAACATCAGCAGCAACGGCTTGAGGTTCCACAACAGCAAACCGGCCGCCAAGGCCATCAGCCAGGCCAGCCACAGCCCGGCCTGGGTCAGGCGGGTGGCGCCCTCGATATCGCCCGCGCCTTGACGGATGGCCACCAGGGTACCGACGGCAGCAATCACGCCGATGCAGAAAATCGACACGAACGAATAGCTCGCCGCGCCCAGCCCACCACCGGCCAGGGCTTCGGGGCTCAGACGGGCCATCATCAGGGTGTCGGTCAACACCATCAGCATGTGCGCCAACTGTGAGGCAATCAACGGCCCTGACAGCCGCAGAATGGCCCAGAGTTCGGTACGTGCCGGATGCTGCATGATCATCACACTCGAAAATTCGCAGGGGTGGGGAAGGGTGGATTCTCGGCGCTCTCAGTGCATTGCACAAAGGGATAAATGCGATCGCTCGCATGATTAAAACTCATGCTTGCTTGATTCTGGTAGGGTTTGCGCATTGCGCTGTCGGAGCTTTTCCTATGTCCCGTCGTCTTCCTCCGCTTTATGCCTTGCGTGCATTTGAAGCCGCTTCTCGACACAACTCCTTCACCCGCGCGGCGGAGGAACTGTCCATTACTCAAAGTGCGGTGAGCCGGCATATCCGCACGCTGGAAGAGCATTTCGCCTGCCGCCTGTTCCAGCGCAGCGGCCGCACCTTGCAGCTCACCGAGGCCGCGCGCCTGCTGCTGCCCGGCGTGCGGGAAGGGTTTGCCGCGCTGGAACGGGCCTGTCATACCTTGAACGCTGAAGATGACATCCTGCGTATGAAGGCGCCGTCGACCCTGACCATGCGTTGGCTGCTGGCGCGGCTCAGTCGCTTCCGGGCGCTGCAGCCGGGCAATGAGGTGCAACTGACCAGCGCCTGGATGAGCGTGGACGAGGTGGACTTCAACCAAGAGCCGTTCGACTGCGCGGTGCTGCTGAGTTACGGGCATTTCCCGGCCGACTGGGAGGCCAGTTATCTATTCCCGGAATTGCTGATCCCGGTAGGCGCGCCGAACCTGCTGGAAGATGGGCCCTGGGATGCAGCACGCCTGGCCACCGCCGAATTGCTGCACCCCACCCCTGACCGTCGCGACTGGCGCAATTGGTTGGAACGCATGGGGTTGTCATCCCAAGTGTCGCTCAAGGGTGGGCAGGTATTCGATACGCTCGAACTGGGCATGATCGCCGCCGCGCGGGGCTATGGCGTGTCCATGGGCGACCTGTTGATGGTGGCCGAAGACGTGGCCCAAGGGCGGTTGAGCCTGCCGTGGCCAACCGCCGTGGCCAGTGGCGAAAATTACTACCTGGTATGGCCGAAAACCCGCCCCGGCGGCGAGCGTTTGCGGCGCTTGGCGGAGTTTCTCCAGGCAGAAGTCAAGGCCATGGCGTTGCCCGAGGTCGAACGTCTCGATTGAGTGCCGGCAGACGCTCCTGCAATCGTTTGCGCGATGTCCCGGTGATGCGCTCAAGTATTGGCTCTGCCCGCCGAAGTAGGTGTGTTGGAACCATCGTGCACCAACGTTACCCACTAGATAATTTGCCGAGCAGCGCTATGAGATCAGGATGATCCTGGCCTCGGCCAGGAGCCATCATGTCTCAACCTCGCGCCCGGATTGCCTCCCAGCTTGGCATCGCGTTAGCTGTGATCCTTGCTGTTGCCATTGGTGGCAGCACTGTTTTTGCCCTGCGTTCGCTCGACACCGCCAACCTCGCGACCCGTGAGGAACACTTGGCCAGCGAGGCGCGCCTGCTCGCCGACCAGCTCAATACGTTTCACAGCACCTTGCGTGAGAGTACCCAGCGCCTGACGGGGCTTTTCGAGAAGCGCTTCAGTGCCGGCTTGCGCGTGCAGGCGGACCAACCTGTTGCCGTCGCGGGTGTACAGACCCCGAGCTTGTACCTGGGCAGCGATCTGCTGAACAACAACTTCGATAAAGTCGACGAGTTCAAGCAGATGTCCGGCGGTGTGGCGACGGTGTTCGTGCGCAGCGGCGACGACTTCATCCGCGTCAGCACCTCCCTGACCAAACAGGACGGCAATCGCGCCATCGGCACTGTGCTTGACCGTAATGGGCCGGCCTATTCGCGTGTGTTCAGTGGGCAGACTTACATCGGCCGCGCAGTGTTGTTCGATCGCTCCTACATGACTCAATACAGCCCGGTGCGCGACGCAAGCGGCAAAGTCATTGCGGTGCTGTTCATCGGTTTTGACTACACCGACGCGCAGAATGCCCAGTTCGAAAACCTCAAGCGCTTCCGTATCGGCCAAACGGGTTCCCTGGCGTTGTTGGACGAGCAAAAGCGCTGGCTGGTACCACCGGCCGGCGTGCAGGCGCCGGACCAAGCGGTGCCGGTGATGTCGGACTTGGCCAAGACCCCCGGTACGGGGCGCTTCTGGGCGGATAAAACCGAGGACTTCTACAGCGTGTCGGTGCCCTTCGAAGGCGGGCCGTGGGCTGTGGTCGCAAGCATGCCCAAAGCGGAGATTCGCTCGGTGACGTGGGATGTCGGCATTCGCCTCGTGATCGGCAGCGTGCTGGCCATGCTGCTGGCCGTCGGCGCAACGGTCTGGCTGCTGCGCAGCAAACTCGCGCCGTTGAGTGACCTTTTACGCCAGGCCGAAGCCTTGGGCGCGGGTGATTTGAGCGCGCGTCTGAACGTGTCCAGCCATGACGAAATCGGCCAGTTGGCACGCAGCTTCAACCAGATGGGGGAAGCGCTGTCGACCATGGTCTCGCATATCCGCAAGGCGGCTGAAGAGGTCAACAGCCGCGCCCAGGCATTGTCCGGTCTGTCCGGCGGTGCCTACGAAGGCATGGAGCAGCAGTCCGGCGAGATCACCAGCATGGCCGGCGCGGTAGAAGAGTTCAGCGCCACGTCGCTGAACATCGCCGACAACATGGGCGCCACGGAACGCCTGGCCCAGGAAAACGCCCAGCAAACCCGTATCGGCCGTAACTCGATGCAAGAAGCCTCGTCGTCCCTCGAACATATCGCGGCCTCGTTAAACAGCACGGCCACGGTGATCAACACCCTGGGCCAACGCTCCCAGGAAATCGGTGGGATCGTCGGTGTGATTACCTCGATCGCCGAACAGACCAACCTGCTGGCGCTCAACGCTGCCATCGAAGCCGCCCGGGCCGGTGAGCAAGGCCGGGGTTTCGCCGTGGTCGCCGACGAAGTCCGCAACCTGGCTTCGCGCACCCGTCAGGCCACCGACGAGATCTCTGGGATGATCCAGAGCATCCAGCACGAAACCGGCAACGCCATCAGCACCATGGAACACGGCAACGCGCTGATGCAGGAAGGCCTGTCACGCAACGCCGACGTGGCGTCGGCGTTGGCACGTATCGACGAGCAAAGCCGCTCGGCCGGTCAACAGTTCGCGGCGATCACCACCGCCACCCAGGAACAGAGCAGCACCGCGACCTTGCTCAGCAGCAATTTGCAGAGCATTGCGCTGGCCAACAGCGAGCAGCGCGAAGTGGTGTCGAACCTGGCGATCACCGCCAAGGAACTGGAAACCCTGGCGGCGGGCTTGCGGCATGAGGTGGATCGGTTCCGCTGAAACCGGCCCTTCAGGCGCAGTTGATCAAGTGTGGGAGCAAGCCCTCTCCCGCATCAGGTTCTGCGCCAGGCTCAAGTGATCGCCGCCGGGCGGTATTGCAAGGCCTCCTTCAGATGGTCGCGCGTGATGGCATCAACCTGCTCCAGATCCGCCAGGGTCCGCGCCACCTTGAGCAGCCGATGCGCCGCACGCAGTGACAGGGTCAATCGCTCGCAGGCGGTCTCCAGCCAGCCTTCATCGACCTTTGCCAGCGTGCAGTGACGGCGTAGCCCAGGCAGGTCAAGGAAGGCATTCGCGCAGCCCTGACGCTGCAACTGGCGCTCCCGTGCCTCGGCTACCTCTGCCGAGGCCTTCGCTGTGTTATCGCCGACCTGCTGGATTGGATTCAGCGCAGTGGTTTCCCGAGCAACGGTCAGGTGCAGGTCGATGCGATCCATCAACGGCCCGGACAGCTTGTTGCGATAGCGCTGAATTTGTTCCGGCGTACAGCGACAGCGCCCACTGGGTTCACCCAGGTAGCCGCAGGGGCAGGGGTTCATGGCCGCCACCAGTTGAAAGCGCGCCGGGAAACTCACTCGGTCACGGGCGCGGGAGATCACGATATGCCCCGACTCCAAGGGTTCACGCAGTACCTCCAGCACTTTGCGATCAAATTCCGGCAGCTCATCCAGGAACAGCACCCCGTGATGGGCCAGGGTGATCTCCCCCGGCTGCGGTTTCGAGCCGCCTCCCACCAGCGCTGGTCCTGAGGCGGAATGGTGTGGCTGGCGAAACGGCCGGTGCGGCCAATGGCTCAGCGGCGCCAGGCTGACGACCGACTGAATTGCAGCCACTTCCAACGCCTCCTGTTCACTCAGGGGTGGCAACAACCCCGGCAGTCGGCTGGCGAGCAACGTCTTTCCCGTGCCCGGCGGCCCGCTGAACAGCAGGTTATGCGCGCCCGCCGCTGCGATCAGCAGCGCGCGCTTGGCCGCCAGTTGGCCCTGGACTTCACTCAGGTCTGGATACGGCTTATTCAAGTACAGCAAGCCGTCGGACTTATACGGTTCAATCGGCACATGCCCATTCAAGTGCGCCACCACCTGCAGCAAGTGATCCACCGCGATCACCTTCAACCCTGAAGCCAGGCACGCCTCCTCGGCATTCGCCCGCGGCACTATCAGGGTACGCCCGGCCTTGCGTGCCGCCAATGCGGCCGGCAACACACCTTTCACCGCCCGGACTTCACCGGACAGCGCCAGCTCCCCAAGGCACTCCACGTCATCGAGCATCAGCGCCGGCACCTGCACACTGGCGGCCAGGATCCCCAAGGCAATCGCCAAGTCAAAACGCCCGCCGTCCTTGGGCAAGTCGGCGGGCGCGAGGTTGAGGGTGATGCGGCGGGACGGGTATTGAAGCGCGGAGTTAAGGATCGCGCTGCGCACGCGGTCCTTGCTTTCCTTGACCGCCGTTTCCGGCAAGCCCACCAGCGTCAGCGACGGCAGACCATTGGCCATGTGCACTTCGACGGTGACGGCAGGGGCTTCGACGCCGATCTGGGCGCGGCTGTGGACAATGGCGAGGGACATGCTCGTTCCTTGAAAGGGAGGGCCGCTTGCTGCGGTTTTTCAAAGGTAGTCGAGGGAGTGCAGGTGCAAGGGAGCAGACTTTTACAGGACGTATCAACGTGCAAAGGCGCTGGGGTAGTTGGCCAGGTAGGCATCGTTGAGTTGTGTGTCGGGGGCGCGCATGAACGTGCGCAAATCAGGGATCAGGAACACCCGCAACGACAAGCCCGTCATCATTGCACCCAACGACGTGATGCTCAGCGCGATGCCTAACTGAGCGATCAGGCCGTTCATGGCGAAACTGCTCCCCAACAGTGCAAAGCCCGCCGCGACGCAGAGGTTGCGGGGCAGGCGGTTGGCGAGCCGGCCCAGGATCGGCCCGAGCAGAATGGGAATGGACGACAGCATGCTTTTGGTGCGCAGTGCCAGGGAGAAGTGATCGTCGTCTGCAAACAGCGGAATGATCGACGATTGCAACGGGTCGCATACGCCGGCGACGGCGCTGCTGAGCAGCATCACGCCCCGACGCTAGCGGGTAGAGCAACCATCAACAGCGCGGTCAGCAGGCTGGCCATGGAGGCCGGTTATTCGCCTGCTGGCGTCAACCGTGCTTCAAGCTCCGCTACCTTCGCCTCCAGGTTCTCCAGGCGTGCGCGCGTACGGGCGAGCACCACCATCTGGCTGTCGAATTCTTCCCGGCTGACCAGGTCGAGCTTGCTGAAGCCGCTCTGCAGCAACGCCTTGAACTGGCTTTCGATTTCATTGCGGGGCAGGGGGGTGTCACCGCTGAACAGGCGAGAGGCGTGGCCGCTCAGGGCGTCGAGGAGGTCTTTGGGCGCGAGCATGGGAAATATTCCGGAAAACTGTTGGCCGGCAGTGTATCACGCAGCGTCTATAGTCTTTTCGTGACCCGGGCGCACGCTTTTCGCGCAGGGGGCTGGGCGGTGGCGCACTGTTTTTGTGCGCATTGTGGTCGCCAGCACCGGCGCTGGGTCGGCATAAGTGGGCAAAGGACTGATTTCAGTGATTTTTACGGAGCTGGCAAGGTTTCTGCTTAGACGATCATGACCCATGCACTGATGCAGTCGCTGTGACGAATGCAGTGCGCCGACGGATCAGGGGTACAGGTTTCGTCACCAGTGGTTCGCTGGCGTCGCAAAGGCAAATGCCGAGGCGACGATGCGTTACAAAGCCAGGCACTGCGCTTAGACTTGAGACGGGTTTGTTTTCCTGGGGCAAGTCCACCAATTCGGGAGAGAGTTTTCATGAAGCTAGTCACTGCCATCATCAAGCCGTTCAAGTTGGACGATGTACGCGAGTCGTTGTCCGAGATCGGCGTGCAGGGCATTACCGTTACTGAGGTCAAAGGCTTCGGTCGGCAGAAGGGTCACACCGAGCTGTACCGCGGCGCGGAATACGTGGTCGATTTCCTGCCGAAGGTGAAGATTGATGTCGCCATTGACGACAAGGATCTTGACCGGGTTATCGAGGCGATAACCAAGGCCGCCAACACCGGCAAGATTGGTGACGGCAAGATCTTCGTGGTCAATCTGGAACAGGCTATTCGCATCCGTACCGGCGAAACCGATACCGACGCAATCTAAGCCGCCAAACCCCAACGCCCCAGGAGAAAACAATATGACTCTGCGTAAATTCGCAGGGCTCGGAGCCCTGTTGTCCATCGTAATGCCAAGCCTGGCCATGGCGGCAGACGAAGTGGCTGCTCCAGTCCTCAATTCCGGCGACACCGCCTGGATGCTGACCGCCACCGCCTTGGTGCTGTTCATGACCATCCCGGGCCTGGCGCTGTTCTACGGCGGCATGGTTCGTTCCAAAAATATTCTGTCGGTGATGATGCAGTGCTTCGCCATCACTGGCCTGATCAGCATCCTGTGGGTCGTCTACGGTTACAGCATCGCGTTCGATACGACCGGGATGGAGCAGGGCGTCGTCAACTTCAATTCCTTCTTCGGCGGCATGGGCAAGGCGTTCCTGGCGGGCGTTACCCCGGCCAGCATCACCGGGCCTGCGGCGCTGTTCCCGGAAGCCGTGTTCATCACCTTCCAGATGACCTTCGCCATCATCACCCCGGCGCTGATCGTCGGTGCTTTCGCCGAACGCATGAAGTTCTCGGCGATGCTGATCTTCATGGCTATCTGGTTCACCCTGGTCTATGCGCCGATCGCGCACATGGTCTGGAGCGGTAACGGTGGCCTGATGTGGGACTGGGGCGTGCTGGACTTCGCCGGCGGCACCGTGGTTCACATCAACGCCGGTGTGGCTGGCCTGGTGGCGTGCCTCGTGCTCGGCAAGCGCAAAGGCTTCCCGACCACGCCCATGGCCCCGCACAACCTTGGTTACACCCTGATCGGTGCCGCCATGCTGTGGATCGGCTGGTTCGGCTTCAACGCCGGTTCTGCCGCTGCCGCTAACGGCACCGCCGGCATGGCGATGCTGGTCACCCAGATCGCTACCGCTGCGGCGGCGTTGGGTTGGATGTTTGCCGAATGGATCACCCACGGTAAGCCAAGCGCACTGGGCATCGCCTCGGGTGTGGTGGCGGGTCTGGTTGCGATCACTCCGGCTGCGGGCACCGTAGGCCCGATGGGCGCGCTGATCATCGGCCTGGCGGCGGGTGTCGTGTGCTTCTTCTGCGCAACGACGCTGAAACGTAAACTGGGCTACGACGATTCCCTGGACGCCTTTGGTGTACACGGTATCGGCGGTATCCTCGGTGCGATCCTGACCGGTGTCTTTGCTGCACCATCGATGGGTGGCTTCAACGCGGCGACCACTGATATCGCGGCCCAGGTCTGGATTCAGTGCAAAGGCGTCGGCTTCACCGTGATCTACACCGCCATCGTGACCTACATCATCCTCAAGGTGCTGGACATGGTTATGGGCCTGCGGGTCACCGAAGAAGAAGAGGCTGTCGGCCTCGACCTGGCACAACACAACGAGCGCGGCTACAACTTGTAAGTACGCGAAAAAAAGATGCCCGGCTCGCCGGGCATTTTTTTGCCTGGCGTTTGTCAGTCATAACAAGCTGTACCGGTTTTCGCCTCAAGTTTGTGATGGGGCGCACACGGCACTTTTCTGCGTGCGAATGTCTTACAGCCATGTAGGCGTATTCGGCACTTTGTTTTTTCCCAGAGCGCGCTAGAATGCGCGCCGATGGGCGGAGAACTGTATGTGGCAACAGACCCTGATTACTCTGCGGGCCAAGCCCCGGGGCTTTCACTTGGTGACCGATGAGTTGCTGGCCGGCTTGCCTGAATTAAGGGCCTGCCGCGTGGGCTTGTTGCATCTGTGGCTGCAGCACACCTCGGCCTCGTTGACCGTCAACGAGAATGCCGATCCGGCGGTTCGCCGTGACTTCGAACGTTTTTTCAACTCGCTGGTGCCGCAAGGCCTTGCAGGGTTTGAACACAACGACGAAGGTCCGGATGACCTGCCGGCGCACTTCAAGGCCAGTCTCCTGGGCTGCCAGCTGAGTTTGCCGGTGAAGGCCGGCCGCTTGGCGATGGGGACCTGGCAAGGTGTTTATCTGGGCGAGCACCGTGATCATGGCGGTGCTCGTAAAGTCCTCGCCACCTTGCACGGTGATGGGGCATAAGCCACTGGTTATCCGGTGGATGTTGATTTTTTTCCAGCCGCCGTCGACAGAGGGTGAAGCTGGGCTATAACTAATCTGCTTTTCGCAAGTCATGAGGTAGAACATGAGCGACGATGATCTGGAAAACGACGAACTCGAAGTAGGTGACGAAGACGACACCGAAGAAGGTCTTGAAGCGGCGGCGGAAGACGTTGCTGACGACGACGGTGGCGATGATGCACCTGTCCCGGCTGCCAAAGGCAAAGCCAAGGCAGCGGTGTCGGTAGATGAATTGCCGAGCGTTGAAGCCAAGAACAAAGAGCGTGATGCCCTGGCCCGTGCGATGGAAGAATTCCTCGCTAAAGGCGGCAAAGTGCAGGAAGTCGAGGCTAACGTGGTGGCAGACCCACCGAAGAAGCCGGATAACAAGTACGGCAGCCGACCTATCTGAGGTCAGTCACCTGCTTGTAAGAAAAAGCCCGCCGTCGCTGCGGGTTTTTTCATGCCTGGAGGTCACTGGCGATAAAAAATGTGGGAGGGGGCTTGCCCCCGATAGCGGTGTATCAGCCAAAGAATATATTGGCTGACCCACTGTAATCGGGGGCAAGCCCCCTCCCACATTTTGACCTGCGGTATTACTTCCAGCTGCGCAGCAGTTCCGGCAGTTCCGTCAGGCTACGAATTTCTGCATCCGGGTGCTTTTCCCCTTCCCAGGCTTTACCCGTCGGGTTAAACCACACCGCCCGCAGCCCGGCCTGCTGCGCCCCGGCAATGTCATCGCCTGGGTGATCGCCCACATGCACCGCCGCCCCGGCCTCCACGCCACCGCGCTGCAACGCCTCCTGAAACAAGCGGGCATCCGGCTTGGCGATGCCGATATCTTCGGCGCGCAGGGCAAAGTGAAAGTAATCCGCCAGGCCCACGCGCTGCACATCGGCATTGCCGTTGGTGATCACCCCGAGCAAAAAGTGCTGGCGCAGGGCTTGCAGCATCGGCTCGGCTTCCGGGAACACCGTGAGCTGGTGCCGCGCGTGAATGAACGCCTCAAAGCACACATCCGCCATTTGCGTGGCTTCAGGCTGTGGATAACCGGCTTCTTCAAACGCATGCATCAACACCCGGTGGCGCAGGATGCTGATGCGGTGTTTGAGTTCTGGATGACGTTGCAGCACCTGCTGGCGCAGGCTGGCGAAATGCTCCAGGGGCAGGTCGCCGACCTTGGACGCGTTTGCCGCCAGCCATTCGCGCATCGACGCCTCGGCGCTGATGATGACAGGTACGTTGTCCCAGAGCGTGTCGTCCAGGTCGAAGGTGATCAGCTTGATACTCATGAGTCGCCGCCCTTGATGCGTTTGGCCCGTGGATGGGCGCTGTCATACACCGTTGCCAGGTGTTGGAAGTCCAGATGGGTGTAGATCTGCGTGGTCTTGATGTCGGAGTGGCCGAGCAGCTCTTGAACCGCGCGCAGGTCTTGGGAAGATTCCAGCATATGGCTGGCAAAAGAGTGTCGCAGCATGTGTGGGTGCAGGTTCTGCCCCAACTCGCGCTCGCCGGCGGCCTTGACCCGCACCTGAATCGCCCGTGGCCCCAGGCGGCGGCCTTGTTGGCTGACAAACACCGCGTCATCCGCCGGGTTGGTCAGCAGGCGCAGCTGCAGCCACAGCTGCAAGGCTTCCCGCGCTTTGCGGCCCACCGGCAGGACGCGGGTCTTGCTGCCCTTGCCGAGCACCTGCACCAGGCCGTCGGCGAGGTCCAATTGATCCAGGTTCAGGCCGGTCAGCTCTGACAAACGCAAACCCGAGGAATAGAACAGCTCCAGGATCGCCTGGTCGCGATGAGCGAGGAAGTCGTCCTCGACGGCGCCATCCAGCAATTGCAGGGCGCGGTCAGTGTCCAGGGTCTTGGGCAGGCGTCGCTCACCCTTGGGCGGCGACAGGCCGTTGGCCGGGTCGTGGTCGCAGAGGCCTTCACGGTTAAGGTAGTGATAGAGCCCGCGCACCGCCGAGAGCAGGCGCGACAGGCTGCGCGAGGACTGGCCGGCCTGGTGCAGGCGCGCGATCAGGCTGCGCAGGCTCTGGATGTCCAGGGCCTTCCAGCTGCTGATCTGTTGTTTCTGGCAGTACGCCAGGACCTTGTTCAAGTCCCGTCGGTAGGCTTCCAGGGTATGGGGCGACACCTGGCGCTCGTTGCGCAGGTGAGCGCAGTAAGCGTCCAGTTGCCGTTCCATCGCTAGCGCACCGCGCGCAGGGCGGTGGTGAAGCGCGGCAGGACGCGGCCCAGCACTTCGGCGATGTAGGTCAGGAACAGCGTGCCGACTGAGCTTTTATAGTGCTGAGGATCGCGGCTGGCGATGGCCAACACGCCGTGCAGGCCCTGATGGCTGAGGGCGACCACGGCGGAGGAGCCGATCTGCTTGCGCTGTTCAGCGCCAAACAGGAAGTCCAGCTCATGCTCACGCAAGGTGCCGCTGATGGTCTTGCCTTCGGACAGCAGCCCGCCGATGGCGGTTTGTGCATCGCTGCCGCTGACCCAGCGGCCCACCGGCATCGGGTTGTCGCTGAACAGGATCAGGCTCACGAATGGCACCTGGAAGTCCTGACGCAGGCTGTCTTCCACGGCGATCACCGTTTCTTCCAGGCTGGTGGCGTCCATCAGGGTCAGAATCAGGCGACGGGTTTTCTCGAACAGGCGGTCGTTGTCGCGGGCAACGTCCATCAAGTGCGAGAGCTTGTGGCGCATTTCGATATTGCGCTCACGCAGGATCTTCATCTGCCGCTCCACCAGCGACACCGTATCGCCGCGTTGATGGGGGATGCGCAGTGCCGGCAGCAACTCTTCGTGCTCGACGAAGAAGTCCGGATTAGCCTCAAGATACGCCGCGACGGTAGCGGCCTCCAGGCTGTCGCTCGGGATTGCTTGTGCGGGTACTTGAGGCTTATCGGTCATTGGCTTGACTCACTCATAGACGGACCTGTCCTTCGTATACGCGCGAGGCCGGCCCGGTCATCATCACCGGGTGGCCAGGGCCTGCCCACTCGATGGACAAGCGTCCACCGGGCAGGTCGATCAGCAGCGGCGAATCCATCCACCCCTGGCTGATCGCGGCCACGGCAGCGGCGCAAGCACCGGTACCGCAGGCCTGGGTTTCGCCGGCGCCGCGTTCCCACACACGCAATTGCGCGCGGGTACGGTCGATCACCTGCAGGAAGCCCACGTTGACCCGTGCCGGAAAGCGCGGGTGGTGTTCGATCTTCGGCCCCCATTCATGCACGGGCGCGTTGTTGATGTCGTTGACACGCAGCACAGCGTGGGGATTGCCCATGGACACGGCGGCGATGTCGACGGTCTTGCCGTCGACGTCCAGCGCATAGCTGACAGCCTGCTCGGTGGCCTCGAACGGAATGTCCGCCGGCACCAGGCGTGGCGCGCCCATGTTGACGCTGATCTGGCCGTCGCTGCGGATATCCAGCTCGATCACGCCGCTCTTGGTCTCGACGCGGATCTGCCGTTTGGCGGTCAGGCGCTTGTCCAGCACAAAGCGCGCGAAGCAGCGCGCGCCGTTGCCGCACTGCTCCACTTCGGAACCGTCGGAGTTGAAGATCCGGTAACGGAAATCCACCTCCGGGTTGCTTGGCGCTTCGACGATCAGCAATTGATCGAAACCGATGCCGGTGTGACGGTCGCCCCACTGTTTAGCGTGTTTGGGCAGGATATGCGCGTGCTGGCTGACCAGGTCGAGGACCATGAAATCATTGCCCAGCCCGTGCATCTTGGTAAAACGCAGCAGCATGGCTTACTCCGGCAGCAGGCTTTCGCCAGCATACAACTCGGCTACCGTCTCGCGGCGACGCACTTCGAACGCTTGATCACCGTCCACCAGCACCTCGGCGGTACGCCCGCGGGTGTTGTAGTTGGAGCTCATGACAAACCCATAGGCACCGGCCGAATGCACGGCCAGCAGATCGCCTTCTTCCAGGGCCAGCTGACGATCCTTGGCCAGGAAGTCGCCGGTCTCGCAGATCGGACCGACGATGTCATAGGCGCGGGCTTCGCTGTTGCGAGGCGTCACGGCGGTGACATTCATCCAGGCCTGGTACAGCGCCGGGCGGATCAGGTCGTTCATCGCCGCATCGACGATGGCGAAATCCTTGTGTTCGGTGTGCTTGAGGTACTCGACCTGGGTCAGCAGCACGCCCGCGTTGGCGACGATATAACGGCCCGGCTCGAACATCAGCGTCAGGTCGCGACCTTCGATGCGCTCGCGCACGGCTTGGATATAGTCGGCAATCAGCGGCGGCTCTTCATCGCGGTAACGCACGCCCACACCGCCACCCAGGTCGATGTGGTGCAGGTAGATGCCGCATTCGCCCAGGCGGTCGATCAGCGCCAACAGGCGGTCGAGCGCATCCAGGAACGGAGGCAGGCTGGTCAGTTGCGAGCCGATATGGCAGTCGACGCCCAACACTTCCAGGTTCGGCAGTTGCGCGGCGCGGATGTACACGTCTTCGGCGTCGGCAATGGCGATGCCGAACTTGTTCTCTTTGAGACCGGTGGAAATGTACGGGTGGGTGCCGGCGTCGACATCCGGGTTGACGCGCAGGGAGATCGGCGCACGAACGCCCATCTCGGCGGCCACCACTTGCAGGCGCTCCAGCTCGTCGGTGGATTCGATGTTGAAGCAGTGCACGCCGACTTCCAGGGCGCGACGCATGTCTTCGCGGGTCTTGCCGACACCGGAGAAGACGATCTTGTCAGCCTTGCCGCCGGCAGCCAGTACACGTTCCAGCTCGCCACGGGAGACGATGTCGAAACCAGCGCCCAGGCGCGCCAGGACATTCAGTACGCCCAGGTTGGAGTTGGCCTTGACCGCATAGCACACCAGGTGCGGCACGCCATCGAGCGCGTCGGTGAAGGAGCGGTACTGGGCTTCGATATGCGCACGCGAGTACACATAGGTCGGGGTACCAAAGCGCTCGGCAATCGCGGACAACGCCACGCCTTCCGCGAACAGCTCGCCGTCCCGGTAGTTAAAAGCGTCCATGGAGTACCCTTATTCGTAGGTGTCGTGCTTATGCGCTTTGGAAGGTTTTTGCGACGATTGCGCCTGTTCATTCGGGTCTTTGCTGTCATCGGGCAGGTACAGCGGGCCTTTTTGACCACAGGCACTAACGAGGCAAGCGACCGCGACGAGCGCAGCAAGGGAAGAGATCAGGCGCTTCATGGCGAAATCCTTGAATATGCATTAATTGCGCCCGAGTATACCGACCACCCGCCAGCTTGCCTATGCGCCGGAATACCCGTCCGGCGGGGCTTTGCCGAGACAGTCGGGAAGCGGACTACGCTGGTTGAGGATATTTCACGCCGTCAATCGTGTTGAAATCGGTATCCTTTGCAATCGGCGGGGCTCGCCCGTATCGTGCGGCGCTTGAGCAAAACCAGACACTTTTGAGGTTGCCACAATGAGTTTGACCGAAGCCCGTTTTCACGACCTGGTGGATTCGACCCAGCAGGCGCTGGAAGATATTTTCGACGACAGCGGCCTGGACGTGGACCTGGAAAACTCGGCCGGCGTGCTGACCGTCAAGTTCGAGAGCGGCCAGCAGTTGATCTTCAGCCGCCAGGAGCCGTTGCGTCAGCTGTGGCTGGCTGCGCGTTCCGGCGGCGTTCACTTCGACTACGACGAAGAAAGCGGCAAATGGCAGTGCGACAAGAGTGAAGAGCTGCTGAGTGAAATGCTCGCGCGCCTGGTCAGCGAGTACACCGGCGCCGACCTGGATTTCGACGAGATCTGAACGTGACCCAGCCTGCACCTGTCCGCCCGCCCAAGCCGCTGTTCAGCAATGTCAGCCCGGCGGTGCCGTCACCTTGTATCAGTTTGTGTCGCCTGGACGAGCAGAAAGTCTGCCTCGGCTGCTTCCGCCACGTGGAAGATATCCGTGAATGGCGCTCTGCCGACGATGCCCGGCGCCGGGTGATCTGTGCCGAGGCCGAGCAGCGCCGGGCCCACGCCTGAGGCTGTCTTGTTTATTTGTGACGCTGTGGTAGTGTCCGGGTACGCCTCAACTCATCGAGGCCCGTGAGAACCCCGCCTTTTCCTGGCGGGGTTTTGCTTTTTTGTGCAGAAAAAAGGAGTCTGCCTCAATCATGACCGCACCTTCCATCATTCTTACCCGTCTCGACGTGCAGCGTCTTGAGCAACTGATCGACCGTGTAGGCGAGGAGTCGCCGGGTGTCGAAGCCCTTCAGCACGAACTCGACCGCGCCGAAGAAGTGGTTGGCCACGATGAAGTGCCTGCAACGGTCGTGACCATGAATTCCAGTGTGCATTGCCGCGAGCAAGGCAGTGGCAAGGACTACCACCTGACGTTGGTTTACCCCAAGGACGCCAACGCCGACGAAGGCAAGATCTCGATCCTGGCCCCGGTGGGCAGTGCGTTGCTCGGCCTAAAGGTCGGCCAGCATATCGATTGGCCTGCACCGGGCGGCAAGACCCTCAAGCTCGAACTGCTGAGTGTCGAAGGCCAGCCAAAAGACGGCGGTGCCTTCTCGCTTTAGGTGCCTTCTCGCTTTAAAAGGCAGCGTGCTAAATCTGGCTCAGCGCCTCGTTGAGCGACAGCTCCAGCTCGGCCTTGTAACGCAGGTACAGGTTGCTCGGGCTTTGCACATCGCCGAGCAGGCCGGACAGGTCCAGGTCAGTGATGTAGCAGCGGTAACGCTCGGTCTCCCGGCGTTGCCCGACGATTTCCTGGGCGACCACTGCAAACAGCTGGTCGCCAAATTCCAGCTCGGAAAACTCCCGCTGATTGCAGTACAGGGTAATCCCCACCTGACCCGGCGCTGCTTTGCCGATAATCGCCTGTACGTCATAAAACGGTTTGTTTGCCGGGTTCAGCGGCGCCGGTCGAGGCTCGATGCCGCGCGCGCGACCGCTGCCCGCAGGCAATAGTTGGTAATACAAGATGTGCACCGCGCCCAGCGGCTCTTGCGGGTCCAGCGGCGACAGCGCGTCGCGGCGATAAATGATCGACTGTAAAAAACGCTGCAAAGGCGCCAACAGGCTCTGTTCATCATGGAACGGCAAGCGCTGCTGCCAGAGCGCGTTGAATTCATCCAACACATACAGCTCGGCGAAGCCTTCGTTGACCCGGTAGAACACCTGCACGCTATCGGCCTGGCCCATGGGCAACAGCAGCGCCAGGTCGTGGTCTTCCAGGGCCATGGCGTCCAGGTGCAGCGGGCTGTAGCTGGCCAGTTCTTCGCTGAGGTAGGCGATCAGCGCATCCTGGGTCGGCAACGACACATGGGTGGCTTGGCCCGGCATCAGTTCCATCACGTGATAGTGCTGCTGCACCTGGAGCAGATAGCGGTGGTTGCCCTGGCCCAGCAGCAGGTTCTGCGCGGTGTCGAAGATCTCTTCCACCCGCTGCGCAATGAATTGCGCACGGTTGTGGCAGAAGCAGCGCACTCGCAGGCGTGGCAGGTGGTCCGGCGGTAACTGGTTGAGGTAATCGCGCAGGCAGTCGAGCAAGGCGTGGGGGCCGTCATAGCGGCTGACCATCACCTCGTTCCAGCTATTGAGCGTGACCTGGTCCAGGGTCAGCACCAAGTTATCGCGCACACCGGCATAGCTCAGGGAATCGGTGCGCTCGGTGGTCATCAGGATATTCAGGTCACGGTGATGCTTGAGCGGGTCGACGCCGACGTTGATCAGCAGCAACACTTCCTCGGGCACTGCCGAGCGCAGCAAACGGTCTTCATCCACGCTGGCCAGGGGCAGGGCGATGGTCTGTTGCAGGCTGCCCAGCAGGTTGAACAGCTCGAATTCAGTCATGTCGCTGGTGCCGGGGTGCAAGGCCAGGCGCGTGCTGCTGTCGATCACGCCGTTGCGATGGCACCAAGTGAGCATTTCCAGCAGATCGCGGCTGCGTTTGATCGGCGCGAAATGCTCCCATTCCAGGGCTGTCAGGTTACCGTTGTACAGGCCCCAGTGGTGCTGGCCCGGCTCCTTGCGGTTGGGCGATTGCACCAGGGTCAGCGTGTCTTCGGCCAGGTCCGGGGCGATGCCGGGGTTGATGAACTCGACTTTGCCGGCCTTGCGCTCGAACGCGGCGTACAGGCGCCGCCCCAGCACATTGAGGTCGCGTTTGTTGATCAGGCTGACGGTCTGTTCGGTCCGGGCGAACTGGGTCAGGAAGCGATAGCTGTAATTGAGCTCGCTGACCAGCGCCCGGCGCTCCGAGGCCACCTGGCGCACTTTCCATTGGCTGCGGCTGTCGAGCAGCGTCAATTGGCGCTGGTCCCAGCCCCATTCGTGGGCCAGACGCTCCAGCAGCAGCCGTTGCCAACCGGTGGTGCGCTGGCCGGCGCTGAGCTTGCGGTTGACCTTCAGGTACAGCGCGCGTCGCACCAGCTCCAGGCGCTCGGGTTCATGGCGGGCCTTGAGGTATTCCTCGATACGGCGGTACACCACGATGTACGGGTCCAGCTCATCCAGGTCCATCTGGTTGGCGAATACCGCACGCTTGAAGCGCAGGCTCAGGCAGTGCACGTTCGGGTGTTCGCTGGCGTAGACCTCAGTCAGCAGCAGCTTGAGCACGGATTTGTAGGGCGACTCGATGCCCTTGAACAATTGCCACAGCCCGGCGCCGATGAATTCGCCCGGGGGAATGCGTGCCAGATGGCCGAGGTCCAGGGTTTCATCGGCACGGATAAAACGCTTGGAAATCAGCGTGTGGGTGAACTCGGCATAGTGGGTCTCTTCGTACACCGGCACCAGCCACCAGATCGGCGTACGCCCGGCGAGCCAGATGGCGGTGCGGTAGAACTCGTCCAGCAGCAGGTAATGCTGGGTGGTGCCGCAGTCATCGGAGCTCAGTTGAGTGTCGCGCTCGCCGAGCACAAAGCGTGTCGGCTCGATCAGGAAGAAATGCGCCTCGGCGCCCATGGTCAGGGCCCAGGCTTCCAGCAACTGGCATTTTTTGCGCAGTTCGGCCAGTTCACTCTCACTCAGGTCGGCGGCGTGGCAGACCCACACATCCATGTCGCTCTGGTCGGCTTGGGCCAGGGTGCCAAGGCTGCCCATCAGGAACAGGCCGTGGATCGGTCGCGGCGGGTTGCCGTGGCGTGGCTTGTAGGAGAACGAGCGGGTCAGGCGCTGGGCTTCTGCCAGTGCTTGGGTGTCGGGTTCGAAGTTCGACAGGCCTGCCGGCGTGCTGCCCGACACATAACCGGGCAGCAGCGGGTGGTTGACGTGGAAGAACAACGGCAACAGGGTCAGCACGCTTTGCTGGCGGGGTGTCAGCCCCTCGACGGCCCGGGCCATGCGCCCTTCGTTGAGGGCCATGAAACGCGCGCGCAATTGAGCCAGCACCTTACGGTCGATGCCTTCGTCCAGGTCGGGGCGGATTTCATGGGTGCGGGTCATGTCGAACTCGGTGGCTCGCAGGGCCCGACGTGGGCGGCCGTGTAGGAGTTTACAGCCAGTAGCGTAGGAGGTTTAGAGGGAAATAGATTTTGACGTCAGAATTTTCGCACTTCCACAGCAACGCCCCCGGAATCCGCAAGAGGCGGACTCCATGGGCGGTATAGGTATCAGGCGGCTTCTTTGGTAGTGGCAGTGGTCAAGATAGTCAGCAGGGTCTGGGCCTGCTCTGCGGCGTCCCGGCCAAGGCTGGTCAGGTAGCCCCCGTCCGGCTGGTCGATAAGTCCTTTCGCGTGGAGGCGTTTGGCAGCGGCGATGGCAGTAGGCGCGGCGGTCTGGTGGACTTTCAGACCTTCTTTGGTGCTGTCCAATGGGAAGAGTACAAGGATTTCCAGTTCGGCAACCAACTCAGGGGTATACGACATAAGGACTCCAGACTTTCTAAGAATTTATTAGAGGCTAGCAGGCCATAAGGTGAACGCACTTTGCCGAACTGTCCAGTAGGAGCAATTATTGCTTTTCAGGCGGCAATTCCGGCAAGGCGCGCAGTGCAGTTTCATACCATTCGGTATTGAAGGCACGGTCTTCTTCCAGCAATGCGTCGATCTCGACAGCCAGCACGTGAGCCATCAGTTGCAGGATCTCTTCACGCTCGTAGCCCACCAGGGTCAGCTTGTTGAACGTGGCCTTGGCCGCTGGTGGGTTTTCGCTTTCGATCTGGTTCTCGATCGCTTCGATCAGGGTGGTTTCGGCGAATTCTTCTTCGTCGTTGTCGATATCGGTCGGCTCGCTCATGGCAGGCTCCTCAAGGAAAGGGCGCCAGTCTACCCCCATTCAGGCGGGTGATGCTGCTGGCACGGCCAGGCGGGGGGCGCTATAACGCTTGCAGCCAACCCCGCACACGGCCTGGAGGCTTTGCGATGCTCAAGCTTTACGGATTTTCGGTCAGCAACTACTACAACATGGTCAAGCTGGCGCTGCTGGAGAAAGGGTTGCCGTTCGAAGAGGTGCCCTTTTATGCCGGGCAAACCCCAGAGGCCTTGGCTGTCAGCCCGCGCGGCAAGGTGCCGGTGCTGGGCGTGAAGCAGGGGTTTATCAACGAGACCAGCGTGATCCTCGAATACATCGAGCACACCCAGGAGGGCCGTGCGCTGCTTCCGGCCGAGCCGTTTCAGCGTGCTCAGGTGCTGGCGTTATGTCGCGAGATTGAGCTGTATATCGAACTGCCTGCCCGTGCATGTTTCGCCGAGGCGTTTTTTGGAATGCCGGTGGCGGAGGCGATCAAGGAGAAGTCCAAGGCCGAGTTGTTGTTGGGTTTTGGTTCGTTGGGTCGGCACGGCAAGTTCGCGCCGTATGTGGCGGGGGAGAGCTTCACGATTGCGGATTTGTATTTCATGTACAGCGTGAACCTCGCCTGTGCGGTGGGCGAGAAGCTGTTTGGACTGGATGTGCTGGATGGAATGCCGGCGGCCAAGGCGTTGCTGGAAAGGTTGCATGCCATGCCCAACGCCCAGAAAGTGGCGGCAGACAGGGAGGCGGCGATGCCGGCGTTTATGGCGATGATCGCGGCCAAAAAGTGATCAAGTGTGGGAGGGGGCTTGCCCCCTCCCACATTTTTCAGCGGCTAGCCAGTAAGGCCTGGCCGCGCAACACAGCTGCTTTCACCTGCGCCGGCGCAGTACCGCCGATGTGATTGCGGGCATTTACCGAGCCTTCCAGGGTCAGCACGGCAAACACGTCCTGCTCGATCTGGTCGCTGAACTGACGCAGTTCTTCCAGGCTCATTTCCGCCAAGTCCTTACCGGTGTCCACGCCGTACTTCACCGCGTGACCAACGATTTCGTGGCAGTCGCGGAACGGCAGGCCACGGCGTACCAGGTAGTCCGCCAGGTCGGTCGCGGTGGAGAACCCGCGCAGCGCCGCTTCACGCATGATCGCGTGCTTGGGCTTGATCGCCGGGATCATGTCGGCAAATGCGCGCAGCGAGTCGCGCAGGGTGTCGGCGGCGTCGAACAACGGCTCCTTGTCTTCCTGGTTGTCCTTGTTGTAGGCCAGCGGTTGGCCTTTCATCAGGGTCAGCAGGCCCATCAAGGCGCCGAATACGCGGCCACTCTTGCCACGCACCAGCTCGGGCACGTCGGGGTTTTTCTTTTGCGGCATGATCGAGCTGCCGGTGCAGAAGCGGTCCGGCAGGTCGATGAACTGGAATTGCGCGCTGGTCCACAGCACCAGCTCTTCGGAGAAGCGCGACAGGTGCATCATCGCGATGCTGGCGGCGGCGCAGAATTCGATGGCGAAGTCACGGTCCGACACACCATCCAGCGAGTTACCGCCGACGGCGTCGAAGCCCAGCAATTGCGCGGTGTACTCGCGGTCGATCGGGTACGTGGTGCCGGCCAGCGCGGCACTGCCCAACGGCATGCGGTTGGCGCGCTTGCGGCAGTCCACCAGGCGTTCATAGTCGCGACTGAGCATTTCGAACCAGGCCAGCAAGTGGTGGCCGAAGGTCACGGGTTGCGCGGTCTGCAGGTGAGTGAAGCCGGGCATGATGGTGTCCGACTCACGCTCGGCCTGTTCCAGCAGGCCTTTCTGCAGGCGGGTGATTTCGCCCAGGATCAGGTCGATTTCATCACGCAGCCACAGACGGATATCGGTGGCGACCTGGTCGTTACGGCTACGGCCGGTGTGCAGTTTTTTGCCGGTCACACCGATGCGGTCGGTGAGGCGGGCTTCGATGTTCATGTGCACGTCTTCCAGGTCGACGCGCCAGTCAAACGTGCCGGCTTCGATCTCGCCACGGATGGTGTTGAGGCCGTCGATGATGCTGTCGCGCTCGGCGTCGGTCAGCACGCCGACCTTGGCCAGCATCGTCGCGTGGGCGATGGAGCCCATGATGTCATGGCGGTACAGGCGCTGGTCGAAGGTGACGGAGGCGGTGAAGCGGGCGACGAAGGCGTCGACGGGTTCACTGAAGCGGCCGCCCCAGGACTGGTTGGTCTTGTCGGTGCTCATGAGTTCGCTCGTGATCTGCTTATAAGGAGACTGGGAAGTGTGCCGCCGATAATAACAGGGTTGTCCGCAGAGGCGGTGCTGCGGGTGGTCGGCATTTTTATTTGCGCAATGGATGGCTAAGTGCCTTGCCGCCGACCGCGTCGAGGACGAGACTGGTGCAGAGGCTTATTGAAACGATATTTGACGATTGAGCAATGTCGTCGCAGCGAGCGTCTACAGTTGGACTGATAGTGTGTGAATGCACCAAAGTCCGGTGATGCGGTCAGAACCCGGACTATCCATTTGAAAGGGGGGATTCGGATTGTGTATCAGCAAACCCTACGACAATGCCCGAAGGCAGCAGGTCTTGGGCGCTATTGAACAGGTCCGGGTAAATATGGGTGCCACTCTCAGGGCACTTTTTGCCGCTCGCGCTAGTCTTAGCGTGGATCGCTGTGACGCAAGTCACCGCACCTGTCTACGCTATCCTTGTGCGAGACTCACGCAGGAATCCAGCGCAATATGAATGTCCTGATCGTTGATGACGAACCCCAAGCCCGCGAGCGACTGAGCCGTTTGGTCAGTGAACTCGAGGGTTATGCAGTACTAGAGCCGAGCGCCACCACGGGCGAAGAGGCGTTGACGCTGATCGACAGCCTCAAGCCGGATGTGGTGTTGCTCGATATCCGTATGCCAGGCCTTGATGGCCTGCAAGTTGCCGCCCGATTGAGCGAGCGAGAGTCACCACCCGCTGTGGTGTTCTGCGCAGCCGGTGAAGAGTTCTCTGCGGAGACGCTTGAAGCCAGTGGTGTCAGCTTCCTCACCAAACCGGTGGCGGGCGAAACCTTGCTCAAAGCCCTTAAAAAGGCCGAGCGCCCAACCCGCGTCCAGCTTGCTGCCCTGACTCAGCCTGCCGCCCAAAGTGGTAACGGGCCGCGCAGCCATATCAGCGCACGCACACGCAAAGGTATCGAGCTGATCCCCTTGGGCGAGGTGGTTTATTTTATTGCGGATCACAAGTACGTGACCTTGCGCCACCAAGGCGGTGAAGTCTTGCTCGATGAACCGCTCAAGGCCCTTGAGGATGAATTCGGCGACCGCTTCGTGCGTATCCACCGCAATGCGTTGGTGGCCCGCGAGCGAATCGAGCGCCTGCAACGTACGCCCCTGGGGCATTTTCAGTTGTTCCTCAAAGGGCTTAACGGCGATGCGTTGATCGTCAGCCGACGCCATGTCGCCGGCGTGCGCAAAATGATGCAGCAGCTTTAGGCCGAGGCGTGGCGAGGTCTGCATTCGTTATCCCGGTGCGACGTGGCCAGGGAGGCCGCGCACTTGCTGATACAAATCAAGGCATATTTGCCTGAGCTGTTATTATCTGCCGTATCTATTCAGTACGGATTGATCCATGTCCTCTCGCGAAATCCGCATCGCCACCCGTAAAAGCGCCCTGGCCTTGTGGCAGGCCGAATACGTCAAAGCACGCCTGGAGCAGGCCCACCCCGGCCTCAAGGTGTCCCTGGTGCCCATGGTCAGTCGCGGTGACAAACTGCTCGACTCGCCACTGTCGAAAATCGGCGGCAAGGGCCTGTTTGTCAAAGAGCTGGAAAGCGCGCTGCTGGAAAACGAAGCGGACATTGCCGTGCACTCGATGAAAGACGTGCCCATGGACTTCCCTGAAGGCTTGGGCCTGTTTTGCATCTGCGAGCGTGAAGACCCGCGTGATGCCTTCGTTTCCAATACTTACGCGTCCCTGGATGCGCTGCCTTTGGGCAGCATCGTCGGTACGTCGAGCCTGCGTCGCCAGGCACAGTTGCTGACCCGCCGCCCGGACCTGCAGATCCGCTTCCTGCGCGGCAACGTCAACACCCGCCTGGCGAAGCTGGATGCGGGTGAATATGACGCGATCATCCTCGCAGCGGCTGGCCTGATCCGTCTGGGTTTCGAAGACCGTATCACTTCGGCCATCAGCGTCGAGGACAGCCTGCCTGCCGGTGGGCAGGGCGCCGTCGGCATTGAATGCCGTACCGCCGACAGTGATATCCACGCCCTGCTCAAACCCCTGGATCACCACGACACTGAAGTGCGCGTCACGGCTGAGCGTGCCCTGAACAAGCACCTCAACGGTGGCTGCCAAGTGCCGATCGCCTGCTACGCCGTGCTCGAAGGTGAAAACCTGTGGTTGCGTGGCTTGGTCGGAGACCCGGAAGGCGGCAACCTGCTGACCGCCGAGGTCCGTGGTCCGCAGTGTGATGCTACGGCGTTGGGTATCCAGGTGGCGCAAGCGCTGCTGGATAAGGGCGCTGGTGCGATTCTGCAGAAAGTCTACGGCGAGGCCGGCCCGCAGTGACCGAATGGCGTGTGCTGCTGACGCGGCCTGCCGAGGAATCGATGGCCCTGGCGGCCTCGTTGTCCGAAGCCGGTATTTTCAGCAGCAGCTTGCCGTTGCTGGACATCGAGCCGCTCCCCGTCACACCTGAACAACAAGCCGTCTTCCGTGACCTGGGTCGCTACTGTGCCGTAATCGTTGTCAGCAAGCCGGCCGCGCGCCTTGCCGTGCAGCAGTTGGGTCAAGCCTGGCCGCATCTGCGATGGTTCAGTGTCGGTGCCGCCACCGCGCAGGTACTGGCCGAGCATGGCCTTAACGTTCAGTATCCCCCTACAGGCGATGACAGTGAGGCCCTGCTTCAATTGCCTGCTTTGCGCGAGGCTATCGCACCCCCACACGCCCGAGTCTTGATTCTGCGGGGTGAGGGTGGTCGGGAGCTGCTGGCGGAGCGTTTGCGCGAGCAAGGTGCTAGTGTCGACTATCTGGAGTTGTATCGCCGTTTGCTTCCGGCCTACGACGCCGGTGTACTGATGCAACGCATCCAGTTGGAACGCTTGAACGGCCTGGTGGTCAGCAGTGGACAGGGTTTTTTACACCTGCAAGCCCTGGCTGGCCCCGATTGGCCACAGGTGGCGCAGCTGCCGTTGTTCGTGCCTAGCCCGCGGGTCCAGGAGATGGCGCGGGCCGCTGGCGCAGAAAAAGTTGTGGATTGTCGCGGTGCGAGTGCCGCGGCTTTGTTAGTGGCGATACGGAGCTATACCGTTCCCACTCTCTGAAACGCAAAGGACGGATACGTGAGCGAAACAGCCTTGCCTAAAGATGAAACCCAACCCGCACTTGATGCGCCGGTTGCGTCACCGGTCACCGCGCCGCGCCGTGGTAATGGCCTGGCAATCGTCGCCCTGTTGCTCGGCGCCGCGGGTGTTGCCGCCGGTGGTTGGGGGATCTGGCAGGTCCGCGCCCTGCAGGCCAGCAGCCAGCAGCAGTTGGGCCAGGTGCAGACCCTCGATGACCAATCCCAGTCCCTCAAGCAAAGCCAGCAACAACTGGCTGCGCGGCTGGCGCAGTTGCCGGGTGCGGATGAGCTGGAAGAGCGCCGTCGCCTGGTCGCCCAGTTGCAGGGTGATCAGCAGCGTCTGAGCCAGCGCCTGGAGACGTTGCTCGGGTCCAGCCGCAAAGACTGGCGCTTGGCCGAGGCCGAGCACTTGATTCGTCTGGCGAGTCTGCGCCTGTCTGCCCTGCAGGACATCAACAGTGCCCAGGCGCTGGTCCAGGGGGCCGACGAGATTCTTCGCGAGCAAAGCGATCCGGGTTCCTATGCCGCCCGTGAGCAATTGGCCAAGAGCCTTGCCGCGCTGCGCAGCACCGAGCAGCCGGACCGCACCGGGCTGTACCTGCAATTGGCAGCCTTGCGTGACCAAGTCGTGCAACTGGCGGCCATTGCCCCCGAGTATCAACTGACCGATCCTGCTTCCGAGGGGCGACCGACTACCGATACGCAAAGCCGTTGGAGCCAATGGTGGGAGCAGATTTCCCGTTACTTCCGTATCGACTTCAACCCCGACGATAACATTCGCCCACTGCTGGCCGGCCAAGGCCTGAACCAAGTGCGCCTGGCCCTGAGCTTGGCCCTGGAGCAAGCCCAATGGGCGGCGCTCAATGGCGAGTCGGCCGTCTACAGCCGCTCGCTGGGCGAGGCGCGCAGTGTGTTGCAGGACAACTTCAACCAGGACAACCCGCAGAGCAAGGCGATGCTGGCGCGTATCGCCGAACTTGAGCCGAAGGCGGTATCGGTGGTGACGCCGGACCTGGCCGCGAGCCTGGCTGCCGTGCAGGCTTACCTTGAGCGTCGTCATCTGTCTGCCGACGAAGCCAAGGCGGCGGCGACGTCGGCGAAGCAGGAGTAGAGCCGATGAAGCGTTTCTATGTGATCCTCGTGCTGGCGATTGCAATCGCGCTGGCACTGGCTGTAGGCATTTCGAAACACACCGGCTACGTGCTGATTACCTACCCGCATGTGCTGCATTACGAGTCGAGCCTGTGGGCGACGCTGGTGGCGGTATTTGCCGTCGGTTTGGCGATCTACCTGATCCGGGTGCTGTTGAGCCTGATTACCACCTCCGGCGGCGTGGTCAACCCGTGGTCGCGGCGTAACCGCAGCCGTCGTGTACAGGTCGCCATCGAGCAAGGCCAGATGGACCTTGCCGAAGGCCGTTGGGCCAGTGCCGAGCGCCACCTGCACCGTGCCGCCGAGGCCGAGCGCCAGCCGCTGCTGTACTATCTCGGCGCGGCGCGTGCCGCAAATGAACAGGGGCGCTACGAAGAGTCCGACGGCTTGCTGGAGAGAGCGTTGGAACGTCAGCCTCAGGCCGAGTTGGCGGTTGCCTTGAGCCATGCGCAATTGCAACTGGACCGCGGTGATACGGACGGCGCACTGATCACCTTGCAGGCGATGCACGAGCGCCATCCTCATAACGCCCAGGTCCTGCGTCAATTGCAGCGCCTGCATCAGCAGCGCGGTGATTGGTCGTCGGTGATCCGCTTGCTGCCCGAACTGCGCAAGGACAAGGTGCTGCCCGCCAGCGAGCTGGCCGAGCTTGAGCGTCGCGCTTGGGGGGAGAACCTGAGTCTCGCAGCCCAGCGTGAAGAGCAGGGCGAAGCAGGCTTGCAGTCGCTTGAGCGGGCCTGGCAACAACTGACGTCCGCTCAGCGCCAAGAACCGCAACTGGTCTTGGCCTACGCCGAGCAACTGCGCCAGTTGGGCGCTGACACCCAGGCCGAAGAAGCGTTGCGTGGCGCGATCAAGCGCGGCTACGACAGCCACCTGATCCGACTGTACGGCCTGTTGCGCGGCAGTGATCCGGCCCGGCAGTTGAAGTTTGCCGAAGGTTGGCTCAAGGACCACCCCGGTGATGCCAGCCTGCTGCTGACGCTGGGTCGCCTGTGCCTGCAAAACAGTCTATGGGGCAAGGCGCGGGATTATCTGGAAAGCAGCCTCCAAGTGCAGCGCAATCCTGAGGCCTGTGCCGAGTTGGCGCGCTTGTTGGCTCAACTGGGTGACACCGAGCGCAGTAACCAGCTGTTCCAAGAGGGGCTGGGGCTGCTGGATAACCGATTGCTGGCGTCACCGCTGCCGGTTCCGGCGCGGGTCTGACGTAGGAAAGCGACGAGGGTTGGCTCAGCTATATCCAGCGGGTCACCCTTCGTTGCTTCGAAAACACTGCAAAAGACGGGTTTAGAGGGTTTGTGGGCAAGGTCCGACGCTCGATTGCGCAAGGTCTTTCATCTTCTGGCGGCAAGTCCTTAACCGCTCGCGGAATCGTCTGCTCTAGTACGTATTGAAAGGGGTAAGGCCTTTCCTCTACCGTAGCGACCTATCTTTCGCGATGCGGATAAAGCATGTCTTTGGCCCCTTCACGCTCCTTGTTTTTCTTTGCGTTCCTGGCGGGTACGCTGACATTGGGCGCGTCCTTTTACCTCGAGTTCGGTGCTTCGTTGCGTCCTTGCTTCCTATGCCAGATGCAGCGGGGGTTCCTGGCGGCTTTCACATTGAACAATCTGGCCGCCACCCTCCATAACCCCCAACGTAGCGTAATCTGCCGGTACGGGCTGGCGAGCATGAGCTTCGCGCTGCTCGGTGCCATTACCGCCGTGCGCCAGGTACTGCTACAAAATGCCGCGCCGGACCAGACGGCTGACTGCTGGCCCAGCCTGCACTACATGATCGAAAACCTGTCGTTTTGGCAGGCGCTGCAATTGACCGTCAAAGGCAGCGTTGACTGCATGGACATCAATTGGACGCTGTTTGACTTGAGCCTGCCGGAGTGGAGTCTGTTGTTCTTCCTGGGGATGTTGATCTTGGGCTTTATGCAGTTTTCACGGCTGTTTTTGAGCCAGCATTTGCGCCCGTTGGGGCGCTGAAAGGCAGTCGCAGTTTGTAGGGCGGGATTAAACACTTGTATGAACTTTCTCTCCTGCGTACCTTGAAGCCATAGTCATGCGGGCATAATCTGGCCCGCACGTGTTATTGAAACCGTTTGTCAGATGTGGCCTTGTCCGGCTGCCGCTTTATCCTTGAAGTGTTGCGCGGGCACCAGGCGGCAGCGCCCCTATAGGGAAGAGAGATCATCATGCTGGAAAGTTGTCAGAATGCTCAGGAACGCTGGGGTGGGGTGCACAAGCTGATCGACAGCTGGCTGAAGGCACGTCACGAACTGGTTCGGGCCTTTGATGCTCTCGGTGCCAAGCCCGAGGCACTGGCGCAGAACCGTGAACCGTTGCAGGATTTTTGCGGTGTGTTGGTGGACTACGTGTCAGCCGGCCATTTCGGCGTCTACGAACAGCTGACCAAGGAAGCGGAAGCCTTCGACGATCAGCGTGGCCTGGAATTAGCTGAGACCCTTTACCCGCGCATCGATGCCATTACCGAGAAGCTGCTGGCGTTCACCGACCTGTGTGATGCCGGGCAATGTGTTGCAGAGAAATTCAAAGAATTGGGCGCACTGCTTCACGAGCGTTTCGAATTGGAAGACTGCCTGATCGAAGTGCTGCACAACGCCCATAAGGAAGAGCCTGCCACTCAGGCCTGACCCTCGATAGCCATACAAAAAACGGTGCGCATGGCGCACCGTTTTTTATTGGCTCAGTGTCGGGTACCGAGCAATTCGATCTCGAACACCAGGGGTGTATAAGGCGGGATCAATTCACCTGCACCGTCGGCGCCATACGCCTGGGCTGATGGGATCACCAGGCGCCATTTTGCCCCCACTGGCATCTGCTGCAACGCAGTGCTCCAGCCGCTGATCACACTATCAAGACGAAACCACTGAGGTTGGGTGCTCTGGTCGAACACCGTTCCATCGGGTAACCGCCCCACGTATTTCACTTGAACTTGATCGCTGGCCGTTGGCTTGTCGCCAGTGCCGGGAGTGAGTTCGGTGAGCAGGATTCCATTCGCCAATTCGCGCACGCCTTTTGCGGCTTTCTCTTTGCTCAGGAATTGTTGTTCGGCAGCCAGGGCTTTTTCGCTTTGAGGTGCCTGCGTATCTGCTTCATTCTGTGCTTCGTGCTGGGCCAGAATCTGTTCGATGCGCGCGTTATCCAGCGCCAGCGGCTTGCCTTGATAGGCTTGCTTTAGGCCGTCGATCAACGCCTGGATCTGCAGGTCAGGGACCTCCTGGCGCAGGCGTTCACCGAGGCTTGCGCCCAGGCTGTAGGCGAGGTCATGCTGATTTTGTTCAGTGGTTTTGGACGGTGATTGCTCGCTCGCATTGGCCACCGAAATCGCCAGGCCAAGCACAAGAAAAAGGTAACGCGACATGGGTGGTCTCCCGCCGAAAGTGCGACGGATTATGCCAGTGTAAAAGGGTAAAAAGTGCCGTGTGCTTTCGTTATAACGATAAGAATTTTCGTACGGTGCAACGCAAGGCAAACGATACTGTCAACATGCCCTAGCGGCGGTAAGAGCAGAGGGCTAGTATGAGCCGCACCCACGTCAGCCAGGAGGTAAACCATGTCGGCCAAACAGAAGCCTGTTAATACCCCGTTGCATTTACTCCAACAACTTTCGGGCAGCTTGCTCGAACATCTGGAAAGCGCCTGTTCCCAAGCGTTGGCCGATGCAGAAAAACTGCTCGCCAAGCTGGAAAAACAGCGCGGTAAAGCGCAAGAAAAGCTGCACAAATCCCGCACCAAATTGCAAGACGCCGCTACTGCCGGCAAGGCCAAGGCCCAAGCCAAAGCCAAGGACGCAGTCAAAGAACTTGAGGACCTGCTGGACGCCCTCAAGGATCGCCAAGCTGAAACCCGCGCCTACATTTCCCAACTCAAAAAAGATGCTCAGGAAAGCCTGAAACTGGCCCAGGGCGTTGGTCGTGTGAAGGAAGCTGTGGCTAAGGTGCTGGGCGCTCGTACCCCTGCAAAAGCTGTTGCAGCAAGCACGGCGAAAAAGCCAGCGAGCAAAGCTGTTGCTGCTAAGGCACCTGCTAAAGCCGCAGCAAAACCCGCTGCCAAAACCGCTGCTGCGAAACCAGCTGCCAAGCCAGCTGCTAAAACCGCTGCTGCAAAACCAGCCGCCAAGCCAGTTGCCAAAACCGCTGCCGCAAAACCAGCCGCCAAGCCAGTTGCTAAAACCGCCGCTGCGAAACCAGCTGCCAAGCCAGCCGCTAAAACCGCTGCTGCGAAACCAGCTGCCAAGCCAGCTGCTAAAACGGCTGTTGCAAAACCAGCCGCCAAGCCAGTTGCTAAAACGGCTGCTGCAAAACCAGCCGCCAAGCCAGCCGCTAAAACCGCTGCTGCGAAACCAGCTGCCAAGCCAGCCGCTAAAACCGCTGCTGCGAAACCAGCTGCCAAGCCAGCCGCTAAAACCGCTGCTGCGAAACCAGCTGCCAAGCCAGCTGCTAAAACGGCTGTTGCAAAACCAGCCGCCAAGCCAGCCGCTAAAACGGCTGCTGCGAAACCAGCTGCCAAGCCAGTGGCTAAACCGGCTGCTGCAAAACCAGCCGCTAAGCCAGCTGCCAAACCTGCTGCTGCAAAGCCAGCCGCCAAGCCAGCCGTTGCCAAACCCGCTGCCGCAAAACCCGCACCGGCCAAGCCAGCAACACCTGCTGCCGCCCCGACAGCGTCCACCGCTCCAACTGCACCGGCCAGCAACACGTCTGCACCGGTAGCGCCAAGCACCACCCCAACCAGCGCTTCCTAAGCGCTGGTGGCCACGACGCGCAGCCGCTGCAGCGCGTCGTGGTCAAGGTTGGCGGCATCCTCAGCCGCCAGTCCTTCCAGCCACAGTTGCTGATTCATCGTTTCGCCAGTCGGCCACGTTTGTGCCAACGCTTCCAGTCGCATCAACAGCTGCCGTTCGGCGTCCAGCTCCAGAGCCTTGACTCGCTCGCGTAACCCCGCTAAATCCTCATCCTGCTGCGCCATGGCGCGCCATTGCATGCGTACGCGTCGTAGCGGCTCGATCACCTGTGCCTGCCAGGGCCTGGCGATTTGTTTCAGCGCCTGCATGCGCTCGGCGGTCACTGTCACAGCGCGCTGCTCCAGCCACGCGCCACACAGCAACAGGCACACATCCGCCCCTTGCTCCTGCAAGCGCAGGCAAGCGACTTCGACGTCCGGGCGGGCGTAAGTCGAGAGGGCAAAGCTCCACAGGTCAGCGTACATATTCACACCCAAGCCAGCGGCCAACGAAGCTGGTAGACTCCGCCGCCATTATGATCCGACTTCAAAGCCTAACATTACAGCGTGGCCCGCAACGTCTTCTCGAAGACGCCGAGCTGACCCTGCACGCCGGTCACAAAGCCGGCCTGATCGGTGCCAACGGTGCCGGCAAATCCACGTTGTTCGCCCTGTTGCTGGGTGAGCTGACCCCGGACTCCGGGGACTGCTTGCTGCCGGCCGACTGGCGTATCGCCCATATGCGCCAGGAGATCGACACCCTGGACCGCATCGCGATCGACTACGTGCTCGATGGCGACCTGCGCCTGCGCCAGGTGCAACACGACCTGGCCGAGGCCGAGAAAGCCCAGGATGGCGCCGCTCAGGCCCGCCTGCACTCGGAACTCGACAGCGCCGACGGCTACACCGCCGACGCCCGCGCCCGCAAGATGCTCGCCGGCCTTGGCTTTACCAACGAACAGATGGACCGCCCGGTCGCCGACTTCTCCGGCGGCTGGCGCATGCGCCTGAACCTGGCGCAGGCGCTGATGTGCCCCTCGGACCTGTTGCTGCTCGACGAACCGACCAACCACTTGGACCTCGATGCGATCCTGTGGCTGGAAGACTTCCTCAAGAACTATCAGGGCACCTTGCTGCTGATTTCCCACGACCGGGACTTCCTCGACGCCGTGGTCGACAACATCGCCCACGTCGAACAGAAGAAAATCACGCTCTACCGGGGCGGCTACACCGCATTCGAACGCGCTCGCGCCGAACGCCTGGCCCAGCAGCAACAGGCCTTTGAAAAGCAGCAGGCGCAGCGTGCGCACATGGAAAGCTATATCGCCCGCTTCAAGGCCCAGGCCACCAAGGCCCGCCAGGCCCAGAGCCGGATCAAGGCCCTGGAACGCATGGAAGAGCTGTCGGCGGCCCACGTCGATTCGCCGTTCGACTTTGTGTTCCGCGAGTCGGCGAAGATCTCCAGCCCTCTGCTGGACTTGTCAGATGCCCGCTTGGGGTACGGCGACAAAACCATCCTGGAAAAAGTGAAGCTGCAGCTCACGCCAGGTGCGCGCATCGGTTTGCTCGGCCCTAACGGTGCGGGCAAGTCGACGCTGATCAAGAACCTGTCGGGCGAGCTTTCGCCCCTGGCCGGGCGCTTGACCCGTGGCGAGAACACGGTGGTGGGCTACTTCGCCCAGCACCAGTTGGACTCCCTCGACGCCAAGGCCAGCCCGTTGCTGCACTTGCAGCGCCTGGCGCCGACCGAGCGCGAGCAAACCCTGCGCGACTTCCTCGGTGGTTTCGACTTCCGTGGCGCGCGCATCGATGAGCCGGTGCTGAATTTCTCCGGCGGCGAAAAAGCCCGCCTGGCCCTGGCGTTGATCGCCTGGGACCGCCCGAACCTGCTGCTGCTCGACGAACCGACCAACCACCTGGACCTGGAAATGCGCCTGGCGCTGACCATGGCCCTGCAAGAGTTCAGTGGTGCGGTACTGGTGGTGTCTCACGATCGCCACTTGCTCAAGAGCACCACGGATAACTTCCTGCTGGTGGCGGACGGTAAGGTCGAAGAATTCGACGGCGACCTGGATGACTACGCACGCTGGCTGACGGATTACCGCCTGCGCAATGCGCCGGTCAGCAATACCCCGGTCAACCCCGACAAGACTGACAAGAAAGCCCAGCGTCAGGCTGCCGCTGCGTTGCGCCAACAATTGGCGCCGCACAAGCGTGAAGCCGACAAGCTGGAGGCCGAGTTGGGCAAGGTGCACGAGCGCCTGGCCAAAATCGAAACCAGCCTGGGCGACAGCGCCGTCTACGAAGCCGCCCGTAAGGACGAGTTGCGCGACCTGCTGGCTGAACAGGCCAAGCTCAAGGTCCGCGAAGGGCAATTGGAAGAGACTTGGATGGAAGCCCTCGAAGTGCTGGAAACCCTGCAAGCGGAGCTGGAGGCGCTGTCCTGATGGAAGCGTTGCAACTGCCACTGCCGGCGCAATGGATCGAACCCGTGTGGATCGGCGTGCAAATCCTGCTGATTCTGCTGGCCGGCTACCTCGCCCAGCGTTTTGTTGCCAAAGGCCTGACGCGCCTCGGTGAGCGTTACCCGTTCCCACCGCAATTGTTGATGCCGCTGCGCGGTGGTTTGCGCTGGCTGATCATGGGCAGTGCGCTGATCTTTGTGCTGGGTCGCCTGGGTGTGTCTGCAACGGTGTTGTGGACGGCGCTGTCGGGGTTTGTCGCGGTGGCGGCGGTGGCGTTCTTCGCCATGTGGTCGGTGCTCTCCAACCTGCTGTGCGCCATTCTGATCTTCACCGTCGGGCCGTTTCGCCTGGGTGACATCGTCGAGTTGGTGGACACCGTCGACAAACCGGGTGTGAAAGGCCGCGTCGTGGCGATCAACCTGCTCTACACCACGCTGGTCGAAGTAGCGGAAGCCGGTACCGACAGCGCGATGGTGCAAGTACCCAACAGCCTGTTCTTCCAACGCTCGGTGCGACGTTGGCCAGGTACCCATGTGTTTCCGGGCGACCGCTAGCAGTCATCCTGTAAAAATCTATAGCCATTCTTTGGTCGGCGGAGTTAGCTTAAGGCACAACAGCAAACTCCCTCCTGAGGTGTGTAATGGCACTCGATACGTGGCTGGCCTTTTTCCTGGCCAGTTGGATCATCTCCCTTTCCCCTGGCGCCGGCGCCATCGCCTCGATGTCCAGCGGCCTGCAATACGGTTTCCTGCGCGGTTACTGGAACGCCATTGGCCTCCAACTGGGGCTGGCGATGCAGATTGCCGTCGTTGCTTGCGGCCTGGGTGCCATTCTGGCGACGTCGTCCACGGCCTTCTATGTGATCAAATGGTTTGGCGTGGCGTACTTGGTGTACCTGGCCATCAAGCAGTGGCGCGCCTTGCCCATGGACATGACCGATGACGCGGCCGTGCGCCCGATCGGCAAGCCGATGGCGATGATGTTCCGGGGCTTTCTGGTCAATGCCAGCAACCCCAAAGCCTTGGTATTCATGTTGGCGGTGCTGCCGCAGTTCGTGAACCCGCAGGCGCCGCTGCTGATCCAGTACCTGATCCTGGGCGCGACGATGATCTGCGTCGACATGGTCGTGATGGCAGGCTATACGGGGCTGGCGTCGAAGGTGTTGCGCTTGTTGCGTACGCCTAAGCAGCAGAAGCGTATGAACCGCACGTTTGCCGGGTTGTTTGTGGGCGCTGCGGGTTTCCTGGCCAGCTTGCATCGCGCAACGGCGTAAACCGCACGCCAACTGAAGACACCGAATCAAAAATGTGGGCGCGGGCAAGTCGAATCGTCGCACCGCCGCTCCCACATTGGTTTTGTGTTGGCAGTGAGTTCTAGGCTCAGCGCAAAATCTTCGGTGCTTCATCCCTTGGCAGGTTGTTGCGTAGCGGTGGCTGGCCGGGGTCTTGATACCCACCACCCAACTGTTCCGCCAACTGCCGGGCCACATCTTCACCCAAGGCTTTCGACACTTCCTTCACCACGCGCGGCCGGTTCAGGCTCACGCGTACGTCACGGCTGTTCACCAGCTTGGTGTCCTGGCCTTCACCCATGGCGGTAAACGCCGAGGTGATCTCGTAGGTGCGCGTATTGATCAGGCTGAAATCCGCCACCAGCGTCAGGCCCAGCACCGCCGAGTAGCTGTTGGTGTGGTCCAGGGCGTTGATGTCCTGGGTGAAGTCGATGTCTGACAGTGTGCCGAACAGCACATAGTCGGCGCCCTTGAAATTACCGGCCTTGATGCGTTTGATCACGTCGTAGACGTCACCCTTGGCATCGGCGGTGTAGGGCGTGCCCTGCACCAGTTGGAACTGCCGGGACTTGAGGATCTCGCCCTTGATATCACCGCTGAATTTACGCAGCTCGGTCTGTTCGATGTAGCTGGTACGGCTTTCGTACTCGCTGTAGTTCGACGCCCCACTGGCGTGGTAAGCGCTGGCCTGGAAGTTGTTGCTCGCCGAAACCTGGTGGATGTATTCCTCGACCCGCGCCTCGTAGGCCAGGTCGGTCACCGCGATCTTCGGGGCGGCCGAGGCGCCTAAGGCACACAGCAGGCTGATCATGCCGATCCATGCACGCATTGCTTAGCGCTCCGTGGTTTTGCGGATTTCTTTTTCGTCCATCCATTCGGCCAGGCCGCTCTCGACGTCGATCAGCTGCAGGCTGAATTTGTAGAACACGTCCTTGTAGTCCGAGCTGCGCTTGACGATGGAGCTGATGGAGCCTTCCAGGCGGTACTTTGCGGCGACCATATTGCCGGTCTTGCTGACGGTGGACTTCTTGTACAGGCCGCTCTGGTTCTGCAGCTTGAGCTGGTCGACCTGGCTCTGCATGTCGGTGTTGTCGCTGGCAAAGCGTGCGGTGCCGGTCTTCATCAGTTGGGTCTTGATCGACGTGGTGATTTCACGGGTGTCGATGTACTCACTGGTCTTGTTCTTCACGTCGTATACCTGCACCACCGGACGGCCTTGCAGGATGCCGGACTGAGCCAGGGAGCGGGTCATGCTTTCGGCGATCATCTGCAGGTCGGTGGAACCGAACTCATTGGTCACCAGTTCCACTGCCTTGGTATCGCCGTAGCTGATGTTTTTACCGCCCAGTACCGGGGAGGTGTTGGCGCAGCCGCTGGCCAGGACGGCGACGACGGCAAGGATCGAGAAGCGTGCAAACATTGGGAAATCTCTCAGCAGCAAAAAGGATGGACGGCTCAAGGGGTTTTCACTTCAAGACGGAAGTCCGCCGCCTGCGGCACATTGGCAATCGCAGGCAGGAAGGTCGCCTGGTTGGCGTACAGGTTCAGCACTTTCCAGGTTTCTTCATCGCCCACCGGGAAGCCGTCGGCACCCAGCCAGGCAAAGCGGTAATACATCATCTGGTTGCTGCTGGTGATGTTGCTCAACTGCACCTTGGCGGTGAGGAAGCCGTTCTCGCGGGCCACACGAATGGCACCGACCGCGATGCCCTTGAACTTGCCCATCACCACGATTTTGCTCGCGGCGCTGCCAGGCTCCGGCGGCGGCGGGGTGGCACAGCCGGCCAGCAGGACCAGCGCCAGGGCGCCGAGGATGAAGTGACGCATAACGTGCTCCTTAAGGTTGTTTGAGGGCGATGGCCTGGTTGGCGGTGTTCGGCTCCACGTGGGCGGCCAGGCCGCCGGCGAATACCTGGTTGCCGACCACGCGCAGGGTGATGACCTGATAACGCTGATCGGCCTTGACCGTCACCCGCGTGCCGCCCAGGGCGTTGGGCAGGCTGACCTGATGCTCGCCATGCTTGAGGCGCAGGCGGGTCACCTGGGTGAGGTCCGGCAGGGTACGCCACGTGCGGGTGTCGGCGCCTTCAGTGACGGCCGAAGCGATACCCAGCACCAGGCCCGCCATGGGGTTGGTCTTGTTCAGGTTGTTTTGCGCCACGCCACGGGTGACCGCACGCACGGTGGTGCGCAGGATGATCCCCGGCATGTCATCGCGCAGGGCGCGGCGGGACATGGCCGTGGTGCTGTTGAGTGCAGTGAGGTTCTGTTGCTGGCCGTCGACGCCAATCTGCGCGAAGGTTGCGGTGGACGTATCAGCCTTGATCACCGGGAACGACAGCGGGGTGATCACCAGGTTGCCATTGATCGGGATCGGCAGCGGCAGGCGAATAGAGTCGCGGGCTGGTGCCAGGCCGCTCTGTACCACGATCAGCACGTCGGTTTCATCGGCGCCGACCTTGGATTTGTCCAGGTCCAGCAGGGCCTTTTCCAATAATGGCGTGTTGGGGCGCAGTTCAACGGCCTTGCGATAGCCGGGTGCCGCCAGGTCTTTTTCGCCGAGGGCTTCGTAGACAAAGCCAGCCAGGTAATGGCTGAACGCACTCTGGTAGCTGTTTTTCAGGCCGACCACTTCCGGCGCGTCCAGGGTTTCCACCGGGTAGCCGCGCAGGTCTTTCATCTGGGTGGTCACGCCTTCGCGCTGGGCTTCGTCCTCGCGCTTGAGGTATTCCTTGTCCCGCAGGTCGGCGATCACGGCTTCACGTTCATGGGTTTTCTTGATTTCGGTGCGTGCGCCGTCGAAGTCGTTCAGGGCCAACAGGTTCAGGGCCATCTGCGTGGTCAGCATGACCTTTTCGTAGTCATAGCCTTCGTAGCGACGCACCTTGTCATTGGCCAGGAAGCTGCCAAATTGGGCGAGGTACCTGGCGCTGTCGAACTTGACCGACTCTTCCCACTTGTAGACTTGCAGGTCGGCGCTGCGCCAGGCGGTCTGGCTGCCGGTCAAGTCACCCTTGGCACGGAGCAGCTCGCCCTTTTCGAAGAAATAGAGCAGGTCCTTGTCGTCGCCGGTGTTGTTCTTTTCCAGCAGGGTCAGGGCGGCGTCGACATTGCCGGTGGCCAATTGCTGATTGGTGGCTTGCAGCTCGGTATCGTAGCTGCGGAACATCGAGCAGCCGGACAACAAGGTCACCGCCGCGAGCGCGAGCGAGGGTAAGGCGCGAAATGCCATGCAGACTTCTTCCCTGAAAGTATCAACCGATGTGGTCATTCCTCATAAAAACGAGGAATGAAATTCCCTTTCGCACTAACAGGGCGCGGCATTATAAGCACCATTACTGGCAAAACAATGGCTTTTTGCCCCGGCGAAGTCGCCAAACGCCACTAGTCCGCTTCTAAAAATGCCCCGCCCCCACCAACACCCAATCACTTACGCCTTGAGTCAAACCCATTAAGGCTCAACAATGTGTTACTTCGTATTTCCCTTTGAGATTCGTTCATGACTGCCCCCTTCCGTTTTCTCGCCTGGCTGATGTTGCCGGCGTTGATGTCGTGCAGCTTCAACCTGATGGCCGCGACTGCCGAGGGCGCCCCACAAGCCCTGCATTTGCTGGACTACATAGGCGCTGACTATCCTCCGACGGTGGAGGCGGGCAAGGTTATCGATGAATCCGAATACCGCGAACAACTGGAGTTTCTCGGCGTGTTGCAGGGCCTGGTGGCCGAACTGCCACAACGCCCGGAGCGCGCGGCGTTGGTCAAGGGCGTCGACGAACTGTTAGCGGCTGTAACTGCCCATCAAGACGGCGCGACAGTCGCTCGCCAAGCCCGTCAATTGGGCGCCCAGTTGGCCGTGGCCTATGAAGTCAGCCAGGCCCCGGCGATCACCCCTGATCCCACGCGCGGTGCGCCGCTCTACGCCCAGCATTGTTCGGTATGCCACGGCACTTCTGGCGCCGGTGACGGCCCAGCCAGCGTGGGCATGACGCCGCCGCCCGCCAACCTGCGGGACGCCGTACGCCTGGACCGCTTGAGCCTTTACGCGATCTACAACACCCTTGGCCTGGGCGTCGAAGGCACTGACATGCCGTCCTTCGCCGACCAACTGGACGACCGCCAGCGCTGGGACCTGGCCACCTACATCGCCGGCTTCACCGCCGACCTGGCCGCTGCGAAAAGCGAGCAACCGTTCAACCTCGCCGACCTGGCCCGCCAGACCCCCAATGAAGTGCTGGCCGCCAGCGGTCCCGCGGCTGCCGCGACGTTCCGCGCCCAGCGTGCGCAACCGCCGCAGGTCAAGCGTGGCCCGGCGCAGTTGCTGGACTACACCGCCAGCACGCTGGACAAGAGCCTGGCGGCGTTCCAAAAGGGTGACCACGAACAGGCTTACGACCTGTCGGTGGCCGCGTATCTGGAAGGTTTCGAGCTGGTAGAAAGCTCGCTGGATAACGTTGACGCCAACGTGCGCAAGGACACCGAGAAGGCGCTGATGGCCTACCGGCAGTCGTTGCAGGACGGTTTGCCGGTCGAGCAGGTGCAACAACGCTTGGACGTGGCCAAGGGCAAGCTCACCGAGTCTGCCGGCTTGCTGGGCAGTGATGGCCTGAGTTGGTCGTTGAGCTACATCTCCGGCTTGCTGATCCTGTTGCGCGAAGGCCTGGAAGCGATCCTGGTGCTGGCCGCGATCCTTGCGTTCCTGCGCAACACCGGCCAGCAGTCGGCGGTGCGCAGCGTCAACGTCGGTTGGGGCCTGGCGCTGTTGGCGGGTCTGGCGACCTGGGCGTTGGCGGCGTATGTGATTGACGTGAGCGGCGCCCAGCGCGAATTGCTTGAAGGCTGCACGGCCCTGTTCGCCAGTGTGATGGTGCTGTGGCTCGGCGTGTGGATGCACGATCGCCGCCACGCCGCCGCTTGGCAGGACTACATCAAGAGCAGCCTGGTGGGCGGCGGCGGGCGGTTCGGCTTTGCGATGCTGGCGTTCTTCTCGGTGTACCGCGAGTTGTTCGAAGTGATCCTGTTCTACGAAACCCTGTGGCTGCAAGCTGGCCCGGCCGGGCACAACGCGGTGTTGGCCGGTGGCGCCACGGCGCTGGTGCTGCTGGTGGGCCTGGCGTGGGTGATCCTGCGCGGTTCGGCGAAGCTGCCGCTGGCGTTGTTCTTCGGGATCAACGCGGCATTGTTGTGTGCACTGTCGGTGGTGTTTGCCGGGCATGGCGTGAAGGCGTTGCAGGAGGCCGGCATTTTTGGCACGCGGCCGGTCGCCTTCTTTGACTTCGACTGGCTGGGCATCCACGCCGATGCGTACTCGCTGAGTGCGCAGGCCGTGGCGATCCTGGCGATTGTGGTGCTGTATGGTCGCAGCCGTTTGGCCGAGAAGCGCCGGGTGGTGGCTTAAGTATGCGGGTGTGGATCGATGCCGACGCCTGTCCTCGGGCGGCCAAGGACCAAGTGGTGAAGTTTGCCCTCAAGCGCCAGTTCGAAGTCGTACTGGTGGCCGGTCAGAGTCAGGTCAAGCCGAGCTTTTCTTGCGTGAAGTTGATCGTGGTGCCCAGTGGCCCGGATGCGGCGGATGACTACCTGGTGGAACACGCGGTGTCCGGCGAATTGGTGATCTGCAGCGATGTGCCCCTGGCCGACCGCTTGGTGAAAAACGGCGTCACGGCCCTCGACCCACGCGGCAAGGAGTTCAGCCCGGCGAACATGAGCGAACGCTTGGCGGTGCGCAACCTGTTCACTGATCTGCGTGAGCAAGGCCAGATGGGCGGAGGGCCACCGCCGCACGGGGAGAAGGAGAAGCAGGCGTTTGCCAATGCGTTGGACCGGATCCTGACGCGGTTAATGCGCCAGGCCTGACCCTGTGGCGGGGTAGGTGTGCCGAGCAGGCTTGTTGTGGTGAGGGTGCTTGTTGTGGTGGTCAGGCTTGTTGTGGTGAGCGAGCTTGTTGTGGTGAGCGGGCTTGCCCCGCGCTGGGCTGCGCAGCAGCCCCAATTCAGCCGACGCGGTGAGTCCGTTAGAACATGACTGCAGGGTTTAGGGCGGCTTCGCCACCCAGCGCGGGGCAAGCCCGCTCACCACAACAAGCTCGCTCACCACACAAGCCCACCCACAAGCCTACTCACAACAACAGGCCTGCTCACAAAACAGGCCCGGTCACCAGAACAAGCCCGCTCACCACAGTAGGGGGCTATCAGTCGTTCTCGTGGGTCAGTTCCAGCACCCGGTCAACCAGCTTGTTGATCCCCGATGCGACCTCGCTGATGTTCTTGCCGAGCATATAGGCCGGCGTGCTCACCAGTTTGCGTGCCGTGTCTTCGACGATATCTTCCACCGCACATTCCTGGTGTGTGGCGCCCATCTTGTCCAGCGCGGCAGCGGTGTCGGCACAGTTGCCGATGGTGCAGGTCACGCCTGGGCCGTAGATTTTGGCCGCCAGGGCCGGTGAAATGCAGATCAGCCCCACAGGCTTGCCTGCTTCGGCAAACGCCTCGGCCAGTTCCAGCACTTGCGGGTTGACGCTGCAGCCGGCGCCTTCAACGGCAAAGTTCGAGAGGTTTTTCGCCGCGCCGAACCCGCCGGGCACGATCAGCGCGTCGAAGTCTTCGGCGTTGGCGTCGCGAAGGTTCTTCACGTTACCCCGTGCGATCCGGGCCGACTCCACCAGTACATTGCGCGACTCGGGCATCTCTTCGCCGGTGAGGTGGTTGATCACGTGCAATTGCGCGATATCCGGGGCAAAACATTGGACCTGAGCGCCACGCTGGTCCAGGCGCAGCAAGGTGATCACGCTTTCGTGAATCTCTGCGCCGTCGTACACGCCGCAGCCGGAAAGGATCACTGCAATCTTTTTGCTCATGGGCATTTCTCCTGGGTTCTTGGCGTTAAATGTCTACTAATTTGTCATCTGTTGCCAATGGGATCTCGCGCCGCTGCACCTAATCTTGATGTAACAAAAATAGACCGGACCAGACCATGGACTTTGTGCCTTACGCGGTACCGTTTTTCGTCGCCTTGATCATCGTGGAGCTGCTTGCCGACCGTTGGCGCGGCGAGCGCAACTACCGGGTGGCGGATGCTATCAACAGCCTCAGCACCGGGGTGTTGTCGACGACCACGGGGTTGTTGACCAAGGGTGTGGGGCTGTTGACCTACGCGTTCGCCCTCAAGCATCTCGCTGTCATCGAACTGCCTGCCCAAAGTGTCTGGACCTGGGTGTTCGCGTTTGTGTTCTACGACTTCTGCTATTACTGGCTGCACCGCATGGGCCACGAGCGCAACATCCTGTGGGCCGCGCACTCGGTGCATCACCAGAGCGAGGACTACAACCTCAGCACCGCACTGCGCCAGACCAGCACCGGCTTCCTGCTCAGCTGGATCTTCTACCTGCCCCTGGCTGTACTGGGCGTGCCATTGGTGGTGTTTATCAGCGTGGCATCGCTCAATTTGCTGTATCAATTCTGGGTGCACACCCGGCATGTGCCGAAGCTCGGCTGGTATGAGTGGTTTTTTGTCACGCCGTCCAATCATCGGGCCCACCATGCACAGAACGCTCCCTACATGGATCGTAACTACGGCGGGGTGTTCATTATTTGGGACCGACTGTTCGGCACCTTCCAAGAGGAAGACGACAACGAGCCGGTGATTTTCGGCGTGACCACGCCGCTGGCCAGCTGGGATCCGCTGTGGGCCAACCTGCAGTTTTATGCACAGTTATGGCGTGACGCACGGCGCACCGAGAGCCGGTGGGACAAGCTGCGCATCTGGTTCATGCGCACCGGCTGGCGCCCGGCGGACGTGAAGGCCAAGTACCCGTTGGCCAAACATGACTTGAGCCAGTTCCGCAAATTCGAAGTCCCGCTGGATGTGCGCCAGCAGGTCTATATCGCCCTGCAGTTTGCGGCGTATGTAGGTTTTGGCAGCTATTTGATGAATGTTGGCGAAGGCTTGCCCACGGCGGCGTTGATCCTGGGCTGGAGTGCGATGGCGCTGGGGCTGTTTACGTTGGGCGTGGCCCTGGAGAACCGCCCGTGGGCGTGGAAGGCCGAGCTTTTGAGGCTGGCACTGAATGTGCCGCTGGTATGGCTGGCGCCGTTGACCGGGCTATGGCCCGCCAGCAACCTGGGCTGGCTGGGCCTGCTGAGCTACAGCCTGCTCAGCGTGATCGGCCTCTATTGCTGCAGAGGCCGGTTTACTCGACTGGCGTCTTAGGGGCTTCGACAGGGGCGGGTTCGGCGGCCAGTCGGGCCTTGGCTTCGGCGCAGGCCTCACGGGCAATACGCGCATTCTTGAAGCGGCGGCGCAGCCACAGGCCGAAGCCCAGTACCAGCAACGCACCCAATACCCACAGCTCATATTTCTTGACGCTACCGAGCATGCCTTCCAGTACGGCACCGAAGTGATACGCCGCAGCACCCAGGGCGGCAGCCCAGATCGCGGCTCCAATACCGTTGAGGATCAGGTAGCGCAGGGGTGGGTAGCCGGAAAGGCCGATCGCCACCGGCATGACCGTGCGCAATCCGTAGACAAAGCGAAAGCTCAGCACCCAGATATCCGGATGTTTGCGGATATGCTCCAGGGCCTTGTCGCCCATCAACTGCCAGCGTGGCTTGCGCGCTAACAGCTTGCGCCCGTGTTTGCGGCCCATGTAATACCAGAGCTGATCGCCGGCGTAGCTGCCGAAAAAGGCAACCACGACCACCAGGTTGATATCCATGTACCCACGGAACGCCAGGAAGCCTGCGAGCACCAAGATGGTCTCGCCTTCGAAGAAGGTGCCTAGGAAGAGGGCAAAGTAGCCGAAGTCATGCAGAAATTGTTGAAGCATGGTCTGGGTGCTGGCGAAATGAACGCGCAGCCTACGCCTTCACGAAGATTCATGAAAGTATCGAGATGTGTCACGAAGTGAACAATTCCTACGGAAATGACGAATGCGACTACAGGTCGCATCGTTAAGCACAACTGTCATACCTTCGTCATAATGGCCGCTTATAACTGCAACGCTCGCCCGTGAACCCGGGCTCAGGAGTCTGTCGTGAGCTTTACCCCTGCCAATCGCCTGTTTCCCGCCACCCGTCTGCGTCGCAATCGTCGAGATGATTTCTCTCGTCGTCTGGTACGTGAAAACGTGCTGACGACCAACGATCTGATCCTGCCGGTGTTTGTGCTGGACGGTGAAAATCGTCGCGAAGCAGTGGCTTCGATGCCCGGTGTGGAGCGCTTGACCATTGACCTGCTGCTTGAAGAAGCCGCCGGTTGGGTCGAGCTGGGGATTCCGGCATTGGCGCTGTTCCCGGTCACGCCGCCTGAACTCAAGTCTTTGGATGCTGCCGAAGCCTGGAACCCGGACGGGATCGCCCAGCGCGCCACCCGTGCCTTGCGCGAGCGGTTCCCGGAGCTTGGGGTGATCACCGACGTGGCGTTGGACCCGTTCACCACCCACGGGCAGGATGGCATTCTTGACGAAGACGGCTATGTTCAGAACGACATCACTGTCGACGCGCTGGTAAAGCAGGCGTTGTCCCACGCAGCGGCAGGCGCCCAGGTGGTTGCACCGTCGGACATGATGGACGGCCGCATCCAGGCGATCCGCGAAGCCCTGGAGCTGGCCGGTCACGTCAACGTGCGGATCATGGCTTACTCGGCCAAGTACGCCAGCGCCTATTACGGCCCGTTCCGCGATGCGGTGGGCTCGGCGCTGAACCTGGGCAAGGCCAACAAGGCTTCGTACCAGATGGACCCGGCCAACAGCCATGAAGCCCTGCACGAAGTGGCGGCCGACCTGGCCGAAGGCGCTGACATGGTGATGGTCAAGCCGGGGATGCCTTACCTGGACATCCTTTACCGGGTCAAAGAAGAATTCAAAGTGCCGACTTTCGTCTATCAGGTCAGCGGCGAATACGCGATGCACATGGCTGCAATACAGAATGGATGGCTGAGTGAAGGGGTGATCCTTGAATCCCTGACAGCCTTTAAACGCGCCGGGGCTGATGGCATCCTGACTTACTTCGCCGCCCGCGCCGCCCAATTGCTTAGAGAGCAACAATAGCCCTCACAGGAACACTCGATGAATACCGAAGGACTCACAGAAGTTGCCGTAAAAGACGCTCACCCGGTGGTTGAACAGGTCAGCGAGACCCCGCCGGAGCACGAGCCTGCCGCGCCGGTCGTGGTCGCCGAGCCGCCCGTACCGGCCCCGGTGGTCGCCGTGACCAACCTGGATGACAGCAGCCTGTACATCCACCGCGAGCTGTCACAACTGCAATTCAACATCCGCGTGCTGGAGCAGGCGCTGGATGAGTCCTATCCGTTGCTGGAACGGCTGAAGTTCCTGCTGATCTTCTCCAGCAACCTGGACGAGTTCTTCGAGATCCGCGTCGCCGGCCTCAAGAAGCAGATCACCTTTGCCCGCGAGCAAGCCGGCGCCGATGGCCTGCAGCCGCACCAGGCCCTGGCACGCATCAGCGAGCTGGTGCACGGCCATGTGGACCGCCAGTACGCGATCCTCAATGACATCCTGTTGCCGGAACTGGAAAAACATCAGGTCCGCTTCATCCGCCGCCGTCACTGGACCACCAAGATCAAGACCTGGGTGCGCCGTTACTTCCGTGACGAGATTTCCCCGATCATCACCCCGATCGGCCTCGACCCGACTCACCCGTTCCCGTTGCTGGTGAACAAGAGCCTCAACTTCATCGTGGAGTTGGAAGGTATCGACGCCTTCGGTCGTGACTCCGGCCTGGCGATCATCCCGGCGCCGCGCCTGTTGCCACGGATCATCAAGGTACCCGAAGAGGTGGGGGGCGCTGGCGATAACTATGTATTCCTGTCGTCGATGATCCATGCGCACGCCGATGACCTGTTCCAGGGCATGAAGGTGAAGGGTTGCTACCAATTCCGCCTGACCCGTAACGCCGACCTGGCGCTGGACTCCGAAGACGTCGAAGACTTGGCCCGTGCCCTGCGCGGTGAGCTGTTCTCGCGGCGCTACGGCGACGCGGTGCGCCTGGAAGTGGCCGACACCTGCCCCAAACACCTGTCGGACTACCTGCTCAAGCAGTTCAACCTGTCCGAGTCCGAGCTTTACCAGGTCAATGGCCCGGTGAACCTGACGCGCCTGTTCAGCATCACCGGCCTGGACAGCCACCCGGAGCTGCAATACACGCCGTTCACCCCGCAGATCCCGAAGCTGCTGCAAAACAGCGAGAACATTTTCAGTGTGGTGAGCAAGCAGGACATCCTGTTGCTGCACCCGTTCGAGTCCTTCACCCCGGTGGTCGACCTGCTGCGCCAGGCTGCCAAGGACCCGCACGTCTTGGCCGTACGCCAAACCCTGTACCGTTCCGGCGCCAACTCGGAAATTGTCGACGCCTTGGTCGACGCCGCGCGTAACGGCAAGGAAGTCACTGCGGTGATCGAGTTGCGTGCGCGGTTCGACGAAGAATCCAACCTGCAGCTGGCCAGCCGTCTGCAGGCGGCGGGTGCGGTGGTGATCTACGGCGTCGTGGGCTTCAAGACTCACGCCAAGATGATGCTGATCCTGCGCCGTGAAGCCGGTGAGATCGTGCGTTACGCCCACTTGGGCACCGGCAACTATCACGCCGGCAACGCCAAGCTCTACACCGACTACAGCCTGCTGACGTCCGACGATGCCTTGTGTGAAGACGTCGGCAAGTTGTTCAGCCAGTTGATCGGCATGGGCAAGACCTTGCGCATGAAGAAGCTGCTGCACGCGCCGTTCACCCTCAAGAAGGGCATGCTCGACATGATTGCCCGCGAAACCCAGTTCGCCCTGGAGGGCAAACCTGCGCACATTATTGCCAAGTTCAACTCGCTGACCGATCCGAAGATCATCCGCGCGCTGTACAAGGCCAGCCAGTCCGGCGTGCGTATCGACCTAGTGGTGCGTGGGATGTGCTGCCTGCGTCCGGGCATTGTCGGGGTGTCGCACAACATTCATGTGCGCTCGATCATCGGCCGCTTCCTGGAACACACACGGGTGTTCTACTTCCTCAACGGCGGCGAGGAGCAGATGTTCCTCTCCAGCGCCGACTGGATGGAGCGCAACCTCGATAAGCGTGTGGAGACCTGCTTCCCGGTGGAAGGCAAGAAGCTGATCATGCGGGTCAAGAAGGAGCTGGAAAGCTACCTGACCGACAACACCCACAGCTGGAGCCTGCAGTCGGACGGGCGCTACGTGCGCAACACACCGACCGGCAACCAGAACCCGCGCAGTGCGCAGGCGACGCTGTTAGAGAAGTTGGGTAGCCCGATCCTGTCGGTGAATTAATCCAGGCTAACGCGACCCCATGTGGGAGCAGGCTTGTGTGGTGAGCGGGCTTGCCCCGCGCTGGGCTGCGAAGCGGCCCTAAAACCAAACGCCGCATTCTGTCTGACAGAATGCGGCGTTTTTATTGGGGCTGCTTCGCAGCCCAGCGCGGGGCAAGCCCGCTCACCACATAAGCCCGCTCACCACGCAAGCCCGCTCACACAGTTGTTTGCGGTGTTCATCAGCGCAAATTAAGGCTGAACCCCACCCGCGTCAGCCACTCCGCTTCCTGGCCAAAATCTGCCTGGGTCAGCTGGTTCTCATCCAGCCAGCCTTTCGGGAACACCACGTCCAGGCTGTCGCCGTCGGCGCGCAGGGTTACCTGAGGCATTTCCTGGGTGCCACGAATGTGGTGGAACAGGATCGCAAAGCGCAGCAGCACGCACAGGCGAATCAGCTTGATGCCTTCGTCACCGAATTCAGCGAACTTGTCCCTGGGGATGTTGCGGCGATGGCCGCGCACCAACAGGGCGAGCATCTGCTGGTCTTCCCGGGAGAAACCCGCCAGGTCCGAATGCTCGATCAGGTAGGCGCCGTGCTTGTGGTAATGGTAGTGGGCGATATCCAGGCCCACTTCATGCACCTTGGCGGCCCAGCCCAGCAACTCGCGCCATACACCGTCTTCCAAGTCCCAATCCTCGGCCACCTGGTCGAAGGCGTGCAGCGCTTTGCGTTCCACGCGGGCGGCTTGTTCCAGATCGACATGGTAGCGCTCCATCAACGAGGTGAGCGTGCGCTCACGCACGTCTTCGTGATGGTGACGCCCCAGCAGGTCGTAGAGCACGCCTTCGCGCAGGGCGCCGTCGCAGTGGTCCATGCGCTGAAGTTCGAGGGCGTCGAAGATCGCTTCGAGAATCGCCAGGCCGGCCGGGAAGATAGTACGACGGTCGGGCTTGATGCCGTCGAAGTCGATTTTTTCTGCATCCCCCAGCTTGAACAGTTTGCGCTTGAGCCACGCCAAGCCTTCGGCGTTGACCTCGCCGGTGCCATGGCCGCCGGCTTTCAGGGCCAGGCCGATGGCGCGGATGGTGCCGGACGAACCGATGGCTTCATCCCAAGTCAGGCGGTGCAGGGCGTGCTCGATGCTCATGATCTCCAGTCGCGCCGCCGTGTAGGCCTGGGCATAGCGCGCCGGGGTGATCTTGCCATCCTTGAAATAGCGTTGGGTGTAGCTGACGCAGCCCATCTGCAGGCTTTCGCGCAGCAGCGGCTCGAAGCGCTGGCCAATGATGAATTCGGTGCTGCCGCCCCCAATGTCGGCGACCAGGCGTTTGCCAGGGGTGTCAGCCAGGGTGTGGGACACGCCGAGGTAGATCAGGCGCGCTTCTTCACGGCCGGAGATGACTTCTACGGGATGCCCGAGGATTTCCTCGGCGCGCCGGATGAATTCGCCGCGGTTACGGGCTTCACGCAGGGCGTTGGTGCCGACGATTCGCACGGCGCCCAGGGGCATGCCGTTGATCAGTTGGGCAAAGCGCTTGAGACAATCAAGCCCGCGTTGCATGGATTCTTCATTGAGTTGGCGCTCATCGTCGATTCCGGCAGCCAGTTGCACTTTTTCGCCGAGCCGCTCAAGGATGCGGATTTCGCCGTTCTGGGCCTTGGCCACGACCATGTGAAAGCTGTTCGAGCCCAGGTCGATGGCGGCGATCAGGGACAGATTCTTGGCTTGGGATTGCGGCATGGTTAGGGGGTCTCGGTCGATAACCCAGCCATCGTGCCACGATCGACCTTTGGTGCCAACGCGTACGGCTTCGGTAATTTTCATGTAGGTGTCTGTGAGGAATTCTTGTAGGTAATGTAGGGAGGTTTCTGAACCACCCTTGAATAGAGCTTCACTTTTGTAGGAGTTATTAACCTCTTGTTGTCATTTTGCTGTTTATGATTTTGCCTACAAGGGAGCGATTAATAACTTATTGGTTTTGTATTTACGCCTACTTGGTGTTTTGGCTTGGCTCACTATTTGTTTTTACGGTTCCCACAATGACTGGCGTCTAATCTGATTCTTTAATCAGGTGCCAAAACGACAGACTGTCATCCGGCAATTACGCCGTGGTGTTATTTATTTAGGGTCGGAATGTTCGGCCTTCGTGAATGCACCGACTCATTACAGATGACAGGTTGACTATGAAAAAAATGCTTGGTGTGACAGTGGGGACTCTTTGCCTGGTCGCGAGTATCGGGGCTCATGCAACGAATGTTGCTGAACTGATTGTACGCGGGACTATCAAGCCGGTGGCTTGCAACCTTAGCCTCGCCGGTGGCGGCATCGTTGATTACCAGACAATTCCCGCCGCAAGCTTGTCGCCGACGCAGTTCACTTCTCTTGCAGCGAAAACGGTCGGCTTGAGCATCAGTTGCGGCCAAACCCCAGCGCAGTTCCGAGTGGCGCTGAGTGACCTGCAATCCGCCAGCAAGGTGACAGGCATCCTCGGTACCGGGTTCACCGAGGCGCAGAACTACGGTCTGGGTCTCGCCAATAGCAAGCGTACCGGTGGGTACTCCGTCACCCTCAAAAATCTGCAATCGTCCAGCGGGACCCTGAGCCCTATCATGCGCAGCAGCTCGGGCGCTGCCTGGCAGAACAGTGACGGTAAAGTCGCCCAATCACCCGCCCAGTATTCGTGGCGCAGCGGTACCAGTGTGGTACCTGCATCCGTCACCAGTCTTACGGGCACACTTGAAGTGAAAGCCGTTATCAACCGCACACAGGATTTGGACCTGACCCGCGATGTAACGTTGGATGGTCGCACCAGCCTGTCAGTGGATTACATCTAAGTACGTCATTAACGGCCGACATTAACGCAAAGGTACTTATCTATCTCTGTTAAATGTCGGCTGTTTTAACGTGTGCGTTTGTTGGTGTTTGATTTTATGGCTGTGGGGAAAATCGGTGAATGTTCTATCAATAATGGTTGTGTCGTTGCTGCGCTATATAAGCTTGTGCCTCTTTTGGTGTGGTTTGGCAGTCGCAGACGGAATGCAACCCGAAACAACCGTTGTCATTCTTAATGAAGAAGAGGGTGAGGCAACGCTTAATGTTAAAAATACCGACCCTGGCCCTGCGTTGCTCCATTCGGTCATACAAAACATACCCGAAGACCTGGAACCCTTGTTGATCGTAACGCCCCCGATTACTCGGGTCGAAGCGGGCGACACCCAACTTGTTCGCTTCATCAGTACCACGAAGAAACCGCTCAAGACCCAGCGCCTGAAACGGGTTTCCTTTGAAGGTATCCCCGAGGCACGAGCACCCGGCGGTGCGACCATTGGTATCACCCTGCGCCAGAGCCTGCCCTTGATCCTGCACCCTAAAGGCTTGCCCAGGCATGACGCGCCCTGGCAGTTGCTGACATGGAAGCGTGAAGGGGATCAGTTGAGGGTCCACAACAACAGCGCTTACGTCGTACGCCTGGGGATGGAAGTACAACTGCATCCGCAGGCAAGCGTTGCAACGTTGCCGCGAACCTACATCCTCCCGGGCGAAGTGCTGACGCTTGCGTCGGCAGGCCCGGTGGCGGGCGTGGTGGCCGTGGGGATTCAACCGGCCACGGTCTACGGGTTTACGGTGGATACCTACCGCGCACCCGTTACGGCTGATGCGGATTGACGCGCCTATGAAGAAGAGCAGGCATACCCGTCGCTCTGCCAATAGCGTGCCGAGCAATGTTTCCCAAGCGCGTTCCAGGATTCTGCTGGGGCTTGCGACGCTGTGGAGTCTGCCCGGTACCAGCGTAGCGGTCGGGCTGGGGGAAGGTTTTGATCTGGCTGCGTTGACCTCCCTTGGCATTGATCCACAGGTGTCGGAATACTTTCGTAGCGCCGCGCGCTTTCGCGAAGGTGTCCATGTGGTCGGGCTGCGAGTCAATGGCACCCCGCTGGGGTTGGTTGATGCACGTTTCGATTACCAGGGCCAGTTGTGCTTCACCCCTGCGTTACTGGCAAAGGCCGGTCTGGTCACCCCGTCCAGGGTTCTGCGTGAGGGCATTACCCCTGACCAGGCCTGCCATGACTTCGTCGGGGAATACCCGGCGACCATGGTGCGGCTACGCCCCAGCAGCGATGAGATCACCCTGGTGGTGCCCACGCAGTCCCTGCGCGAGCCCGAGTGGGAGACCGGGAATTTTTCCCAGGGGGGCGCGGCAGCCCTCTTTAACTACGACATATTGGGTTTCGATACCCACTCGCGCGGTGGGCCAAGTCGCTTCGTATCGGCCTATACCGAGGCGGGTTTCAACCTGGGTAATTGGATTGTCCGCAGCCGCCAGTTTTATGTGTCCGACAATGGCAAGACGCGCACCGAGCAGGTGAATGCTTATGCCCAGCGTGATATCGCGGCGTTGCAGTCGACCTTCCAGGTGGGGCAGATTTCCAGCAACAACCCGATATTTGGCGGTGTGCAGCTGACGGGCTTGCAGTTCTCCCCGGATGGCCAGCAGCGCACCGGCGCGGGCGACAGCAACGTCGTGGTGGAAGGGCTGGCTCAAAGCCAGTCTCGGGTCGAAGTCCGTCAATCGGGCGCATTGATCCACTCCACCCTGGTGCCGGAAGGTCCGTTCAGGCTCACCGGTTTGCCATTGCTGAACAGCACCAGCGACCTTGACGTGAGCGTGATTGACGTGCGTGGGGCCAAGCGCAGTTTCGTGGTGCCCGCTGCTTCCTTTCGTGGTGGGGCGCCGGTGGAGCCGGGGTACTATTTTTCCCTCGGCAAGGTGCGTGAGACGTCCCTCGACAACCGGGAGTCCCCTGTGGTCGCCATGGGCAGCGGCACCTGGGGATTGGGCCAGCGATCATCGTTGGGCTTCGGTCTGCTGAGTACCGATGAGTACCAGTCGGCAGGCGGCTCCCTGAGCAGTGTATTTTTCCACCAGGTGAGCGTGGGTGTGCGGCATAACCTGTCCCGTGATGCTCAAGATGAGGTGGGAGGCGCACGTAGCACGCTGTCTTTGGGGACTCCGTTATTTGCCAACCTTGATATCAACCTGAGTGCCTCGGCACAGAGCCGCGGCTACCGGGAAGTACTGGACGCCGGCCAGGCGTCGCGAGGGTACGATCTGGATGCGCGTTTCAAGCGCCAGTACACGGCAGGTTTGAGCTGGGCGGACCCGTCCCTGGGCGGTTTCTCCCTCGGCTTCACACGTAACTCGCAATTTGACGGGCACTCCAACGATCACCTCTTTGCCTCGTGGAACAACACCTTCAACGGCGTGGGGGTAGCCCTGATCGCCGACGCTCAGGTAGGTGCGACCGAGCCTCGGCGCCTGGACCCGGTTCGGGGCGGTCGCCGTGACGAGCGGCTGGACGAGGGCACGTCCGTCCGGCTGCAGGTCACGGTGCCGCTCGGCGATGATCGGCGTGTGAGCGCTTACGTCAGTCGTCGAGGTGACCGGCTGGATGCCGGCACCGCCCTCAGCGAGCGGGTCAACGACTATGTGAACTACGAGGTCGGTGTTGATCGGGACCTGAAAGAACGAGAGCAAAGCGTGCGTGGCCGTGTGGACATCTTGCCGCTCTATACCCGCGTGAGCCTGGGCGTCGACCGTGACCCGTCGAACACCAACTATTCCGGCCAACTGCAAGGCGGCATCGTGGCCCATGAGCACGGCGTGACCTTCTCGCCGTATGCGGTGCAGGACACCTTTGGCATTGTCTCGGTGGGTGATATCGGTGCGGCAAAGGTCTCGACGCCCCAAGGACCGGTATGGACCGATTTCAGTGGCCAGGCCGTGATCCCCGGGCTGCAGGCTTACAGCAACAACCATCTGCAGGTGCAGACCCAGTCGCTGCCCAAGCGCGTCGACTTGAAGAACGGGACCAAGGTGCTCGCCGCTGGTCGGGGTTCAGTCAATATTCTCAACTTTGATGTGGTGAAAGTCCGTCGCCTGTTGCTTGAAGCTCAGGATGAACAAGGTCGGCCCTTGCCTCAAGGGGCTGCTGTGTTTGGCCAGGACAACAACTTTGTAACCAGCGTGGTGGGTGAGGGCATGATTTTCCTCAGCAACATCGATGGGCCGCAAACCCTGAAGGTTTCATTGCCGGATTCGCAATCCTGCCTGCTGCAAGTCAACCCGGAGCAAGAGCCTGACGATGACCAACTCTACGAAACCGCACCCGTGGTATGCCATGTTCGCTGAACGGATGAACGGCCCGCGTGCCGCTGGCGTGTGTCTGGTGGTCGTCGCCCTGCTGGTGAACCAGGCGCGGGCCGAAGACTGCCGGATGACCTTGAGCGAGCCCCGGGTCGATTACGGGGTGATTCGTCCCTCGCAAACGTCGTCCGGTCGCTCGACACTGAGGCTGGATACGCAGCGTACGCTGCACCTGAGCGTGCTCTGCGCCAACCCGGCGGCAATGGCATTGCGCTTCAGTGGTGCGCCTGCCGATGCCCAGGGTTTTCAGTTTGGCCGGCAAGGACGCTTCATGTTGAGCCTGAGGCGGGCTCAGGTCGACGGCAGGCCGGTGGCGTGGCAACCCGATGAAACGGCTGACGGGCGGCTGTTACCTGGCCGCACATTGGTGGCGAGCGCAGCCGGTGTGCCAGTGACGGGCCGCCGGTTGACGGCCCAGGTAGAGATTGAGGTTCACTTGCCCGCCGATGCCCTCTCGGTGCGCCGGGAGGTGCTGCTGGAGGGGCATGGCCAATTCGAACTGGTCAGTCCTACTGTTCCGTAGAGCCGATGAAGTTGGCCAGTTCGACCGTTTGCGGGTTGGCGAACAGCTGCTTGGGGTCACCCACTTCATGCACCTTTCCTTGGTGCATGAACACCAGCTTATCGCCGACTTCCCGCGCGAAGCGCATTTCGTGGGTCACCATGATCAGGGTCATGCCGTCCTTGGCCAGTTGGCGCACCACGCTGAGCACTTCGTTGACCAGTTCCGGGTCGAGGGCCGAGGTGATCTCGTCGCACAGCAACACCTTGGGTGACATCGCCAGCGCGCGGGCAATCGCCACGCGTTGTTGCTGGCCGCCGGACAGGCGATCGGGGAAGGCGTCGAATTTCTCGCCCAGCCCCACGCGTTCGAGCATTTGCCTGGCCAATTGGGCGGCCTTGGCCTTGGGCACCTTCTGCACCACTTGTGGCGCAAGCATGACGTTTTCGCCGACAGTCAGGTGCGGGAACAGGTTGAACTGCTGGAACACCATGCCGACTTTCTGCCGCAGGCTGCGCAGGTCGGCGCGGGCAGCGTCCAGGTATTCGCCATCGACTTCGATCACGCCGTCGTTGATGGATTCCAGGCCGTTGAGGGTTCGCAGCAAAGTGGACTTGCCCGAGCCGCTGCGGCCGATGATCGCCACCACCTGGCCTTCTTCAACGGTCAGGTCGATGCCCTTGAGTACGTGGTGATCGCCGTAATACTTATGCAGGGCGGAAATTCTAAGCAGAGGCATGCAGTCTCCTTTCCAGGTAGCGCGCACTGAGGGACAAGGGGTAGCAGAGCAAAAAGTAACCAAGGGCCACCAGGCCGTAGACCATGAAGGGCTCGAAGGTGGCGTTGGCGAGCATGCCGCCGGTCTTGGTCAGTTCGGTAAAGCCTATGATCGAAGTCACGGCGGTGCCTTTGACGACTTGCACCGAGAAGCCCACCGTTGGCGCCACGGCAATTCGCAGCGCCTGGGGCAGGATCACGTAGCGCAGTTGCTCCAGTGGGTTAAGCGCCAGGCTGGCCGACGCTTCCCATTGCCCATGGGCAATGGAGTCGACGCAGCCGCGCCAGATTTCGGCCAGGTAGGCGCTGGTAAACAGGGTCAGGGCAATGGCCGCCGCCAGCCAGGGCGAGATATCCACGCCGAGCAGGGCAATGCCGAAAAACACCAGGAACAGCTGCATCAGCAGCGGTGTGCCCTGGAACAGTTCGATATAGGTGCGCGCCACGTTGCGCGGGAAGGCTTTGCGGCTGATGCGCATCGTCATCACCAGCAAACCGATCACGCCGCCACCAACAAACGCCACCAGCGACAGCAGGAGTGTCCATTGCAGGCCGGTGGCCAGGTTACGCACGATGTCCCAAAAGGAAAAATCACTCATCGGCTGTTCCTCATCACGAAGCGTCGACCGATCCAATTGAGCAACTGGCGAATCATCAGCGCCATGCACAGGTACACCAGGGTGGTCAGGGCATAGGTTTCGAACGCACGGAAGTTACGCGACTGGATAAAGTTGGCGGCAAAGCTCAGCTCCTCGGTGGCGATCTGGGAACACACCGCCGAACCGAGCATCACGATGATGATCTGGCTGCTCAGCGCCGGCCATACCTTGCCCAGCGCCGGCAGCAGCACCACATGACGGAAGGCTTCGAAACGCGTCATGGCCAGCGCGGCGGCGGCTTCCAGTTGCCCGCGGGGAATGGCTTGGATGCCGGCGCGGATGATCTCGGTGGAGTAGGCCCCCAAGTTGATCACCATCGCCAGCACTGCGGCTTGCCACTCGGTAATTTTCAGCCCCAATGACGGCAGGCCGAAGAAGATGAAGAACAGCTGCACCAGGAACGGTGTGTTGCGAATCAACTCGACATACACACCGAAGCACCAGGCGAAGGGCTGGATCTTCCACGCCCTCACCACCGCTCCGACGGTGCCCAGGGCTACCCCCAGGATCGCACCGATCGCTGTCAGCTCAAGGGTGAACAGTGCGCCGCGCAGCAGCAGGTCGGTATTGGCCAGCACCGGCACAAAGTCGAATTGATAGGCCATGGGTCAGCTCCGCCTTAGAGATCAGCAGGCAATGGTTCTTTGAGCCACTGCATCGCGTTCTTTTCCAGGCTGCCGTCGGCCTTGGCCGCAACCAGGATCTGATTGACCTTCTCCAGCAGTGCGGGCTCGTTCTTGTTCACGCCCACGTACACGGGGGAATCCTTGAGCTTCACCTTCAACGCCGGCACGCGTTTCGGGTTGCGCTCGCTGATCGCCACCATCACCACGTTACCGCTGGCAATCAGGTCGACCTGGCCGGCCAGGTAGGCGGCGATGGTCGAGTTGTTGTCTTCGAAGCGTTTGATCGTGGCTTCCTTGGGCGCGACGGCGGTCAGCTCGATGTCTTCAATGGCGCCACGGGTCACGCTGATGGTCTTGCCCTTGAGGTCGTCGACGCTGCTGATGGCGGCATCAGGCGGACCGAACACGGCCAGGTAGAACGGCGCGTAGGCCTTGGAGAAATCGATGACCTTTTCGCGCTCGGGGTTCTTGCCCAGGCTGGAAATCACCAGGTCGACCTTGCCGGTGGTGAGGAACGGAATACGGTTGGTGCTGTTCACCGGGGTCAGCTCCAGCTTGACCTTGAGCTGGTCGGCCAACAGCTTGGCGGTGTCGATGTCGAGGCCGCGAGGCTTCATGTCAGGGCCGACCGAGCCGAACGGCGGGAAGTCCTGGGGCACGGCGACCTTTAGGGTGCCACGGGCAACGATGTCGTCCAGACCATTGGCCTGGGCGGGTGCCTGGCTCAGCATCAGGCTGGCGAACAGGGCAGTAAGCAGGGCGCTGTAGCGCTTGGTCATGGCAACTCTCCGAGAAGGGCGAAGGGATTTTCTGGATTTGCCCAGTGCACAGCCCATGCCAGTACCGCTCAGATCGTCTGTAAGGCTGGTGTTTATTGAGCCGAGGTGGTCTTACTGGTCTGAACAGTTGTCGGGCTTTTCGCACCCTTTTCGAGCGCTGGCAGAATCGGGCGAGCGCCTTTGGGGCGTGGCTTGCCGCCTGCCGCGAATAGCTTTACAACTAGCCGCTCAGTTGACTGGAACCTTGAGTTTTTTATGAATTCCATCGCCCAAGCCGTACCGGAAGCGGCCCTGCAGGCCATCCGCAAACTGATCAAGGAGCAAGGCTTCGGGCCGGGCGATGCGTTGCCGTCCCAGCGTGACCTGGCCGTGCAGTTGGGCGTGAGCCGGGCGTCGTTGCGCGAGGCGTTGTCGTCACTGAGTGCCTTGGGAGTGGTGAGTGTGCAGCCTGGCAAGGGGGTGTTCGTGCAAGCGCCCGAGGAATCGCCAGGGTTTGCCTGGCCATTCGCGGCGCAGGCCACGCCGCTGGATATCTTCCAGTTGCGATACGCCCTTGAGGGGTTTGCGGCGGGGCTGGCGGCGGTCACGTTGACGACGGATGAACTGGACCGCCTGGAAGACAACGTCGAAGCGATGCGCAAGGTGCTCAAGGTCGGCGACTTTGAAGCCGCCGCGCGGCTGGACTTTGAATTTCACCAACGCATCCTGCTGGCCAGCGGTAACCAAGCCATGGTGAGTATCCTGAGCGCCAGCGCCGAGGTGTTCCTGGAGAGCCAGAAACTACCGTTCATCCGGCCGGAGCGGGCCATGGAAACCTGGCAGGAGCACCGCAAGATCCTGCGTGCCCTGGCCCGGCGCGCCAGTGCGGCGGCGCAGAAAACCATGCAGGAACACGTGCGCAATGCGGCGTTGCGCACGGGCATCGCCTTCGTGACTCCCGTAACGCCGTGAGTTGGGCTATACGCAAACTCATGCGCCACCATAGCAAGACTCAATCAGAGGCGGCTTCCTGAACGGGGGAAGGGCGGCTATGATGGGCCACGTTTTTTTTGCTTACAATCCGGAGACATCCATGAGCAACGATCTTATCAAGCACGTCACCGACGCGACCTTTGAGGCCGAAGTACTCAAGGCTGCTGGCCCGGTGCTGGTTGACTACTGGGCTGAATGGTGCGGCCCTTGCAAAATGATCGCTCCAGTCCTGGACGACATTGCGACCACCTACGAAGGCAAGCTGACCATTGCCAAGCTGAACATCGACGACAACCAGGAAACCCCGGCCAAGCATGGCGTGCGTGGTATTCCTACGCTGATGCTGTTCAAGAACGGCAACGTCGAAGCCACTAAAGTAGGCGCGCTGTCGAAGTCTCAGCTGCAAGCTTTCCTCGACGCGAACATCTAAGCGTCGTCAAAAAAGCCCCGCAAATAGCGGGGCTTTTTCGTGAAACAGGGCTAGACGCTCCCAAACTCAGGTGGTACATTCGGCCCCGCACTGGTTTCTCCACTGCCCCCTGCAAGCCGTCGCCGACGCATTCCTTTTCGATTAGTACGCGATCCTGTCGCCTTCTCTGCGGCGCGGCCTCATTAAGCCAAAAGCTTAATTTCCCCCCTCCATAAATGATTACGTCATTCCTATATGAATCTGACTGAACTCAAGCAAAAGCCGATTACCGACCTGCTCCAACTGGCCGAAGAAATGGGCATAGAAAATATGGCCCGTTCGCGCAAGCAGGACGTGATTTTCTCCCTGCTGAAAAAGCACGCGAAAAGCGGCGAGGAAATCTCCGGTGATGGCGTGCTGGAGATTCTCCAGGACGGCTTCGGCTTCCTCCGCTCTGCAGACGCCTCCTATCTCGCCGGCCCAGACGATATCTACGTCTCGCCGAGCCAGATCCGTCGCTTCAACTTGCGCACCGGCGACACCATTGTTGGCAAGATCCGCCCTCCGAAGGAAGGCGAGCGTTATTTCGCCCTGCTCAAGGTCGACACGATCAACTTCGATCGTCCCGAGAACGCGAAAAACAAGATTCTCTTCGAGAACCTGACGCCGCTGTTCCCGACCGTGCGCATGAAGATGGAAGCCGGTAACGGTTCCACCGAAGACTTGACCGGCCGTGTCATCGACCTGTGTGCCCCGATCGGCAAAGGCCAACGTGGCCTGATCGTCGCACCGCCAAAGGCCGGTAAGACCATCATGCTGCAGAACATTGCAGCGAACATCGCACGTAACAATCCTGAAGTTCACCTGATCGTGCTGTTGATCGATGAGCGTCCGGAAGAAGTGACCGAAATGCAGCGCACTGTGCGCGGCGAAGTGGTTGCCTCCACGTTCGATGAACCGCCAACCCGCCACGTGCAGGTTGCCGAAATGGTGATCGAGAAGGCCAAGCGCCTAGTCGAACACAAGAAGGACGTGGTGATCCTGCTCGACTCCATCACCCGTCTGGCCCGCGCCTATAACACCGTGATCCCGAGCTCCGGCAAGGTATTGACCGGTGGTGTCGATGCCCACGCCCTGGAGAAACCGAAGCGTTTCTTCGGCGCCGCGCGGAACATCGAGGAAGGCGGCTCGTTGACCATTATCGCCACCGCACTGGTTGAAACCGGTTCGAAGATGGACGAAGTGATCTACGAAGAGTTCAAGGGTACCGGCAACATGGAACTGCCCCTGGACCGTCGCATCGCGGAAAAACGCGTGTTCCCGGCGATCAACATCAACCGTTCCGGTACCCGCCGCGAAGAGTTGCTGACTGCCGATGACGAACTGCAGCGTATGTGGATCCTGCGCAAGCTGCTGCACCCGATGGACGAAGTCGCTGCCATCGAGTTCTTGATCGACAAGCTGAAAACCACCAAGACCAACGATGAGTTCTTCTTGTCGATGAAGCGTAAGTAAAACCACGTTTCAGGTCCGAAAAAATGGCGCCCTCAGGGGCGCCATTTTTTTTGTGTCGAAAAGGGGAGGTTTGAGTGCCTCAAGTGTCAGTTAAGAAACAAAAATAGGTGAGTGCGGCTACGCTCATCCCCATTCGTATCTGGCTGACCATTGTTTATGACCGTTCTTGCTTATCGAAGAGACATCGACGGCCTGCGTGCTATTGCTGTCCTGGCAGTCGTGCTGTTCCATTTTGGCGTTCCAGGCGTCACTGGCGGTTTTGTCGGCGTCGATGTGTTTTTCGTGATTTCCGGTTTTCTGATCACCTCGATCATCTGGCGCGAACGTCAGGCCGGGCGTTTCAGTTTCGTGGAGTTCTGGGCGCGCCGTGCCCGGCGTATTCTGCCGGCGCTGTTTGTGATGATGGCGGCGACGCTGGTGGTGGGTTGGTTCCTGCTGGCGCCCAAGGACTACGAAGCGTTGGGGCGCTCGGCGCACTATCAGGCGACCTTCAGCTCCAACCTGCTGTTTGCACGCCAGCACGGTTATTTTGATGCGGCCTCCGACATCAAGCCGTTACTGCATACCTGGTCGTTGGCAGTGGAAGAGCAGTTCTACATTGTCTTTCCGCTGTTGCTGACCCTGCTTTCAAGCCGTTTGAAACACTGGCGGCTGGCGTTGCTGGGTGTGTTGCTGGTGTCATTCGGCATGAGCGTCTGGGCGGTCACGCATCAGCCGCAAAAAGCGTTCTATCTGCTGCACCTGCGTGCCTGGGAGTTACTCGCCGGGGCGATGCTGGCGGTGATGCCCCTGCGTGACTGGCGCGCCCCGCCCGCCCTGGCCCAAGGGATCAGCCTGGTCTCCCTGGCGTTGATCCTGATTGCCGTGTTCGGTTTCGATCGACACACGCCGTTTCCTGGTGCTGCCGCGTTGCTGCCGGTGCTGGGCGTGGTCGGGTTGATCTGGGCCAACGGGCAGCAACACACCTGGGTCGGGCGCTTGTTGAGCTCTCGGGTGATGGTGGGCGTGGGGCTCATTTCATATTCCTGGTACCTGTGGCACTGGCCGGTGTTCGTGTACGCCAACTATGCGGCGGTGGACGGTTTGAGCCCGTTTGAGTTGGCGGGCCTGATGCTGGTGAGCCTGGTGCTGGGCTATCTGTCCTGGCGATTCGTGGAGGCACCGTTTCGCGAAAAGCGCTTGCTGGCGGGCCGCAAGGCGATCCTGGCGGCGGGTCTCGCCGGGATCCTGTGCCTTGGTTTTACCGGTTTGGCGTTGCGTGAAGCCAAAGGGGTGCCCTGGCGCCTGTCCGAACAGGCGCTGCGTTATGCCCAGGCGAAAACATGGAGCCCGGCGTTGATGGCGTGCATGGCCGACAAAAACACGCCGGATGAACGCCTGTTTTGCCACTTCGGTCCCAAAAACAGCTCAGTGTCCGCGCTGGTCTGGGGTGACAGCCATGCCACCGCATTGATTCCGGCACTCGAGGACGGCGCCAAACGTCACGATATCAGCCTGGTGCAGGCGAGCTTCGCTGGCTGCATGCCGTTGGATGGCCTGGAGAATATTGCCCGTTGCGCGCATTTCAACCAGCGGGTCGAGAAAGCCATGGCCGAACAGCCGTTCAGCGATGTAGTGCTGGTGGCGCGCTGGAGCCTGTACCTCTATGGGCAAATGTCAGGGGACAAAGAGCATGCGCTCAAAGACCCTGCCACCGGCAACTACGTACGCGCCGTGGCTGAAGAGCGCTTCGCCCAGGGCCTGCGCGAGCGCATTAAAGGGCTGCGCGCCGCCGGGCATCGGGTGTGGCTGGTCAAGGAGGTGCCGTTGCAGGAAATCATTGTGCCGTACCGCCTCAGTCGCCTGGCCATGATGCACCGTCCGGTGGACAAGGAAGGGCTGCCCGTGGAGGAACATATGAAGCGCCAGGCCTTTATCACTCAGTTGTTTGACGAACTGGCGGCGGCCGACAGCGGCGTGACCGTGTTGGACCCCGCGCCCCTGCTGTGTGGCGCCGATGGCCTGTGCCGGGTCGAGCTCAATGGTCGCGCGTTGTACACCGACGACAACCACCTCTCTGACGTGGGCGCGCGGCACATCGAGGCCTTCCTGGAACCGCTGTTCAGTTCCTTGCAATCACGGCGGCTGACGGCCAATTAAGCTGCCAGCTGCCTTCAGAGCAGGTAGGATGTACGCCTATTTTACGGGTGGCATGGTTAATGAAATTCAAGGATCTTCGGGATTTCGTGCAGCAACTTGAGCAGCGCGGAGAGTTGAAACGTATCCAGATGCCGATTTCCCCGGTGCTGGAAATGACTGAGATTTGCGACCGTACCCTGCGCAACAAGGGCCCGGCGCTGCTGTTCGAGAACCCGACCGGCTTTGATATTCCGGTGCTGGGCAACCTCTTCGGTACCCCCGAGCGCGTGGCTTTTGGCATGGGCGCCGAGTCGGTCAGCGAGCTTCGCGAGATCGGCAAGTTGCTGGCCTTCCTCAAGGAGCCCGAGCCACCCAAGGGGCTGAAGGATGCCTGGTCGAAGCTGCCGATCTTCCGCAAGATCATTGCCATGGCCCCCAAGGTGGTCAAGGACGCGGTGTGCCAGGAAGTGGTCATCGAAGGCGATGATGTCGACCTCGCCATGCTGCCGGTACAGACCTGCTGGCCCGGCGACGTCGGCCCGCTGATCACCTGGGGCCTGACCGTCACCAAAGGCCCGAACAAGGATCGCCAGAACCTCGGTATCTACCGCCAGCAAGTGATCGGCCGCAATAAGGTGATCATGCGCTGGCTGAGCCACCGTGGCGGTGCCTTGGACTTCCGCGAGTGGTGCGAAAAACACCCTGGTAAACCGTTCCCGGTCTCCGTGGCCCTGGGTGCCGACCCGGCCACCATCCTCGGGGCCGTGACCCCGGTGCCTGACAGCCTGTCCGAATACGCTTTCGCTGGCCTGTTGCGCGGCAACCGTACCGAGCTGGTGAAGTGCCGCGGCAACGACCTGCAAGTGCCGGCGACTGCTGAAATCATCCTCGAAGGCGTGATTCATCCCGGCGAAATGGCGGATGAAGGCCCTTACGGCGACCACACCGGCTACTACAACGAAGTCGACAGCTTCCCGGTGTTCACCGTCGAGCGCATCACCCATCGGATCAAACCGATCTACCACAGCACCTACACCGGCCGTCCGCCGGATGAGCCGGCCATTCTCGGCGTGGCGCTCAACGAAGTGTTCGTGCCGATCCTGCAGAAGCAATTCCCGGAGATCACCGACTTCTACCTGCCGCCGGAAGGCTGCTCGTACCGTATGGCCATCGTGACCATGAAGAAGTCGTACCCCGGTCATGCCAAGCGGGTAATGCTCGGTGTGTGGTCGTTTTTGCGACAGTTCATGTACACCAAGTTCGTTATTGTCACCGACGACGACATCAATGCCCGCGACTGGAACGACGTGATCTGGGCCATCACCACGCGCATGGACCCCAAGCGCGACACGGTGATGATCGACAACACGCCGATCGACTACCTCGACTTCGCGTCGCCCGTGTCTGGCCTGGGGTCGAAGATGGGCCTGGACGCTACCCACAAATGGCCGGGTGAAACCACCCGCGAGTGGGGCAGAGTGATCGTCAAGGATGAAGCCGTCACCGCGCGTGTTGATGCGATCTGGAAAGAATTGGGAATAGATTGATGCGTGTAACCCTGCAACCTTCCGGCGCTGTGCTGGAGCTGGTCCCTGGCGAGCGAATCCTCGAAGGTGCGCGCCGCCTGGGCTACGAATGCCCCCAGGCCTGCCGCAACGGCGTGTGCCATGTGTGCGCGGCGCTGTTGGTGGAAGGCCGCGTGCAGCAAGCCGGTGAGGTGCGTGACCACGGCGAGTTCTACACCTGCATCGCTGAGCCGCTGGAAGACTGCATTGTGTTGTGGGATGGCGTGCTGGCGCCGGGAGAGTTGCCGTTGCGCAAGTTGTCGTGCCAATTGAGTGAATGTGTAGAGGTCGGTGGCGACGTGTGGCGTGTGCGCCTGCGGGCGCCAGCCGGCAAGGCGGTGCGTTACCACGCCGGGCAATACTTGATGATCGAGCGGGAGAATGGCGAGAAGTCGGCGTTTTCCCTGGCGTCGGCGCCCCATGCCGGGCGCGAGCTGGAGCTGCATGTGCTGGCCCGCGAGGACAGCGCGCGTAGCTTGCTGGAGCAACTGCAGCGCAATCAGATGGCCCGTGTGGAGCTGCCGTTCGGCGACACCCATTTGGCCGAGTTGCCGGATGGGCCGCTGGTGTTGATCGCCGCCGGCACCGGCATGGCGCAGATGCATAGCCTGATCGAACATTGTCGCGCGTCCGGCTTCAAGCACCCGGTGCACCTGTACTGGGGCGTGCGTCGCCCGGAAGATTTCTACCAGATAGAACACTGGGACCAGTGGCTGCAACTGCCCAACCTGTTCCTGCACAAAGTCGTCAGTGACTTGTGCGGCTGGGAAGGGCGCTGCGGGTTGCTGCACGAAGCGGTGTGCGAAGACATCACCGACCTCAAGTCGGTGCACGTCTACGCCAGCGGTTCACCGGCGATGATCTACGGCACCCTGGATGCCCTGGTCGAGGCCGGTATGGATGCGCACCAGATGCGTGCCGATGTGTTTGCCTACGCGCCACGGCCCTGAGCCGGGCAAAACATCACGGTTGCATGCCGATCAAATTGTGCGGGCTTGCTGTGGCGAGCACGCTGGCTTGCGCTGGGGGGCGAAGCGCCGCCCAAAGAGCCGGCTCCAGCTGCGCTGTCGAACGGGAGCAAGCTCCCTCGCCACAGCAAGCTCCCTCGCCCCAGTAAGCCCGCTCCCACGCTGGACGGTGCCTGCTTAGAATCGCAATCCCGTCGTCACCATCGCCGCATTGAACCCCAGCAACACTAACTCCGCCGCCACCGGCCCGTAATGCGTGCCCACGGACGGAATGATCACCGGCGCCACGCCGAAACGATTCAACGGGATCTTGTCGCGGTACTTGCCGCGATAACCTTGGATCGCCCCGCCTGTCAGCTTCAAATACACCGGATAGTCGGCCATGTCATAGCGCTTGCCCGCATAGGCGTAGTACGAGCGTTGGCGGAACGAGTTGCGGAACGTCGCCCCGCCGTACACAAAACCGGATGCTTCGTTGCGCTCCAGGCCGATCAGATCCTGGTTGTTGTTGTGGTCCGGGTCGGGCGCGAAGTGCCGCGTGTAGACGCTGGTCTGTGCATACCAGAAGCCTTTGTCGTCCTCGGTAGCGGATGTTTCGCCCGCCAGTGCGGTGGTGGCCTGGGCCAGCAGCAATAGGCCAGGCATTCGGAATTTCTTCATGGGTGCGACCTCGGTAGTCGATTATTGGGCGGCTAGGTGGGTCGTGATGTGTGCGTTATTTTGAGGGTTTGGCACGTTCCCAGGCTGAACCGGGGCTGAAAGTAGCGAGATTGGCGCGCTCAATCCTGATGAATGGGCGGATTCGCTTATGCATTCGCTTATTCTTTAAAGGTATTTAATTTGTTTCATAAATATCATTAGGCTATATATCAACGGACTACCGAACACTCACAACAACCAATCACTGACCGCCACCGCCCGCCAGCCGGACCGATCGTACGAACTCAGAGCACGACGTTCTGGTTTTTGATTCAAGGGGAGCGGTATGGGGAGCTACAAGCAACACGCGCTGTACACGGCGATTTTGTCGGCCAATTTGCTGACCGCTGTGGGTTTCAATCCCGTCTTTGCGGCCGAAACGTCCGCCACCGATACACCCAAGCTCGACACTGTGATCGTCACCGGTACCCGCGCCCAGGAGCGTACGGCCAGTGCTTCGCTGTCACCGATCGATGTGATTTCCGGAGATACCTTGCGCAGCACAGGTTCCGATGAGTTGGGCGCGGTGTTGGCGCGGCTGATTCCGTCGATCAATTTCCCACGCCCAAGCCTGGTGGACGGCGCCGAACTGGTGCGTCCTGCGCAATTGCGCGGCCTGTCGCCGGATCAGGTGCTGGTGCTGGTCAATGGCAAACGTCGCCACACCAGCGCCTTCGTCAACCTGGGTGGGGCGGTGGGCCGTGGCTCTGCACCGGCGGACTTGAACGCGATCCCGCTGTCGGCGGTGGACCATATCGAAGTGCTGCGCGACGGCGCGTCCGCCCGCTATGGCTCCGATGCGATTGCCGGGGTGATCAACGTGATCCTCAAGCACGCCGACCAGGGCGGCTCGATCTCCACCAAGTTCGGCGAGTACAAGAAGGGCGACGGTATCCAGCGTAATGTCAGCGGCAATACCGGCCTGGCGCTGGGCGACAACGGCTTTATCAACCTGTCGGCCGAAGGCGCCGATAACGATTACACCAACCGCGCCGGCAATGATTACCGCCCAGCCAGCATCGGTTCCACCACCTACGGCCAGCGCGTGTTCCGCCAGGGCGAGCCGGCCACCGATGAAGGCAAATTCCAGTTCAACTCGGAATATGCCTTCAACGATGCCGCCGAGTTCTACAGCTTCGGTGGCTACAGCAAACGGCGCGGGGAGACGGCAGCGTTTTACCGGGCGAGCAACGCCTCCAACAACATCGCGGCACTCAACCCCAACGGCTACCTGCCGCTGATCAAGGGCAACCTGGAAGACACCTCGCTGGTGGTGGGCCTGCGCGGGCTGTTGGCCTACGACTGGCATTACGACCTGTCGGCCAACTACGGCAAGAACCAGTACGAGCTGGGCACCGAAACCATCAACACGTCCCTGGGCCTGGCCACGCCGCGCAAGTTCAACAACGGCACCCTGAGCAACGATCAGAAGCAGATCAGCCTGGACCTGTCGCGTGAGTTCGACGTGGGCTTCCTGCCTTACCCGGTCTCCGTGGCCTTTGGTGGCGAATACCTGCACCAGGGTTACGAGATCGAAGCGGGTGAGCCGGCGTCCTACTTCCAGACCGGCAGCTCCGGCCTGGGCGGTTTCCGCGACGCCGACGCCGGTACGAGCACACGGCATAACTGGGCGCAGTACCTGGACCTGGAAACCAATTTCACCGAAAAACTCAGCGCCTCCGCCGCCGTGCGCCATGAGGACTACAGCGACTTCGGTTCCAACGTCAGTGGCTCGCTGTCGGCCCGCTACGACTTCACCCCGCAGGTGGCCTTGCGCGGCAGTATTTCCAATGGTTTCCGCGCGCCGTCCCTGGCCCAGCAGAACTTTGCCTACACCTCATCGCAACTGATCGGCAGTACCGTCCAGGAAGCGGGCACCTTCCCGGCCAACAGCCAGGTGGCTCGCTTGCTCGGCGCCGAAGACCTCAAGGCTGAAAAGTCGCGCAACTACAGCCTCGGCCTGGTGCTGGAGCCTGCCGATGACCTGACCGTGACGCTCGATGTGTACCGTATCGACATCCGCGACCGCATCAGCCTGTCGTCAAACCTGAACCTCAACCCGGCGGCGATTGCCTACCTGCAAGCCAATGGCGTGGGCAACATCAACTACACCAGCGCCCGCTACTTCACTAACGCGACTGACACCAGCACCGACGGTGTCGACCTCGTGGCCAACTATCGCTACCAATTCGATAACGGTATCCGCTGGAACAGCACCGTGGGCTATAACTACAACCACACCAAAGTCACTGACGTAAAAGCCAACCCGGCGATTCTCGACAGCCTGGGTGTGAACCTGTTGCGCGTGGACCGTCGCGAGCGTATCGGTTTGCTCGGCGATACCACGCCACAACACAAGCTGAGCCTGGGTAACGACTTCACGTTCGGCCGTTGGGCGCTGCACAGCAACCTGGTGCGCTATGGTGAATTCACCAGCTACCAGGCAGACAAGGTCAATGACCAGACCTTCAAGGCGGCCTGGGTGCTGGACCTGTCGGCAGACTACAAGCTGAAGAACTGGACCTTCACCCTGGGCGGCGACAACGTCACTGATAAGTACCCGGAGAAGGTCAACGCCTTTGCCAGCAGTGGTGGCAATTTGGCCTATAGCACTTTTTCGCCGTACGGTTACAGCGGCGCGTTCTATTACGGTAAAGTTGCCTATAACTGGTAAGAGCACAGGAGACCTAAGCGATTTGCCATGACCGCCATTGAAACCGATCTTTTGCAATTGGCTTACCCTCCGCGACTCGATCTTGGGCCGCAACTCACTCACGAACAATTGATGAGCTCGATGCAAGCCACCATGGCTCGGCATAAGGGTGGGCCGGTCTGGCTGTTTGCGTATGGTTCGCTGATCTGGCGGCCTGAATGCTCGTCGACCGAGCGCGTGCGGGCGCGGGTTCACGGTTATCACCGGGGCCTGTACCTGTGGTCTCACGAGCATCGGGGCACGCCGGAGTTGCCGGGGCTGGTGTTTGGTCTGGACCGTGGAGGCTCTTGCAGTGGGTTCGCTTACCGCTTGCCGGAAGATCAGTTGGAGGCCTCGCTGTATGCCCTGTGGCAGCGCGAGATGCCTTACCCCTCCTATCGGCCGCACTGGCTCAGTTGCCGTCTTGAGGATGGCAGTACCGTGCAGGCGCTCGGGTTTGTATTGGAGCGACACCTGCCCAGCTACGCCGGCAACCTGCCCGACATCGTGCTGAACCATGTGTTGCAAAGCGCTTGCGGGCGTTACGGCACCACTCGCGATTATGTCGAGCAGACCGTCAACGCCCTGCGTAGCCACGCCATGCCAGATAAAAACCTGGAGGCGCGGCTCAAGCGTTGTGCAAAGGATTGCTCAGGCGATTAACGCGCCGAGCTGACGCTGTTGGTGTGCCACAGCGTGGGGATCAGGAAGGCGATCGCCAATACGCACGCGCCGATCAGCAGCACAAAACCACCGTCCCAGCCGAAATGGTCCACGGTATAGCCCATGGCCGCGCTCGCCGCCACCGAACCGCCCAGGTAACCGAACAGACCGGTGAAACCTGCCGCGGTGCCGGCGGCTTTCTTCGGTGCCAGTTCCAGCGCTTGCAGGCCGATCAGCATCACCGGGCCGTAGATCAGGAAGCCGATGGACACCAGCGCGATCATGTCGACCATCGGGTTGCCCGGCGGGTTGAGCCAGTACACCAGGGTCGCCACGGTCACCAGCGCCATGAACACGATACCGGTCAGGCCACGGTTGCCACGGAAGATCTTGTCCGACATCCAGCCGCACAGCAGCGTGCCTGGGATACCCGCCCATTCGTAGAAGAAGTACGCCCAGGATGATTTATCGACCGTGAAGTGCTTGGCTTCCTTGAGGTAGGTCGGTGCCCAATCCAGTACGCCGTAGCGCAGCAGGTAGACGAAGACGTTGGCGAAGGCGATGTACCACAGCATTTTATTGCGCAGCACGTACTTGACGAAAATTTCCTTGGCGCTGAATTCGTCTTCGTGGCTGGCGTCGTAGCCTTCCGGGTAATCGTTCTTGTATTTCTCAATCGGCGGCAGGCCGACCGACTGCGGCGTGTCGCGCATGGTGATGAAGGCAAACGCCGCCACTGCCAAGGCCACTGTCGCCGGTACATAGAACGCCGCATGCCAGTCGTTGAACCAGGCCATGCCCAGCAGGAACAGCGGGCCGATCAGGCCGCCGCCGACGTTATGCGCCACGTTCCACACCGACACCACGCCACCGCGTTCTTTCTGCGACCACCAGTGCACCATGGTGCGTCCGCTCGGTGGCCAGCCCATGCCCTGGGCCCAGCCATTGATGAACAACAAAATGAACATCATGGTCACGCTGGACGTCGCCCAAGGTGCGAAACCGAAAATGAACATCACCCCTGCTGAAACCAGCAGGCCGAAGGGCAGGAAATAGCGCGGGTTGGAGCGGTCGGACACCAGGCCCATGAGGAATTTGGACAGGCCGTAGGCAATCGCGATGGCGGACATCGCCAGGCCCAGTTCGCCACGGGTGTAACCCTCGTCGATCAGGTACGGCATGGCGAGGGAGAAGTTTTTGCGCAGCAGGTAGTACCCGGCGTAACCGAAGAAAATACCGGCGAAGATCTGCCAGCGCAGGCGTCGGTAGGTACTGTCTATTTTTTCTTCAGGCAGGGGCGCCTGATGTGCGGCAGGACGAAAGAAAGCAAACATTCAAGGGCTCCAGATTTCTTGTTTTGACTGCGGATGCGAATGTTACAGTTTCGTTACCGAAAATAGCATCGCCTCTTAGTGGCAAACACAGGAAATGAGCGCAATTGCATGTTCTCTTATGAACATGTCGCTAATAGATAAGTGCGGGTCGTGGTTGAGTTCTTCAGGATGATGGAGACCCAAATGTGGGAGGGGGTTTGCGCCCGATAGCGGTGGCTCAGTCGACAGATTCAGTGACTGACACCCTGCAATCGGGAGCAAGCCCCCTTCCACCTGTGAGCGCATTTCACATCGCTCAGCGCGTTTGGACGACGACCTTGCCCACCGCCCTGCGCTGCCCCAGGTCATTGATCGCCTGGGCGGCTTGTTCCAGCGGATACACCTGCGACACCAACGGCTTCAACTTGCCCTCGGCGTACCAGCCGAACAATTGCTGGAAATTCGCCGCATTGTCCTGCGGCTGCCGCTGGGCAAATGAACCCCAGAACACCCCCACCACCGCCGCACCCTTGAGCAGCGCCAGGTTCACCGGCAGCTCCGGGATGCGCCCGCTGGCAAACCCCACCACCAGCAAGCGGCCGTTCCAGGCGATGGCACGGACGGCTTGGTCAAACAGGTCGCCCCCCACCGGGTCGTAGATCACATCGGCACCGTTGCCGTCGGTCAGGCGCTTGATCTCGTCTTTCAGGCTGGTTTCGCTGTAGTTGATCAGCTCATCGGCGCCGGCGGCCTTCGCCACCGCCAGTTTGTCGGCGCTGCTGGCGGCAGCGATCACCCGTGCGCCCATGGCCTTGCCGATTTCCACGGCGGCCAGGCCCACGCCTCCGGAGGCGCCCAGGACCAACAGGGTTTCGCCGGGTTGCAGGTTGGCCCGTTGTTTCAGCGCGTGCATGGACGTGCCGTAGGTCATGCTGAACGCGGCGGCCGTGTTGAAGTCCATGCTCGGCGGGATCGGCAGCACGTTATAGCCCGGCACCGCGACCTGTTCGGCAAAGCTGCCCCAGCCGGTCAGCGCCATGACCCGGTCACCGACTTTGAGGTGGCTGACTTTTTCGCCCACTTCACTGACCACGCCCGCCGCTTCGCCACCCGGCGAGAACGGGAAGGGCGGCTTGAACTGGTACTTGCCCTCGATAATCAGGGTGTCCGGGAAGTTGACCCCGGCGGCATGCACGTCCAGCAGGATTTCGTTCTTCTTGATCGCCGGGCTGGCGATCTCTTCCAGCACCAGGGTTTCGGCGGGGCCGAAGGCTTTGCACAGCACAGCTTTCATCGGACTATTCCTTTTGGCGTCGTGGCCGATAAGTGTAGGAGGGTATGCCCCTGGGTCAACGAGCATGCCCGGGCCTGATAAGTCGCCATAAGCTTGTGCTCTGCCTTGCTAGCGTTATGCTACCCGGCAACCGAATGTGAGGAATGAACTGTGAAAGCGTGGATCCTATTGATGCTGGCCCTGACCTTGCCGATGGCAGCCCAGGCCGAAGAGGCCAAAGAAGGCGAGGCGCCGAAAGTCAGCTATATCAGCCTGAGCCCGCCGTTCGTGGGTAACTATGGCCTGGATGGCACGGCGAAGCTCAAGGTGTTCAAGGCCGACATCGCCCTGCGCGTGACCGGCACCGAGGCGGCAGCACTGGTCAAAGCCAACGATCCATTGATCCGCAACCAGCTGGTGGCACTGTTCACCCAGCAGACCAACGAGGCCATGAGCACCGTTGAAGGCAAGGAAAAGCTGCGCCAGGAAGCGTTGAAGCAAACCCAGCAAGTGATGAACGACGAGACGGGCAAGCCGGTGGTGGAAGACCTGTTGTTCAACAACTTGATCATCCAGTAACCCCACTTATGTGACGGGCAGAACGGTGCTCTTGTGGCGAGGGCATCATTCTCAGGAGGCGAGGCTTTTACGAAACCGCGCCAACGCCACCGCAAAAAACACCAACCCAATCCCCGCCAGCGCCAGCAAGTCCGGCCACACTACGCTTACTCCCGCATCCCGAAACAGAATCGCCGCGCTCAGACTCACAAAATGCGTCGACGGCGAGCCCTGCATTATCCACTGCAGCCACTCGGGCATGCTGTCCAGCGGCGTGCTGCCGCCTGAGAGCAGCAGCATCGGGATGATCACCGGGATTGCCAGCAAGCCGAACTGCGGCGTCGAGCGGGCGAGGGTGGCGAGGAAGATGCCCAGCGCGGTGCTGGCAAACAGGTACAGCGCCGTCACGAACAGAAACAAGCTCAGCGACCCGGCCAGCGGTACGCCGAGCAGGCCTTTGACCACCACTTCCAGCGACAGCCAGGTGCATAGCACCACCACGAGCATGTTGCTCCAGATTTTCGCCAGCATGATTTCCAGCGCCGTCAGTGGCAGTACCAGCAGATGGTCGAGGGTGCCGTGCTCGCGTTCGCGCAGCAGCGCCGTGCCGGTCAGCACGATAGCCAGGATGGTGATGTTGTTGACGATCTGGATCACCGCCAGGAACCAGCCACCTTCCAAGTTGGTGTTGAACAGGGCGCGGGTGGTCAGCAACGCGGGCGCCTGGCCGGCGGCATCGGCTTGTCCGCTGCTGGTCAGCAGTTCGCGTTGAAATATCCGCCCAATGTAGCCCGCGCCCATGAACGCCTGGCTCATCGCCGTGGCATCCACATTCACCTGCACGCCCGGCTGGCGCCCTGCCAACAGGTCGGCCTGGAAGTTCGCTGGCACATTGATCACGAAGGTGTATTCGCCGCTGTCCATGACCTTGTCCAACTGGTCATAGGGTAACGGCACAGGCGCTTGGAACTCGGGCGGCTGCAACGCCTCGGCCATTTGGCGTGAGAGTGAGCTGTGGTCTTCGTCCACAAACGCCACGCTGGCGTTGTGCACGCCGATCACCGAGCCGGCGGCGGGCATATAGATGGCGACGGTGAAGGCGTAGAACAAAAACAGCAGCAACACGCTGTCGTGTCGCAGGCTGGTCAGCTCCTTGACCCCCAGCCGCAGGATGTGCGCGAACGTGTGCATCAGGCCTCCTGCTTCTTGAGCATGATCAGGCTCAGCCCAGTAAACCCGACGAAAAACCCGAACAGCGCCAGGCATTGCGGCCACAACTGGCGCAGGTCCAGGGCCTTGGTGAACGTGCCCACGGCGATATCCAGAAAGTGCCCGGCCGGAAACAGCATGCCCATCAATGCCGCCGCTCCTTCCAGTGACGAGCGTGGCACGATCAGCCCGGAGAACTGGATCGTCGGCAGGCTGGTGATGATCATCGTGCCGAGGATCGCCGCGATCTGCGTACGGGTGAACGCCGAAATCAGCAGGCCCATGCTGGTGGTCGCCAGCACGTACAGCAACCCGCCGAACGCCAGTGTCAGGCCGCTGCCCTTGAACGGTACGCCGAACAACCAGCGGTTCATCGCCACCAATACCGCCAGGTTGACCAGGCTGACGGCGAGGTAGGGCGCCTGTTTGCCAAGCAGGAACTCCAGGCGGGTCAGCGGCGTGGCGTAGAAGTTGGTGATCGAGCCCAGCTCCTTCTCGCGCACGATGCCGAGGGCGGTGAGCATCGCCGGGATAAACGCCAGGATCAGCGCCATCACTCCGGGGCCGATGGCGTTCACGCTGACCACGTCCTGGTTATAGCGAAAGCGCGTCTCCAGCCTGGCGGCGGTCAGGTCGTTGCGGGGCAGGCTGCTCAGTTCGGCCAGTTGCGCAAGGTTGCCCTGGTGTACGGCCTCGACGTAGTTGCGGCTGGTTTCCGCGCGAAACGGCATGCCGCCATCGAGCCACGCGGCCACTGTGGGCTGGCGACCGGCGTAGAGGTCGCGGCCAAAACCGGGCGGAATCTCCAGGGCCAGTTTGATTTCCGAACGTTGCAGGCGTCGGTGCAACTCAGTCGAATCCTGAATGGGCGACTGCTCGGCGAAATAGCGTGAGCTACGAAAGGCTTCCAAGTAGGCGCGGCTTTGCGGCGTCTGGTCCTGGTCGTAGACGGCGAACGCGAGGTTTTCCACGTCCAGGGAAATGCCATAGCCGAAGATCACCATCATGAACATCGCTCCCAGCAGCGCGAAGGCCATGCGCACTTTGTCGCGCAGCAGTTCCTTGCCTTCGCGGCTGGCCACGGCCAACAGGCGAGCCAGGCTGAATCCACGCTTGCTCACGGGCGGTGCGCTGGTCGCGCTGACGGTTGCGGTGGCTGCAGCGGGCTCGGCTTCGCCCTGGGCCTGTTCCAGGCAGGTGACGAACGCGGCTTCCAGCGTATCACCGTGAAATTGCCGTCGCAGCGCATCCGGTGTATCGCAGGCCAGCACCTTGCCCGCATGCATCAGGGAGATGCGATCGCAGCGCTGGGCTTCGTTCATGAAGTGGGTGGACAGGAAGATGGTCACGCCTTGTTCGCGGGATAGCTCGATCAGCAGTCGCCAGAAATCATCCCGCGCAGCCGGGTCGACGCCCGAGGTGGGCTCATCGAGGATCAGCACTTCCGGGCGATGCAATACGGCCACCGCCAATGACAGTCGCTGACGCAGGCCGAGAGGCAGTTCACCGGACGGTTGCTCGGCGACGTCAATGAGATCGAAGCGTTGGATCAGCTCGTCAATGCGCGGACCGCTATCAGCTGTGGGCAAGTCGAACAATTGCGCATGCAGCACCAAGTTCTGGCGCACGCTGAGCTCGCCATACAGCGAGAAGCTTTGCGACATGAACCCCACGCGCTTGCGGGTGGCCAGGTCCTTGGCATTGACCGGGTTGCCCAGCAGCGTCGCACTGCCCTCAGTGGCTGGCATCAGCCCGGTGAGGACTTTCATGGTGGTGGTCTTGCCGCAGCCGTTGGAGCCGAGGAACCCGAATATTTCACCTCGGCCGATGGCGAAGCTGACGTTGTTGACCGCGGTGAAATCGCCGAAGCGCAGGGTCAGGTCGTGGGCTTCGATGGCGATGTCGGTGTTGTCGCTTTCGCGCGGCGGAATCACCAGCGGTTGGTTGTCGTGGGCGCTGTCACCCTGGAAGTGGGTGAACGCCTCGTCCAATTTGCCGCTGGATGTTGCGCCAGCCAATTCACTGCTCAGGCCGTCGGCGATCAACTTGCCGCGATCAAGCATCAGGCAATGCTCGAACTGCTCGGCTTCTTCCATGTATGCCGTGGCCACCAGCAGCGTCAGTTGTGGCCGCTCGCTGCGTACACTGTCGACCAATTCCCAGAAGCGTCGACGTGACAACGGATCGACGCCAGTGGTGGGCTCGTCGAGGATCAACAGGTCGGGGTCGTGGATCAGCGCGCAACACAGGCCAAGCTTCTGCTTCATACCGCCAGACAGCTTGCCGGCCGGACGGTCGGCGAAGCGTGCGAGGTCGGTGGCCAGCAGCAGGTTGTGCATGCGCTGGTCGCAATCGGCTTTCGACAGGCCGAACAACGTGGCGAAGAATCGGATGTTTTCGCGGATAGACAGCTCGGGGTACAGGTTGCCGCCCAAACCCTGGGGCATAAAGGCAATGCGTGGGTACAGGCTGTTGCGGTGACGGCGGTCTTCGATGGCGCCGCCGAGCACGTGCAACTGGCCATCCTGAAGTTTTTTAACCCCGGCGATCAAACCCAGCAGGCTCGACTTGCCCGCGCCATCCGGACCGATCAACCCGCAGCGCGTACCGGCCGGCAAGCTGAACGTGATGTCGACCAGTGCCTGCTGCTTGCCGTAGCGATGATTGATCCCCGTGGCCTGCAGCGCCAGGGCGGTCATTGCAGGTTGGCCGGCCAGTCAGTGTCAGCCGTGCGCACATAACCTGCGCCGGGCATGCCCGGTTTGGCTTGGGGCACGGCGCTGGGCTGGGTGAGGCGCAGTTTGACGCGGAAGACCAGTTTTTGGCGCTCGTCGCGGGTTTCCACTTCCTTGGGGGTGAACTGGGATTTGGCGGCGACAAAACTGATCTTGGCCGGCAGTGGCTGGCCGGGCAGGGCGTCGAGCAGGATACGCGCGTCGCTGCCGACGGTCAGGCGACCGGTGACGGACGCGGGCAGGTAGAGGTTCATGTATTGATCATTGGGATCAATCAACAGCAGCACCCGCCCACCCGCGCCCAGCACCTCACCTGGCTCGGCCAGGCGCAATTGGATAATGCCGTCGATGGGCGCGCGCAGGCTGCTGTCGTCGATTTCGCTGGTAAGTTGGGCCACCTGGGCCTGGGCGGCTCCGATGGCGGCCTTTCCCGAGTTGACCTGCGCTTGGGCGGCAATCACTGCCGCATTGCCGGTGTTTTGCCGCGCTTGCTGCTGGTCGATCAGTTGGCTGCTGGCGAATCCGCGTTTGTACAGCTCCTGGGTGCGCTTGAGTTCCTGGTTGGCCAGCAGTTGCTCGCTCTGGCGCAGTTGCACATTGGCTTCGGCGGCGGCGAAGTTTTCCTTGGCGCGCAGTACTTCGGCTTCGGCTTGGGCGCGCTGGGCTTCAAGGGTGCGGGTGTCCATGCGTGCAAGCAATTGGCCCTTGAGCACCTTGTCGCCTTCGTCAACCCGCACTTCGGCCAGGCGTCCGGGGATCTTGGCGGCGATCTGCACTTCGGTGGACTCCAAGCGGCCATTGCCCATGCCAATGCCTTCCGGCAGGCGGTCCTGGGTGGAGCGCCAGTAACCAAAGCCACCGGCACCCAACAACAAAGCGATGAGTGCGACGGCGAAAAGACGGGAGGTGTGGTGATTCGTCGACATGGCGGCTTCCTGCGGCATTAGCGTCCTAGTTTGAGCGGTTTGCCCCGGCGGGGCGTTGATACCGGTCAGTTAAAGCAAGTTGATTACTGCAGCCCATTGCTCGGGCGTGACGGCCATCACCGACAGCCGGCTGCCTTTTTGCACCAGGGGCAGTTCGGCAAGGGCGGTTTGCTGCTTCAGGTAACCGAGGCCGAGCACTTTGGGAAAGGTCTGGACGTGGGCCACGTTGATCGCACTCCACGGGTTTTTCTCCGGGGTGGCCTTCGCGTCGAAGTAGTGGCTTTGTGGCTCCAATGCAGTAGGGTCCGGATAGGCCGCCTCGACGATCTTGCCGATACCGGCAATACCCGGCTCCGGGCAACTGGAGTGATAAAAGAAAAATTCGTCACCCACCGCCATGGCGCGCAGGAAGTTGCGGGCCTGGTAGTTACGCACCCCGTCCCAGCGTGCTTCACCGAGCTTTTCCAGACCGTTGATGGAGAGTTCGTCGGGCTCGGATTTCATCAGCCAATAGGCCATTTTGGGGCTCCTGAAAAAGGCATTGGGCAAGTTGTCAGGCAATTTGATGACAAACCGACAGTCGGTTGGCGCCAAGGTTTGCGTGTTGGTTCACGTTACCGCAAAATGCCGGCCTTTAAGCTTGACGCAGCTGCAACGGACTACTTTGGAACGTTGTTGTCATCGTGTACGAGGTGCCTGAAGGGGGGCAATCGATGCAACGTAAACCGGATTTACTATGGATTTTGGTGATTTTGTTTGGTCTGGGCGTCGTGACCACCGGGTATGCGCAAAGCTTGTGGTCGAACAAGACCGATGCGCCGGTTGAACTGTCACCCGTGCAGCAGCAATTCAAGCGTTAACACGGCTTCAAGGCGCCGCTGATTCCAGTGGCGTCCCTGCGATATACCACTGCTTATCGGTGACGGTGCCAGCCAGCGGCACATCCCAACTCGCCTGCACCAAACGCTCGACCTTCTGACATTCATGGGCCAGGCCCAGCAGCGTCGGTTTGCGCCAGCTTTGGCGGCGCGCCAGATATGCCAGGCTGCGATCGTAAAACCCGCCGCCCATGCCCAGGCGTCCCCCCGCATCATCGAACCCCACCAACGGCAGCAGCACCAGGTCCAGCGCCCAGACCTTGCGTTGGCGGCTGATATTCACGCGTGGCTCCAGGATGCGAAAGCGATTGGGCAGCAGCTTTTCCCCAGGTCTTACCCGTTGGAACACCATCTTGGTCCGTGGCCAGGCGCTGAGCACCGGCAGGTAGGTGGCCTTGCCACGGCGCTGGGCGGCGCGCAGCAGCAGGCGCGGATCGATTTCACCGTCCGTCGGTAAATACAAAGAGATATGTTTGGCGCGGCGAAACAGCGGGTGCTGTGCCAGTTGCCGATACAGGCCGTGGGCGGCCTTGCACTGCTCGCTCGGCGTGAGGGTGCGGCGGGCATTGCGCAACATGCGTCGAAGTTGCGGACGGGAAAGCGGCGCAGGTTCGGTCATGGTTTCGGCTCATAAAACAATGCCAGTCCGAGGACTGGCATTGAGTTTGGGAATTCAGGCTCCCCGACAGAGCCGCTGTCGACTTAGCCCTTGAACCCGAAAGTTCAAGGTGGAAGATGCAGTAGGCTTTAAGGCTTTCCGTCTAGCGGACATGCACACCAGCCCAACGTGCAACTTCCAGGGTAGTGCGAATCGGCTCAGGGACATCGCCGACTGGCAAACACGCCAGGGAGTGGGGCGAGTATACCCCAAACAGTCGCGGCAATCAGCCCTTGGGTGCGTCTGAGTCGCTGGAAAGCACCAGATCCACGCGTTCCAGCAGGTCACGCACCTGCTCACGGGTGGAGCCGCTGGCCTGCACGTCAGGGCGTTCCTGCTTATGCAGCAAATCGTGGGTGATGTTCAGTGCGGCCATCACGGCGATGCGGTCGGCGCCGATGACTTTGCCGCTGCTGCGGATTTCACGCATCTTGCCATCCAGGTAGCGGGCGGCGCTCACCAGGTTGCTGCGCTCTTCCTGGGGGCAGATGATCGAGTATTCTTTATCGAGGATCTGCACGGTGACACTATTGCTTGAACTCATGAGTCTTGCTCCAGGGCCTTCAGGCGCGAAATCATCGATTCGACCTTACGCCGGGCGATTTCGTTTTTTTCAATGAGGTGAGCGCGTTCCTCGCGCCAGGTCTTTTCCTGAGCTAATAGGAGTCCGTTTTGACTCTTAAGTTGCTCGACCCGAGTAATTAGCAATTCGAGTCTGGCCATCAGCGCTTGCAGGTCGGTGTCTTCCATTGGGTTCCACTGGATTTGTCTGATGAATGGCAACTGCAGGATAAACGATCTGACGCCCTTGATAGTCTTGGTACGTCTGCCGGTGCTAGGATACAGCGCTCCATTCTAGACATTGCGCCGTCTGGCGCCTAGCTCACCATGCCTATTCAGAACTCCCCGTACGACGCTTTTTCCAAACTGCTGAGCACCAGCGGCCACCCATGCTCGCCTGCCGAACTGCACGGCGTGTTGCTGGGCCGCAGCTGCACCGGTGTTGGCTTTGATGCCGACAACTGGCTGGCTGACGTGGCCGAGCTGCTGGAAACCGAACCGACCGACAACGTGCGCAACGCGCTGATCGGCCTGCAAGAGATGGTCAAGGGCGAGCTGACCGGTGACGACGTCACCGTGGTCCTGCTGCTGCCGACCGACGACGCGCCGCTCACCGAGCGCGCCGCTGCACTGGGCCAATGGTGCCAGGGCTTCCTCCACGGTTTCGGTGTGAACGCCGGTGGCCTGGAACTGAGCACCGACGCCAAGGAAGTGCTGCAGGACCTGGCAGCCATCTCCCAGGTGCAGGACGCCCTGGAAGAGTCCGAAGACGGCGAAGGCGACTACATGGAGGTGATGGAGTACCTGCGCGTTGCGCCGCTGCTGCTGTTCACCGAGACCAAGAAGTCCGCTGAGCCTGCTGCACCCAAGCCGTCGCTGCACTAAGAAAGGAAGCCCATCTGCCCATGATCCATATCCCCAAAGCGGAATACACCCGACGCCGCAAGGCGCTCATGGCGCAGATGGAACCCAACAGCATCGCGATCCTGCCGGCCGCCGCCGTGGCGATCCGCAATCGCGATGTCGAGCACGTGTACCGCCAGGACAGTGACTTCCAGTACCTGAGCGGTTTCCCCGAGCCGGAAGCCGTGATCGTGTTGATGCCCGGTCGCCAGCACGGCGAGTACGTGCTGTTCTGCCGCGAGCGCAATGTCGAACGCGAGCTGTGGGATGGCCTGCGCGCCGGCACCGAAGGCGCGATCCGTGACTTCGGTGCCGACGATGCCTTCCCTATCACCGATATCGACGACATCCTGCCCGGCCTGATCGAAGGCCGCGACCGGGTGTACTCGGCGATGGGCAGCAACGCCGAATTCGACCGGCACCTGATGGAGTGGATCAACGTGATCCGCTCTAAAGCGCACCTGGGCGCCCAGCCGCCGAACGAATTCGTTGCCCTGGATCATCTGCTCCACGACATGCGCCTGTATAAATCGGCGGCAGAGTTGAAGGTGATGCGCGAGGCGGCCCGAATCTCCTGCGCCGCCCACGTGAAGGCGATGCAGGCCAGCCGCGCCGGTTTGCATGAGTTCAGCCTGGAAGCAGAATTGGATTATGAGTTCCGCAAGGGCGGCGCAAAGATGCCGGCCTACGGTTCCATCGTCGCCGCCGGGCGCAACAGCTGCATCCTGCATTACCAGCAAAACGACGCGCTGCTCAAGGACGGCGACCTGGTGCTGATCGACGCCGGTTGTGAGATCGACTGCTACGCCAGCGATATCACCCGTACCTGGCCGGTCAACGGCAAGTTCTCGCCGGAACAGAAGGCGATCTACGAGATTGTGCTGGCCTCCCAGGAAGCCGCCTTCGCCGAAATCGCCCCGGACAAACATTGGAACCAGGCCCATGAGGCCACGGTGCAGGTCATCACCGCCGGGCTGGTAAAGCTGGGCTTGTTGCAGGGCGACGTCGACGAGTTGATCGCCAGCGAAGCCTATAAGGCCTTCTATATGCACCGCGCCGGCCATTGGCTGGGCATGGATGTACATGACGTGGGCGAGTACAAAGTGGGCGGTGAATGGCGTGTGCTGGAAGTCGGCATGGCGTTGACCGTGGAGCCGGGGATCTACATTTCGCCGGACAACCAGAACGTGGCAAAGAAATGGCGTGGCATTGGCGTACGCATCGAGGACGACGTGGTAGTGACCAAGCAAGGCTGTGAAATCCTGACCGGCGGCGTGCCCAAGACCGTCGCCGACATCGAAGCGCTGATGGCGGCTGCCCGATGAGCCGGGTCAACCTGGCCATTATCGGCGGCGGCTTGGTAGGCGCCAGCCTGGCGCTGGCGTTGCAGGCCGGGGCCAAGGCCCGTGGCTGGAAGATCGTGCTGATCGAACCCTTTGCGCCGGGCGACAGCTACCAGCCGAGCTACGATGCGCGGTCTTCGGCGCTGTCCTATGGCGCCCGGCAGATCTATCAGCGCCTGGGCCTGTGGCAGGACATTTCCCGCCGTGCCGAGCCGATCAAGCAAATCCACGTGTCGGATCGTGGGCGTTTCTCCACCGCACGTTTGTCTGCCATGGAGGAGGGCGTGCCGGCCCTCGGTTACGTGGTGGAAAACGCCTGGCTGGGCCAATGCCTGTGGCAAGGCCTGGACAAAGACGTGGTCAGCTGGCGTTGCCCGGCGGAAGTCACACGCATGGAGCCGCTGGCCGATGGCTACCGCCTGACCCTCAACGATGAAACCGTACTGGAATGCGATCTCGCCGTACTGGCCGATGGTGGCCGCTCCGGACTGCGCGAACAGCTGGGCATCGGCGTGAAAACCCGCCCGTACAACCAGAGCGCGCTGATCGCCAACATTACCCCGAGCGAGTCCCATAACGGCGAAGCCTTCGAACGCTTTACCGATGAGGGCCCGATGGCCCTGTTGCCGCTGCCGGACAACCGCTGCGCCCTGGTCTGGACCCGCATCGGCATGGACGCACAGCGCCTGGCCAATCTCGACGAACGCAGCTTCTTGAGTGAATTGCAGGGCGTGTTCGGCTACCGCCTGGGCACCCTCAAGCAAGTCGGCGCCCGCCATCTGTACCCTCTGACCTTGGTCGAAGCCGAGGAGCAGGTGCGTTCCCACCTGGCGATCCTCGGCAACGCCGCCCACAGCCTGCACCCGATTGCCGGGCAAGGCTTCAACCTGTCCCTGCGCGATGCGAATGCCTTGGCCGAGGCCTTGCTGGCCGGGCCGCAAGTGCCGGGTGACCTGGCGACCTTGCAGGGCTATCGCGAACGCCAGCGCTTGGACCAGAAACTAACCGTGGGCTTCTCCGACCAGGTCACGCGCCTGTTCGGCAGCGCCCAGCCGCTGGTGGCGCTGGGCCGCAACATGGGCCTGCTGGGCCTGGACCTGTTGCCACCGGCCAAACGCTGGTTCGCCCGTCAGGCCATGGGCCTGGGCACGCGTCCCGATGCGTAAGTGGTTGATCGAGCGCCTGGGCAAGGCGCGGTTGTTGCGCTGGATCATGACCCTGTATCCGCCGTACCTGGGGGCGGGGGTCAGCGTCCGGCACATGAGCGCCGATTTCCGTCACGTCAAAGTGCGCATGGGGCTGGGCTGGTACAACCGCAACTATGTCGGCACGCAATTCGGCGGCAGCCTGTATTCGATGGTTGACCCGTTCTACATGCTGATGCTGATGGAGAACCTGGGCCGCGACTACATTGTGTGGGACAAGGCCGCGAGCATTGACTTCGTGTCGCCGGGCCAAGGCCCGGTGTATGCCGAATTTTCCATCGACGAGGCCTTGCTGGACGAGGTCCGTCGACACACCGAAGGGGGCGAGAAGTACCTGCCCCACCTCAAGGTGCAGATTCATGACGGCTCCGGCACCCTGGTGGCGCGGGTCGACAAAACCCTTTACGTGCGGCGCAAGCCGCCAGTGAGACAGGCTTAAAGCATGGACATGCGCGCAGATGTGCTGATTGTCGGGGCCGGAATGGTCGGAAGCGCCTTGGCGCTTGCGTTGCAGGGCAATGGCCTGCAGGTGCTGTTGCTCGACGGCAGCCCGTTGAGCGTCAAGCCGTTCGACCGTGATGCGGCCTTCGAGCCCCGGGTGAGCGCCTTGTCGGCCGCCAGCCAGCGCATCCTCGAGCGCCTGGGCGTGTGGGACGGTATCGTCTCGCGGCGCGCCAGCCCCTACGGCGAGATGCAGGTGTGGGACGGCAGCGGCACCGGGCAGATCCACTTTTCGGCGGCCAGCGTGCATGCCGAGGTGCTCGGGCACATCGTCGAGAACCGCGTGGTTCAGGACGCCTTGCTCGACCGCCTGCATGACTGCGACCTGGGCCTGCTGGCCAATGCCCGCCTGGAACAGATGCGCCGCTCCGGCGATGACTGGCTGCTGACGTTGGCCGATGGCCGTAAGTTGCGTGCGCCGCTGGTGGTAGCCGCCGACGGCGCCCACTCCGCCGTGCGCCGCCTGACCGGCACTGCGACCCGCGAATGGGATTACCTGCATAACGCCATTGTCACCAGCGTGCGCAGCAGCCAGCCGCACCAGCGCACGGCGTGGCAACGGTTTACCGACACCGGGCCGCTGGCGTTTTTGCCGCTGGTGCGGGATGGGCAGGAGGATTGGTGCTCGATCGTCTGGTCGACCACGCCGGCCGAGTCCGAGCGCCTGATGGCGTTGGACGATGAAAGCTTCTGCGGTGAATTGGAGCGCGCCTTTGAAGGGCGGTTGGGGACCGTGGTGAGCGCCGACCCGCGTGTGTGCGTGCCTTTGCGCCAGCGTCACGCCAAGCGTTACGTGGCTGAGGGCCTGGCGTTGATCGGAGACGCGGCACACGTGATACACCCGTTGGCGGGGCAGGGTGTGAACCTGGGTTTCCTCGATGCGGCGGTGTTGGCCGAGGTGTTGTTGGCGGCAACCGAGCGTGGTGAGCGGCTGGCGGATGTGAAGGTGCTGAGTCGTTATGAGCGTCGGCGCATGCCGCATAACCTGGCGTTGATGGCGGCGATGGAAGGTTTCGAGCGGCTGTTCCAGGCCGATCAACTGCCGCTGCGCTGGTTGCGCAATGCTGGCTTGAAGATGGTCGACCAGATGCCTGAAGCCAAGGCCGTGTTTGTACGCCAGGCGCTGGGCCTGACCGGCGATCTACCTGGCCTGGCAAAACCCTGACATCGAAATGCGGTTACTGCTGTGCTCGTAAAAGATAGGCCGCGATGAGGCTATCCGCTTCATCGCACACTCCCTCATGCAACATCTGGTAACGCCTCAACCAAGCGCCACTAAATGCCAGTCCTTATCATTTGCCCTCTTTTTGCAAATGAGAGACCGCCCCCATGTTGGCATCCAAGCGCCTCCTGACTGCCCTGGCACTCACCTTGATCGGCAGCACGACCGTGCAGGCCGCCGACGAAGTGGTGGTCTACTCCTCGCGCATCGACGAGCTGATCAAGCCGGTGTTCGATGCCTACACTCAGAAGACTGGCGTGCAGGTGAAGTTCATCACTGACAAGGAAGCCCCGCTGATGCAGCGCATCAAGGCCGAGGGCGAGAACGCCACTGCCGACCTGCTGCTCACCGTGGATGCCGGCAACCTCTGGCAGGCCGAGCAAATGGGCATTCTGCAACCCTTCACCTCCGCAGTCATCGACAAGAACATCCCCCTGCAATACCGCTCTTCAAAGCACGCCTGGACGGGCTTGAGCCTGCGCGCGCGGACCATTGCCTACTCCACCGACCGGGTAAAGCCGGGTGACCTCACCACCTACGAAGCCCTGGCCGACAAACAGTGGGAAGGCCGCCTGTGCCTGCGTACGGCGAAAAAAGTCTACAACCAGTCGCTGACCGCCACCCTGATCGAAACCCACGGCGCGGCCAAGACCGAGGAAATCGTCAAGGGTTGGGTCAACAACCTGTCCACCGACGTATTCTCCGACGACATCGCCGTGCTCGAAGCCATCAATGCCGGCCAGTGCGATGTGGGCATCGTCAACACCTACTACTACGGCCGCCTGCACAAGCAGAAGCCGGACCTGGCGGTGAAGCTGTTCTGGCCGAACCAGGGCGACCGTGGTGTGCACGTGAATTTGTCGGGCATCGGCCTGACCAAATACGCGCCGCACCCGGAAGCCGCCAAGGCGCTGGTGGAATGGATGACCACGGCTGAGGCGCAGAAGATCTTTGCCGACGTGAACCAAGAGTTCCCGGCCAACCCGGCGGTACCGCCGTCGGCCGAAGTGGCGACCTGGGGCAAGTTCGTGGCTGATACCTTGCCGGTGGAAGTGGCGGGCAAGCGCCAGGCTGAAGCCATTCGCCTGATGGATCGCGCTGGCTGGAACTAAGTACACTCTGCCGGGCACCGTAGATCCAAATGTGGGAGGGGCTTGCTGTGGTGACCGGGCTTGCTGTGATGAGCGAGCTTCCTGTGGTGAGCGGGCTTGCCCCGCGCTGGGCTGCGGAGCAGCCCCAATGGTTCTACGGTGAACCCGTCGGGGGGCAAGCCCCCTCACCACAGCAAGCCCCCTCCCACATTGGATTGCGGCGATTTCAAGCTATTCATTCACTGAGAACTGACTTTGGCCCACCCCGCCCAACGCCGCTGGTACCTGCCGGTCTTTACCGTCGCCGCCCTGGTGCTGCTGCCGCTGAGCGTGCTGTTGCTGTCCTGGCAGAGTATCGACGCGCAAATCTGGTCGCACCTCTGGGAAACCCAGATGCCCCGCCTGCTGGGCAACACGCTGACGCTGGTGCTGGGTGTCGGTGTTGGCGTAACCCTGTTAGGCGTGAGCCTGGCCTGGCTCACTAGCCTTTGCGAATTCCCCGGCCGACGCTGGCTCGACTGGGCGCTGATGCTGCCCTTCGCCATACCGGCTTATGTGCTGGCGTTTGTATTCGTCGGCCTGCTGGACTTCTCAGGGCCTGTGCAAACCCTGCTGCGCGAATGGTTCGGCACCGGCCTGCGTCTGCCACGGGTGCGCTCCACCAGCGGTGTGATCATCGTCCTCGTGCTGGTGTTCTACCCCTACGTCTACTTGCTGGCGCGCTCCGCGTTCCTGGCCCAGGGCAAAGGCCTGATGGAAGCGGCGCGGGTGCTCGGGCAATCGCCGTGGCGAGCGTTCTGGCACGTGGCACTGCCCATGGCGCGGCCGGCGATTGGTGCCGGGGTGGCGTTGGCATTGATGGAAACCCTGGCGGATTTCGGTGCGGTCTCGGTGTTCAACTTCGACACCTTCACCACGGCCATCTACAAGACCTGGTACGGCTTTTTCAGCCTTTCCAGCGCTGCCCAATTGGCCAGCCTGTTGCTGCTGGTGGTGATGCTGGTGCTGTACGGCGAACGACGTGCCCGGGGCGCGAGCCGACCGAGCAATGAGCGGCCACGGGGCAAGGCGCTGTATCAGCTGCGCGGGTTCAAGGCGGCGGCGGCCAGTAGCGGGTGCGGGCTGGTATTCGCCTGTGCGTTTGTCATCCCGATGCTGCAATTGTTCGCCTGGTTCTGGCAGCGCGGCCGCTTCGATCTGGATGAGCGTTATTCCGGACTGATCCTCCACACCCTGTACCTGGGTGGTATCGCTGCCCTGATCACCGTCAGCGTGGCGCTGGTGCTGGCCTTCGCCAACCGCCTGGCGCCGACACGGGCGATCCGCTCCGGCATCAGCCTGGCCAATGTCGGCTATGCCTTGCCGGGCTCGGTGCTGGCAGTGTCGATCATGTTGGCGTTCAGCTACCTGGACCGTGAACTGGTGGTGCCGCTGTCCGGCTGGCTCGGTGGTGCGGGCAAACCGTTGCTGTTGGGCAGCCTGTCGGCGTTGGTGCTGGCGTATCTGGTGCGATTCCTGGCGGTGGCCTACGGGCCGTTGGAAAACAGCCTGGCGCGTATCCGGCCCTCGTTGCCGGAAGCGGCACGCAGTCTTGGCGTCAGCGGCCCACGACTGTTTTGCAAAGTGTATCTGCCGTTGTTGTTGCCCGGCACCTTGAGCGCAGCGTTGCTGGTGTTCGTCGACGTGCTCAAGGAAATGCCCGCTACCCTGCTGATGCGCCCGTTCGGCTGGGACACGCTGGCGGTGCGGATCTTTGAAATGACCAGTGAAGGCGAGTGGGCCCGGGCGTCTTTACCTGCGCTGACCCTGGTGCTGGTGGGCCTGTTGCCGGTGATCGGGCTGATCCGACGCTCCGCCCGGCAAATCGGTTAGGTGCCAGTCCTACGGCTTGCGGCTACAATGCGCGGCATTCGGTGCGGTCCGTCTTTCGGATCGAGTCGCTGGACGTGGCTGCAGGCCTTGTAATTCAAGGTGTCCGGCACGAACAGCAATGCTGCGCACCTTCGCCAAGCCCGGAAGGAGAAACCCATGGGACAGCGTACGCCTCTGTATGACCTGCATCTCGCCCTCGGCGCGAAAATGGTCGATTTTGGCGGTTGGGATATGCCTCTGCACTACGGCTCGCAAGTTGAAGAACACCACCAGGTGCGACGCGACTGCGGGGTGTTCGATGTATCTCATATGACCGTGATCGATGTCACCGGCCCCCAGGCCAAGGAATGGCTCCAGCGCCTGCTGGCCAATGATGTCGAACGTCTGCATGGCTGTGGCCGTGCGTTGTACAGCGCCATGCTCAACGAAAAGGGCGGCGTGGTGGACGACATGATTGTCTACCGTACCGAGGCCGCCTATCGGCTGGTGGTCAATGCCGCCACCCGCGACCAGGACATGGCCTGGATGCATGCGCAACTGGGCACTTACCAAGTGCAACTGCATGAGCGGCCTGAGTTGGCGATGCTGGCCATTCAAGGTCCCCACGCCCGGCAGAAGATCGCCGAGTTGGTCACCCAGTCTCGTGGCACGCTGATTCACCAGCTCAAGCCCTTCGAGGGCCAGGCTGATGGCGATTGGTTTATCGCGCGCACGGGTTATACCGGGGAAGATGGCCTGGAGATTGTCTTGCCGGCTGATCAGGCGCCGGGTTTTTTCAACGACCTGGTGGGCGCTGGTATTTCACCCATTGGTCTCGGCGCCCGCGATACGCTGCGTCTCGAAGCCGGTATGAACCTGTACGGCCAGGACATCCACCAGAGCGTTTCGCCCTTGGCTTCGAACATGGCCTGGAGTATCGCCTGGGAGCCTGCCGAGCGTCATTTCATTGGCCGCGCTGCGCTGGAAGCGGAAAAAGCAGCCGGCGTGCAGTTCAAACTGGTCGGGCTGGTACTGGAAGAACGCGGGGTTTTACGCGCTCACCAGGTGGTTCGTATCGCCAATATTGGCGAAGGGGAGATCACCAGTGGTAGTTTCTCTCCTACGCTGAGCAAATCCATTGCCCTGGCGCGTGTACCGACGGCAACCGCTGATCGGGCCGAAGTGGAAATCCGCGGCAAGTGGTACCCGGTTCGAGTGGTCAAACCGACCTTCGTGCGCCATGGCAAAACCTTGATCTAACCTATTTCCGGCAGGCCGAAGGCCGCTGACATTACTTCTTGAGGACACAGACTATGAGCGATATCCCTGCCGACCTGCGTTTCGCCGAAAGCCACGAATGGGCGCGCCTGGAAGCTGACGGCACTGTGACCGTCGGTATTTCCGACCATGCTCAGGAAGCGTTGGGTGATGTGGTGTTTGTTGAATTGGCCGAAGTTGGCGCTCAGTTTGACGCTGCGGGCCAAGCGGGCGTGGTTGAGTCGGTGAAGGCCGCCTCGGATATCTACGCTCCGATTGCGGGCGAAGTGATTGCCGTCAACGAAGAACTGAGCGGTAGCCCCGAGCTGCTCAACTCCGACCCGTACGGCGCGTGGATCTTCAAGCTCAAGCCTGGCAACCCGGCTGACCTGGAAAAACTGCTGGATGCTGCTGGCTACAAAGCCGCCATCGGCGAGTGATCCTGTTGCGGGAGCCGGTTATCCGGCTCCCGCAATGTGTTTCAGCGCTGTAGAACCGCCTTCACCGCTGCCACCGAGCGCTCCACATCCGCCTCAGTCATCGCCGTAAACATCGGCAGTGACACGATCAAACGCCCCACCTTCTCCGCCACCGGAAACATACCTTCCTTGAACCCCTGCGCCCGATAAAGGCTCAGCAGGTGGATCGGCGGATAGTGATAGCCAATGCCGACCCCGTGGGCCTGCATCTGCTCCATGAAGGTGGCGCGGGCCGGTAGGCCGTCGTGGCGCTCCGGCAGTACCAACTGGAACAGGTGCCAGTTGCTGTTTTCGAAATCAGCCGGCGGCAGCTGTGCGCCGTATTGTTCTTCGAAATCACTGCCAAAGCATTTGAAATAGTGGCGCGCCAGGTGCTGGCGGTGCGCGGTGATCTTCTCGATATGGGCAAATTGCCCCAGGCCAATGGCAGCGGCGATGTCGGTCATATTGAACTTGCCGCCCAGCACGTCCACGTCCAGACCATCGAAGCCGCTGCGGGTAACGCCTTGCAGGCGGTACTTCTCTGCCAGCCGCGCTTCCTCTGCGTTGTTCAACACCAGGCAACCGCCTTCGGAAGAGGTGATGTTCTTGTTGGCCTGGAAGCTGAACGACACGAAATCCCCAGTGGCGCCGATACGTTCGCCATCCCAGCTGGAACCCAGCGCCTGCGCTGCGTCCTCGACGATGCGCAGGTTGTACTTGTTGGCCAGTGCATACAGCATCGGCATGTCCAAGGGCAGGCCGGCCAGGTACACCGGGATGATCGCCTTGGTGCGCTGGGTGATGGCAGCCTCCACCTGGACCAGGTCGAGATTGCGGGTCACCGGGTCAATATCGGCAAACACCGGTGTGGCACCCACTTCCAGGATCACGTTGGCCGTGGCCACCCAGGAGATCGGCGTGGTGATGACTTCATCGCCTGGCCCAATACCGGCGATGCGCAAGGCAATCTCCATGGTGCAGGTGCCCGAGTTGAACGTGCGCACCGGCCGTCCGCCAAAGTATTCCGACAACTGCGCTTCGAAGGCCTGCACTTTCGGCCCGCTGGTAATCCAGCCCGAACGCAGTACATCGCCGACCGCCGAGATGGTGGCTTCATCAATGGTGGGTTTGGAAAACGGCAGGAAGGGCTGTTGGCTCATGACGACGAAGGCATCCGTTTCAGATTGGCGATGAGTAAGCGAGGTATCAGTACCGGCATGGTTGCACGGCTTGACTGAATATAGCCTGTCGCCTGTGAATGAATCGTCACCGTCCGGTTAAAAAATGCCGCTTCGAAAACGGCATTTCCTACTAGGTTTCAGAAGGAATAGCGCGCCTCCAGAAACACATTCTGTTCCTTGAGCTTACCTTTGAGTTGCTCATCCCGAGCGTTCACACGGTTTGCGAAGGTGTTGTAGCCGGTTTCAACATCGCCCATTGCGATGTAACGATAGCCGGCACCCAGCGTGATTTGCTCACTGACCTTGGCTTCCAGCCCCATGCCTACGCTGTAGGCGAAATGATGCTGGCGATTGCTGGCGAAACGACGGGTCTCATTCGTTTGATAGCCCTCGGCTTCAATGCGTGCGACGCCCACCCCGGCCATGCCGTAGAACGACAACCATGGGTTGATCGGGATGTCTTTATAGCCATTGAGCATCAAGCGTTGGCTCTGGACATGCAGGCTGTTGACGTTGGCATTGAAAGGGGCCCAGTAGGATTTGAATGTCGAGTTGTTCGGCATGGTGTATTCCCCTTCGAGGCGCCAGCCATTGTCAAAGGCATAGCCCGCGGCGAAAGAAGCCACAAATGACTTGCTGCTATCCGGGGCGTCCACCCTGTCAGTGACGCGTGGGCTGGTCAGCAGCGAGCTGGAGAGATTCTGACGAGCGCTGTTGAATTTGGCTGATCCGTACCAGCTTTCCGCTTGTGCGTAAGGGGTGGCAAATGCAGAGAGCAGCAGTGCGTAGGCAAGCGTGTGCATGGGCAGTGGTTCGCTTTATTTAAAAAGGAAGCCTTAGCTTGTTGCCCCGCAGGGTGAGGCTCGACAGGACTTCTCCGTGTTCACTTGGGAAAGCAGGGATGCTTATGTAGTAATCAGCGGCGATGACCGTAGGAATTGAAGACAAAAAAATGCCGCTGTCAAAAGCGGCATTTTTTATCGAGCCCGAGTTATTCGGTGACGGCGTTTTTCGCGAGGATGGCGTTGGCCAGCTCCATGTCCGTGGCCTGCAGGCCAGGGTTATCGGCGCGGACTTTCTGCATCGCGGCTTCCAGGTACGGGCCACGGATGCCGCCGTCGCTGGCAACAAAGCTGCCTGCGTCATCTTGTGCGGCAACCACCAGCTTGTGGTCTTTGAAGGTCAGGTACGTCGAGCCGGTAGTGGCGCCCGACGAGATGACATTGCGCCAGAAACTGTCGGCCATGGCTGAACCGACAGGGAGGGAAAGCACAGCGAGGGTTGCGACAGCATATTTGAGACGCATGATGGGTGACTCCGGGTGGGTTATCTGTAGTTTATGATTGTAGTTAGGCCAATCGAGTTCCATCACTGACTAAACAGTTTCAACCTTTAACACCACGCCTTCCTGGCCAACCACCCGTACTTGAGCGCCTACGGGGCTGTCCGGGCCGGTCACCATCCACACGCCATCGCCGACCTTTACCTTGCCCCGGCCATCTACAATCGCCTGATGCACCACGAAGGTGCGGCCGATCAGCTCCGAGCCACGCTCGTTCAAGCCTGGCTGGTCACTGGCCTTGGCGCTGCTGCGTTGGCGCTTCCACCAATACACCGCCGTCAAAATCGACAACACGGCAAACAGCAGGAGCTGCCATTCCAGCCCAAGAGGCGGCACCAGGAACTTGATCACGCCCACGGCAGCCGCTGCGATACCCATCCACAACAGGTAACCACCGGCGCCAAATACTTCAAGAATCAACAGCACGGTACCCAGTGCCAGCCAATCCCAGAACGACAGATGCTGCAGGAAATCCCACATGGCGATGGCCTCAGCCTTTCTTGTTGTCGAACGTCGCCTTGACGATCTCGCCGATACCGCCGACCGCGCCGATGACTTGGCTGGCTTCCAGCGGCATCAGGATGACCTTGCTGTTGTTGGCCGAAGCCAGCTTGCCCAGGGCATCGATGTATTTCTGCGCGACGAAGTAATTGACCGCCTGCACGTTGCCCGATGCGATCGCCTCGGATACGACCTGGGTGGCACGGGCTTCCGCTTCGGCCTGACGTTCGCGGGCCTCGGACTCAAGGAACGCCGCTTGGCGGCTACCTTCAGCCTCAAGGATCTGCGCCTGCTTCTTGCCTTCGGCAGTCAGGATCGCCGAGGCGCGCAGGCCTTCGGCTTCGAGGATTTGCGCACGCTTGATCCGCTCGGCTTTCATCTGGCCCGACATGGCGGCCATCAGGTCGGCCGGCGGGCTGATGTCCTTGATCTCGATACGGGTGATCTTGATGCCCCAAGGTGCCGTGGCTTCGTCCACGGTTTTCAGCAGTTTTTCGTTGATGCCGTCACGCTGGCTGAGCATGGCATCCAGCTCCATGGAGCCGAGCACGGTACGGATGTTGGTTTGCAGCAGGTTGCGGATGGCATGTTCGAGGTTGTTGACCTCGTAGGCGGCCTGGGCCGTGTTGACCACCTGGAAGAAGCACACGGCGTCGATCTGCACGGTGGCGTTGTCGGCGGTGATGACTTCCTGGGGCGGGATGTCCAGCACGCTTTCCATCACGTTGATCTTGCGGCCGATGCGGTCCATGACCGGGATAATGATGTTCAGGCCAGGCTTGAGGGTGTTGGTGTAGCGCCCGAAACGCTCGACCGTCCATTGGTAACCCTGGGGGACGACCTTGAAGCCCATGAACAGGATGGCGATGGCCAAGCCCACGAAAAGAAGCAGTACGGTTCCGATCTGCATAGCGATTCCCTATCTGATGGTGTCAGTGAAACGACGTTCGGCCGATTGTAACGGTGTTGTCACCGATAAGAACGGTTTCACCGTGTAACAAACAAAGGATTTGTTACCGAATCCCCAGGGGTCACCCGCAATACCTCCGCCAGGGTGGTCAGCCCTGCCTGGACCTTTTGCACGCCAGCCATGCGCAGGCTGCACATACCTTGTGCCACCGCCGCCTGACGCAGCGCCTGCACGTCGGCGCCGGGCGTGATCAGCGTCTTCAGTGCTTCGTTCAACACCATGATTTCGTATACGCCGGCGCGTCCCCGATAACCACTGTTTCGACATTCAACGCACCCCACGGCCTCATGCACGTCACCCCGTGCACGCTTGCAGTGGGGGCACAAAACCCGCACCAAGCGCTGCGCCATCACGCCCAGTAGCGTTGCTTTGATCAAATAATGAGCAACTCCCAGTTCCTGCAAGCGGCTGATGGCACTGGGTGCATCGTTGGTATGCAGGGTCGACAGCACCAAGTGTCCGGTCAACGCGGCTTGGATCGCCATTTCAGCGGTTTCCTGGTCGCGAATCTCGCCGATCATGATGATGTCCGGGTCCTGGCGCAGCAGGGCGCGGATGCCGCTGGCGAAGGTCAGGTCGATGTTGTGCTGCACCTGCATTTGGTTGAACGCCGGCTCGACCATCTCGACCGGGTCTTCCACGGTGCACAGGTTGACCTCCCGGGTCGCCAGTTGCCTGAGCGTCGTGTAGAGGGTGCTGGTCTTGCCCGAACCGGTAGGGCCGGTGACCAGGATGATGCCATTGGTCTGGCTGGTCATGGCGTGCCAGCGCTGTTGGTCATCAGCAGACAAGCCCAACTGGTCAAAGCTTTTGAGCAGCACCTGCGGGTCGAAGATCCGCATCACCAGCTTCTCGCCAAACGCCGTGGGCAAGGTGGAAAGGCGCAGCTCCACTTCCGCGCCTGTCGGGCTTTTGGTCTTGACCCGGCCGTCCTGGGGCCGGCGTTTTTCCGCCACGTTCATACGGCCCAGGCTTTTCAGGCGGCTGACCACCGCCATCGTGACCTGGGGCGGAAACTGATAGACGTCATGCAGCAGCCCGTCGATACGAAAGCGTACCCGGCCCTGTTCGCGGCACGGCTCGATGTGGATATCACTGGCACGCTGTGCGAAGGCGTACTGCAACAACCAGTCGACGATGTTGACGATATGCGCGTCATTGGCATCCGGCTCTTGCTCGCTGGCGCCGAGGTTGAGCAATTCGACATGGCCAGGCGCCGCGACCTTTTGGTCGGCACCGCTGACGGATTTGGCCAGCCGGTAAAACTCGCCGATGCAGCGCGCGATGTCCTGCGGGTTGGCCACCACGCGTTTGATCGAACGCTTGAGCACCTGCGCCAGCCCGGCTTCCCAGCTGGTGATGTGGGGTTGGGCGCTGGCGACAGTGACGGTCTGCGCGTCCACCGCCACCGCGAGAATGGCATGACGTTGGGCGAACGCGTGAGACATCAGCGGCACCACGGCTGCCACGTCGATCTTCAATGGGTCGATACGCAGATAGGGTTGCCCGGCATGCTGGGCAAGCCATTCGGTCAGGGTTTCCAGGTTGGGGCCTTGGGCTGCGATGCTCTCCAGGGGATGCTGGCTGTTGCTGGCCGGCAGCGCCGACAAGCGCTGCGCCACTTCGGGTGTGATCAGGCGCCCGTCTACCAAAGCCGGCAACAGCTGATGCAGTTCCAATCGTTGATCAACAAGCATGAAGGTTTTCCTGGGGCAATGGGTGTAAACCCCAGGCTAGTCAGCCTCTGAATATCCACCTCCCAGCGTGTATTGCAGGTTTTTACTGCGCGACGGCCATCACCGCCTGAGGCCCCGCCGAATCAGCCGACCACACGTCGAGCGAGCACACGCTGATCAGGTTTCGAATCTTTTCACCGATCACCTGGGCGCGGTGCCAGCTCAAGCCATCCATCAGGATGTTGATGTTAAGCAGGTCATCTTCCCTGTTCACCGTGACCTGTCGCGGCGTGAGGCATTGCAGGGCGAAATAGTTGAGCACCCGGCACAACACATCCGGTTCCGCCTCGGCGACGATGCGGTAGTGCGCCTGGCAGTGGGCACTGTTGAAGGCCCACGCATCGACGCGGGTTACAGGGTGGGTGGTTTCGATGGCGTGCATGCTGGCTCTCCAGATTCGACTGGAGAAATTTTTACATTCGCTAACGGAGATTTCTTATCTAAGATGAGCCTTTTGTGCGATTAATCGAATCGTATAATTCAAGATAAGCACAATAAAAGGTATTTATATGCACAGCCAGTTGGACGCCTACGACCGCCGTATCCTGGCCCTGTTGCAAGAAGACGCCTCGCTCTCCAGCGCGCAGATCGCCGAACAGGTCGGCCTGTCTCAATCGCCGTGCTGGCGACGGATCCAACGGCTCAAGGAAGAGGGCGTGATTCGCGGTCAGGTGACCTTGCTGGACCGCAAGAAGATCGGCCTCAACACGCAGATTTTCGCCGAGGTGAAACTCAACGCCCACGGTCGCTCCAACTTCACCGAGTTCACCGACGCGATTCGCGGGTTTCCGGAAGTGCTGGAGTGTTATGTGCTGATGGGGGCGGTGGATTTTCTGCTGCGTATCGTCACCTCGGACATCGAGGCCTATGAGCGGTTTTTCTTTGAAAAGCTGTCGATGGTGCCGGGGATTCAGGAAGTTAATTCGATTGTGGCGTTGTCGGAGATCAAATCCACTACCAGCCTGCCGGTCTTGCGCTGACCGGACCGGCCTCATCGGGAGCAAGCTCCCTCCCACATTTGGAGTGCATTTCAATGTGGGACAGGGCTTGCTCCTGATGGCGATCTTACAGACGCAGCAACATCTTCCACGCACGGTTCTGGTACACCGCAATCGCCTGATGCATCCGCGCATCCAGCGACTCGTCGGTGATCGGCTGGTTGGCCAGTTGCACCAACTTGTTCAACTCGCCGTACAGGCGGTCCAGTTCCGGAATATCCACCACCTGGCGCGCATGGTGCAGCCAGGCCTGGATGCGTTCGATGCGCGGCAGCTGCTCAGCCAGGTCTTCCGGCTGTTGCTGGTAGCGCGGCAGTTGCAGGGCGACGGCATCGTCGGCCAGCAGGCGTGGCAGCCAGTTGGTGATTTGCGCAGCGCCCTGGCGGTTGCCGCGTACGTTGCGGTCGGCGGTCCAGGTGCGCGCCAGCAGCCAGCGCGAAGCGTTCAGTGAGAACAGGCCCCAACGCACGTCGTCCAATTCTTCGATGAACTGTTCCGGTGCGGCTTTGCGAATGTCTTCGTCGTCATCACCGGCTTGCACCAGCGGGCGCCAGTCTTCCAGCAGGGCGTCGAGTGCGCTGCGCAGTTCGCTGGTAGATTGGCGCGGTGCCGCCTGACCGAGGCTACCGATCAGGGCGCGCAGTTCGCCGAGGTTGTCGACCCAGTCCTGCAGCAGGCGCCAGTGGCCATTAAAACGGTATTGCTCGGCCAGGCGCTGGCTGCTGCCAAGCAAGTGCCACATGATCGCGGCGAAGGCGTCGTCCAGCGGCATTTCGGCCTGCAGTTGCGGCGCCGGCAGGCTCAAGGAGTAGCTGCTGGCGTCGTACAGGCGATAGCCACGCTCGGCTTTGCTGATGTCGCATGGCATCAAGGCAAGGGTGGCGGCCAGTTCGGCGGCGAGTTCCAGCAGGGCAGCCGGTTCGCCTTCGCGCAGTTCCAGTTCCAGCTCACAGATTTCTTCTTTCTGCTTGCCGACCACCACATGGCCCAGGTCCAGGGCGGCTTCGATGACCACCTTGGCCTTGCCACGGCCCCAGGCGATTTCGGCGCGTTCGCGCACGAAGTCGGTGGTGAAGATCGGCTTGAGGGTCTTTTTGTCCAGCTCGGCCAACTGCTCTGGCCAGCATTCGCCGTCGAGCTTCTTCACGTCGAGCTTGGCTTTGGGCAGTTCCCAGTTGTATTCGTTACGTTCCGACAGGCCGGCGACGCTCTGGCCACGGGTCTTGAGGGTCTGGATGATGTCGTCACCGTCCTTGCGCAGGCGCAGGGCGACTTTGGCCTGGGCCAGGTCGCGCTCGGGGGTGTCGAAGTATTGGTTCATCAACTCACGGCGTTCCCAGCCACTTTTGTTGCGTTTTTTCAGTAGCGGGTGCTCACGCAGCGCGGCGAGTGTTTCGCGGCTGACGCGGAGCTTGATTTCGGTTTCTTTCTGCATGGCCGGAAAATCCAGGATCGGGAGCGCAGCCGGGGAAAAGTGTGGCTGCCAAGGTCGTGCAGTGTACAGGACTGAGCCCGGCAACGTGCCGCAACGGTTTATTGTGTTGTGCAGATGCCTCTATAGTGAGGTTCATCCGGGAAGTTGAGAGACCGCGCATGCCGTTACCGTCCATGAAAGAGCAGTTCGCCGCACTGGTTGCCGCGCCTTCGGTCAGTTGCACCCAAGCGTCTCTCGACCAGACCAACCGCCCGGTGATCGATTTGCTTGCCAGCTGGCTGGGAGACCTGGGCTTCGCCATCGACATCCAACACGTCAGCCCCGGCAAGTTCAACCTGCTCGCCAGTTTTGGCAGCGGCCCCGGCGGCCTGGTGCTGGCGGGGCATAGCGACACCGTCCCTTATGACGCCGCGTTGTGGAAAACTGATCCGCTCAAACTGACGGAAGTCGACGGTCGCTGGGTAGGATTGGGCAGTTGCGACATGAAGGGCTTTTTCGCGCTGGCCATCGAAGCGGTATTGCCGCTGCTGGACCAACCGTTCAAGCAGCCACTGCTGATCCTCGCGACCTGCGATGAAGAAAGCTCGATGTCCGGCGCGCGCGCACTGGCCGAGGCGGGTCGCCCCCTGGGCCGTGCGGCCGTGATCGGCGAGCCCACCGGCCTCAAGCCGATCCGCCTGCACAAAGGCGTGATGATGGAGCGCATCGACATTCTTGGGCAAAGCGGCCACTCGTCGGACCCGCGCCTGGGTCACAGTGCCCTGGAAGCCATGCACGACGCCATTGGCGAACTGCGTGGTTTGCGCCTGGCCTGGCAGCGTGAGTACCGCAACCCGCAATTCAGTGTGCCCCAGCCGACCATGAACTTCGGTTGCATCCACGGCGGTGACAACCCCAACCGCATCTGCGGCCAATGCTCCCTGGAATTCGACCTGCGACCTTTGCCGGGCATGGATCCCGAAGTGCTGCGCGCGGCCATCCGGCAGAAGCTTGAACCCTTGGCCGAGCGCCATCAGGTCAAGATCGACTATGCGCCGCTGTTCCCCGAAGTGCCGCCGTTTGAGCAAGTCGAAGACGCCGAGCTGGTGCGGGTCGCGGAACGATTGACCGGTCATCGTGCCGAAGCAGTAGCGTTCGGCACCGAAGCGCCTTATCTTCAGCGCCTTGGTTGTGAAACCCTGGTGCTCGGCCCCGGCGACATCGCATGCGCCCACCAGCCGGGCGAGTACCTCGAAATGTCACGCTTGACGCCTACAGTGCGTCTATTGCGGGAACTGATCGAACATTACTGCCTGAAACCTGCATAAATTAACCCCTGCCTATTCGTACATAGAAGGAGAGTGAGCGTGTCGCCAAGCCTGTTCCGACGATAACCATCAGCCCGCTGTGCGTTTTCACGACTCATCCTTTTTCGGCTGCTTTTTATTACAGGCCCAGGTTCCATGCCCGAATACGTCAATTGGCTTCGTCACGCTTCGCCCTACATCAACGCTCACCGAGACTGCACCTTTGTGGTCATGCTGCCCGGCGATGGTGTGGAACATCCCAACTTCGGCAATATCGTTCACGACCTGGTGCTGCTCCACAGCCTCGGCGTGCGACTGGTGCTGGTGCACGGTTCGCGCCCACAGATTGAGGTGCGCCTTGAAGCGCGTGGCCTGACTCCGACTTACCACGAAGGCATGCGCATCACCGATGCCGCGACACTGGAGTGTGTGATCGACGCCGTCGGCCACTTGCGTATCGCCATCGAAGCACGCCTGTCGATGGACATGGCCTCGTCGCCGATGCAGGGCTCGCGCCTGCGCGTGACCAGCGGCAATTTCGTAACCGCACGTCCTATCGGCGTACTGGAAGGCGTGGACTACCACCACACCGGCGAAGTGCGTCGTGTCGACCGCAAGGGCATCAACCGCCTGCTGGACGAACGCTCCATCGTGCTGCTGTCGCCGCTGGGGTATTCACCGACCGGTGAGATCTTCAACCTGGCCTGCGAAGACGTCGCTACCCGCGCCGCCATCGACCTGGGCGCCGACAAGCTGCTGCTGTTTGGTGCCGACCTGGGCTTGATCGATGAAAACGGTCGCCTGGTGCGCGAGTTGCGCCCGCAACAAGTGCCGGCTCACCTGCAACGCCTGGGCAGCAGCAACTACCAGGCCGAGTTGCTGGATGCGGCCGCCGAGGCCTGTCGGGGCGGCGTAGGACGCAGCCATATCGTCAGCTACGCCGAAGACGGGGCCTTGCTCACCGAACTGTTCACCCGGGACGGCGGCGGTACGCTGGTGGCCCAGGAGCAGTTCGAACTGGTGCGTGAAGCGGCGATTGAAGATGTCGGCGGCTTGCTCGACCTGATCAGCCCGCTGGAAGAGCAGGGCATCCTGGTGCGCCGTTCGCGCGAAGTGCTTGAGCGTGAGATCGAGCAGTTCAGCGTGGTGGAGCGCGAAGGCATGATCATCGCCTGTGCGGCGTTGTATCAGATCGCCGATTCGGATGCGGGTGAGCTGGCCTGCCTGGCGGTGAACCCGGAATACCGCCACGGCGCCCGGGGTGATGTGTTGCTGGAGCGTATCCAGACCCGTGCGCGGGCGCAGGGGTTGAAGACCTTGTTCGTGCTTACCACGCGTACCGCCCACTGGTTCCGTGAGCGCGGCTTTGTGCCGAGCAGTGTGGACCGTCTGCCGTCGGCGCGGGCGTCGCTGTACAACTATCAGCGTAACTCGAAGATTTTCGAGAAGGCGCTCTAAACCCGATTTCGGGAACGGCACAGGTGTAAAAATGTGGGAACGGCCTTGCTCGCTCCCACATTGGATCTGAGGTGTCTGGGCGTCCGGCAATCGGACGCTGGCCAGCAGTTCGGAAATGTCCGTAGTTTTTAGGCTGTCAGTTTCGAGATTTATTGCGCTGTCACCCGAACACCGCGTCGATTTCGCTACGTTTCCACTCAGCGGCAATTTCTGTCGCGTTCAGGTTCAATACATTCACTTTCCGAGCATGCAGGCCCCAAGGCTTCAGCGTGCCGAACTGGCTTTTATGAGAGGTTGAGAGAATCGGTGTGGCGATGGTTCTTCCGATCAGGTCCTGGGCGGCGACATTGTGGCTGCCGTTATGCACCGCTCATGCTTCAGAAGCATTGATCTGGGCCGATACTAACGATGCAACGAGGGGTAGATTTCGTGAAGCCGCTGAGGCAGGCGATCGCAAATCGGCGGCTTTGACATCAAAAGAAAGAATTAGTGACACAAAAACTGTAACAAATTGACGGGAGGATATGCGTTTGGCCATGATGGCGTCGCGTTTTTGATCGTAGGTGACGTATGCAACCGTATGGCCACGCTATTCGATCTAAAAAGGCGTTAACAAATACCTTTTAGGCATTAGCTAAGGGAGCGGTTGGTCTACCCTGACCTGTCCGCATCACGAAATGGCTTATTCCCAAATCGTATGAAAAAGAATGAAACAATTCTTTTTGGGTGTATGAAAAACTCATTACCCTGCAGGGACCAAATCAACTGCGGTTAGACGAAGGTAGTAGACACACAAGGTTACGATTGACTTGTCAGTCACTATGCGGTGCTAATCGCGCATCTGTGGATCGAGGGCGTTAGACCCGAGACCTAAGAAATACAAAAATTAGAAATGAGAGGAGCGGTACATGAAGAAGTCCACCTTGGCTTTGGCTGTAGCTTTGGGCGCAATCGCCCAGCAAGCAGGCGCTGCCGGTTTTATCGAAGACAGTAAGGCAACACTGGGGCTGCGTAACTTTTACATCAACACGGACAACCGTGATGGGCACCCGAACGCGACGTCCAACACCCGCAGCAAAAACGCTGAGTGGGGCCAAGGCTTCGACCTGCGTTTTATCTCGGGTTACACCCAAGGTACCGTTCAGTTCGGTGTTGATGCGATCGGCCTGTACGGTGTGCGTCTGGATTCGAGCAAGTCTGATCACGGTAACTTCACCGGCACCGCTTCCGGCGGCACCGTGTTCCCAAGCGACGGCAACAAGGCTGTTAATGATTACGCCAGCCTGGGCGTGACCGGTAAGGTCAAGATCTCCCAAACCGAACTGAAGCTGGGCACTCTGCAGCCTAAACTGCCAGTTATCGTGACTAACGATGGTCGTCTGCTGCCTCAAACCTTCCAAGGTGGCCAGATCACCACCAACGACATCAAGGATTTGACCCTGGTTGCCGGCCAGGTGGAGAAGGCCAAGGGCCGTAACTCCAGCAACAACGAAAACTTGTCGATTGCTGGCGCCAACGGTGGCTCCAACTACAACGCAGGCAAGTTCACCAACAAGTTCTACTACGCCGGTGGCGATTACAAGCTCACCAAAGACCTGACTGCCCAGTACTACTACGGCAATCTGGAAGACTTCTACAAGCAGCACTTCCTGGGTCTGACCCATAACTGGGCAATCGGTCCGGGCGTATTGAAGTCTGACCTGCGTTATTTCAACAGCTCTGACGATGGGAAGAACGGCGACACTGCTGCCTACTTCACCAGCGGTAACTACAACAACTTCAACGCAGGTAAAGGCAAGGTCGACAACAACCTGTACAGCGGCCTGTTCCTGTACACCGTTGCGGGGCACACCTTCGGTGGTGGTTATCAAGTCAGCAATGGCAGCAGCGATTTCCCTTGGTTGAACCAGGGTGACGGTTCGTCGGCTTACATCACCACCGACATGCAGATCCAGAAGTTCGCCCGCGCTGGCGAGCGCACCTGGCAAGCACGTTATGCTTACGATTTCGCCAAGGTTGGCGTGCCTGGCCTGACGGCCGGTGTTGTCTACCTCAAGGGTAGCGACATTGACACAATCGCCAACAATGCGGGTCGTGCTGAAACCACCGGTCAATCCGAGTGGGAACGCGACATCACCGTTGCTTACGTAATCCCAGAAGGCCCACTGAAAAACCTCGGTGTTGCCTGGAAAAACGCAATGTGGCGCACCGACCTGGCGAACACCCGTTCCCAGGACGAAAACCGCCTGATCGTCAGCTACTCGCTGCCACTGTTCTAGTAGCGTGAAGCTGTTGTAAGTCTGTAAAACCTTGCCCGGCGCAACGCCGGGCAAGGTGTCTTACTTTTCAAGTCGGGCTCAACCCCCGCAAGCCCTTCCTGAATCCCTCTGTGTACAGCGTCTCAAGGCCTTCTCAAACCTTGAAATGGATGTTGCTCCTCGCGCGTACGCCCGTCCAATGAACAGATTTTTAATATTCCTTTATCGTCTAGATAAATCGATATTTATTCTTTTTAAATAATCCACAATCCATGCACAGTGGGCTCCATAAGCACTCACCAGGAGCCACACCATGAGCCTAAGACTGGGCGATATCGCCCCCGACTTCGAACAGGATTCCAGCGCCGGCAAGATTCGTTTCCACGAATGGCTGGGCGATAGCTGGGGTGTGTTGTTTTCCCACCCAGCGGACTTCACGCCGGTGTGCACCACCGAGCTGGGTTTCACCGCCAAACTCAAGGATGAATTCGCCCAGCGTGGCGTCAAGGCCATCGCCCTGTCGGTGGACCCGGTGGACTCGCACCACAAGTGGATCGAAGACATCAACGAAACCCAGAACACTGTCGTCAACTTCCCGATCCTGGCCGACGCCGATCGCAAAGTGTCCGACCTGTATGACCTGATCCACCCCAACGCCAGTGACACGCTCACCGTGCGTTCCTTGTTCGTGATCGACCCGAACAAGAAGATCCGCCTGACCATCACCTACCCGGCCAGCACCGGGCGCAACTTCCACGAAATCCTGCGGGTGATTGACTCGTTGCAACTCACCGACAACCACAAGGTCGCCACGCCTGCCAACTGGCAGGACGGTGATGAAGTGGTGATCGTGCCGTCGCTCAAGGATGAGGAAGAGATCAAGAAGCGCTTTCCGAAGGGGTATCGCGCAGTGAAGCCGTACCTGCGACTCACCCCGCAACCCAATCGTTAACGCGGATATAGGCATCGGGGGAAAGCCCCCCCTCCCACCGTTGACCGCATTCCCCTGTGGGAGGGGGCTTGCCCCCGATGGCGTCGTTCAATACACCGTCGTTGAAGCTGAATCACAACAAGGGTTTTCAGGCCGTTTCGACGGCCTTTTTTTTCGCCTGACGTTTAACCGTCCTTATATGCATTTAAAGAATAAACAAATGAAAAAATAAGATTTAAAGATATATGAATCTGCTGATAAGGTCTGTTCCATCTTGGCGCCATCGCCACACAGCGAACCGCCGGCACTTGCTCAAGGAATTCCTGCATGTTGGTCGTAACACTTGGAGGCAGTCCCAGCCAGCGTTCCCGCTCCGGGGTGTTGCTGGATAAAACCCGTCAGTGGTTGCAAGACAAAGGCGTAGAAGTCGTGAGTTACCAGATACGGGACTTCCCGGCTGAGGACTTGCTGCATGCGCGCTTCGACAGCCCAAAGGTCATCGACCTGCTGCAACAAGTGGCTAACGCGGACGGTCTGGTGATCGCCACGCCGGTGTACAAGGCCTCATTCTCCGGCGCGCTGAAGACGGTGCTGGACCTGTTGCCCGAGCGCGCCCTGGCCCACAAGATCGTGTTGCCGATGGCGACCGGCGGCAGCATCGCGCACATGTTGGCGGTGGATTACGCGCTGAAGCCGGTGTTGTCGGCGCTGAAAGCCCAGGAATTGCTCCACGGTATTTTTGCCGAAGACAGCCAGATCGCCTATGGCGAAGGCAGCGCCCAGGCGCAACTGGTGCCGGTGCTTGAACACCGTTTGCACGAGGCCCTGGAAACGCTCTACGGCGCCATGGCCCGTCGCCCGAAACCGCTGGACCCCCATGTGTTGAATGAACGTTTGTTGAGTGCTCGCTGGAGCATCTGAGCCTTACCGGATTTTATAGTACTCACCTTACTCAGCCGCTAACGGCCAAGCAGGTGCAGCCAACCCCCTCATCGCATTATTTGGAGAGAGCGCCATGCGCACTGTCATCTTGCGTCGTGGTCTGGTCGCACTGTTTGCTGCGGCTGTGTCCTTCGGCGCCATTGTTCAAGCTCAAGCCGCCGAGACCCTGCGTATCGGTTATCAGAAGTACGGCACGCTGGTGCTGCTCAAAGCCAAGGGTTCCCTGGAAAAACGCCTCGCGGCCCAGGGCGTCAATGTCCAATGGACCGAGTTTCCGGGCGGCCCGCAACTGCTTGAAGGCCTGAACGTCGGCTCCATCGACTTCGGCGTGACCGGCGAAACCCCACCGGTATTCGCCCAGGCCGCCGGTGCCGACTTGCTCTACGTGGCCTACGAGCCGCCAGCGCCGACCAGCGAAGCAATCCTGGTGCCGAAAGATTCGCCGATCAAATCCGTGGCCGAACTTAAGGGCAAGAAAGTCGTGCTCAACAAAGGCTCCAACGTGCACTACCTGTTGGTACGTGCCCTTGAAGATGCCGGCCTGAAATACACCGACGTGCAGACCGTGTTCCTGCCGCCCGCCGATGCCCGTGCCGCCTTCGAGCGTGGCAGCGTGGACGCCTGGGTAATCTGGGACCCGTACCAGGCCGCCGCCGAGAAACAACTGCAGGCCCGCACCCTGCGTGACGGTACCGGCATCGCCGACAACCATCAGTTCTATCTGGCTACCAAGCCGTACGCTGAAAAACACCCTGAGGTGCTCAAGGCTCTGATCGAAGAAGTGCGCGCCGTGGGCGAGTGGTCCAAGGCCAACCCACAGGAAGTGATTGAACAAGTGGCGCCGCTGCTCGGCCTGCCGGCAGACATCACCCTGACCTCGGTGAAGCGCCAAGGCTACGGCGCACTGTTCCTGACCCCGGAAGTGGTGGCGGCCCAGCAGAAAATTGCCGACAGCTTCTACCAACTCAAATTGATCCCCAAGCCCTTGAGCATCAAGGACGTGATCTGGACGCCACCCGCCGCCGTGGCTAAAGCGCCGTAATCCGACTTCTTCAGGAGACAACTCCATGAGCCTCAATATTTTCTGGTTCCTGCCTACCCACGGCGACGGCCATTACCTTGGCACCGCCGAAGGCGCTCGCGCCGTTGACCACGGTTACCTGCAGCAAGTGGCCCAGGCCGCTGATCGCCTGGGTTTCGGCGGGGTGCTGATCCCGACCGGGCGTTCGTGCGAAGACTCGTGGCTGGTGGCTGCTTCGCTGATCCCGGTGACCCAGCGTTTGAAATTCCTCGTCGCGCTGCGCCCTGGGATCATTTCCCCGACGGTGGCGGCACGTCAGGCCGCGACCCTCGACCGCCTGTCCGGAGGTCGCGCATTGTTCAACCTGGTCACCGGTGGTGATCCGGAAGAATTGGCCGGCGACGGTCTGTTCCTCAGCCACGAAGAGCGTTACCAGGCCTCGGTGGAATTCACCCGTATCTGGCGTCGTGTGCTGGAAGGTGAAACCGTGGATTACGACGGCGAACACATCAGCGTTAAAGGCGCTAAGTTGCTTTACCCGCCGATCCAGCAACCACGTCCGCCGTTGTACTTCGGCGGTTCCTCCGAAGCGGCCCAGGACCTGGCGGCCGAACAGGTGGAAATGGTCCTGACCTGGGGTGAGCCACCGGCCGCTGTCGCGGAAAAAATCGCACAGGTGCGGGCCAAGGCCGCGAAGCTGGGGCGCACGGTGCGCTTTGGTATTCGCCTGCATGTGATCGTGCGCGAAACCAACGATGAAGCGTGGAAAGCCGCCGACAAACTGATCTCCCATCTGGACGACGACACCATCGCCCGTGCCCAGGCCTCCCTGGCGCGCTTCGATTCCGTTGGCCAGCAGCGCATGGCGGCCTTGCATGGCGGCAATCGCGACAACCTCGAGGTCAGCCCTAACCTGTGGGCCGGCGTCGGCCTGGTGCGCGGCGGTGCGGGCACCGCGCTGGTAGGCGATGGCCCAACCGTCGCGGCACGCGTGAAGGAATACGCAGCACTGGGCATCGACACCTTTATCTTCTCCGGTTATCCACACCTGGAAGAGTCGTATCGGGTGGCTGAGCTGTTGTTCCCCCACTTGGATATCGAACGTCCCGAGCTGCCGAAAAGCGCCGGGTACGTGAGCCCGTTCGGCGAAATGGTCGCCAACGACATCCTTCCTAAAGCTGCGTCACAGAGCTGAGGTGGCGCCATGAGTTTTGAAAAATTAAGCCACCGCGTCGCGCCCTGGGTGCTGCCGGTGTTGTTGCTGGCGGTGTGGCAGTTGTCGGTGTCGGCGGGTTGGTTGTCGACGCGTATTCTGCCGGCGCCCAGCGCCGTGATTGCAGCCGGCGTCCACCTGGTGGCCAGCGGCGAAATCTGGACCCACCTGGCCATCAGTGGCTGGCGCGCGGGCCTGGGTTTTGTGATCGGCGGCAGCATCGGCCTGGCCCTGGGTTTTATCACCGGCCTGTCGACGTGGGGCGAACGCCTGCTGGACAGCTCGGTGCAGATGATCCGCAACGTGCCACACCTGGCGTTGATTCCGCTGGTGATCCTGTGGTTTGGCATCGACGAGACGGCGAAGATTTTCCTCGTCGCGCTCGGCACGCTGTTCCCGATCTACCTCAACACGTACCACGGCATTCGCAACGTCGACCCGGCACTGGTGGAAATGTCGCGCAGCTACGGCTTGTCCGGGTTCAGCCTGTTCCGCCAGGTGATCCTGCCGGGCGCGCTGCCGTCGATCCTGGTGGGCGTGCGGTTTGCCCTGGGCTTTATGTGGTTGACGCTGATTGTGGCGGAAACCATTTCCGCCAGCTCCGGCATCGGTTACCTGGCGATGAATGCGCGTGAATTCCTGCAAACCGACGTGGTGGTGTTGGCCATCGTCATGTACGCCATCCTCGGCAAGCTCGCCGATCTGGCCGCTCGCGGCCTGGAGCGGGTGTGGCTGCGCTGGCACCCGGCGTATCAAGTGAATAAAGGAGGTGCGGCATGACAGCTCAACAACCCCCGCGCCTGCTCAAGGGCATCCCCCTGGCGGTGCGCAAGTTGCGCAAGGCCTTTGGCGCGCGCGAAGTGCTCAAGGACATCGACCTGCACATTCCTGCCGGCCAATTCGTGGCGGTGGTCGGTCGCAGTGGTTGCGGCAAAAGTACCTTGCTGCGCCTGCTGGCCGGCCTGGACAAAGCCAGCGGCGGCGAGCTGCTGGCCGGTTCCGCACCGCTAAGCGAAGCCATTGAAGACACGCGGCTGATGTTCCAGGAAGCGCGCCTGCTGCCGTGGAAAAAGATCATCGATAACGTCGGCCTGGGCCTTAAAGGCAACTGGCGCCCCAAAGCGTTGGAAGCCCTTGAAGCGGTCGGCCTGGCCGAACGTGCCAATGAATGGCCGGCGGCGCTGTCTGGCGGGCAGAAGCAACGCGTGGCCCTGGCCCGTGCGCTGATTCACCAACCGCGCTTGCTGCTGCTCGATGAACCGCTGGGCGCGCTGGATGCCCTGACCCGCATCGAGATGCAGCAACTGATCGAAAACCTCTGGCAGAAGCACGGTTTCACCGTGTTGCTGGTGACCCACGACGTCAGCGAAGCCGTGGCCATTGCCGACCGGGTGATCCTGATCGAAGACGGCGAAATCGGCCTCGACCTCATCGTCGACCTGCCGCGCCCACGTGCCCGTGGCTCACATCGCCTGGCCGCGCTGGAAGCCGAAGTGCTCAACCGTGTGTTGTCGTTACCCGGCACGCCGCCGGAACCCGAACCTGTTTCACCGCTGCCTACGCAATTGCGTTGGGCTCAATAACTCACTTGTCCCATGAAGGAAGAACAACATGACTATTAAAGCCATCAACGTGCGTAACCAGTTCAAAGGCACCATCAAGGAAATCGTCGAAGGCGACGTGCTGTCGGAAATTGACGTGCAGACCGCGTCCGGCATCGTCACTTCCGTGATCACCACCCGCTCGGTCAAAGAGCTGGAGTTGGTGATTGGCAGCGAAGTGATCGCCTTCGTGAAGTCCACCGAGGTGTCGATTGCCAAGTTGTGATCGCGCCTGAGGCCGCCATCGGGGGCAAGCCCCCCCCCACCTTTTGAATGTATTCACAGATCAAAATGTGGGAGGGGGCTTGCCCCCGATGAGGCCGGCCCAGCCACCACACTACTCAACGCTTGGGCAAATACGCCGGTAAATAGAGCCCGACGTAAGCATCAAACACCCGCATCCCTTCCTCCGCCATGCGTGGCGTGATCAGCCCATGCTGATGCACCGAGCGCGCATACACGCGATCGCTCAGTTCCAGCGCCAGGGCAAACACGTCGACATCGCTGGGCAGTGTCGGCACTTCGAAGTGGCGATTGAACACGTCCAGCATCAAGTTCCCCAATTCCAGATCATGCTGGCGATCCGCCTGGGTCACCTCGGTCAGCCCGTGCTGGGCCAGGATCAACTGGCGTGCGGCGGCGTCCTCGTCGTAGATGGCGAGCATGCGTTGCTCGACGATGTAGGACAGATCACGCCAGTGCTTGAGTGAGTCGTGCTCGATGGGCGCCTGAATGGCCGCCCGGAATGCTGCGTGCACATCTGCTGTCAGCGCTTCCAGCAACGCGGGCACGCTGGCGAAAAAGTGATACACCGACGACGGCGGGATCTGCGCCCGTTCGGCCACGCTGTAGATCGACAAACCGGCCACGCCTTCGGCGGCCAGCAAGGTGCGGGCGGCGTCGAGAATCGCGTCGATCCGGGCCTGGCTACGGGCGCGGGGTTTGCGAGGGGTGGCGGGGCGGGTGGTCATGGAAGTCTCCTACAAGGCAGAGCGCATTGTACGCAGAGCTTAAGGATGATCCATACCTGGGAGTAGGCGCTTTCGTGGCGAGTGAGTGTGTTGTAGTGAGCGGGCTTGCCCCGCGCTGGGCTGCGAAGCAGTCCCAATAAAAACACCGAGTTCATTCAGAAGGAACTCGGCGTCGGGTTGTGGGGCTGCTTCGCAACCCAGCGCGGGGCAAGCCCGCTCACCACAGCAAGCCCGCCCACCGCATTGAATACCGCAACCGCTTACACGGTATGCAGGTACCAGTTGTACTCAAGGTCGGAGATAGAATGTTCGAACTCTTCCAGCTCACTTTCCTTACAGGCAACGAAGATATCGATGTATTTAGGATCGATGTACTTGGCCATCACCTCGCTGTCGTCCAACTCACGCAATGCATCGCGCAGGTTGTTCGGCAGGCTTTGTTCGTTCTGCTCGTAGCTGTTGCCTTCCACCGGTGCGCCAGGCTCGATCTTGTTGGTCAGGCCGTGGTGCACGCCTGCCAAAACCGAAGCCATCAGCAGGTAAGGGTTGGCGTCGGCGCCCGCCACGCGGTGTTCGATACGCACGGCATCGGACGAGCCGGTCGGTACGCGAATCGCCACGGTGCGGTTATCCAGGCCCCAGCACGGCGAGTTCGGCACGTAGAACTGTGCGCCGAAACGGCGATAGGAGTTGACGTTGGGGCACAGGAACGCCATTTGAGCGGGTAGGGTCTCGAGCACACCGCCGATCGCGTGACGCAATGCGGCGTTCTGCTCGGGATCCTCGCTGGCAAAGATGTTCTTGCCGTCTTTGTCCAGGATCGAAATGTGTACGTGCAAACCGTTGCCTGCCTGGCCTGGGTAAGGCTTGGCCATGAAGGTGGTGTCCATCTCATGGTCGTAGGCGATGTTCTTGATCAGACGCTTGAGCAGGACCGCGTAGTCGCACGCCTTGATCGGGTCGGCCACGTGGTGCAGGTTCACTTCGAACTGCGCCGGGGCACTTTCCTTGACGATGGCGTCGGCCGGGATGCCTTGCTCTTTGGCACCTTCCAGGATGTCCTGGAGGCAGTCGACGTATTCGTCGAGGTCGTCGATCAGGTAGACCTGTGTCGAGTGCGGGCGTTTGCCGGAGATCGGCGAGCGGGGCGGTTGTGGGCGGCCGTTCACGTTCTCCTGGTCGATCAGGTAGAACTCGAGTTCGAAAGCGGCGCAGATGGTCAGGCCAAGGTCGTCAAATTTGCTTACAACTTGGCGGAGCACTTCGCGCGGATCGGCGAAGAAAGGTTCACCTTCAAGTTCGTGCATGGTCATCAGCAGTTGCGCGGTAGGGCGCTTTTGCCAGGGTTCATTGCACAGGGTGTCGGGGATTGGATAACAGATTCGGTCAGCATCACCGATGTCCAGGCCCAGGCCGGTGCTTTCCACCGTAGAGCCGTTGATATCCAGGGCAAATAAAGAGGCAGGCAGGTTAATGCCCTTCTCGTAAACCTTGTGGAGGCTGGTGCGTTCGATGCGCTTGCCGCGCACCACACCATTCATATCCGCAATTAGAAGGTCTACGTACAGAACCTCAGGATGATCCTTAAGGAACGCGTTCGCTTCGTTAAGCTGAACGGCACGCGGGGGTACCGACATGATGCAACACCTTTGTTGTTAAAAATATCAATCATTGATCTTTTCTGGTTTCAGTCAACCCGAACGGCATGCCGAAGTCAAGCGAGGCCTTTTTTGCCCTAAAAAAGCGCTGCGAAGGCTTTTTTGGGGCTTTTTGGGGCGGTTTTTTGGGTTTGACGGGCTTGGGACTCGCAGGCTTGAGCGGGCCGTGTTGTATTTTTTACGGGGGTGTTGTGTAAAAAAATGAACAAGGCTAAGCTCGATTCAAACCCATAACAGCAATAATACCGGGGTGCTTCATGTCTCGCCTGCCGCCACTCGGCGTCTTGGCCTGCTTCAGCCAGGCTGTGTCATCCGTCCATTCCTCCCGCGTGATTGCTCGCGCCCCGGCCAATATTCTTGACGCCCGGTCCGACCTCTTTTTTGCCTCCTCGTTTGCCACCGAACGGCGCGCCTCCGCTGTGCTGCTCAAAATTGCACACAACTTTGGCGTGAGGAATGCAACGCTGCAGCAAATGGCAGGTAAGCTCCTACCCTGAATGAAAAAACGACGCGGATGCTGCGTCAACCAACGCCTGGCCTTTAATGGGTGCCAGGAAACCCAGCCCAGAGGCATTTATGAGTAACAACCTCGACCAGCTCACCGATTGGTTGAAAGACCACAAGATCACAGAAGTCGAATGCATGATTGGCGACCTCACCGGCATCACCCGGGGCAAGATCTCGCCGACCAACAAGTTCATCGCCGAAAAAGGCATGCGCCTGCCCGAGAGCGTTCTGTTGCAGACCGTGACCGGCGACTATGTCGAAGACGACATTTATTACGAATTGCTCGACCCGGCCGACATCGACATGATCTGCCGCCCCGACCAGAACGCGGTGTTCCTGGTGCCTTGGGCCATCGAGCCGACCGCCCAGGTGATTCACGACACCTACGACAAGCAAGGCAACCCGATCGAGCTGTCGCCGCGCAACGTACTCAAGAAAGTCCTCAAGCTCTATGCCGACAAAGGCTGGCAGCCCATCGTGGCGCCGGAGATGGAGTTCTACCTGACCAAACGCTGCGAAGACCCGGACTTCCCGCTGCAACCGCCGATTGGCCGTTCCGGGCGCCCCGAGACCGGTCGCCAATCCTTCTCTATAGAAGCCGCCAACGAATTCGATCCGCTGTTCGAAGACGTCTACGACTGGTGCGAACTGCAGGAACTGGACCTCGACACGCTGATCCACGAAGACGGCACGGCGCAGATGGAAATCAACTTCCGTCATGGCGATGCCCTGTCGCTGGCCGACCAGATCCTGGTGTTCAAGCGCACCATGCGTGAAGCCGCGCTCAAGCACAATGTGGCCGCGACCTTTATGGCCAAGCCGATGACCGGCGAGCCCGGCAGCGCGATGCACCTGCACCAGAGCATCATCGACATCGCTACCGGCAAGAACGTCTTCTCCAATGAAGACGGGACCATGAGCGAGCTGTTCCTCAACCACATTGGCGGCCTGCAGAAATTCATCCCTGAATTGCTGCCGCTGTTTGCGCCTAACGTGAACTCGTTCCGCCGCTTCTTGCCGGATACCTCGGCGCCGGTGAACGTGGAGTGGGGCGAAGAAAACCGCACCGTGGGCCTGCGCGTACCGGATGCCGGCCCGCAGAACCGGCGTGTGGAAAACCGCCTGCCGGGCGCCGACGCCAACCCGTACCTGGCGATTGCCGCCAGCCTGCTGTGTGGCTACATCGGCATGGTCGAAGGCCATAACCCCAGCGCGCCAGTGGTAGGCCGTGGTTACGAGCGTCGCAACCTGCGCCTGCCGTTGACCATCGAAGACGCCCTGGAACGCATGGAAAACAGCAAGACCATCGAGAAATACCTGGGTCAGAAATTCATCACAGGCTACGTCGCGGTCAAGCGGGCCGAGCATGAAAACTTCAAGCGCGTCATCAGTTCGTGGGAGCGGGAATTCCTGCTCTTCGCCGTCTGATGCGCCGGGCGCGCCCTTGAAAGCGGCGCGCCCTTTACTGAAAAGTCTAGGAGATCGGTATGTCCAGCAACAACCCGCAAACCCGTGAATGGCAAGCCTTGAGCAGTGATCACCACCTGGCGCCGTTCAGCGACTTCAAGCAATTGAAAGAGAAAGGCCCACGGATCATCACCAAAGCCCACGGCGTTTACCTGTGGGACAGCGAAGGCAACAAGATCCTCGACGGCATGGCCGGCCTGTGGTGCGTGGCGATCGGTTACGGTCGCGATGAACTGGCTGACGCCGCCGCCAAGCAGATGAAAGAACTGCCGTACTACAACCTGTTCTTCCAGACCGCTCACCCACCGGTACTGGAGTTGGCCAAGGCCATTTCCGATATCGCACCGGCCGGCATGAACCACGTGTTCTTCACCGGTTCCGGCTCCGAAGGCAACGACACCATGTTGCGCATGGTCCGCCACTATTGGGCGATCAAGGGCCAGCCGAACAAGAAAACCATCATCAGCCGCAAGAATGGCTACCACGGCTCCACCGTGGCCGGCGCCAGCCTGGGCGGCATGACCTATATGCATGAGCAGGGCGACTTGCCGATCCCGGGCATTACCCACATCGCCCAGCCGTACTGGTTTGGCGAAGGCGGCGACATGAGCCCCGAAGAATTCGGCGTGTGGGCTGCCAACCAGTTGGAAGAGAAGATCCTGGAACTGGGCGTGGACAACGTCGGTGCCTTTATTGCCGAGCCGATCCAGGGCGCCGGTGGTGTGATCGTGCCGCCCGCCACCTACTGGCCGCGCATCAAGGAAATCCTCGCCAAGTACGACATCCTGTTTGTCGCCGATGAGGTGATCTGCGGTTTCGGCCGGACCGGTGAGTGGTTCGGTAGCGATTTCTACGACCTCAAGCCCCACATGATGACCATCGCCAAGGGCCTGACCTCGGGTTACATCCCCATGGGCGGCTTGATCGTGCGCGACGATGTGGTGGCCGTGCTCAACGAAGGTGGCGATTTCAACCACGGCTTCACCTACTCCGGCCACCCGGTGGCGGCGGCAGTGGCCCTGGAAAACATCCGCATCATGCGCGATGAAGAAATCGTTAACCGCGTTCACGACGAAACGGCACCGTATTTGCAGAAACGTCTACGGGAGCTGGCGGATCACCCGTTGGTGGGTGAAGTGCGCGGTGTGGGCATGCTCGGTGCGATTGAGCTGGTGCAGGACAAGGCAACGCGCAAGCGTTACGAAGGCAAGGGCGCAGGCATGATCTGCCGAACCTTCTGCTTCGAGAATGGCCTGATCATGCGCGCCGTGGGCGACACCATGATCATTTCGCCGCCGCTGGTGATCAGCCAGGCCGAAATTGACGAGCTGGTGACCAAGGCTCGGCATTGCCTGGACCTGACTTTGGCGGCATTGCAGGGCTAAGTGCTAGGCTCAGTGCGCAGCGGCTTTCGGGCGCTGTGTGCTGAGCAGTTATAGATGAGGCTTTGGTTGAAAGCCGGCCTCAGAACTTGCCAGACTGTCGCCCTGTTTTGTTGCCCTTTAGACGGGCCGCAAAACCTTGTAAGAACGTGGCCCAAAAAAGAAAAATTGGAGCATCACCAAATGAAGGCATTAGGTTTGAAGAACGCTGGCAAGACCCTCCTCGCCTTGTCCCTGATGGGCGCAATGGCGGGCGCGGCCCAGGCAGACGATAAAGTGCTGCACGTCTACAACTGGTCCGACTACATCGCGCCGGATACCATCGCCAACTTTGAAAAAGAGTCCGGCATCAAAGTGGTGTACGACGTGTTCGACAGCAACGAGACCCTGGAAGCCAAGTTGCTGGCAGGCAAGTCCGGTTACGACATCGTCGTACCGTCGAACAACTTCCTCGCCAAGCAGATCAAGGCGGGTGTCTACCAGGAGCTGGACAAGTCCAAACTGTCCAACTATGACAACCTGAACAAATCCCTGCTGAAAGCCGTGTCGGTCAGCGACCCGGATAACAAGCACGCTTTCCCGTACATGTGGGGCTCGATCGGCATCGGCTACAACCCGGAGAAGGTCAAGGCTGCGCTGGGCGTGGACAAGATCGATTCCTGGGACGTGCTGCTCAAGCCTGAGAACATCGCCAAGCTGAAAAGCTGCGGCGTGAGCTTCCTCGACTCGCCAACCGAAATGCTGCCGATCGCGCTGCATTACCTGGGCCTGCCGACCGACAGCCAGAAGAAAGACGACCTCAAGCAAGCCGAAGCGCTGTTCCTGAAGATCCGTCCTTCGATCGGCTACTTCCACTCGTCCAAGTACATTTCCGACCTGGCCAACGGCAACATCTGCGTCGCCGTGGGTTATTCGGGTGACATCCAGCAGGCCAAGTCCCGCGCGGCTGAAGCCGGTGGCAAAGTGAAAGTGGCCTACGACATTCCGAAAGAAGGCGCCGGTAGCTTCTTCGACATGGTCGCCATCCCTAAAGATGCCGAAAACGTCGACGCCGCCTACAAATTCATGAACTACCTGTTGAAGCCGGAAGTAATGGCTTCGATCACCAACAGCGTACGTTTCCCGAACGGTAACGCGAAAGCCACCGCACTGGTCGACAAAGACATCACCAGCGACCCGGGCATCTACCCGCCAGCAGACGTGCAAGCCAAGCTCTATGCCATTGCTGACCTGCCAGCCGCAACCCAGCGTGAAATGACGCGCAGCTGGACCAAGATCAAGTCCGGTAAATAAGCCCTGAACCTTGTGGGAGGGGGAAATGTGGTGAGCGGGCTTGCCCCGCGCTGGGCTGCGAAGCAGCCCCACCAATCTGCGGTGAACCCGGCGGTGGACAAGCCGCCTCACCATAGCAAGCTCCCTCCCACACATTAAATGCCAGAAAGTTTTGCCGGATCGGTTTATCGAGGGTAAGTTGCGCGCCGGTTTTGTTGCCGGGCAACAACTTTAAGGCCCAACTATTTAAGAGGACCTCCACGTGCCAATTTCTTTATTTCGCAAAGCCTTGCTGGTGGGTGCAGGTATCACGCTGGCTGTCAGCGTGCAGGCCGCACCGACTGTGCATATTTATAACTGGTCGGACTACATCGGCACCGACACCCTGGCCAACTTCGAAAAAGCCAGCGGCATCAAGCCCGTGTATGACGTGTTTGACTCCAACGAAACCCTGGAAGGCAAGCTGCTGGCCGGGCGTACCGGCTACGACGTGGTGGTGCCGTCCAACCACTTCCTCGGCAAGCAGATCAAGGCCGGAGCGTTCCAGAAGCTTGACAAGTCGCTGCTGACACATTACGCCAACCTCGATCCGGCGTTGCTCAAGCGCCTGGAAAAGAACGACCCGGGCAACCAGTACGCCGTGCCGTACCTGTGGGGCACCAATGGCATCGGCTACAACGTCGACAAGGTGAAAGAAGTGCTGGGCGTCGACCATATCGACTCCTGGGCCGTGCTGTTCGAGCCGGAAAACATGAAGAAGCTGGCGACGTGCGGCGTGTCGTTCATGGACTCTGCGGATGAAATGCTGCCGGCGGTGCTCAACTACATGGGCCTTGATCCCAACAGCACCAACCCTGAAGACTACAAGAAGGCTGAAGCCAAGCTGCTGAAAGTGCGTCCTTACGTGACCTACTTCCATTCATCCAAATACATCTCCGACCTGGCCAACGGCAACATCTGCGTGGCGGCCGGTTTCTCCGGCGATGTGTTCCAGGCCAAGGCCCGCGCGGCCGAGGCGGGCAAAGGCGTGAACATCGCCTACGCCATTCCGAAAGAAGGCGGCAACCTGTGGTTCGACGTGCTGGCCATCCCCAAGGATGCGACCAACGTCAAAGAGGCCCACGCCTTCATCAACTATTTGCTGCAACCTGAGGTGATCGCCCAGGTCAGTGATTACGTCGGTTACGCCAACCCTAACCCTGGGTCGGACAAACTGATGGAGCAATCGATACGCACCGACGAAGCGGTTTACCCACCGCAGGCGGTACTCGACCGGACATTCGTGAACTTCGAGCTACCCCCGAAAGTGCAACGTTTGATGACCCGTAGCTGGACCAAGGTCAAGACGGGCAAGTAAGGCTCAAACTATCCTGGGTTCGCCCGCCTCGGGCGAACTGCACTGTTTTTTTTGGGAGTTTCGTAAATGGCAGTTGCCTCCGGCGCCTATAAGAAAGCCCTCGAGGGCGACCAGACACCGAAGAAGGTGTTGGTCAAAATCGACCGGGTCACGAAGAAGTTCGACGAGACGATTGCCGTGGACGATGTGTCCCTGGAAATCAAGAAAGGTGAGATCTTCGCCTTGCTCGGCGGTTCGGGTTCGGGCAAGTCCACCTTGCTGCGCATGCTCGCAGGTTTCGAGCGCCCGACTGAGGGGCGCATCTACCTCGACGGTGTGGACATCACTGACATGCCGCCCTATGAGCGGCCGATCAACATGATGTTCCAGTCCTATGCGCTGTTCCCGCACATGACCGTGGCGCAGAACATCGCGTTCGGCCTGCAGCAGGACAAGATTCCCAAGGCCGAGGTCGACGCCCGTGTGGCTGAGATGCTCAAGCTGGTGCAGATGAGCCAGTACGCCAAGCGCAAGCCGCACCAGTTGTCCGGTGGCCAGCGTCAGCGTGTGGCGTTGGCGCGCTCCCTGGCCAAGCGCCCGAAACTGCTGCTGCTCGATGAGCCGATGGGCGCCCTCGACAAGAAACTGCGCTCGCAGATGCAGCTGGAGTTGGTGGAAATCATCGAGCGCGTGGGTGTGACCTGCGTGATGGTGACCCACGACCAGGAAGAGGCCATGACCATGGCCGAGCGCATCGCGATCATGCACCTGGGCTGGATCGCCCAGATCGGCAGCCCGATCGACATCTACGAAACGCCTACCAGTCGCCTGGTGTGCGAGTTTATCGGCAACGTCAACATCTTCGACACCCAAGTGGTGGACGACGCCGAAGGCCACGCGGTGCTCAAGTGCCCGGACCTGGACCGCGATATCTACGTGGGCTACGGCATCGCCACCTCGGTGGAAGACAAGTCGGTGACCTACGCCATCCGCCCGGAAAAGCTGCTGGTTACCACCGAAATGCCGACCTGCGAGCACAACTGGTCGAGCGGCAAGGTGCATGACATCGCCTACCTGGGTGGCCACTCGGTGTTCTACGTGGAGCTGCCGAGTGGCAAGCTGGTGCAGTCCTTCGTGGCCAACGCCGAGCGCCGTGGCCAGCGGCCGACCTGGGGTGACCAGGTCTACGTGTGGTGGGAAGACGACAGCGGCGTGGTACTTCGCTCATGAACACCAAGAAGCTCAAGCGCCGCTTGAACCGCATAATCCCCACCGGGAAGCAGGTCGTCATCGGGATTCCGTTCCTGTGGCTGTTCCTGTTCTTCGCGTTGCCGTTTTTCATCGTCCTCAAAATCAGCTTCGCCGAAGCCGACGTGGCGATCCCGCCCTACACCGAGATCTACACCTACGTTGAGCAGAAGCTGCAGGTGGTGCTGAACCTGGCGAACTACAGCCTGCTGGCGGGCGACGAGTTGTACATCGCCGCGTACCTGGGCTCGCTGAAAATGGCGTTCTTCAGCACGCTGCTGTGCCTGCTGATCGGCTACCCGATGGCCTACGCCATTGCCACTGCGCGCAAAGAGATGCAGACCGTGCTGGTGCTGCTGATCATGATGCCGACCTGGACCGCGATCCTGATCCGCGTGTATGCGTGGATGGGCATCCTCAGCAACAACGGCTTGCTCAATGGCTTCCTGATGTCCATGGGGTTGATCAACGAGCCGCTGCAGATCCTCAACACCAACATCGCGGTGTATATCGGCGTGGTCTATTCGTACCTGCCGTTCATGATCCTGCCGCTGTACGCCAACCTGGTGAAGCATGACCAGAGCCTGCTGGAAGCCGCATCCGACCTGGGTTCGAGCACCTTCAACAGCTTCTGGAAAATCACCGTGCCGCTGTCCAAGAACGGCATCATCGCCGGCTGCATGCTGGTGTTTATCCCGGTGGTGGGCGAGTTCGTGATTCCGGAACTGCTGGGCGGCCCGGAAACCCTGATGATCGGTAAAGTGTTGTGGCAAGAATTCTTCAACAACCGTGACTGGCCGGTGGCGTCTGCCCTGGCGGTGGTGATGCTGGCGATCCTGATCGTGCCGATCATCCTGTTCAACCGCAGCCAAGCCAAAGAGATGGAGGGCAAGATATGAAGCGCGTCAGTTTCTCAAGCTTCATGCTGGTGGCGGGGTTGTTGTTCATCTACCTGCCGATGCTGATCCTGGTGATCTACTCGTTCAACGAATCCAAGCTGGTCACAGTGTGGGGCGGTTGGTCGATCAAGTGGTACGTGGGCCTGCTGGACAACACCCAGTTGATGGGCTCGGTGGCCCGCTCCCTGGAAATCGCCTGCTACACGGCGGTGGCGGCAGTAGCGCTGGGTACGCTGGCGGCGTTCGTGCTGACGCGCATCAGCCAGTTCAAGGGCCGCACGCTGTTCGGCGGCCTGGTGACCGCGCCATTGGTGATGCCGGAAGTGATCACTGGCCTGTCGCTGTTGCTGCTGTTCGTGGCCATGGCGCAGATGATTGGCTGGCCCCAGGAACGTGGCATCGTCACCATCTGGATCGCCCACACCACGTTCTGCGCGGCGTATGTGGCCGTGGTGGTGTCGGCGCGCCTGCGTGAGCTGGACCTGTCGATCGAAGAAGCGGCGATGGACCTGGGCGCGCGGCCGTGGAAGGTGTTCTTCCTGATCACCATCCCGATGATCGCGCCGTCGTTGGCGGCGGGCGGCATGATGTCGTTCGCGCTGTCCCTGGATGACCTGGTGCTGGCGAGCTTCGTGTCGGGGCCGGGGTCGACGACCTTGCCGATGGAAGTGTTCTCGGCGGTGCGTCTTGGGGTTAAACCCGAGATCAACGCCGTGGCCAGCCTGATCCTGTTGGCGGTGTCGCTGGTGACCTTCCTGGTGTGGTTCTTCAGCCGCCGTGCGGAAGAGATGCGCAAGAAGGCGATCCAGCAAGCCATCGAAGAAGCAGCGGCAGATGGCTGGCAGCAGCCGGACAAGCGTCGGGCGCCTGCACCGGTTTAAAACCCGGAACGGGGACCCAATGTGGGAGGGGCCTGCTGAGGTGAGCGGGCTCGCTGTGGTGAGTAGGCCTGCTGTGGTGAGCAAGCTCGCTGTGGTGGGCGGGCTTGTTGTGGTGAGCGGGCTTGCCCCGCGCTGGGCTGCGGAGCGGCCCCAAAACCAGGCACCGCGTTCTTTCTGAAGGAATGTGGTGCCTGCAAAAGGGGCCGCTCCGCAGCCCAGCGCGGGGCAAGCCCGCTCACTACATGGATCGGGTTTGGCTTGTTGGTTAAGCAGTCCAGGGGGATTTGCGGATGACTTCGACAAAATTCATCGGCCGGAACCCCGGCTCCTGATCCACCAGCACATCCGTCTTCACGTTGCCAAACGTGGTCTGCGGGCGATGTCGCAAACCGTCGGCGAACGCGCAGATGATGCACTCCTTGAACCCTTCACCGCGTGGATGCGCATGCACCACGGCGTCGCGCTGCACGTTGCTGAACGCGGCGTAGTCCATGCCCAGCACGTCCATTTCGACACCCGCAGTCACCAGTGCAACGGTTGGACGCAAATGCTGCGGCACCCCCGGCGTGGTGTGCAGGGCGATGGACAACCACACCTGTTCGATGTCGTCATCGCTCAGCCCGTAAGGCTTGAGGAAGGCCGCGGCGGCGTTGGCGCCGTCCACTTCGAAGCGTTCGTCGTTACTGCGATGGCCTTCCACCAGGCCGAGGTCATGGAACATCGCGCCGACGTAGAGCAGCTCCGGGTTGTAGGCGAGTTGCTTGCGTTCGCCACTCAACGCGCCGAACAGGAATACCCGGCGGGAATGGTGGTAAAGCAGGTCGGATTCGACGTCACGGATGTATTCGGTGGTGGCCTTGGCCAGGGCGCTGTCAGGGATCTGGATGCCGGCGATAGTGGTGGTCATGGGCGTTCTCCTCTGGAAAGCATCCAGTCTGGTCGCGTGCCCGTGGAGGGGCTAGCGCGGCGAGGAAGCGATGTCGGCCAATGTGCAGCCACATCGTGCCAAGGCAAAATCAGCTAGGGTGTAGCAGGCGATTGGTCCCTCGAACCTTGCAAAAATCAAAATGTGGGAGGGCAATTGCGTTTATTCAGTTAGAGAAGGTGTGTTGTTCATGGGCAAAACCGTTGCCATCCTGATTTTTCCCGGCGTCCAGTCACTGGACGTGACCGGCCCCATGGATGTGTTTTGCGAGGCCAACCGGTTTCTAGCGCCTGAGGACCATTACCAGCTTGAAGTGATTGGCCTTGGCCGTGGCACCATGGCCGCCTCCAACGGCCTGTCATTGCAGGCCCACCGGCACTACAGCGAAGCCCTGCACGCTTATGACCTGCTGCTGGTCGCTGGCGGCCCGCAGTTACCCTTCGAAGACTTCGGCACGCAGTTCGATGATTGGTTGCGGGGCGCCACGGCGCGTGCGCAACGCTTCGGTTCGATCTGCAACGGCGCGTTCATGCTGGCCCGAGCTGGGCTGCTGGATGGGAAAACCGTCACCACCCATTGGAACGACGCGGCTGATCTGGCGCGCCTGTGCCCCACCGCCCAGGTTGAGGCCGACCGCCTCTACGTGCAGGACGGCAACCTCTACACCTCGGCCGGGGTCACGGCGGGCATCGATCTGTCGCTGTATCTGCTGGCCCAGGATCATGGCCCGGAAGTCGCGTTGAGTGTGGCCAAGCGCCTGGTGGTGTTTACCCAGCGCTCGGGTGGGCAGTCGCAGTTCAGCCCGTTTCTCACGCCCCACGCCGAAACCACGTCAGCGGTGGCGCAGGTGCAGCTGCACGTGCTGGCGAACCTGACGGGGGACCTGACCATTGCCGACTTGGCCAAGGCAGCCAATATGAGCGCGCGCAACTTCTCGCGGGTGTTTGCCCGTGAAGCACGCATCACCCCGGCGGAGTTTGTCGAGCGGGCGCGGGTGGACGCGGCGCGGGTGATGCTGGAAAGCAGCCCGGCGCCGCTCAAGACTGTGGCCTATCAATGCGGCTTTCGCGATGCCCAGCACATGCGCAGTGTGTTCAACCGCCGGCTGGGCGTGACGCCGCAACAGTTCCGGCTTAACTTTGCGGCGCCGATCTAATGTGGGAGCGAGCAAGCCCGCTCCCACCGTTTGACCGCGTTGCAAGCGGTTATCTGGCGGGCAGCAGTTTCAGTGTTCCGCGCGTATTGGCCGTCACTTCTTCATCGGTGAAATGCGCCTGTTCGTAACCGCCTTCGATGTAGGTTTCCGCCTGGTCGCCGTAATGCCGGTCAAACGGCACACCGCTTTGCCCGACCGGGTTGATGGTCAGGGCGTGCGCCACGTCGGCGAAGTCGATCAGGCGGCGCGTAGAAGGCCCGTAGGTGACGGGCCACGGCGCCGGGCCGATATTGGCGGACTGGTTGTTCGGCACTTCGTGGGTGCCCGGCGCCGGGAACGGGCCGACATTGACGATCAGGTCCAACGGCTTCTGCGAGCCCAGCGGGTGGCCGTGGGTCAGGGTGTGCGCCTTGCCCCACTGCCACTGGGTCGGATCATCCCCTAAGGTGGCCTTGAGGTGCGCCAGGCTGTTGTCCCAGGCGAGCTTGACGGTCTCCGCGCGCTTGCCATCCCACCACGGCGAATCCGGCGCGGCGGCCAGGCGTGGCAGGGCAGCGTCGATCACGCGGGTGCTGAGCAGGGTCTTGAACATGGCGTCGCCGAGCTTCGGGTGGAAGGCGGCGTCGGCCAGGTTGAACAGGAACTGGTTGAACAGCGTGGCGCTGGTGGAGTCCAGCGGGTAGTCACCCTTCCAGCGTGCAAGCTGCTCCACCAGTTTCAACTGCACCGGGTCCTTGACCGCCTCGCGCAGCACCGGCAACAGCGGCGCCAGCAGGCGCGGGCCGAAGGCGGTGGTGGTGCCCAGTTGCAGGGCCTGGCTGTTGTTCACGTCCCACTTCACGCTCTTGTCGCTCAACTGCGTGTTCAACTGCTGGCCACGGTCGGCCAGGTTGTAATAGCCGGGGATCTCCATGCCGGTGGGCGAAACCGGCTGGGCGTTGGCCGACACCACATAACCACGTGCCGGATTCTCTTCCTGGGGGTTGGCGCTGAAGGGGTAGAAGCCCAGTTTGTCGGCTTGGGGGCTGCTGCCGTCGAGTATAAACCCGGCGTTGACCCCGGCCGGACGAATCGGCAACTGCGCCGCCGCCCACCAGCCGATATCGCCCTTGGCATTCGCCCACACAATGTTCAGCCCCGGCGCGGACACCTTGGCTGCCGCCGCACGCGCCTTGACCAGGGTGTCGGCGCGGTTGAGCTGGTAGAACCCTTCGAGGATCGGGTTCTGGGTGTCGAGGAACGCCCACCACATGGCAATCGGTGTGTTGCCGGCGTTTTCGCCCAGCACGTCATTGATGATCGGGCCGTGGGGCGATTGGCGCAGGGTCAAGGTCACCGGCGCCTGGCCCTTCACCGCAATCTGTTGCTCGGTGCTTGTCATGTCGACCCACTGGCCGTGGTACCAGACCTGGTTGGGGTTGTCCGGGTTGGTCTTTTCGGCGATGAGGTCGAGGTCATCGTTCTGGAACATGGTCAGGCTCCAGCCGAAGTCCAGGTTGTGCCCCAGGAACGCCACCGGCACGAGGGCGTTGTGATAGCCATACAACTCGAACCCTGGCGCTGACAGCTGCGCTTCATACCACACCGACGGCACCGAGAAACGGATATGCGGGTCGCCGGCCAGCAACGGTTTGCCGCTCTGGGTGCGGTTGCCGCTGATGGCCCAGGCGTTACTGCCTTCGAACTGCGGCAGGCCGTTGTCGGCCAGGGCCTGCTCACTCAGGGCAGCGATGGCGCCGAGGGTCTGCCAATCGCCGGCAGCCAGGTTGAGGGCGCCCTTGGGTTGCCAGTCGAGGTCGAAGACTTTCAGGTAGTCGCTGCCCAATTGGTCACGTACGTAAGTCAGCAAAGGCTCGGTACGAAAGGCAGCGGCAAAGCTGTAGGCCATATACCCGGCGACGCTGATGGTGTCCTCGGCGGTAAACGGCCGCTTGGGGATGCCCAGCACGTCGAACTCCATCGGGCGGGCGTGGCTGTCCTGATATTGGTTAATCCCGTCCAGATAGGCTTGCAGCGCCTTCCAGTGCGCCGACTCATGGTCCAGCTGCGCCACATAGGTGGCCGCGCGGTCGCGAATGCGCAGGCTGCGGAACAACTTGTCGGTCTCCAGCACCTTGGGCCCGAGCACCTCGGCCAGCTCGCCACGGGCCAGGCGCCGCATGATCTCCATCTGGAACAGGCGGTCCTGGGCATGCACATAGCCCAAGGCGCGATAGAGGTCGGTTTCATTCTCGGCCCGAATGTGCGGCACGCCACGGTCGTCGTAGCGCACCGTGACCGAGCCTTGCAGGTTGGCCAGTGTCACCGTGCCCTGGCGGGTGGGTTGTTTGCTGTAGACGTACGCACCTGCGCCGAGGGCGATCATCACTACAAGAACCGCGAGAACCCGCAAGACGCGCTTCATGAACATTCCTTACCAAGAGTGGGTGGCGAGTTACGAGCCTGTTGGCCACGAACAATAGCAGCCCACCGCCAGAGTGTGCGTGGCATTCACCTCGCGTCCCGCTTCAAGGGCCTTCAAGATCGGCTCAATAAAACTGTTGCTGGAATTGCACGTGAGGCCTTCGCTGTAGGGGCCGAAATACGCGAGCTTGCCGCTGCGGTCCCAGATGCCCACGGCCGGGCTGGCCGGTACTTGGTCGGCACCGGGCAGGGCGGTGAGGGTTTTCATGCGGCGCAGGTTGTCGGGCAGTTGGCCGTGGCTGCCGGGCTTTTGCAGGGCGTAGAACTCGACGCCTTGGGGCGCGTAGTGCTCGATCAGCTCGCCCAGGTGCTGCTGGTTGCCGACGTTGCAGGGGCAGGCGGGGTCCCAGAAGTGCACCAGGCGGATCGGGCCGGGGCCGGCGAGGTCGGCAGGCAGTTTCAGCGGGTCACCGGAAAAAACCGCCGTGTGTTCGCTGAAGGCGCGCAGGTAGCGGCCCTGGAACCAGTCATACGCGGCCCACAGCACGCCGGCGCAGATAACCAGGATCAGGCTGGCGAACAGGGCGGTACGGTAGGGCTGTCGCATTCAGATGTATCCTCGAAGGTCGCGTAGCTTGCCATGCTTGTCCTGACAGATGAATATCGCAGCTCGATATTCATCTTCGCCGTCAGTCTGGAACCCTTTATGCCCGTCACCTTTGACCCCGATCATCTGCGCGAAAGCTTGCGACCCCTGGTGGATGCGCAGCCGCTTTCAGCCGAGGCACGGGTCTATCAACGTTTCTACGGGCTGGACCTGGCGGCGCGCAACGTTCCGGTGGTCAGCCGTCTGGGACGCTTCGAGGTGGACGGGTTCGAGGTGGTCGCGCAAGTGTGGTGGCCGCCCGTGCCGGTGGCGACGATGTTCATGTTCCACGGCTTCTACGACCATATGGGCTTGTATCGCCATGTGGTGGACTGGGCGTTGGACCAGGGCTTCGTGGTGATCGCCTGCGATTTGCCGGGGCACGGCCTGTCCAGCGGCGTGCGCGCCAGCATCGATGATTTTGCGGTGTATCAACAGGTGGTGCAGGCGCTGTTTGGCCAAGCCGAAGCACTGCAACTGCCGCAACCTTGGCACCTGTTCGGGCAAAGCACCGGCGGCGCGGTGGTGGTGGATCACGTGCTCAACCATGGCGTTGACAGCCCGGCCCAAGGCAAGACGTTCCTGCTCTCGCCACTGGTGCGGCCGCGTGCCTGGGGCTGGTCGCAGGTCAGCTATTACCTGTTGCGGCCATTCGTCAAAGGCATCGCGCGGCGGTTCAGCGAGAACACCCACGATCCCGCGTTCAAGCCCTTCCTTGAGGCCGACCCGCTGCAGCCGCGTCAACTGCCTACCGCCTGGGTGGGCGCCTTGGCGCGCTGGATCAAACGTATCGAAGCCGCACCGCGCAGCCCTAGGCGGCCGGTGATTGTGCAGGGGGAGGAAGATATGACGGTGGACTGGCAGCACAACTTGCAGGTGCTAAGGAGCAAGTTCGACCAGCCCGAGGTGTTGATGCTGCCGCGTGGCAGGCACCACTTGGCGAATGAGATACCGGAGATTCGCGAAGCGTATTTCACGTACCTCACCGATCACCTGAAGTAACTCAATCTAAAAAATGTGGGAGAGGGCAAGCCCCCTCCCACATTTGTTACTGCGTCAGGCTAGAGGTGCTTTGGCCGACCGCAAGGCCCGCGCGAATGGCTGCCAGCGCCGCCTGGTAATACGCCTTACCCTCCGGCGACTCCGCAAACGTAGCGAATTCTTCCAGCTCCGGGTCAGACAAATCCCGATAGACGTACAACAGCGTGTTGTTCAGATCTTTGTCGATCTGCTGCATCAGCCGCTCGCGTTGGCCATTCAACATGCCCTGGGCCTGACCACCGCCCAACAAACCGGGGATCATCTGGCTCAGGCTGTCGGCCGCCACACCGGCAATCGCCAGGCTGACTTCCGCGCCGGCTTCACGGGCGGGCAGGGCCTGGGCCAGGTGGCCGATGATCAGGCTGCGGGTCGCGTCGGCTTGGATTTTCGGCAGGCCCTGGGCGTTTTTTGCCAACTGGTCGCGGCGCGTGGCGAGCAACTCAGCGGCGACAATCTTGCGGCCCAGGGGCGATTGGAAAAAGGCCAGGGCGGGCTTCGGGTCCGCCAGGTTCTTGCGCAATTGCGCCTCGGCGCGCTGGTCCATGGACTGCGCGGCAAAGCGTTTATTACTGTTGTCCACCAGCGCCTGGTACACCGCTGGCGGCAGGCTATTGCGGTAGCGTTGCTGGGCGGCACTGAGGGCGTCATTGAAATGTGCACGTTGTTCGGCCCAGCCGGCGACCTTGTACAACTGGTCATGGCCGTCTGCCCAGGCGGGCAAAACGCAGAACATCAGCAATGAAAAAAACAAACGACGCATATGGACTCCTGTCAGTCGGCCACTATTGTCCGTGTCGGGCGTAGGATTTGTCGAGAAGTCCTATCAGTCACCTGACTAAAGTGTATTCAGACGCTCGGCGGCTCTGTCGGATTCACAGGCGTATGGATACTATGCGCGCCATGCAAATACCCCTCGATCACCCTTTGCTGCAACGTATTGTCGACGACCTGGCCGAAAAGGGCTGGTCCCGGCAGGACGGCTTCCTACCCCAGGCTCTGACCCTGGAACTGGCGGCTGAGTGCCATAAACGTGCAGCCGAGGGTGAGTTGGCTCCGGCAGCGGTGGGACGCGGTCCGACCCAGGAGATTCGCGAAGGTATTCGCGGCGACCACATCCAGTGGCTGGAAGAGGGCGATGCGGCGGTCTGCGACACCTATATGGCGTTGATGGACAGCCTGCGCCTGGCCATGAACCGCAGTTTGTTCCTCGGCCTTGAGGATTTCGAAAGCCACTTCGCGCTGTACCCGCCGGGGGCGTTTTACCTCAAGCACCTGGACCGCTTCCGCGACGATGACCGGCGCATGGTCTCGGCGGTGATCTACTTGAACGACGCTTGGCTGCCCGAGCATGGCGGCCAGTTGCGCATGTACCTCAAGGACGGCGTCGAATACGATGTGGTGCCCACGGGCGGTTGCCTGGTGGTGTTCCTGTCGGGCGAAGTGCCCCACGAAGTCATGCCCGCTACGCGCGAACGCCTGTCCCTCACCGGCTGGTTTCGCCGGCGGGGCAACGAGCCGTTTTAAGCATGCAAAAGATTCTGATCAGCCGCTGTCTGCTTGGCCACAAGGTGCGCTACGACGGCGGGGCCAGCGGGCCATTCGACCTGTTGGCGGTGTGGCAGGCCGAGGGGCGTGTGGTTGCGATCTGCCCGGAAGTGTCGGGCGGGTTGCCGACGCCGCGCCCGGCGGCGGAGATTCCGGGCGGGCAGGGCGTGGATGTGTGGGAGGGCCGTGCCCAGGTGCTGACCGCCGAGGGCGAAGATTTCAGCGCCGCGTTCCTCGATGGCGCCCGCCAGGCATTGGCGCTGGTGCAGCGCCACAACATCCGCATCGCTGTGCTCAAGGCCAATAGCCCGTCGTGCGGTAACCTGCAGACCTACGACGGCACCTTCAGGGGCGTGAAGGTGGCAGGCGAAGGCGTCACCACGGCGCTGCTCAGGCAGCATGGGGTACAGGTGTTCAGCGAGCTGGAACTCCCCGAGGCCGCCGCCGCCCTCACCCAACTCTCAAGCCCTGCCTAGATCAGAAATTGTGGGAGGGGGCTTGCTCCCGATAGCGGTGAATCAGTCAACCATGCAGTCGCTGACACTCCGCAATCGGGAGCAAGCCCCCTCCCACCGTTGATCTACTGTGCCTTGGCTACCGGTGTGTCGCCTTCAAGCCACTTCTGCGCCAATGCCTTTAATCGGCCATCCGCCTTCAAGCGTTGCAACGCCTTGTCCAGGCTCGCCTTGAACGCCGGATTACCCTTCTGGAACGGGATCGCCAGCTCAGGCTTCTCGTTGTAAGGCTCACTGAAATCGAACCGATCCTGCAGCTCGACAGTCATAGCGATATGGTTGATGGCCACGTCGTACTTGCCGGTTTCCACCCCCGGCAGCAGGTCGGTGTCATCGGTGGTGATAAACGAGGGGCGCACGTCCATCTCCTGGGCCAGTTGCTCACCCAGTTCCACTTCGAAGCCGGTCAGTTTGTCGCCTTGCTTGAAGTTGAACGGCGGGGTGTTGGCTTCAACGGCGATGCGCAGTTCGCCACGGTCGAACACATCATCGACCAGTTCGGCATGCGCCAAAGGGCTCAGAAGGGGAAGCAGCAGTAACAGGCCAGGCGAAAAGCGCATGGTCACTCCTAAAGAATTCGAATGTGCGAGGCGCCGTTCAGCCTCGCTTTGCTATGGTGTTGAGTGCCTTGGACCGCAATTTGTCGCGAAGTTGTCATAACCCTACAGATTTCATAGAAACTGGAGAAGCGAATGAAAGCCCTTTTGTCCCGTGCAACGATTGCCAGCCTGCTGCTGGGTGCTTCGATGTTGGCTACCGCCGCCGACGGCATCCCGCGCAGTGCTCCACCTGAAGGCGCCAAAGTATTCATCGTGTCGCCAAAAGACGGCGCCACCGTCGACAAGACCTTCACCGTCAAATTCGGCATGGAAGGCCTGAAGCTGGCCCCGGCCACCAGCCAGGATCCAGGCACCGGTCACCACCATCTGCTGGTCGACCAGAAAGAACTGCCTGACGCCGGCGTGCCGATCCCCGCCACCGACACCGTGATCCACTACGGCAAGGCCCAGACCGAAACCGAGCTGACCCTCACTCCAGGCAAACACACGCTGCAACTGGTTGCCGGCGACAAACTGCACATGCAGTTCAACCCGACTGTAGCCTCGAAAGTGATCACGGTTAACGTCAAGTAAGATTTGTTCAGATGAAAAAAAGGGAGCCCCGAGGGGCTCCCTTTTTCGTGCTGCGTTGAAACCTTAGAACAACACGCGGCTACGAATCGTGCCGTTGATGTGCTGCAGCTTCTCTTGCGCCAGGTCCGAGTATTCGGCGTCGACGTCGATCACCACGTAGCCGACCTTCTCGTTGGTCTGCAGGAACTGACCGGAGATGTTGATGCCGTTTTCCGCGAAGACCTTGTTGATCTCCATCATCACGCCAGGGATGTTCTGGTGGATGTGCAGCAGACGGTGCTTGCCAGGGTGAGCCGGCAGCGCCACTTCCGGGAAGTTGACCGAGGAAACGGACGTACCGTTGTCGCTGTACTTGACCAGCTTTTCCGACACTTCCAGGCCGATGTTGGCTTGGGCTTCAGCGGTGGAACCACCGATGTGCGGGGTCAGGATCACGTTGTCCAGGCCACGCAGCGGGCTTTCGAAGATGTCGTCGTTGGAGCGTGGCTCTACCGGGAACACGTCGATGGCGGCGCCGATCAGGTGCTTGTCCTTGATCGCGTCGGCCAGGGCGTCCAGCTCGACCACAGTGCCGCGTGCCGCGTTGATCAGGATGCCGCCTTTCTTGATGGCGCGGATTTCCTTCTCGCCGATCATCCACTGGGTCTCAGCGGTTTCCGGAACGTGCAGGGTCACGATGTCGGACATCCCCAGCAGCTCGGTCAGGCTCGACACTTGCGTGGCGTTGCCCAGCGGCAGCTTGGTCAGGGTGTCGTAGAAGAACACCTGCATGCCCAGGCCTTCCGCCAGGACCGACAGTTGCGTACCGATCGAACCGTAACCGACGATACCCAGCTTCTTGCCGCGGATTTCGAAGGAGTTGGCCGCGCTTTTGATCCAGCCGCCACGGTGGCAGGAAGCGTTCTTCTCAGGAATGCCGCGCAGCAGCAGGATAGCCTCGGCCAGCACCAGTTCCGCAACGGAGCGGGTGTTGGAGTACGGTGCGTTGAACACCGCGATGCCGCGCTCGCGCGCTGCGTTGAGGTCGACCTGGTTGGTGCCGATGCAGAAACAGCCGACCGCCACGAGTTTCTTGGCGTGATCGAAGATCTCTTCGGTCAGCTGAGTGCGGGAGCGAATGCCGATAAAGTGCGCGTCGGCGATCTTTTCCTTGAGCTGGGCTTCCGGCAGAGAACTGGTGATGTACTCAATGCTGGTGTACCCGGCGGCTTTCAGAACGTCGACAGCCGATGGGTGGACGCCTTCCAGAAGAAGGAACTTGATCTTGCTCTTATCGAGAGAAGTCTTGCTCATCTGCGTAAACCTGTATCCCGGAGAAAAATGGCAGGGAATCGAGCAGCGCAAGCTGACCCGGACGGCAGGAAAGCCGTCACCGCAGAAACGCCCTTGGGCTCTGTCCTGCGGGGGCGGTATGCTAGCATACGCGCCCCGCTAACACTCATTCCTGCGACGTGAAGCGTTCTCAGGATGACCATGAATTGTTCGAGAGTTCTGTCGATGACCCATCCTGCCCTGATTGATGAGCTAAAGACCCTGGTTGAGCCCGGCAAAGTGCTGACCGATGCCGACTCCCTGGAGGCTTACGGCAAGGATTGGACCAAGCATTTCGCACCCGCGCCGACCGCCATCGTCTTCCCCAAGACGACCGAGCAGGTGCAAGCCATTGTTCGTTGGGCCAATGCACACAAGGTGGCGCTGGTGCCGTCGGGTGGTCGTACCGGCCTGTCGGCGGCGGCAGTGGCGGCCAATGGTGAAGTGGTCGTCTCGTTCGACTATATGAACCAGATCCTCGACGTGAACCTCACCGACCGCACCGCTGTGTGCCAGCCGGGCGTGGTTACCAAGCAATTGCAGAACGTCGCTGAAGAAAAAGGCCTGTACTACCCGGTGGACTTCGCGTCGTCGGGCTCCAGCCAGATTGGCGGCAATATCGGCACCAATGCCGGCGGGATCAAGGTCATTCGCTACGGCATGACTCGCAACTGGGTGGCCGGCATGAAGGTCGTGACCGGCAAGGGCGACGTACTGGAGCTGAACCGCGACCTGATCAAGAACGCCACCGGCTATGACATGCGCCAGCTGTTCATCGGTGCCGAAGGCACCCTGGGCTTTGTGGTCGAAGCCACCATGCGCCTGGACCGTGCGCCGAAAAACCTTACTGCGATGGTGCTCGGCACCACCGATTTCGACTCGATCATGCCGGTGCTGCACGCGTTCCAGAGCAAACTGGACCTGACCGCCTTTGAATTCTTCTCTGACAAGGCCCTGGCCAAGGTCATGGGCCGTGGCGACGTGCCAGCGCCGTTCGACACCGAGTGCCCGTTCTACGCGCTGCTGGAGTTCGAAGCCACCACCGAAGAAGTCGCCAACCACGCGCTGGAAACCTTCGAGCACTGTGTGGAGCAGGGCTGGGTGCTGGACGGCGTGATGAGCCAGAGCGAAACCCAGCTGCACAACCTGTGGAAACTGCGCGAGTACATCTCCGAGACCATTTCCCACTGGACCCCCTACAAGAACGACATCTCGGTGACTGTCTCCAAAGTCCCAGGGTTTTTGAAAGAAATCGACGCGATCGTCGGCGAACACTACCCGGATTTCGAAATCGTGTGGTTCGGCCACATCGGCGACGGCAACCTGCACCTGAACATCCTCAAGCCGGAAAACCTGAGCAAGGATGAGTTCTTCGCCAAGTGCGCCACCGTGAACAAGTGGGTATTTGAAACCGTCCAGAAGTACAACGGTTCCATCTCGGCCGAGCACGGTGTGGGCATGACCAAGCGTGATTACCTGACCTACAGCCGCTCGCCGGTTGAAATCGAATACATGAAGGCCGTCAAAGCGGTGTTCGACCCTAACGGGATCATGAACCCAGGCAAGATCTTCGCTGTTTAACCGCCCTTAAGGAGTCGTTCCATGAGCTACCAGCACAAGTATGTCGACGGCACCAACATCCACTTTCCAGTTGGTAAAGTGGTGTGTATCGGGCGTAACTACGCCGAGCACGCCAAGGAACTGGACAACCCGGTGCCGACCGAACCGTTGCTGTTCATTAAGCCGGGCAGCTGTGTGGTGCCGCTGGAAGGTGGTTTCAGCATCCCTACCGAGCGCGGTTCGGTGCACTACGAAGCGGAAATCGCGGTATTGATCGGCAAGCCGTTGTCGAACAAGCCCAGCCGTGAAGAAGTACTGGACGCCATCTCCGGCTTCGCCCCGGCCCTGGACCTGACCCTGCGCGACAAGCAGGCCGAGCTGAAAGCCAAGGGCCTGCCGTGGGAAATCGCCAAGTCGTTCGACGGTGCGGCGGTGATTGCGCCGTTCGTAGTGGGCAGCACTTTCCAGGACGTGACCGATATCGGTATCCGCTTGAGCATCAATGGCGAAGTGCGCCAGGACGGTAACAGCGCGCAGATGCTCAACCCGATCATCCCGATGATCCAGCACATGGCCGGCTGCTTCTCGCTGCAGGCGGGCGATGTGATCCTTACCGGCACCCCGGCCGGCGTGGGCCCGCTGAATGTGGGTGATGAGCTGGTGCTGGAACTGTCGGGTGTGAACCGCTTCGAAAGCAGCGTGCGCTGACGAAACGCGGTTAAAACTGTGGGAGGGGGCAAGCCCCTCCCACCTTTATTCGTGTGCAACCGCAAAATCCAAGTTTTTGCATTTTTTTCACACCCCATCCGGATAATCCTCTGCCTCAAGCGCGCGGGTCCGTTGTTCCTGTGCTATCACCTAACGCTGACTTTCCGGAAAAGTGCCCAATGGCCGTGCCCCTGCCTACCGTCACCCCTAAGCTGCGTTCCCGTTTTGCCCTGCGCTGGTATTCCTGGGTGTTTCTCGCCGGGGCGATTGTGTACGGCATTGCCTGGGCCATGCACTGGGATGATCGCGGTGTGCTGTGGGTGCTGGAACGTTTCGAAACCACCGCTGAGCGCCAGGAAAGCGTGTGGTTGCCGGACTACCACGCAGTCATCGACGCCAAGTTGCTACCGGGTATGGAGAAGGACGAGGCCTCGGACCTGGCCTATAACCCCCAGACCAAGACGCTGTTCTCGGTCATGGGCAAAAACCCGTTTCTCGTCGAGCTGACCTTGCAAGGTGATGTGCTGCGCAAGATGCCGCTCAACGGATGGAACAACCCCGAAGGGCTGACAATGATGGAAAACGGCCTGATGGCCGTGGTCGACGAGCGCCAGCATAGCCTGACCATCGTCAAGGTCGACGCTGCCACCACGGCGCTGAACAAGGCCGACTTCCCAAGTTATGACCTGGGCCCGTCCAAGGACCAGAACAAGGCCTTTGAAGCGATCACCTGGGATAAGCGTAACCAGCAATTGGTCCTGGGCGAAGAGCGCCCGCCTGCCCTGTTTACCTGGAAAAGCGATGGCAGCCAGACCCTGGCGGGTAACAAGGTGAAGCTGACCAACACCGAACTGGACATGCGCAACCTCTCGGCACTGGCGGTCGACCCGCGCACCGGGCATCTACTGGTGTTGTCGGCCGACTCCCATCTGCTGCTGGAGCTGGACGAGAGGGGTGAGCAAGTCAGCTTCATGACCTTGCTGGGCGGTTTCAATGGCCTGAAAGACACCATTCCGCGTGCCGAGGGCGTGACCATGGACGACGACGGCACGCTCTACATGGTCAGTGAACCCAACCTGTTCTATCGCTTCGAAAAGCAGAAATAACAACTGATTACGTCAGATATGTCGCTGTGTGCGGCATTCGCCAGACATCAGGGCGCGTTTAAGTTTAAATTCAGACAGGCGTGATATTCATTCGCCACTTTTGACTTTGAGCCCGCCCCGATGCGTCGACTAGCCCGCCCCAAACCCCTGTTCTCTATTCTTGTGTTGATCGCGCTGATCTGCGCCGGGGCCGTTGCGCAGCACTTTCGCCTGTTCGAGCGTGCCTGGTTCAACTGGCAGGCGTGGCGTCAGCCGACGAATGAGCGCTCCATCGGCTTGGCGGATTACCGTGTGGCGCTGGAGGCCCAAGTGATCGAAGGGCTCGATGACGATGTGTCGGCCCTGACCTACGACCCGGTGCGCAAAAGCCTGTTTACCGTTACCAATAAAAACGCCGAGCTGATCGAGTTGTCCCTTGAGGGCAAGATCCTGCGGCGTATTCCCTTGGTGGGCTTCGGCGATGCCGAGGCAGTGGAATTTATCAGCGACAACATTTATGTCATCAGCGATGAGCGCCAGCAGCGGCTGATCAAGGTGCATGTGGACGACGACACCCAATTCCTCGATGCCGCCGATGCGGAACAGATGACGCTGGGCCTGCACGTGGGGGGCAACAAGGGCTTTGAAGGCCTGGCCTATGACTCGGTGGGCAAGCGCCTGTTCGTGGCCAAGGAGCGCGACCCGATGCTGATCTACGAGGTCCACGGCTTCCCGCATTTCAAACCGGAAAAAACCTACTCGGTGCACGTGATCAACAACCCCAAGCGCGATGCCGGGCTGTTTGTACGTGACCTGTCGAGCCTGCAATACGATGAGCGCAGCGGCCATTTGCTGGCGCTGTCGGATGAGTCGTTCCTAGTGCTGGAACTGGATATCGACGGTCGCCCGCTAAGCAGTCTGTCACTGCTGAACGGGCGCCATGGCCTGACGAAGCGGGTGCCGCAGGCCGAAGGGATCGCCATGGATGACGAGGGCACGTTGTACCTCGTCAGCGAGCCGAACCTGTTCTACGTCTTCAAGAAACCCAGTCCCTGAAAACACTGCATGACTAATGGGGTGTTCTCAGGCCTTGAGGGTTTTCACGCCTTCAGAGGTGCCGAGCAACAGCACATCCGCCGGGCGCGCCGCGAACAAGCCGTTGGTGACCACGCCGACGATCGCGTTGATCTGCGTCTCCAGCTCTACCGGGTTGGTGATCTGCAGGTTGAACACGTCGATGATGATGTTGCCGTTGTCGGTCAACACGCCTTCGCGGTACACCGGGTCGCCGCCCAGTTTCACCAGCTCGCGGGCCACGTGGCTGCGGGCCATCGGGATCACTTCCACCGGCAGCGGGAACGCGCCGAGGACCGGCACCAGCTTGCTGGCGTCGGCGATGCAGATAAAGGTCTTGGCCACGGCCGCGACGATCTTCTCGCGGGTCAGGGCTGCGCCGCCGCCTTTGATCAGGTTCAGGTGTTCGTCGCTTTCATCGGCGCCGTCGACGTAGAACTCCAGGTCGCTCACGGTGTTGAGCTCATACACCGGAATGCCGTGGCCCTTGAGGCGAGCGGCGGTGGCTTCGGAGCTGGCCACGGCGCCGTCGAACGCGCCCTTGTGCTGGGCCAGCGCATCGATAAAGCAGTTGGCGGTGGAGCCGGTGCCGACACCGACGATGCTTTTGTCGTCGAGTTTAGGAAGGATTAAATCGACGGCGGCCTGGGCCACTGCCTGTTTGAGTTGATCCTGGGTCATGCGGGCTCCGGAACGGGCGGGGAGTAAAGAGGGGCGCGAGTATAACCCAACAAAACCTCTGGATTCGTGTGGTCGCCCGCCCAAACGCTGGGTTAGACTCCTTGGCCCTGCCCAACTCGCCCAGTGATTTCCGCCGATGCTTGAACAGTACGTCAAAAAGATCCTCACCTCGCGCGTTTACGACGTTGCCGTAGAAACCCCGTTGCAGACCGCTCGCCAGCTCTCCGAGCGGCTGGGCAACAAGGTCTGGCTCAAGCGCGAAGACTTGCAGCCGGTGTTCTCGTTCAAGATTCGCGGCGCCTATAACAAGCTGACGCAGCTGACCGCTGAAGAGCGTGCGCGTGGCGTGGTCACCGCATCGGCGGGCAACCATGCGCAGGGCCTGGCCCTGGCGGCCAAGGTGCTGGGGGTGAAAGCCACCATCGTGATGCCCAAGACCACCCCCGAGATCAAGGTCGAAGGCGTGCGCTCCCGTGGCGGCAAAGTGGTGCTGCATGGCGATTCCTTTCCGGAAGCCCTGGCCTACTCGCTGAAACTGGTCGACGAAAAAGGCTACGTCTACATCCACCCCTACGACGATCCGCACACCATTGCCGGGCAGGGCACCGTGGCGATGGAAATCCTGCGCCAGCACCCAGGGCCGCTGGACGCGATTTTCGTACCGGTGGGCGGCGGCGGGCTGATTGCCGGTATCGCGGCCTACGTGAAGTACCTGCGCCCGGAGATCAAGGTCATCGGCGTCGAGCCGGACGACTCCAACTGCCTGCAAGCCGCCATGGCGGCGGGCGAGCGCGTGGTATTGCCGACCGTGGGCATCTTTGCCGATGGCGTGGCGGTGGCGCAGATCGGCCAGCACACCTTCGACATCTGCAAGGACTATGTGGATGAAGTGATCACCGTGAGCACCGATGAGATCTGTGCGGCGATCAAGGACATCTACGACGACACCCGTTCCATCACCGAGCCGGCAGGGGCATTGGGTGTGGCCGGGATCAAGAAATACGTGGAAACCCGTGGTGTGACCGGCCAGACCCTGGTGGCCATCGACTCCGGCGCCAACGTTAACTTCGACCGCCTGCGCCATGTGGCCGAGCGTGCCGAGTTGGGTGAAGGCCGCGAAGCCATCATCGCCGTGACCATTCCCGAGAAGCCCGGCAGCTTCAAGGCGTTCTGCGAAGCCGTGGGCAAGCGCCAGATTACCGAATTCAACTACCGCTACCACTCCGGCAGCGAGGCGCACATTTTCGTCGGCGTGCAGACTCATCCGGAAACCGACCCGCGCAGTGCACTGATCGCCAGCCTCACGAGCCAGGGTTTCCCGGTGCTGGACCTGACCGAGAACGAACTGGCCAAGTTGCACATCCGTCATATGGTCGGCGGGCACGCGGCCAAAGTCAGTGACGAAGTGGTGTTGCGTTTCGAATTCCCGGAGCGTCCGGGCGCCTTGTTCAACTTTCTTAACAAATTGGGCGGGCGCTGGAACATCTCGATGTTCCACTATCGCAACCACGGCGCAGCCGATGGCCGTGTGGTCGCCGGCCTGCAAGTGCCGGCGGACGAGCGTCACCTAGTACCGGCAGCCCTGGAAGCCATTGGCTACCCATACTGGGATGAAAGCGATAACCCGGCCTACACACTGTTCCTCGGTTGAGCGACTACGCTGACGGGGCGACCTTTAAGGAAAACGACACATGGAAACCCTGACTACCTTGAAAGTTATCCACGTTGCAGCCACCGTGTTGCTGCTGCTCAGCGGCCTGGGGCTGGCGTTGCTGGCCTGGCGAAAACGCAGCGCCGGCCCGGCGGTGACCGTGCAGCGCCCGTGGGCATTCGTCTGGTTGTTGATGGGGATTTGCGTGGTGAGCATGCCGTTTACCGGCTGGTGGCTGGCGCATCTGATCGGCTGGCCGCTGGGGCAGACGTGGATCCTGGGGTCCAGCCTCCTCTATACCGTGGCGGCGCTGGCATGGTTCTGGCTGGTGGCACGGCTTAATCGCTTGCGCAAAGGCGAGGGCGGTAGCTTGAACTTCACGTTGGTGCTGGCGGTGGTCAGCTTGGTGGGGTTTGTGGCGATTGCGGGGCTCATGGGTGCAAAGCCGGTTTGAGGCTTTAGACCGAGTCGCCTGCATCAGGGGCAAGCCTCCTCCCACATTTTGACCGTGTGAACCCGATCAAGTGTGCGAGGGGGCTTGCCCCCGATAGGGCCATCAGCTGCGCAGCGTAATCACCGGCCAACCACGCTTCTCGGCTTCGGCCCGCAGATTTGGATCCGGATCCACCGCCACCGGGTGCGTCACCTGCTCCAGCAACGGCAAATCATTCATCGAGTCGCTGTAAAAGTAGCTGTCTTCCAGGCTGTACCCGGTTTCTTCCAGCCAGCGGTTCAAGCGCGTCACCTTGCCCTCACGAAAGCACGGTACGTCGGTGCTGCGTCCGGTGTAGCGACCATTTTCCATCTCGCACTCGGTGGCGATCAGGGTTTCGACGCCCAGGCGTGCGGCAATTGGCGCGGTGACGAAACGGTTGGTGGCGGTGATGATCACCAGGGTGTCACCGGCGGCGCGGTGTTTGGCCAGCAGTTCCAGGGCCAGGGGCAGCACGATCGGCTCGATGCAGTCGCGCATATAGTCGTTGTGCCACTCGTCCAGCTGGGCCATTTCGGTGCGGCCAAGGATTTCCAGGCAGAAGTTCAGGTAGGCGGCGTTGTCCAGCGTGCCGGCCAGGTAGTCCTGGTAGAACTCGTCGTTGCGGGCCTTGTAGGCCACCGGGTCGAGAATCCCGCGTTCACATAGGTAATCGCCCCAGGCGTGGTCGCTGTCACCGCCGAGAAGGGTGTTGTCCAAGTCGAATAAAGCCAGGCGCATTGCAGTTACTCGCTGAAAAGTCTGTAAAAAGGCGTCCAGAATACGGTCTTTTCACAAGAGTGCACATAAGGTAAGAAGCCTCGTTGCCGCTTCATCAACCTTTGTGGAACAATGCGGCGACATGCGTTTGCGAGGTTGTTGCCGTGATCGACCCCGATGGTTTCCGTCCTAATGTCGGGATTATTCTTACGAATGATGCCGGACAGGTGCTATGGGCTCGCCGAATCAACCAAGATGCCTGGCAGTTTCCTCAAGGCGGAATCAACCCCGACGAAACCCCTGAAGACGCCTTGTACCGTGAGTTGAATGAAGAAGTCGGCCTTGAGCGTGAAGATGTACAAATTCTGGCCTGTACCCGTGGCTGGTTGCGCTATCGTTTGCCGCAACGCCTGGTGCGTACCCACAGCCAACCGCTGTGCATCGGCCAGAAGCAGAAATGGTTTCTCCTGCGCCTGATCTCCAACGAGCAGCGGGTGCGGATGGATTTGACCGGTAAACCGGAGTTCGATGGCTGGCGCTGGGTCAGCTATTGGTACCCGTTGGGCCAGGTGGTGACATTCAAGCGCGAAGTTTATCGTCGCGCTCTCAAAGAGCTTGCCCCGCGCCTTTTAGCGCGCGACTGACGACGGAGTTCGACCCCGAGCCATGCTCAATACGCTGCGCAAGATCGTCCAGGAAGTTAACTCCGCCAAGGATCTCAAGGCGGCGTTGGGGATTATTGTGTTGCGCGTCAAGGAAGCCATGGGCAGCCAGGTCTGCTCGGTTTACCTGCTGGACCCCGAGACCAACCGTTTTGTGCTGATGGCCACCGAGGGCTTGAACAAGCGCTCTATCGGTAAGGTCAGCATGGCGCCCAATGAGGGTCTGGTGGGCCTGGTGGGGACGCGTGAAGAACCCCTGAACCTTGAACACGCGGCCGATCACCCGCGTTACCGCTACTTTGCCGAAACCGGTGAAGAGCGTTACGCCTCGTTCCTCGGCGCACCGATCATTCACCACCGCCGCGTCGTCGGCGTGTTGGTCATCCAGCAAAAAGAGCGCCGCCAGTTCGACGAAGGTGAAGAAGCCTTCCTCGTGACCATGAGTGCGCAGCTCGCTGGCGTGATTGCCCACGCCGAAGCCACCGGCTCGATTCGCGGCCTGGGGCGCCAGGGCAAGGGCATCCAGGAAGCCAAGTTCGTCGGCGTACCGGGTTCGCCGGGTGCGGCGGTCGGTACTGCGGTGGTCATGCTGCCGCCGGCCGACCTCGATGTGGTGCCGGACAAGACCGTCCATGACATCGACGCTGAAATCAAACTGTTCAAGACCGCCCTGGAAGGCGTACGCGCCGACATGCGCAACCTGTCGACCAAGCTGGCCACCCAGTTGCGCCCCGAAGAGCGTGCGCTGTTCGACGTGTACCAGATGATGCTCGACGACGCGTCGCTGGGTAATGAAGTCAAGACCGTGATCAAGACCGGCCAGTGGGCCCAGGGCGCGTTGCGCCAGGTGGTCACCGATCACGTCAACCGTTTCGAACTGATGGACGACGCCTACCTGCGCGAACGCGCCTCGGATGTGCGTGACCTCGGTCGCCGTCTGCTGGCGTACCTGCAGGAAGACCGCACCACCAACCTGGTCTACCCCGACAACACCATCCTGATCAGTGAAGAACTGACCGCCACCATGCTTGGCGAAGTGCCGGAAGGCAAGCTGGTCGGCCTGGTGTCGGTATTGGGTTCGGGTAACTCCCACGTCGCGATCCTGGCCCGTGCCATGGGTATCCCGACGGTGATGGGCCTGGTGGACCTGCCGTATTCCAAAGTCGACGGCATCGACATGATTGTCGATGGCCACCGCGGCGAAGTGTTTACCAACCCCAGCGAAGTGATGCGCAAGCAGTACGCCGAAGTGGTTGAAGAAGAGAAGCAACTGGCGCTGGGCCTCGATTCATTGCGCGAGCTGCCGTGCGTGACCACCGATGGCCACCGTGTGCCACTGCTGGTAAATACCGGCCTGCTGGCCGACGTGGCCCGTGCGCAACAGCGCGGCGCAGAAGGGGTGGGGCTGTACCGCACCGAAGTGCCGTTCATGATCAACCAGCGTTTTCCGAGTGAGAAGGAGCAGCTGGCGATTTATCGCGAGCAACTGCAAGCCTTCCACCCGTTGCCGGTGACCATGCGCAGCCTGGACATCGGCGGCGACAAGTCACTGTCGTACTTCCCGATTAAAGAGGACAACCCGTTCCTCGGCTGGCGCGGTATCCGCGTCACCCTCGACCACCCTGAAATTTTCCTCGTACAGACCCGCGCCATGCTCAAGGCCAGCGAAGGCCTGAACAACCTGCGCATTTTGCTGCCGATGATTTCCGGTACCCATGAACTGGAAGAGGCGCTGCACCTGATCCACCGTGCCTGGGGCGAAGTACGCGACGAAGGCGCCGACGTGCCGATGCCGCCGATTGGCGTGATGATCGAAATCCCGGCGGCGGTGTACCAGGCCAAGGAGCTGGCGCGGCAGGTGGACTTCCTGTCGGTGGGTTCCAACGACCTGACCCAATACCTGCTGGCCGTGGACCGTAACAACCCACGGGTGGCCGACCTCTACGACTACCTGCACCCGGCGGTGCTGCAAGCCCTGCAACACGTGGTGCGTGACGCCCATGCCGAAGGCAAGCCTGTGAGCATCTGCGGTGAAATGGCCGGCGACCCGGCGGCGGCGGTGCTGTTGATGGCGATGGGCTTTGACAGCCTGTCGATGAACGCCACCAACTTGCCGAAGGTGAAGTGGATGCTGCGCCAGGTTGAACTGAGCATGGCCAAGGATCTGCTGGCGGAACTGATGACCATCGACAACCCGCAAGTTATCCACAGCTCGCTGCAGTTGGCGCTGAAGAATTTGGGGCTGACGCGGATGATCAACCCCGCCTCCGCAAAAACCCTCTAATTTCAGCCGGTCGGCTTTTGTAGTGAGCGGGCTTGCCCCGCGCTGGGCTGCGAAGCGGCCCTAATACAAGCGCCGCATGCTTTCAGATAGAACCGTTTGCGGGTTCTGCCTCCGCAAAAACCCTCTGATTTCAGGCGGTCGGCTTTTGTAGTGAGCGGGCTTGCCCCGCGCTGGGTGGCGAAGCCGCCCTAATACAAGCGCCGCATGCTTTCAGATAGAACCGGTTAGCGGGTTGTGGGGCGGCTTCGCCACCCAGCGCGGGGCAAGCCCGCTCACTACAGGAGGAGTTCTACCTCGCCCAGTCTGCCGCCATGCGGTCCAAAACTATGCTCCACCATCCGCCGCGTCCCGTCGGCATTCACAATCAGCGCCGTACTCGCCCGCGTCCCGTAACTCGGGCTGGCAATAAACACGCTGGATAAAAGGCTTTCCGTCGCCAATCCCACCCCTGTATCTGGCAGGTCCGCAAACGGCGCCGTCTGTGGGTCACTCAAAATCCCCAGTAACGCCTCCGGCTGCGGGTCCCCAAGTAGTTCGCTCAACGCCGCCTTGGCCTTGAGCAACTTAGGCCACGGCGTATCCAACCCTGCATTGGATAACCCGTACACCCCAGCCTTCAACCGCGTCGGCTCGGTATGGTTGGCGTTGTAATGCCACAACTCATCCCGCGTGCCGACCAGCAGGTTGAACCCGGCATATTCAATCGAACGGCCGTTAACGTCGGCCAAATAGTCCTCAATCGGCAGTGAGCCGTTGAGAAAACGCGCCACCAGTTCCCCTCGGGACTTGCGTGCCGGCGGCTGGTGGGGATCGCGGATATTGGTCAGGGCGGCAAAACGCCCATCGGCATTCACACCCAGCCAAGTGCCCCCCGCTTCCTGGTCGCGACCGGCGTAGACATCGGGCGCATCCGGCCACTGGGCCAGCGGCAGGCTGGGGCGGGCGTAGAACTCATCGCGGTTGGCCGCAACGATCAGCGGCTGGGCATGGTCCGGCCGCCAGGCGAAAACAATCAGGCACATCAGGCGATCCCTTTTGTGTTTTTTTTGCCACTCTACCCACACCGGCTGCAGCGTTCCATCGTATCCAGTTGGGTCGCATGCCTTCCATCCGTTAACATGCCGGACTTGGTTGGGGGGCTCCCATGGAATTTCTGCTGTATTTGCTGCTTGGCGCCTGTGCGGGCGTGCTCGCCGGGCTATTCGGCGTGGGCGGCGGGATTATCATCGTGCCGGTGCTGGTGTTCAGCTTCACCTTGCAGGGCTTCGACCCGCAGGTGCTGACCCACCTGGCCGTGGGCACGTCCCTGGCAACAATCATCTTTACCTCGGTGAACGCGGTGCGTGAGCACCACCGACGTGGCGCGGTGCGTTGGCCGATCTTCGTGTGGATGACCGTGGGCATCCTGCTCGGCGCCGGCTTTGGTGCGCTGACTGCCGAAGCGATTTCCGGCCCGCACCTGCAGAAGATCATTGGCGTGTTCGCCCTGCTGGTGGCCGTGCAGTTGGCCTTGGAGGTCAAGCCCAAAGCCAGCCGGACGGTGCCGGGCAAGGTCGGCCTGACCCTGGCGGGCACGGTGATTGGCTGGGCCTCGGCGATTTTCGGGATTGGCGGCGGCTCGCTGACCGTGCCGTTCCTGACCTGGCGCAGCGTGCCGATGCAGCAAGCGGTGGCCACCTCATCGGCCTGTGGCCTGCCGATTGCGCTGGCCAGCGCTTTAAGTTTCATGATTCTGGGCTGGCATGACCCACTGTTGCCCGCTCATAGTCTAGGGTTCGTGTATTTGCCGGCACTGTTGGGCATTGCCCTGACCAGCATGGTGTTTGCCCGCTTCGGCGCACGCCTGGCACATCGGTTGTCGCCGCGTTTGCTCAAGCGGTTGTTCGCCGGGTTGCTGTTCTGCGTCGGCATAAACTTTTTGCTTTAAACAACTTGAGTAATGCAGGCTTAATCGCGCCCCGGCATGGTCCGGCGCCATCACGAATGATTTAACGAGGAGTCGCAATGCTGCCTTACCCGCAGATCGACCCGGTGGCCCTGGCCATCGGTCCGCTGAAAATCCACTGGTACGGGTTGATGTACCTGATTGGCATCGGCGGTGCCTGGTTTCTGGCTTCCCGACGCCTGAACCGTTTCGATCCGACCTGGACCAAGGAGAAGCTCTCCGACCTGATTTTCTGGCTGTCTATGGGGGTGATCGTCGGTGGGCGCCTGGGGTATGTGCTGTTTTACGATCTCCCCGCGTACATCGCCAACCCGACGCTGATCTTCGAAGTGTGGAAAGGCGGCATGGCGTTCCACGGCGGCTTTATCGGCGTAATGATCGCGGCCTGGTGGTTCGGTCGCCGCAACGGCAAGTCGTTTTTCCAACTGATGGACTTCGTTGCGCCGATGGTGCCGATCGGCCTGGGCGCCGGGCGTATCGGTAACTTCATCAACGCCGAGTTGTGGGGCAAGCCGACCGACGTGCCGTGGGCGATGATCTTCCCGCCGTTCAGCGACCCGGCGCAATTGCCGCGCCACCCGTCGCAGCTCTACCAGTTCGCGTTGGAAGGTGTGGCACTGTTCCTTATCCTGTACATCTTCTCGCGCAAGCCGCGCCCCACCATGGCGGTGTCGGGCATGTTTGCGTTGTTCTACGGGATCTTCCGCTTTGTCGTCGAGTTCGTGCGCGTGCCGGATGCGCAACTGGGCTACCTGGCGTTCGGTTGGGTGACCATGGGTCAGATCCTCAGCCTGCCGATGATCCTGGGCGGCCTGGGCCTGCTGTGGTGGGCCTACAACCGCCCGCAGCCTTTGAAGAACACCGCGCTATAAATTCGAATGCCGAGGCTTCCAAGCCTCGGCTTCAACGATACGGGTACCCAAATGAAGCAATATCTCGAACTACTGAACGACGTCGTGACCAATGGATTGACCAAGGGCGATCGCACCGGCACCGGCACCAAAGCGGTGTTCGCCCGTCAGTATCGGCATAACTTGGCCGACGGCTTCCCGTTGCTGACCACCAAGAAGCTTCACTTCAAAAGTATCGCCAACGAGCTGATCTGGATGTTGAGCGGCAACACCAACATCAAGTGGCTCAACGAAAACGGCGTGAAAATCTGGGACGAGTGGGCCACCGAAGACGGTGACCTCGGTCCGGTGTACGGCGAGCAGTGGACCGCCTGGCCGACCAAGGACGGTGGCACGATCAACCAGATCGACTACATGGTCCATACGCTCAAGACCAACCCTAATAGCCGTCGCATCCTGTTCCACGGCTGGAACGTCGAGTACCTGCCCGACGAAACCAAGAGCCCGCAGGAAAACGCGCGCAACGGTAAACAAGCCCTGCCGCCGTGCCACCTGTTGTACCAGGCGTTCGTACACGACGGTCACTTGTCGATGCAGTTGTATATCCGCAGCTCCGACGTGTTCCTCGGCCTGCCGTACAACACCGCCGCGTTGGCGTTGCTCACCCATATGCTGGCCCAGCAATGTGATCTGATCCCTCACGAGATCATCGTTACCACCGGCGACACCCACGCCTACAGCAATCATATGGAGCAGATTCGCACCCAGCTGGCGCGCACACCGAAGAAGTTGCCGGAACTGGTGATCAAGCGTAAGCCTGCGTCGATCTACGATTATAAATTCGAAGATTTTGAAATCGTAGGCTACGACGCTGATCCAAGCATCAAGGCCGACGTCGCTATTTAAAGGCTGTCCTGGTCTTAAGGTGTGGGCTTGTGTGGGAGGGGGCTTGCTCCCGATAGCGGTGGTCAGTTAAGTCATCGGTGACTGACACGCCGCTATCGGGGGCAAGCCCCCTCCCACATTTGAGCCGTGTTCGCTTGAATTAATGGCCGTGGCTTCTGCCCACATGCGAGGGCTCGGCCTCGCTGGCGGCAACACCTCCGCTGACCTCCAGTTGCTGCAAAATCCCGCAATGATCCCCGCCGCCACAGCGCTGACGCAGGTCCAGCAATTGCTCCTGCAGCGCCAGCAGCCCGTCGATCCGCGCTTTCACATGGTGGATATGCTCATCGATCAACGCATTTACGTTTTCGCACTGGTCCTGCGGGCTGTCCCGTAGCCCGAGCAGGCTGCGGATTTCTTCGAGGGTCATGTCCAGGCTGCGGCAGTTGCGGATAAAGACCAGCCGCTCGGTGTGCGCCTGGGTGTACACGCGGTAGTTGGCGTCAGTGCGCGCCGGGGGCGGCAGCAGGCCTTCCTTCTCGTAATAACGGATGGTTTCCACCGGGCAGTCGGTCAGTTTGGCCAATTCGCCGATCTTCATCACAGCAATCTCCAAATGGGTGCTTGACCCTATAGTGGCTACAGGGTCTTTACTTGGCAACAGGCACCTCTACGGACGCGACAGAATGAGCGATTCCATCCACACCCCGCACAAACATGACCATGATCACGATCACGATCACGATCATGGCCCGAAGAAATTGACCCCCGTGCATGACCACGGCCATGGCGGCTCCTGCTGTTCCGGCACGCAGGCCCCTGCGTTGGTGCAACTGAGCGAAGCGCCCACCGCCGGTTCGCGGCTGAGCACCTTTCGCATCGAAGCCATGGACTGCCCCACCGAGCAGACGCTGATCCAGAACAAACTGGGCAAGCTTGCGGGCGTGCAGCAGCTGGAATTCAACCTGATCAACCGCATCCTCGGGGTCACCCATGACCTGCCGAGCACCGCGCCGATCATCGACGCGATCAAATCCCTCGGCATGCAGGCCGATCCCATCGAAGAAGGCACGCCTGCCGCTGAGCCGCCCGCCAAGAAACACTGGTGGCCGCTGGCGTTGTCCGGCGTCGGCGCGTTGGCTGCCGAAGTGCTGCACTTCACTGACGCCGCGCCTACCTGGGTGATCGCGGTGGTGGCGTTGGTGTCGATCCTCAGCGGCGGCCTCACCACGTACAAGAAGGGCTGGATTGCCCTGAAAAACCTCAACCTGAACATCAATGCCTTGATGAGTATCGCGGTGACCGGCGCGATCCTGATTGGCCAGTGGCCGGAAGCCGCGATGGTGATGTTCCTGTTTACTGTCGCCGAGTTGATCGAAGCCAAATCCCTGGATCGCGCGCGTAATGCCATCAGCGGCTTGATGCAGATGACACCCGAGCAGGCCACCGTGCAGCAGGCTGACGGCACGTGGGTTGAAAAAGAGGTCAAAAGCATAGAAATGGGTGCGATTGTGCGGGTTAAGCCCGGCGAACGCATCGGCCTGGACGGTGAAGTCACTGCCGGCCAATCCACCATCGACCAGGCGCCGATCACCGGTGAAAGCCTGCCGATTGAAAAAACCGTGGGCGATAAAGTCTTCGCCGGCACCATCAACCAGGCCGGTTCCCTGGAATATAAAGTGACCGCGGCGGCCAACAACTCCACCCTGGCGCGCATCATTCACGCGGTGGAACAGGCCCAAGGCGCACGGGCGCCGACCCAGCGGTTCGTCGACAGGTTCTCGAAAATATACACCCCGGCCGTGTTCCTGTTTGCCTTGGGTGTGGCCATTATTCCGCCGCTGTTCATGGCTGGCGTCTGGTTCGACTGGATCTACCGTGCCCTGGTGCTGCTGGTGGTGGCATGCCCGTGTGCGCTGGTGATTTCCACCCCTGTGACCATCGTCAGCGGTCTCGCTGCGGCGGCGCGCAAAGGCATCCTGATCAAGGGCGGCGTGTACCTGGAGGGCGGTTACAAGCTCGACTACCTGGCCCTCGACAAGACCGGCACCATCACCCACGGCAAGCCGGTGCAAACCGATTACCTGGCGCTGTTCCCTAACGTCGAAGACAGCGCCCCGGCCCTGGCCGCCAGTCTGGCCGGGCGTTCTGACCACCCGGTGTCGCTGGCGATTGCCAACGCGGCTGTGGATAAAAACCTGCCCATCCACGTTGTGGATAACTTCGAGGCCCTGGCCGGTCGCGGCGTGCGCGGCGATATCAATGGCGAAACCTACCACTTGGGCAACCACCGCCTGGTGGAAGACCTGGGCCTCTGCTCGCCGGCGCTGGAAGAAAAACTCTTCGCCCTCGAGAAACAGGGCAAGTCCGTGGTGCTGCTGCTCGACAAATCCGGCCCGCTGGCGCTGTTCGCCGTGGCCGACACGGTCAAGGACAGCAGCCGCGAGGCCATCCAGCAACTGCACGAGCTGGGCATCAAGACCCTGATGCTCACCGGCGACAACACCCACACCGCCCAGGCGATTGCTGCCCAGGTCGGCATCGACCAGGCCCAGGGCGACCTGTTGCCTACCGATAAACTGCAAGCCATCGAAACCCTCTACGGCCAAGGCCATCGCGTGGGCATGGTCGGCGACGGCATCAACGACGCACCGGCGCTGGCCCGTGCCGAGATCGGTTTTGCCATGGCCGCCGCCGGTACCGACACCGCCATCGAGACCGCTGACGTAGCGCTGATGGATGATGACCTGCGCAAGATTCCGGCATTCATTCGTCTGTCGCGGCAAACGTCGAGTATCCTCAAACAGAACATCGCCCTGGCGCTGGTGATCAAGGCGATTTTCCTCGCCGTGACCTTCCTGGGCATGGCCACCATGTGGATGGCGGTGTTCGCCGACATGGGCGTGAGCCTGTTGGTGGTGTTCAATGGCCTGCGCCTGTTGCGCAAATAGTCGATGAGAGGGTGGTGTGCTGAGTGCCGAGTTGAAGGCGTTTTACATGGTCGCCCGCCTGGGCAGCATCACCCAGGCGGCGAAAAAGCTCGGCCTGAGCCAACCCACGGTCACCACCCAGGTCCGTAACCTGGAAAGCCAATACGGCGTCGAGCTGTTCTACCGAGGCGGCCGCCGCCTCACCGTCAGCGACGACGGCGCGCGCCTGCTGCCGATGGTCAAGGCGCTGTTGCAGCAGGAAGCGGATATCGAGTTCTTCCTGCGCAACAATGGCCAGGTCCAGGGTGCATTGAGAATTGCCGCAACCGCGCCGTATTACATCCTTGACCTGGTCAAAGCCTTCCGCGAACGCCTGCCGCAGGTGGAGGTGTCGGTAGAAATCGGCAACTCCCAGCAAGTGCTGGAAGCGCTGGACGATTATCGCGTCGACGTCGCCGCCTCCTCGCAATTGCTGGAAGACCCACGCCTGATTCGCCGCGTATTGGGCACTGATCCGCTGGTGTTGGCGGTGCATCGCAATCATCCACTGGCCCAGCTTGATCATGTGTCGTTGAACGCGTTGGCAGGGCATACGCTGTTGATGCGTGAGGCCGGCTCCACCACCCGCAGGTTGACCGAAGACATGCTGCAGGGCGCCGGCGTGAGTTACGGCCCGCTGCTGGAAATCGGCAGCCGCGAATCCATTCGTGAAGCGGTGCTGCGCAATATCGGCATCAGTATCATTGCCCGTCAGGAAGTGCCCCATGACCCGCAGCTGCGGGTGCTGACGATCGAGAATGCGCCGCAGATTCCGGAATACCTGTACTGCCTGAAGGAAAGAAAGGGCGCGCGGTTGCCAGCGGCGTTTCTGGGGTTGGCGCAGGAAATGTCGCCAATTTAGAGGTGTGTGGCTGCCTTGAGGGCCAATCGGGGGCAAGCCTCATCTTGGAACTCGGTCAAGTGTGGGAGGGGGCTTGCCCCCGATAGCGATAGACCAGGCAACTCACCACTGAGAGCCCTACCCAAATCCACCAATACCACTATCACCGCGTTTTGCCTTTCTGCCACATCAGGGACGCATTGCCTGCCTAGCATGGCCTTCATCAGTTTGATGAGGTGCCACCATGAACACAGCCCTGACCCAACCCGGCGCGCCGATGAAGGTGCGCGGTATCCAGAAACGCTTCGGCGCCTTTACCGCGCTGGATAACGTCTCCCTGGACGTCGCCGCCGGCGAGCTGGTGTGCCTGCTGGGCCCGTCCGGCTGCGGCAAGACCACCTTGCTGCGCTGCATCGCCGGGCTGGAGCGCCAGGACAGCGGCGAACTTTACCTGGGCAACCGGGATGTTTCCCTGCTGCCGCCCCAGGCACGGGACTACGGCATTCTGTTCCAGTCCTACGCGCTGTTTCCCAACCTCACCGTCGAAGCGAACATCGGCTACGGCCTCACCGGCAGCGGTCGTGATGAAGTACGCCAGCGCGTTGGCCAGATGCTGGAATTGGTCGGCCTGCTGGGCAGCGAAAAGAAATACCCCGGGCAACTCTCGGGTGGCCAACAGCAGCGGGTCGCCCTGGCGCGTGCCTTGGCCCCGGCGCCGTCGTTATTGCTGCTGGATGAACCGATGTCAGCCCTCGACGCCCGCGTGCGCGAGCATCTGTGCACCGAGTTGCGCTAACTGCAACGACGCCTGGGTATCACCACGTTGATGGTCACCCACAACCAGGACGAAGCCATGCTGATGGCCGACCGCATTGCCGTGATGAACAACGGCAAGGTCGAGCAATACGCCACGCCCCAGGAGATCTACGACCGCCCGGCCACGCCGTTCGTGGCGGAGTTCGTCGGCCAGGGCAATTGGCTGCCGTTCAGCCGCAACAGTGCCAGCCACGCCCAGGTCGGCGGCATGAACATGCGCCTGGCCGACGATGCCGGTGCGGCCAAGTCCGGGCGCCTGTTCTGCCGCCCGGAGGCGATCAGCATCAACCCGCCGGTGCACGAAGAGAACCTGTTCCCGGCCAAGGTCCGTGAGATCACCTTCCTCGGCAACCGCTGCCGCATGAGCTTCGAGCTGGAGCAATTGCCCGGCCACCCGTTACTGGCCGAATTGGCGCCGGAAGCCATGCCGCGCCTGGGCGCCCAGGATATCTGGGTGGCCTTGCCGCCGCGCAGCCTGCAGGTGTTTGCCTGAGATGGCTGCCGTGATGACGCTGCCGCGCCAGGCTTCCCGCGCCGAAACGGGCGACCGTATTTTCGTGCTCGGCGGCAAGCTGTTGTGGCTGTTGCTGCTGGGCATCGCCGTGCTGCTGCCATTGCTGGCGATCTTCTGGCGCGGTTTCAGCAGCGAAGCCGGGCAGGGCGGTGGCCTGGTCGCCGCGCGGGAATTGGTCACGAGCGACAACTTCCACTGGCTGCTGGGCAATAGCCTCAAAGTTTCCCTCAGCGTGGCGGCCATCGTCGTACCGCTGGCTTACCTGTTTGCCTACGCCCTGCAACGTACGCTGATTCCCGGCAAGGCGATCTGGCGCGGCCTATCGCTGCTGCCGTTGATGGCGCCGTCGATGTTGCCGGGCATTGCGCTGGTGTACCTGTTCGGCAACCAGGGCATGCTGCGCGGGCTGCTCTCGGACAACATCTACGGCTTCTGGGGCATTGTGCTGGGTGAGGTGATCTACACCTTCCCACATGCCTTGATGATTCTGCTGTCGGCGTTGTCCCTGGCGGACGCGCGGCTGTTTGATGCGGCTTCCAGCATGGGCGCGAGCCCGGCTCGGGCGTTTCGCAGCATCACCTGGCCAGCCACACGCCAGGCGGTGTTCGCCGCGTTTTGCCTGGTGTTCACCCTGACCATCACTGACTTCGGTGTGCCCGTGGTGGTGGGCGGCGATTATCAGGTGCTGGCGCTTGAGGCCTACAAAGCCGTGGTTGGCCAGCAGCAGTTCGGGCGTGGCGCATTGATCGGCATGGTGTTGCTGCTGCCGGCGCTGTTCAGCTTTGGCGTGGATGCCTGGCTGCGTCGTCGCCACGGCGATTCCATGAGCGGCCGCGCCCAAGTGTTCCAGCCGGCACCCTCGCGCCTGAGAGACGGCTGCTATCTGACTATCGTGCTGTTGATCTGTGCCGTGTTGCTGCTGGTGTTCGGCATGGCGGTGTATTCGTCGCTGGTGAAATTCTGGCCGTACAACCTGTCGCTGTCCCTTAACCACTATCAGTTCGAAGACACCGCCGGCGGCGGCTGGCTGGCCTACCGCAACAGCCTGACCATGGCGCTGTGCACGGCGTTGATCGGCAGCGTGCTGATCTTCACCGGGGCCTATCTGATGGAAAAGACCAAGGGCCAAAAGGGCCTGAACCTGGCGCTGCGCATGCTCAGTTTTGTGCCGATGGCGGTGCCTGGGTTGGTGCTGGGCCTGGGCTACGTGTTCTTTTTCAACCTCAACGGCAACCCCCTGCATGTGTTCTACGGGACCATGACCCTGCTGGTGGTGTGCACCATCGCGCACTACCTGACCACCGCACAGATGACCGCCACCACTGCACTGCGTCAGCTCGACGCGGAGTTCGAAGCCGCCGCGCTGTCGCTCAAGGCGCCGCTGTACCGCCATTACTTGAAAGTGACGGTGCCGATCTGCCTGCCGGCGCTGCTGGACATCGTGCGCTACCTGTTTGTGTCGGCGATGACCACCGTGTCCGCCGCGATCTTTCTCTACAGCCCGGACACCATCCTCGCCGCCGTCGCCGTGCTGAATATGGACGACGCCGGCAACGTCGGCGGTGCGGCGGCCATGTCCACTTTGATTCTGTTCACCTCGGCCAGCGTCTCGCTGCTGCTGGCGTGGGCTTCACATGGCGCGCTGCGCCGCTCCCAAGCCTGGCGCCAGACCGCGCCGGGCCAATAATCCTGAAGGAGGTGTTTCATGTTCAAGCCCCTGGCGCTGGTCGCTGCCGTACTCACTGCATTCAGCCTGAATGCCTTCGCCAAGACCGAGTTGACCGTGTACACGGCCCTCGAAGCCGAGCAGTTGAAGACCTATAAGCAGGCCTTCGAAAAGGCCAACCCCGATATCGAAATCAAATGGGTACGCGACTCCACTGGCATCATCACCGCCAAGCTGCTGGCCGAGAAAGCCCGCCCGCAGGCCGATGTGGTGTGGGGCCTGGCCGCCTCCAGCCTGGCGATCCTCGACCAGCAGGGCATGCTGGACAACTACGCGCCCAAGGACCTGGACAAGATCGGCAAGAACTACCGCGACGCCGCCAACCCACCGGCCTGGGTCGGCATGGATGTGTGGGCCGCGACGATCTGCTTCAACACTGTGGAGGCCGAGAAACAAGGCCTGACCAAGCCGGTGAGCTGGCAGGACCTGACCAAGCCTGAGTACAAGGGCAAGATCGTCATGCCTAACCCGGCGTCGTCCGGCACTGGCTTCCTGGATGTGAGCGCCTGGCTGCAGACCTTTGGCGAGAAGCAAGGCTGGCAGTACATGGACGACCTGCACCAGAACATCGGGCAGTACGTTCACTCCGGCTCCAAGCCGTGCAAGCTGGCAGCGTCGGGTGAATTCCCGATCGGGATTTCGTTCGAATACCCGGCCGTGCAGTTGAAGCGCCAGGGCGCGCCGCTGGACATCATCCTGCCGAAGGAAGGCCTGGGCTGGGACATCGAAGCCACGGCGGTGATCAAAGGCACAGCCCACGCCGACGCCGCGAAAAAACTCGCCGATTTCTCCGCAAGCCCGGCTGCCATGGACCTGTACAAGGACAACTTCGCCGTCCTCGCCCAGCCCGGCATTGCCAAGCCGCAGACCGAATTGCCGGCCGATTATGAACAGCGCCTGATCAAGAACGACTTTGCCTGGGCCTCGAAGAACCGCGACAGCATTTTGACCGAGTGGCGTAAGCGCTATGACGGCAAGTCGGAGAAAGTGGCAGGGCAGTAAGGTTTTTCGTTAGGGCTACTGGCCTCATCGGGGGCAAGCCCCTTCCCACACTGATGGCATTCACAAATCGAACTGTGGGAGGGGGCTTGCCCCCGATGGCGGTCTGGAAAACAGGACATCACGATATGACACACCACAGCGACCTGCTGATCATCGGCGCCGGCATCCTCGGCCTGTCCCATGCCTACGCCGCCGCCAAGCGCGGCCTCAAGGTCAAGGTGTTCGAGCGCAGTGCCACCCCGCTGGGCGCCTCGGTGCGCAACTTTGGCCAGGCGCTGGTCACCGGCCAACCGCCGGGGCCGATGCTCGACCTGGCACGGGAAAGTCGCGCTATCTGGGGGCAATGGGCTGAGCGGGCGGGTCTGCAGCTCAAGCGCAACGGCGCCTACCTGTTCGCCCGCACCGAAGCGGAAGAGCATCTGCTGGAAGCCTTCTGTGCCGGCCGTGCACAGGAGCACGGCTACAACGTTGACCTGCTGCAAGGCGCAGCGATGAAAGATCTATACGGCGGCCAGTTCCGTCATCATCGCGCCGCGCTGCATGGCAAGGACGATCAGCAGCTGTATTCGCGCGAAGCGATCCCGGCGCTGATCAACTACCTGGCGCAAGCGCTGAACGTGGAGTTCTACTTCTCAACGCTGGTGCGCGATGTGGAACCGGGCCAGTTGCACAGCACGGCGGGCAGCTTTCGCGGCGAGCAGATCATCGTGTGCTCCGGCCACGACTACCAGACCCTGCTGGCCGAGGCGATCGCCGAACTCAACCCGAGCATCTGCCGCCTGCAAATGCTGCGTGCGCGGCCTGCGGTGAACCTGAACCTGCAACACGCGTTGCTCACCGGCTTGAGTTGCGTGCACTACGGCGCCTTCGCCGATCTGCCGGAAGCCGCGCCGGTGCAGGCGCAGATCCTGCGTGAAGCGCCGCACCTGCACGAACACGGCATCCATCTGCTGATCAGCCCGACACCCCATGGAGAACTGATCATCGGCGACTCCCATGACTACGGCAGCGATGCGTCGCCCTTCAATGCCGAGCAGATTGATGACTGGATGATCGAACTGGCCGAGCAGACGCTGGGCTGCAAGATCCAGGTGGTGGAACGCTGGCAGGGCGTGTACGGCTCGCGCGGGCCGGCGCCGTTTTCCTTCCTGCGGGCTGCTCCAGGCATCAGTGCGGCGTTGATGCACACCGGCGTGGGCATGAGCGTGGGGCCGGCGATGGCAGAGCGCAATATCACCACATTGTGGGGAGCGGCGTGATGAACCCGGAACAGGCAATCGCCGACGTCTTCGGCTTGTATGAGCAATACGGCACGGCGGACTACATCGGCGAGCCGGTGTCGCAGCTCGAGCACATGTCCCAGGCTGCGCAGTTGGCCATGGCTGAGGGCGTTGATGATGAAGTGGTGCTGGCGGCGTTTTTCCACGATATCGGTCACCTCTGCGGCCAGGGTGGCGAGAACATGGACGGTTATGGCGTCGTCAGCCATGAGCGGCTGGGTGCGGATTATCTACGCCGCGCAGGGTTCAGCGAGCGCATGGCCAAGTTGGTCGAGTATCACGTACAGGCCAAACGCTACTTGACCTTTGTTCAACCGGATTACTACGCGCGCTTGAGTGAAGCCAGCCGTCGCACCCTGGTTTACCAGGGCGGGGTGATGAGCGCCGAAGAAGCCCGAGCCTTTGAGCAGGACCCGCTGTGCGCCGTGAGTTTGCGCATGCGTCACTGGGACGAACAGGCCAAAGGCGTGAACGTACCCGTGTTGGACGTTGAGGTGTTGAAGGTCAAGGCCCTTGGGATGTTGCGCTGACAGGGGGCTTTTGCCGACAGGGAAAGGTACAGGCAGGGTGTTGTTCAGTTGTACTTTCCTGTCTTCGGCATGGCCGCGCTGACCTAGTTGATAAACCTCCCTTGCTCTAGCGTGTGAGCGTGTTCTAAAGGGAGAAGGTCCATGCGTTATTTAAAGGTGATTGCTCAAGACCGCTCTTACAGTGGCAGGCCAGATACCGTCGTGCTGCAGTTTTGCGCAACGGTGGCTGGCAGCAAAGAGGCGGTGATTAATAACGCCTACGCGCTTGATATCAATGAAGACGGAGGCATTGATGTCTGCTTGGGAGATGTCACAAATAATGAGCTGGAAAGTACCCGTGATCACCAGTTGCTGAGCAAGTTTGCCGGCGCCTATCTGAAATTTAACTGGTTCAGCAGCGGGCTTGCTTCAATGCGTTATATGCATATCTTTACCGAGGATTTTTATAAGGACGGCACCCCAGATACTGTCCGTTTACATCTGTATAAGGGCTTCGGCCCTATCACTAAAAAAACACAGGTCATGTGGAGCGCGGCGTATGACTTTGATAATGACGGGGCGCTCGAATGGAATATTCACTTTGATGTTAACCATGATGGCGTTATTGACGACATCGACAGGACGCTGGTTCAACAGCTTGCCGAGACCTACTTGAGATTCAAATGGCATGAGCCCGAGGGGGCGCCACGTTGTAACGGGCGTTGAGCGCTGGTCTCAGAGTGCGTTGGCCAGGCTTTCGATCTGTTCGTTGCGCTCTGCCTGGCTCAGCTTGGCATGCGGGTTCAGCGACGACCACTGTGGATGGGCGCGGGCTTTGTGCAATGCGTCCGGCAACTTGCCTTCGCGCCAGCTTTTGTCCTGGGGCGTGTCGACCTTGATGCTGTGCATCGCCGCATGGCCGCGCAGGTTGAGGGCCTTGAGCAACTGGCGTTGGCGCAGGGCGAGCAGGCGCAACACGCTGTCGTCGACGGTCAGCTCGCGCTGGCCTTTGATTTTGCCCAACAGGCGGCTGCCATAACTGCGTGCGGTTTGCAGTGCGCCACCGGCAATCGCGCCAGCCAGGGCGGCGGCGCCAAGCGTCAAGCCACCGACCAATAAATCCACACCGGCCCCTGCGGCCGCGCCTGCCGCGATCCCGCCGCCGACGCGCACGCCCAGTTGCTTGAGGGTTTCCGGGTTGAACAGGTCATCGCCCCAGCGCCCGTCCAGCAAGGGAAGGTCGCTGGCGGCGGCGTCCTGCGGGCGGAAGCCGAATAATTTGAGCAAGGCTTCCACGCATTTTTGTTCGCGTTGGCGTACGGCTTTGCGCAGGTCACCGATGGCTTGCTGTTCATCTTCGGTGAGCACGCTGCGGCGGCAGGCGGCGCAGTCGATCAGCAGCTCGGCGATCAAGCGCGCGGCGCTTTGCTGACGGGCCTGGCGTTGGGCTTGCTGGTCGAGAATCAACCGCTCCAGCTGTGGCCGCGCGTTCTCCAGCAGCAAGGCAAGGCTTTCATACAAGCGTCGCTCGCCGTCTTCCGGCGGCGCCACGCTGTCGAAGCGCACCAGCGCATGCAGGCCAAGGCGGGCGAGGGCTTCGCGCCAGTCCGGCTCGCGGTGGTCGCTGCTGCTGACAAAGTTGAGCACCGGCAGCAGCGGCTTACCGCAGCTGGCCAGCACTTGCAGCTCATCGCGGTACTTGGCCAGTACCGGCTCGCGGGCGTCGATCACGTACAACCCGGCGTCGGAGGCCAGCAGTTGGCGCAGCACTTTGGCTTCCTGCTCGAAGCGCTGGCGGGCTTCGCTACCCTCCAAAAAGCGCGCCAAGCGTGCCGGGCCGTCGAGGCGTTCGCCGGGGCGATCCAGGCGCTCCAGGTAATCGAGCAGGGCGATGGCGTCTTCCAGTCCGGGCGTGTCGTACAGCTCCAGCAAGGCTTCGCCGTCCACCGACAAACGCGCGCCTTCGACATGCCGCGTGGTGCTGGGGCGGTGGGAGACTTCGCCAAAGCCCACGTCACGCGTGAGGGTGCGCAGCAGCGAGGTCTTGCCGACATTGGTGTGGCCGACCACGGCGAGTTTCAGGGGCTTAGTCATGACCGCTCTCCAGCCAGTTCAATGGCGCACAATCGGCGAACGGCAGTTCAAGCTGTTGCAGTGCGGCGTGCCAGTCGCCCAAGCGTTCGGCGTCCAAGGCCTGGCCGGACGGGGCTTGCAGCAACCACACGCGGGTGGCGGTGGCGCTGCGCGCCAACTCGGCGATCAGCGCCAGGCTGCCACGGTCGGGCGAACGGCGCGGGTCGCAGGCAATGGCCAGGCGTGCGGGCGGAAAGCGCGTCAGTTGTTCGAGCAGTTTGTGGCGCGATTCGCGGCTGTCGAGGATGCCGGCGTTCTTCACGCTGGCCGGCAGTTTGGGTGGCCAAGCGTGTTGATCGTCCAATTCGATGGCGACCACCAGCGCGCCGTCGCTTTCCAGTTCACTGACGCCGCCGCTGACGTGATGCAGCTGTTCGGGTGCGGCGTCGTTGACGCCGAGGCGCTCGCTGCTCGGCATCAAACGCTCACGCAGTTGGCTGTAGCCCGGCAGGTTCAGGTCCAGGCGCAATGCCGCGCGCCCGCGTTTCCAGCGCCATAGGCACAGCAGCGCGAGGACCAGGCGGGGCAGCAGGCCGTAGACCAGCAGCACGCCCACCAGCCAGGCGGCCCAGGCTTGGCGGGCGCTTTCGATATTCAGCGCCGAGTCGCCGCTGGCGCGGATCATCTCGACGGTCGGCACGTTGAAGCCGAGCAACGCGGGCAGGGTGCCAAGGGCCTGGGTGACGGCGACAAAAGTGTCGGCACCAAGAATGGTGGTTTCCCACACAAAGCCGTAGCGGCGGGTGGCGAGCAGCGTAAGAAGAATCACCAGCGCACTGAGCAACGCCAACAACCACAGGCTGTTGACCAGCACACCCACCGCCCAGCGATTGAGTTTCTGCCGTTGCAGCAGCAGTAACAGCGCGGGTGCCAGTTGGGCCGCTTTAGCGTCACGGGCGAGTTTTTCGCTGAGCCACAACCACAGTCGCCCCAGGCTGGCACTGTGTTCGCCGGCAAACAGCAGACCCAGCGCCCAACTGATCAGCAGGATCAGGTTCAAGCCGAGCAGGCTGCCCAGGGCCCAGAACACATTCACCGGGGTCAGGCCGTTACCCAGCGCAGCAAAGGCCAGTCCGGCGCCGCTGATCACGGCGACGATGGCCAGCAGCACCAGCGCCAAACGCGCGCCTTGCAGCCAGCGGGTGAGGGCGGCCGTGAGTCCATCGCGCTCGGCCAGGTACAGGGCGCGCTGCTGGATGCGCGTCGGCAGGTCACCGCCGGCCGAGCGGGCCAGGCGGTTGGCTTCCAGATCTTCCAGGTTGCCGGCGTGTTCTTCGCGCAGGCGTACGGTTTCTGTCAGCCAGAGTTTTTGCAGGGGGTTCAGTGCAGTCACGCGCCGTCCTGTTGAGCAAGTGAGGTTGGAGCATAACCGCAGACCTGCGGCTCTGGTATTCTCGTCGCCATGAAAAAAACTCTCCCTTTAAGCCTGATCGCAGCCCTCGGTGAAAACCGTGTGATCGGCGTCGACAACAGCATGCCCTGGCATTTGCCGGGGGATTTCAAATATTTCAAGGCCACCACGCTCGGCAAGCCGATCATCATGGGGCGCAAGACCTGGGATTCCCTGGGCCGACCGCTGCCGGGGCGCCTGAACCTGGTGGTTAGCCGTCAGACCGATCTGGCGCTCGAAGGTGCGGAAGTTTTTCCGTCACTGGATGCTGCGATTGAACGCGCCGAGGCGTGGGCGTTGGAGCAGGGCGTGGATGAGCTGATGCTGATCGGCGGTGCGCAGTTGTATGCGCAGGGGTTGGAGCAGGCGGATCGCTTGTATTTGACGCGGGTGGCGCTGAGCCCGGAAGGAGATGCGTGGTTTCCGCAGTTTGATGCGGGCCAGTGGACGCTGGTGTCGAATGTCGAGAATGCGGCTGAGGGTGATAAGCCGGCGTACAGCTTTGAGGTTTGGGAAAAGGTCTGATCGGCACCGGATAAGCCTGACTTGCAAAAGAAACCGTTATGCGCCACTGTAATGACCAATGTCTTTACAGTGAGGGCTATCCCATGGCCTCTATTAACGTACGTATCGACGACGATCTTAAGGCTCGTGCTTATCGCGAGCTGGAAAAACTCGGCGTCACCCCATCGGAATTAATGCGCCAAGCTTTGCAATACGTGGCAGAGCGCGGCCAGCTACCCTTCAAGCCTGTTCTCCTGACTGAAGATGACGAAGCTTTGTTGGCTACCGTTCGGGAGCGGTTGGCTGCGCCTCAGCGAGTGAAGGTCTCATTGGATGACCTATGAACTCGATTTCGATGCGCGAGCTTTAAAGGAATGGCACAAACTCGGCGATACCATTCGCCAACAGTTTAAAAAGAAGCTGGCCGAGATCTTGATCAATCCACGTATAGAAGCCAGCCGCCTGCATGGTTTGCCCGATTGCTACAAGATCAAGCTTCGCAGCAGTGGCTATCGGTTGGTGTATCAAGTGATTGAGCAGGAGATCACGGTATTTGTCGTTGCCGTCGACAAGCGTGAGCGTGAAGAGGTTTACCGAAAGGCTGCCGATCGATTGAGCTAGCAGGGAGCAAGATCCCTGCTAGCTGATTTCGTTAAGCCTGCGCTAACTCAGCATGCTCATCCGCATTCAACCGTTCTTTATCCGTCTGCCCCATGATCTGGCTGGTAATCGCGCCCGCCGTCATCGAACCATTCACGTTCAGCGCCGTACGGCCCATGTCGATCAGCGGCTCCACGGAAATCAGTAGCGCCACCAGCGATACCGGCAGGCCCATCGCCGGCAGTACGATCAATGCGGCGAAGGTCGCCCCGCCGCCCACGCCCGCCACACCGGCCGAACTCAGGGTCACAATCGCCACCAAGGTCGCGATCCACAGCGGATCCAGCGGGTTGATGCCGACAGTCGGTGCAACCATCACCGCCAACATCGCAGGGTAGAGACCCGCGCAGCCGTTCTGGCCGATGGTCGCGCCAAACGACGCGGCGAAACCGGCGATGGATTGCGGGATGCCCAGGCGACGGGTCTGCGCTTCAATGCTCAGCGGGATCGCCGCCGCGCTGGAGCGGCTGGTGAAGGCAAAGGTCAGCACCGGCCACACCTTGCGGAAGAAGCGCAGCGGGTTGATCCCCGCCAGCGACAGCAGCAGGCCATGCACCACAAACATCAGGCCCAGCGCCAGGTATGACACGACCACAAAACTGCCGAGCTTGATGATGTCTTGCAGGTTGGAGCCAGCGACGACTTTGGTCATCAGTGCCAGCACGCCATAGGGCGTGAGCTTCATGACCAGGCGCACCAAGCGCATCACCCAGGCTTGCAGGGTGTCGATGGCATTGAGCACTTTCTGGCCTTTTTCCACGTCATCCTTGAGCAGTTGCAGTGCGGCAACCCCCAGGAAGGCGGCGAAGATCACCACGCTGATGATCGATGTCGGCTTGGCCCGCGCCAGGTCGGCGAACGGGTTGGCGGGCACGAACGACAGCAGCAATTGCGGGATATTCAGGTCGGCGACCTTGCCGGCGTAGTCACTCTGGATCACTTGCAGGCGCGCCATTTCCTGGGTGCCGGCCACCAGGCCTTCAGCGGTGAGGCCGAACAGGTTGGTCAGCGCGATACCGATCAGCGCCGCAATCGCGGTGGTGAACAGCAGCGTGCCGATGGTCAAAAAGCTGATCTTGCCGAGTGATGAGGCGTTGTGCAGACGTGCCACGGCGCTGAGGATCGAGGCGAATACCAGCGGGATCACGATCATTTGCAACAGTTGTACGTAGCCGTTACCGACGAGGTCGAACCAGCCGATGGAGGCTTTGAGCACAGGATTGCCGTCGCCGTAGATCGTGTGCAGAACGGCACCGAACACCACGCCGAGAACCAGCGCAAACAGGACCTTCTTGGCGAGGCTCCAGTTTGTGCGGCGGGTTTGTGCCAGGCCCAGCAAGAGGGCCGCGAACACTAGTAAATTGAGAATCAGGGGAAGATTCATTGAAACTCCGTTGAGAGGGCAGCCAATCGCGCGAGCCTGCGACTGCGAACCGGCAAGCCTAACAGCTTGAAATATATTGATTTAATATCGATATGGAATGGTGGCTGTCGTTTTTGGAATAAGCACCTGACGCTCAGGCACATGAGGGTGACGGGATCAGGACGCGTACGGTCGTGCTCAACGTGGGAACTGTCACAGGGATTTGTTAGCGTCGGTATCTTTCACTCAGGGAGACACCGCCTATGAAGTTCGCGCCGAAATTACTAGCCGCCGCATTCTGCCTCGGACTCGTCAGCCAGGCGTTCGCCGCCACCGAGTTGAAACACTGGCCGGCACCTGCCGCCAAGCAGCTCAATGAAATGATCGCCGCCAATGCCAACAAGGGTAACTTCGCGGTGTTCGACATGGACAACACCAGCTACCGCTACGACCTCGAAGAGTCCCTGCTGCCCTACATGGAAAACAAGGGCCTGATCACCCGCGACAGCCTTGATCCGTCGCTCAAGCTTATGCCGTTCAAAGACACCGCCGACCATAAGGAAAGTCTGTTCAGTTACTACTATCGCCTCTGCGAAGTGGACGACATGGTTTGCTACCCGTGGGTCGCCCAGGTGTTCTCGGGCTTCACCCTCAAGGAGCTCAAAGTGCAGGTCGATGAGCTGATGGCCTCCGGCAAGCCCGTGCCGGTCAGTTATTTTGACGGCGACGTGGTGAAGCAGTCCGAAGTGCAACCGCCGAAAGTCTTCACCGGCCAGGCCGAGCTGTACAACAAGCTGATGGAAAACGGCATCGAGGTGTATGTGATGACCGCCGCTTCCGAGGAGCTAGTGCGCATGGTCGCCGCCGATCCGAAGTATGGCTACAACGTCAAACCCGAGAACGTCATCGGCGTGAGCACCTTGCTCAAGGACCGCAAGACCGGTGAGCTGACCACCGCGCGCAAACAGATCACCGCCGGCAAATATGACGAGAAGGCCAACCTCGGCCTGGAACTGACCCCGTACCTGTGGACTCCGGCCACTTGGATGGCAGGCAAGCACGCGGCGATCCTCACCTACATCGACGAATGGAAGAAGCCGGTGATCGTTGGCGGTGACACACCGACCAGCGACGGCTACATGCTGTTCCACGATGTGGACGTGGCCAAGGGCGGCATCCACCTGTGGATCAACCGTAAAGACAAATACATGACCCAACTGAACGGCATGATCGCCAAGCACGCGGCGGCGCAGGCCAAGGAAGGGTTGCCGGTGACGGCGGATAAAAACTGGGTGATCGTCAAACCTGACGAAATTCAGTAAGCCTGAGGTGGCTTTAATCAGGGGCAAGCCCCCTCCCACATTTGACCGAGTTCCAACATGAGAATGCAGTCAGTGTGGGAGGGGGCTTGCCCCCGATAGCTATTTGATTGACGCCCCAAAGGCACAGCTAAAATAGATATCAATTGCGAACCAATCTCATCCTCTGCTAGCGTGCGCACTTCCTGAACCCTCCGTTCTTCTCAAGGTAGTGCTGTGCCCTCCTGGAATTCGCAGATCGCGCGCCTGTTCGCGGAGCAGAAGAAAGCCCTCGAAGCCTTCGTCACCCGCCGCACCGGCAGCGCCCAGGTGGCCGCCGACCTGACCCAGGAGTCGTTCCTGCGCCTGGCGCGCCTGGACTCCGGCGAGAAGATCGACAACCTCCCGGCCTTCCTCTTCACCATTGCCAGTAATCTGGTGCGCGATCACCAGCGCCAGGCCATCCGCCGTGAACGGCTGGATGCCGGTGAGCCCAGCGAAGAGTTGCCGTGCGGCAACCCAGGTGCCGACGAACAATTGGCCGCCTACCAACAGGAGCAACTCATGCAGGACGCGATCCTGGCGTTGCCCGAAGCGACTCGGCAGATCTTCCTGCTCTATCATGTCGACGAACTGTCCTACCGCGAAATTGGTGGGCGCCTGTCGATCACCCCGCGCAGTGTGGAATACCAATTGCGTCGCGCCTTGATTGAATGCCGCGCTTACATCAAGACGCGGCTTGCCTGCGAGACACAAGGACGTCGGTCATGACTGCCACACACACTGCCGACGACCTATTCGAAGAAGCGTCCGGCTGGTATTTCCGCCTGCAGGCTGAGGATGTTACCCCGGCCGAAATGGACGCCTTTGCCGCGTGGCTCGGGCAGGGCCAGGCCCAGGATGACGCCTGGCAGGAAGTGCAGGCGATGCTCGGTGGCTTACGTGAACCGGCACGCCTGATCCGCCGCGCCGAACAGGCTGCCTGGCGCAAGCCCGCCCGGCGTTGGGCCCGCGCCGCCGGCCTGTTGCTGGCGGTGGGGCTGACCGTGCAGAACACGCCCTGGCTCGACCGCCTGCGCGCGGACTACGCCACTGGCACCGGCGAATCGCGCACGGTCGAACTGGCTGACGGTTCCCACTTGCAGCTCAACACCGACAGCGCCGTGCAGGTCCGCATGAGTGCCGGTGAGCGGCAGATTCGTTTGCTGCGTGGCGAAGGCTTCTTCGACGTCACCAAAGACCCGGCGCGGCCCTTCGTAGTACAGTCCGGCGATGGCTGGGTGAAGGTGGTCGGCACTCAGTTCAGCGTGACACGGCGCGATGCGCAGACGCGAGTGCAGGTGGCGCAGGGCAAGGTGCAGGTCAGTTCCGGCAGGGGTACGGCGGTTTATTTGGAACCGGGGCGGGCGGTGGAGTATCAGGGCCAGCGCCTCGCCGACGTCCACGGTTTCGATCCGGCCAGCGGCTTTGCCTGGCGTCAGCGGCAGTTGGTGTTCCGTCAACAACCGCTGTCCGAAGTGGTCAGCGAGTTGAACCGCTATTGGCCGGGCAAGACCCTGGTGCTCGGTGATGCGCTGCGCAATCGCGTGGTGTCCGGCGTGTTCGAGATCGACAAGCCCGAGGCCGTGATCAAGGCGCTGGAATACACCCTCAACCTGCGCGCCGAGCACTACACCCCGTATTTACTGGTGTTGCGCGAAGGCAAAGCGTCCTGACAGCAACTTTTTCAAAATATTTTCAGGGTTTCCCCGCAAGCCATCGTCCTTGATCACTGAGGCGTAAATAGTAAGCACTCTCAAGTAGTGCGGCGCCGATCACAGACTTTTTGCACCGGGGAGCACCATCCATGGCACACCGATTCGCCGCACGGCCCTTGCTGGCACTGGCCATTTCCTTGGCCTGCGGCACTGCGCCGCTGTATTTGCAAGCGGCTGAAAACACCCAGGCCCAGGCCTACCGCTTCGATATTCCAGGGCAGGGCCTGGACGGTGCGCTGGCGGCGTTTTCGGCGGTCACGCGGGTTCAGGTGTTGGTGTCCGGTGAGTTGACACAGGGTGTGGTGTCGCCCGGTGTGAGTGGCACTCTGGGTCAGCGCGAGGCGTTGGGCCAGCTGTTGGGCGGCACAGGGTTGAGCGCCGCTTTTATCAATGCCGATACCGTTACCCTGGAAAAACGTGTCGACACAGGCGGCGCCCTCGAAGTCGGCGCCACCACCATCAGCGCCGAACGCCTGGGGGCCACCACCGAAGGCACCGGCTCCTACACCACGGGTGCCGTAACCTTGGGCAAGGGTGAGCAGAAGCTCAAGGACATCCCGCAATCGGTCAGCGTCATGACCCGCAAGCAGATGGATGACCAGAACACCACCAAGCTTTCCGAGGTGGTCAAGCGCACGCCCGGCCTGACGGCGACCAAATCCCCCGGCCCTGGGATGTTCATCTTCTCCCGGGGTTTCGAAGTCGGCACCCTGCAATACGACGGTGTCGGCATTCCGCGTAACACCTACGCGTTGGGCAGCTACCTCACCGAAAACATGGCGATCTACGACCGTGTGGAAACCCTGCGCGGCCCAGCCGCCTTGCTGCAAGGCGCGAACAGCCCCGGCGGCACCATGAACCTGGTGCGCAAGCGCGGGCAACAGGCACCGACCGTGACCATCACCGCCAAGGCCGGCTCGTGGGACCATTACGGCACCCAAGTCGATGCCGGCGGCCCGCTCAATACCGAAGGCACGTTGCGCGGCCGGTTTGTGGCGGATTACGACACCACCGATTCCTTCGTCGATTACGCGGGCGGCTGGAATCAGACGGTCTATGCAGCAGTGGACTACGACTTCACGCCAGACACCACCGTTGGCGTGGGCATCAGCAACCAGAAGGGGCATTCGCGCCCCAACTTCATGTCGCTGCCGCGTTACGCCAACGGCAGTGACATCGGCTTGTCGCGATCGACCTTCGTCGGCGCCAGTTGGAACCGCAACGTCAATAACCAGACCCAGGTGTTTGCCGATATCGAGCATCGCTTCAACGATGACTGGAAAGTGAGGGCCGCCCTGGTGGCGATGGACGAACACAATGACGCGACCTACCAGGCGACGTGGGACACCATCCCCAACCCCGGCGACATCGGCACCGTGCGTTATGTCGATTGGGTCACTGACTTCAACACCAAGAGCCGTGGTGTCGATGTGTATGTCGACGGCAAGTTCGAAGGCTTGGGTTTCCAGCAGGAAATGATTCTGGGCGCCAACTATTCCAAACTCATCACGGATGATTTTTGGGCGCGCGCGGCGACGCCGGGTGCAGATATTTTCAACATCGACCACAACCGGCCGCAGCGCGACAGGAATCAGTTGTTCCAGGCGGGGAATGCGACGAAGAGCTGGTATGACATTCGCCAGAAGGGCATTTATGGCACCTGGCGTGTCAAGGTAGCGGACCCGCTGACGTTGATCCTCGGTGCGCGCACCAGTTGGTATGACTATTCCTACAGGGACGAGAGCGGGTTCCAGGGTGTGTACGGCGACCCAACCCGGAGCACCACGCACAGCAATGGCCACGTCACGCCCTACGCTGGCCTGGTCTATGCACTCAACGAGCAATGGTCGGCCTACGCCAGCTATACCGATGCCTTTGAGCCACAAACCAACCTGACCACCTCATTGACCGTGCTCAAGCCCATTGAAGGCCAGAATTACGAGCTGGGCCTGAAGGGCGAACTGGCGGACGGTCGGCTCAATACCTCGTTCGCTCTCTTCCGCTATGACCAGGAAAACCGGGCGGCTCAAGACCTGCAAGGCGGTAAAGTCTGCGGCGGCTGGTACTGCTCGCTCGCCTCCGGCAAGGTCCGTAGCCAGGGCTTTGAGGCTACGTTGAGCGGTGAAGTGCTGCCGGGGCTGCAGCTGGTCTCCAGCTACACCTACAACACCACTCAATTCCTCAAGGACGACACCTACGAAGGCAAGATCTTCAGCACCTGGACGCCCAAGCACCTGCTCAAGGTCTGGGGGGACTACCAGTTGCCGGGGGACTGGAGCAACGTCAGCGTCGGCGCCGGCGTGACCGCACAAAGCAGCACCGTCGCCTATGACCGCACGTTCAGCGTGCCCGGCAATGCGCTGTGGGATTCGCGGGTGGCCTACAAGATCAACCAGGAGTTCACCGTCGCGGCGAACCTGAACAATATGTTCGACAAGAAGTATTACATCCCGGCGTACAACGCAAACTGGGGCAGTAACTACTATGGCGACCCGCGCAATGTGATGTTTACCATGACCTACACCCCACAGTTTTAAAGAGCGCCCGCACACATTTGATCTCCATTGTTTTGGAGCGTTGCTTCAGGCAAAAAAATACCCCGCACCTGGCGGGGCATTTTTATGGGCGAGGCTTACAGGCCGTCGAGCATTGCCTTGTTACGCACCGCCCCTTTGTCGGCACTGGTAGCCAGCAAGGCATAGGCCTTCAGTGCGGTGGTCACTTTACGTGGACGCTTCTCCACCGGCTTCCAGCCTTTCTTGTCCTGCTCGACCCGGCGTGCAGCCAGTTCTTCGTCGCTGATCAACAAGTTGATCGAGCGGTTCGGAATGTCGATCAGCACCTTGTCGCCATCCTGCACCAGGCCAATCGCGCCACCGGCAGCGGCTTCCGGCGAAGCGTGGCCGATGGACAGGCCCGAGGTGCCGCCGGAGAAACGGCCGTCGGTCAGCAAGGCGCAGGCTTTGCCCAGGCCCTTGGACTTCAGGTACGACGTCGGGTAGAGCATCTCCTGCATACCCGGGCCGCCTTTCGGGCCTTCGTAGCGGATGATCACGATGTCGCCTTCTTTCACTTCGTCAGCGAGGATGCCGCGTACCGAGCTGTCCTGGCTTTCATAGATCTTGGCGCGGCCTTCGAAGACGTGGATGGATTCATCCACGCCGGCGGTTTTCACCACGCAGCCATCCAGGGCGATGTTGCCGTACAGCACGGCCAGGCCGCCTTCTTGCGAGTAGGCGTGCTCGACACTGCGGATGCAGCCGTTTTCACGGTCGTCGTCCAGGGTGTCCCAACGGGTCGACTGGCTGAACGCGGTTTGCGTCGGGATGCCCGCCGGGCCAGCCTTGAAGAAGGTGTGCACGGCTTCATCGTCAGTCTGGGTGATGTCCCACTTGGCGATGCCTTCGGCGATGGACTTGCTGTGCACGGTCGGCAGGTCGGTGTGCAGCAGGCCGCCACGGGCCAGCGAGCCGAGGATTGAGAAGATCCCGCCGGCGCGGTGCACGTCTTCCATGTGGTACTTCTGGATGTTCGGCGCGACTTTGCACAGTTGTGGCACGTGACGGGACAGACGGTCGATGTCGCGCAGGTCGAAATCGATCTCGGCTTCCTGGGCGGCGGCCAGCAAGTGCAGGATGGTGTTGGTGGAACCGCCCATGGCGATGTCCAGGGTCATGGCGTTTTCGAACGCCTTGAAGTTGGCGATATTGCGCGGCAATACCGACTCATCGTTCTCGCCGTAGTAACGCTTGCACAGCTCGACGATGGTACGGCCAGCCTGCAGGAACAGCTGCTCGCGGTCACTGTGGGTGGCCAGGGTGGAACCGTTGCCCGGCAAAGCCAGGCCCAGGGCTTCCACCAGGCAGTTCATCGAGTTGGCGGTGAACATGCCGGAGCACGAGCCGCAGGTCGGGCAGGCGCTGCGCTCGTATTCCGCGACCTTCTCGTCAGAAGCGCTGGAATCGGCGGCGATGACCATGGCGTCGACCAGGTCGAGGCCGTGGGAGGCGAGCTTGGTCTTGCCGGCTTCCATCGGGCCGCCGGAGACGAAGATCACCGGGATGTTCAGGCGCAGGGCGGCCATCAGCATGCCAGGGGTGATCTTGTCGCAGTTGGAGATGCACACGATGGCGTCGGCGCAGTGGGCGTTGACCATGTACTCCACGGAGTCGGCGATGATCTCGCGGCTCGGCAGGGAATACAGCATGCCGTCATGGCCCATGGCGATGCCGTCGTCCACGGCAATGGTGTTGAATTCTTTTGCTACGCCGCCAGCACGTTCGATCTCACGGGCGACCAGTTGGCCCAGGTCCTTGAGGTGGACGTGGCCCGGTACGAATTGGGTGAACGAGTTGGCAATCGCGATGATCGGCTTCTTGAAGTCGTCATCTTTCATCCCCGTGGCACGCCACAGTGCGCGCGCGCCGGCCATGTTGCGGCCATGGGTGGATGTTTTCGAGCGGTAATCTGGCATGGAGCACTCCGGGCGGCTAATCAAGTAACTACTATCAGGTACTACTGGGGAGTGAGCTTCTAATTGACGACTGGAACACCCGAAAATAGCCGTGTGTCCGGAAGTTGCCACTCGCGTCGCGGGATCGCCGCTTGCTTGGGCCTCGAGCTCATAAACCCGCCGGGGGATGACTGGCGATGAATAGGCCGATTCTACACCGCTGGAGGCTGGAGGGAATGGCCGAAACCTTGAAGATAACGGCTACGGGACGTGCGGGTGGCGCCGTGCCCATGCGTTCAGGACCAGGGCGGCGATGCTCAGGATCAGAAAGCACAGACCCAGCGCAGTGCTCAGGTGGTGCGTAAAGGTGCTGATGAATGCACTGATAAGGCCACCGGCAACGAATAATACCGCTGCAACGGCTGAAGCCGCCGTACCTGCGTTGTCTGGAAACAAGCTCATGGCCTTGGAGTTGGAAATGGGCCGGGTGATTGTGGTGCCAGCAGTGCAGAGCAGCATGGGCACCAGCACGGTCAGTGTTGATAGGCCGAAATGATAGGCCAGGGACAGCATGACCACGCCCGATATCGCGATCAGTACCAGCCCGATGGCCATCTGGGTCGCAGCCGGTAGCCGTTTATGCAGGAAGCCTGCACAGATTCCGCCCAATACGTAAGCGGCGCCGTAGAGAAGCAAGGTCAAGGAGTATTCGTGGGGCGACAGCTGTAGCTGGTCCATGAAAATCAGCGGTGAAACCACGATGAACGAGAAATGGCAGGCGAAAGTAATCGCCGAGATCGTGGCATAGCTGGCGAAGTGGCGGTTGGCGAAGACCTTGGCGTAGGCCTTGAACATGCTCTGCTGGCTCGCTGACGCTTGAGGCAAGCCGCCATGGAGTAGCCGGTGAGCCATGATCAAGGTTGCGGCACAAAGCGCTATAAACACATAGAAGCTTGCTTGCCATCCCCAGTGCAGTTGCAGCCACGCGCCCAGCAGCGGGGAAATCGAAATGAAGATTCCTCCGGCCGTGACCATTGCGATCCGCAACCGCTCTTGTTCTCTGCCGAAGAACAGGTCCTGTACCAGCGCTTGGGACAGTATGAAGCCGCCGCAGCCCATGGCCTGGATGACACGGAAAAACAGGAATTGGGGCGTGTTGCTGGCCGCCAAGCACCCGGCCGCGCCAATGATTGCAACGACCATGCTGGCCAGTAGCAGTTTTTTGCGGCCGATCCTGTCGGACAGCGGGCCGATCAACAGCATGGAGCAGGAAAACCCAATAGCGAATAGGCTGACTGAGCGGGCGATCTGGGTGGTCGAGGTGGAGAAGTGTTCCGCCAGGGCGGGAAAGGACGGCAGCACGACGTCAAGCGGGAAGACGCCCAGCAAGGTCATGGTCATCAGCCAGAAAACAATGAAGGGTTTTTCAGCGTGTGTGATTGCTGCCGACATGCGCGAGCCTCGATTCCGTGAGGGGGTCGAGGATCGAGCCTGAGCAGAGGAAAGTCAAAACCTGGTGCGGTGCGAAACTTCCTGAAAGCTCGTAGGAGCCCGGAGGCTCCTACAGGCCAACGGCATCAGCTATTAGGCAACAACCGGCACGTAATGCTCTTGATATACCGCGTCTCGACAATCGCCGGGTGCACCGGATGGTCCGGGCCCTGGCCGCCGCGTTCCAGCATCTGGATATTGCGGTCCAGGTGGCGGGCGCTGGTCAGCAGGATGTTCTGCAGGTCGTCTTCCGGCAGGTGCATGGAGCACGAGGCGCTGACCAGGATGCCGTCCTTGCTGAGCAGGCGCATGGCTTGCTCGTTCAGCCGGCGGTAGGCGCCTTCGCCGTTCTTCATGTCTTTCTTGCGTTTGATGAAGGCCGGCGGGTCGGCGACGATTACGTCGAAACGCTCTTCGCTGGCTTTCAGTTCCTTGAGGGCTTCAAACACGTCGCCTTCGATGCAGGTCATTTTCTCGGCAACGCCGTTCAGTGCGGCATTGCGCTCCACGCCGTCGAGGGCGAAGGCCGACGCGTCGACGCAGAACACTTCACTGGCGCCGAAGGCCGCAGCTTGCACGCCCCAGCCGCCGATGTAGCTGTAGAGGTCCAGCACGCGTTTGCCTTTGGCATACGGGGCCAGGCGGGCGCGGTTCATGCGGTGGTCGTAGAACCAGCCGGTTTTCTGGCCCTGGATCACCGGGGCTTCGAATTTCACGCCGTTTTCTTCCAGCGCCACCCACTCCGGCACCAGGCCGAACACGGTTTCGACGTACCGGTTGAGGCCTTCGGCGTCGCGCGCGGCGGAGTCGTTCTTGAACAGGATGCCGCTCGGCTTGAGCACTTGGGTCAGGGCGGCGATCACGTCTTCTTTATGGGCTTCCATGGTCGCCGAGGCGATCTGTACCACGAGGATGTCGCCGAAACGGTCGACTACCAGGCCTGGCAGCAGGTCGGAGTCACCGTAGACCAGGCGGTAGAACGGCTTGTCGAACAGGCGGTCACGCAGGGACAGCGCAACGTTGAGGCGGTGCACGAGCAGCGACTTGTCCAGCGGCAACTTGATGTCGCGCGACAGCAGGCGGGCGCAGATCAGGTTGTTCGGGCTCATGGCCACGATGCCCAGGGTCTTGCCGCCGGCCGCTTCGAGGATGGCCTGGTCGCCCGCCTGGAAGCCGTGAAGTGGGGTGGCGGCCACGTCGATTTCGTTGCTGTAGACCCACAGGTGGCCGTTGCGCAAACGACGATCGGCGTTGGCTTTGAGACGCAGGCTTGGCAGGGACATGACGTCGCTCCGGAAAAAAGAGCGGGAGTATACCTTTTTGTATAGGGCTCGGTGGCGCCGCCGGACATGTGGGCGCTGGCTTGCCTGCGATAGCCTCACCTCGGTTTGACTGTTACACCGAGGCGCCTGCATCGCAGGCAAGCCAGCTCCCACATTTGATCCGGTTTCAATTCGGGTTTTGAGGTGTCAGTCAGCTTTGCTTAGGGGTTAGAATCCCTGCCTAGCCCAGAGTGTGTACTTATGTCCCAAGAGCTTTCCGCCGAACAGATCCAACAGGCCCTGCAAGGCATCAGCGTGCCGCCCCAGCCGCAAATCATGGTGGATTTGCAAATGGAGCAATACATGCCCGATCCGGACCTGGAAGTGATCGCGCGGTTGATCTCCCAGGACCCCGGCCTGTCCGGCGCGCTGCTGAAGATCGTCAACTCGTCGTACTACGGACTGAGCAACAAGATTGCCTCGATCCAGCGAGCGGTGAATTTGCTGGGCAGCCGGTCGATCATCAACCTGATCAACGCCCTGTCGATCAAAGGCGAGATGAGCGACGACACCATCGTCACGCTCAACCGTTTCTGGGACACCGCCCAGGATGTGGCCATGACTTGCCTCACCTTGGCCAAGCGCACCGGCGCCCAGGCGGTGGATGAGGCCTACGCGCTGGGGTTGTTCCACGACTGTGGCGTACCGCTGATGCTCAAGCGCTTTCCCAGCTATATGTCGGTGCTGGAACAGGCGTATGCGAATGCCGGCCCCGACTGCCGCGTGGTCGACACCGAGAACAACGCGTTCAACACCAACCATGCCGTGGTGGGTTACTACACCGCCAAGTCCTGGCGCCTGCCGGAGCATGTGACCGACGCGATCGCCAACCACCACAACGCCCTGGCGATTTTCAGCGACGAGTCGTCGCGCAATCCGCAGCTTAAAAACCTGCTGGCGATCCTGAAAATGGCCGAGCACATTTGCTCGTCCTACCGCGTACTGGGCAACCAGGCGGTGGACCATGAGTGGAATGCCATTAGCCACCTGGTGCTGGACTACGTGGGCCTGTCGGACTACGACTTCGAGAGCTTGAAGTTGTCGATTCGCGAGCTCGGCGCCCACTGATCCTTCTTGCAAGAGGTACACATGCCCGAGTTACCAGAAGTCGAAACCACCCGGCGCGGGATTGCCCCGCACTTGGAAGGCCAGCGGGTCAGCCGCGTGGTGGTGCGTGAGCGGCGCTTGCGTTGGCCGATCCCGGAAGACCTCGATGTGCGCCTGTCCGGCCAGCGCATCGTGTTGGTGGAGCGGCGCGCCAAGTACCTGCTGATCAATGCCGAAGTGGGCACCTTGATCAGCCATTTGGGCATGTCGGGCAACCTGCGCCTGGTGGAAGTCGGCCTGCCGGCGGCCAAGCATGAACATGTGGATATCGAACTGGAATCGGGCATGGCCCTGCGCTACACCGACCCGCGTCGCTTTGGCGCGATGCTCTGGAGCCAGGACCCGCACAATCACGAACTGCTGCTTCGCCTGGGGCCGGAGCCGCTGACCGAGCTGTTTGACGGTGATCGTTTGTTCCAGCTGTCGCGTGGCAAGTCGATGGCGGTGAAGCCGTTCATCATGGACAACGCGGTGGTGGTGGGCGTGGGTAATATCTATGCGACTGAAGCGCTGTTCGCGGCGGGGATTGACCCACGTCGGGCCGCAGGCGGTATTTCACGTGGGCGCTATTTGAAGCTGGCGATCGAGATCAAGCGTGTGCTGGCGGCTGCCATCGAACGCGGTGGCACCACGTTGCGAGACTTTATCGGCGGCGACGGGCAACCGGGGTATTTCCAGCAGGAACTGTTCGTCTACGGCCGGGGAGGGGAGGCGTGCAAGGTCTGCGGGACCGAGTTGCGCAACGTGGTGCTGGGGCAGCGGGCAAGTGTGTTTTGCCCTAGGTGTCAGCGCTGATTCTATGTGATGGCTGATATTGCCATCGGGGGCTTGCCCCCTCCCACATTTGAATTGCGAACACTTTCACTGTGGGAGGGGGCACCCCGATGAGGCCACGACAGGCGCTAAACAGCGTCAGGCCTTACCGGTAATCTTCCGGTACTTCTCCATCAGTTGCTCTTCCGTCTCCGGATGAGCTTCATCCAGCGGAATGCAATCCACCGGGCAAACCTGCTGGCACTGCGGCTCGTCATAGTGACCGACACACTGGGTGCACAGGTTGGGGTCGATCACGTAGATCTCTTCGCCTTGGGAAATCGCGGCGTTCGGGCACTCGGGTTCGCAGACGTCGCAGTTGATGCAATCGTCGGTGATGATCAAGGACATGGAAACTCCTGCCAGGGCTGTCAGCCAAGGCATCTGAAAACTAATGCGCGCAATTGTGCCGCATTGGCGCCCGCAGTGCGAGCCTGAGGTAGGTGCTTGTCTGTAGTGAGCGGGCTTGCCCCGCGCTGGGGCGCGAAGCGGCCCTAAACCCTGACGGCAAGGTGTAACCGACAGTGCAAGGTGTGTTCAGAGGGGCTGCTGCGCAGCCCAGCGCGGGGCAAGCCCGCTCACCACAGCAAGCCCGATGACTACAACTGGACCGCTCATCAGAATTATTTTTTGAAGCGCAGCGTCAGCGCATCGGCCACGGCCGGATGTACGAACTTGGTGATATCTCCGCCCAAAGCGGCGATTTCACGGACTAACGTCGAGGAAATGAACGAGTAACGCTCCGACGGGGTGAGGAACAGGCTTTCCACGTCCGGTGCCAGTTGGCGGTTCATGTTGGCCAGCTGGAATTCGTATTCGAAGTCCGACACCGCGCGCAGGCCGCGCAGGAACACGTTGGCGTTCTGCTCTTTGGCGAAATGCGCCAGCAGCGTGGAAAAACCCACCACTTCCACGTTGGGCAGGTGTTTGGTGACCTCACGCGCCAGCTCCACGCGCTGCTCCAAGGGAAACAGCGGGTTTTTCTTGGGGCTGGCCGCGACCGCGATGATCACATGGTCGAACAAGCGTGAGGCACGTTCGACCAGATCGCCATGGCCTTTGGTAATCGGGTCGAAGGTACCTGGGTACAACACTCGGTTCATCGCGTCGTCCTGGCGGAGTCCGTTGGGGAATCGGATGGTATCGCAGCCATCCCGGTCGGCCAAGTCGACTTATGGAGATACATGCCGTTAATCGACGGTTTTTTCATGCCGTTTTCAGACGTTCGGCCAATGCCGTCGCCAGTTGCGCGGTCAAACCGTACACCGATAATTGTGGATTGGCCCCAATGCTGGTGGGGAATAGCGACCCATCGTGGATCGACAGGTTGCGCAACTGGTGATGGCGCCCGAGGCTGTCGGCCACCGCATTTTTTGGGTCTTCACCCATGGCACATCCGCCCATCACATGGGCGCTGCCCAGGCAGGTGCGGTGCAATTCCAGGTTGAGGCCTTCAATCATCGCACGCGCTTCTCCCGAGGTTTTCACGTAGCGCGCATCGTGATGCAGCGGCTTGACCGACGTGGCGCCTGCGGCGAACTGGATCTCGGCCATGCTGTGGAACGCACGGCGCAAGCCATCCCAGGCGTAGTCCGACACCTGATAGTCAAGCACCGGCGTGCCATCGCCGCGCAGCTCCACGCTGCCGCCCGGGCTGTCAGGGTGGAAGCCGTCGCGCAGCAGCGCCAGCATCGCGTGGGTGTTGGGCAATTGGCTCATGTCCAGGGCGTTCTGGGTGCCGTAGCCACCGAGCAGGGTGCTGGCCAACGCTGGATGTAAAGGCGGTGCTTCCAGCTTGTAGGACATTTTGCCGGTGGTGCCGTCCTGCCACTGGAAATGGTCGGAATAGATCGACTGCGGCGCGCCGTAGAACGGGTTGATCACCTCATCGAACAGCCCGGCGGAGAAATTCACCAAGTGTAGGAAGGTGCGTTTGCCCAGCCGTGAGTGCGGGTCGGGCGCGTCCGAGCGCATCAGCAGTGCAGGGCTGTTGATGCCGCCGCCCGAGAGCACGTAATGCTTGGCTTTCACCGTGATCCTGCGTCCGGTCGGCGCCACGCACAGGGCGTCCATGGCCACGCATTCCAGGCTGCTGATGGTGTCGCCGCTGTAGATGAGGCGTTCGGCACGGGCCAGGTAGAGCAGTTCTCCACCCTTCTCCAGGGTCGACGGAATCGTGGTCACCAGCATCGACTGCTTGGCGTTGACCGGGCAGCCCATACCGCAATACCCCAGGTTGAAGCAGCCGCGCACGTTGCGTGGGATCACATGCCAGCTGTAACCGAGCTTTTCGCAGCCTTTGCGGATCACATCGTTGTTGGGGTTGGGCGGCAGAGCCCAGGGCGCGATGCCCAGGCGTTGTTCCATTTTTTCAAACCAGGGCGCCATTTCGGCACTGCTGTGGCCTTTCACGGCGTATTCGCTGGCCCAGTGGGCGAGGGTGGCGTCCGGGGTACGAAAGCTCGATGTCCAGTTGATCAGCGTGGTGCCGCCCACGGCCCGGCCCTGCAGGATGGTGATCGCGCCGTCCTTGCTCATGCGGCCGATGCCTTCCTGGTAGAGGCTGGTGTAGGCCTCGTCTTCGAGCAGCTTGAAATCGCTGCTGGTCTTGAGCGGGCCTTCTTCGATCAGCAGCACTTTGTAGCCCGCTGCGCTGAGGGTTTCAGCGGTGGTGCCGCCCCCCGCACCGCTGCCGATGATCACCACGTCGGCTTCCAGGGTCAGGTCGTTGTCGAGGGCGGCGCCATTGTGGGTTTTCCAGCCACGGGCCATGCCGTCGCGGAACAGATCAGGTACGGGCATAGGAATGCACTCTTATTTTTGTACGAAGTTGAGTTCGGGAAAACACTGCACATCCCCTCCCACAGGGGGGCGGTTATCAAGGCTAGATCTTCGGCGGGCCAGGGTAGCCGCAGTGGGCCCAGGACGCCGGCTGGAAGTACCAGGCCATGATCACCAGCTTGAGCAGCGAGCCCTGGCCCATGCGCAGCAGGTTCAGGTAGCTGTTCTCCCAGCGGTGCAGGAAGTTGCGGATCTGCTCGCCGCTGGCGTTTTCCCAACTGCCCCAGATCCCGGTCAACGGCCCGCGGGTGATGCCCATGCTCAATACGTCGAACAATTGCTGGGTGAGCTTGAACATTTCCGGCGACAGGCGCTGCAGGCTGAAGTCGAGCTTTTTAAGCGTGTCTTCCACCCCGCTGGCGACTTCCTGAGCGCTGGCCACGCCCTCGAGCAGTACCGGGACGACCGCGCGCAAGAACGGCAAGTCACTGCTGCGCAACAGGGCAAAGCCGCTGGCCGGGGTGCTGCTGGAGCAACCGCTGAGGCTGGCGCCCAACCCGGCGGTGGCCAGGAACGCGCTGGCGCACAGGCCGATTTTCAAGACGCCGCGCCGCGACAGCGCAGGTGAATCAGTCAGGCTAGGGTTCATTGTTATTGTTGTCCCGTGGGTGGCGGTTTCAGCGAACGAACAGCTTCTGGATCAACTTCTGAATGGACTTGCCGTAGGGCGGGTAGATCAACTTCGCCGCGTTCAGGCGCTGTTTCACCAGCACGCCCTTGGCCTTGCTGAAGGTGAGAAAACCTTCATGACCGTGGTAGTGGCCCATGCCCGACGGGCCGATGCCGCCAAACGGCATATCGTCCTGGGCCACGTGCAGCAGGGTGTCGTTCAGGCACACGCCGCCGGAATGGGTTTCGTGGAGTACGCGGTTCTGCTCGGCCTTGTTGTAGCCGAAGTAGTACAGGGCCAGTGGGCGAGGGCGCTGGTTGATGTAGGCAAAGGCCTGGTCAAGGCCGCGATACGGCACGATCGGCAGCACCGGGCCGAAGATTTCGTCCTGCATCACCGTCATGTCATCGCTGACATTCAGCAACAGGCTGTGGGCCATGCGCCGTGCCTGGCCCTGGTCGTACAGCGGGATCAAGGTGGCGCCTTTGTCGATGGCGTCCTTGACGTAGGCATTCAGCCGGGCCAGTTGCCGCTCATTGATGATGGCCGTGTAGTCCGGGTTGTCGACCAGGGTCGGATAAAATCCGCGAACGGCCTGGGTGTAGGCCGCGACGAACGCGTCGACCCGGTCTTCCGGTACCAGCACGTAGTCTGGCGCGACACAGGTCTGGCCGGCGTTCAACGCTTTACCGAAGGCAATACGTTCGGCGGCGTCCTTGAGTGGTACGTCGGCAGACACGATGGCGGGCGACTTGCCACCCAATTCCAGAGTGACCGGCGTGAGGTGTTCGGCCGCTGCACGCATCACATGCTTGCCGATGCTGGTGGCGCCGGTGAACAGCAGGTGATCGAAGGGCAGTTTGGAGAAGGCCATGCCGACTTCCGCTTCACCCAACACCACGCACACCAGGTCCTCGGGGAAGATTCTTGCCAGCAGCGCCTTGAGCAGTTCGCCGGTGGCGGGAGTGGATTCGCTGAGCTTGAGCATCACCCGGTTACCCGCCGCCAACGCGCCAACCAAGGGGCCGATGGCCAGGTACAGCGGGTAGTTCCAGGGCACGATCACCCCGACCACGCCCAGCGGTTGGTAGATGACTTTGGCTGACGCGGGTTGGAAGGCAATGCCTACAGCGCGGCGGGAAGGTTTCATCCAGCCCTTGAGGTGTTTGCTGGCGTAGTGAATGCCATGCAGGCTGGGCATCAGTTCAGCGAACAGGGTTTCGTCGGCGCTGCGGTGGCTGAAGTCCTGGCTGATCGCGTTGATCAGCGCCTGGCGCTCGTCGCTGAGCAGATCGCGCAGGGCCTTGAGCCATTGCTGGCGCTGGGCCGCTGGCGGCATGGGGTTAGCTGCGTAGGCACGGCGCTGGGTGTCGAACAGGTGCTGGAGTTGATCCAGCGCCTGGGTATCTTGCAGGTAGGCAACGTTGGCGGACATGGCGGCGTTCCCGATTGTTATAGGTCTGCCTGGATTTTTAGAGTCATTACTCTAAATTGTCAAATGTCATTACGCCTACATGCGGATTTATCCCTACGAGAATAGGCCGTAAGATGCCCCATCACGTGTACAGAAGCTGATCCCCTATGGCACCACGAGTAAAGACCAGCGAGCGCATTGTGCAAACCAGCCTGGAGCTTTTTAACCAGCAGGGTGAGCGCAGTGTGAGCACCAACCATATTGCCGCCCATATGGAAATTTCGCCGGGCAACCTGTACTACCACTTCCCCAACAAGCAGGCGATCATCGCCTTGCTGTTTCGCGAATACGAAGCCCTGGTGGACAGTTTCCTGCGCCCGCCCCAAGGCCGCGCCGTCACTGTCGAAGACAAACGTTTCTACCTGCAAGCCGTATTGGCCGGCATGTGGCGCTACCGCTTCCTGCACCGCGACCTCGAACACCTGCTGGAAAGCGACCCGGAACTGGCCACTGGTTATCGGCGCTTTTCCCAACGCTGCCTGGTCCAGGGCGGCGCCATTTACCAGGGGTTCGTCGACGCCGGTATTCTCAATATGGACCCGGTGCAAACCGAAGCCCTGACCCTCAATGCCTGGATCATCCTCACCTCCTGGGTGCGTTTTTTGTGCACCACCAACGAAAACTCCGCCCACTTGAGCGCCGAGGCGATCAAGCGTGGGGTGTATCAGGTGCTGGTGCTGGAGGCTGGGTTTGTCACGCCCCAGGCCAAAGAGGCAGTGGATGCATTGTTCAAAGAATTTTATGTGCCGTTGAATCAGGCATTGGAAGAAGTGAAGTAGGACCTTTCCCGAATCTGTTCATAGGAGTCCGTCATGCCGCTTGCCCAACTGATCAGCCCCCAGCAATTGGCCGAACGCCAGAAGGCCGGCGGTGTGGTGATCCTCGATTGCCGCTTTGCCTTGGAAGACCCGGATTACGGGCGCTGCAGCTATGCCGAAGGGCATATCGAAGGCGCGCAGTATGCCGATCTGGAGCGCCACCTCAGCGGGCCGGTGACCAAGGGCGTGACCGGCCGTCATCCATTGCCGGCAGCGAATGCCTTCGCCGAGCAATTGCGGGCCTGGGGCGTCAATGCCGACACCGACGTGGTGCTCTACGACGACGGCCCTGGCGCCTATGCCGCGCGGGCCTGGTGGTTGCTGGCCTGGCTGGGCAAGCGTGATGGCGTGTTTATTCTGGATGGCGGCCTCAAGGCCTGGCATGCGGCGGGGTTCCCGTTGAGCCTGGACGCACCGGTGGTTGAGCCGGGCGCTTTCGTCGGTACGCCGGATAATCGAATGGTGCTGGACGCCGAACACCTGCTAGAACGCCTGGGCCAACCCGGCCTGACCCTGATCGATGCCCGCGCCCAACCGCGCTTTCGCGGTGAAGTGGAGCCCATCGACCCGATTGCCGGGCACATCCCTGGCGCGCAGTGCGCGGCGTTCAACGAAAACCTCGGCAGCGACGGCCGCTTCCTGCCGGCTGAGCAGCTCAAGCAGCGCTTCGCCACCCAATTGCAGGGGCGCTCGCCAGATGAGCTGGTGGCGTATTGCGGTTCGGGGGTGACGGCGTGCCACAACCTGTTCGCCTTGAGCCTGGCGGGATATCCGTTGGGCAAATTGTATGCGGGGTCGTGGAGTGAGTGGATTAACGATCCGGCGCGGGCAATCGCTACCGGCGACTGAGCAGCCAGTCAGGAATGCGGCGCTCCAGGTAATAACCGGGGCGCTTCAGGGTTCCATCGACAAAGCCGACATGCCCCCCTTTGGCCAGCAGTTCAAACTCCGTGCACGCCGACAGTTCATGTGCCTCGGGCAGGCTGTGGGCGAACACAAACGGGTCATCCGCTGCCTGGATGATCAGGGTGGGTGTGCGGATATCGCCCAGGTAATAGCGGCTCGATGCGCGGCGGTAATAGTCCTCTGCACTCAAGAAGCCGTGCAGTGGCGCGGTAACCCGGCCATCGAAATCCCAGAACGTGCGCATCTTCTCCAATGAGCCCAGGGCTTCCAGGGTTTTCAGCCCATCCGCCCGCCCATCCTGTAGAAAGCGGCTTTGTTTGACGCGGATATACGCCAGCATTTCACGCATGAAATGCTTCTGGTAAACCCGCGAAAAGCCCAAGCCGATACGGTCCGCACACTGGTCCAGGCGAAACGGCACCGACACCGCCGCCGCGCCTTGCAGCCCTGACGCCTCGCCGGTTTCGCCCAAATGCTTGAGCAGCACATTGCCACCCAGTGAATAACCCACGGCGTACAACGGTGCCAACGGCCGCTTGGCCCGCAGATGGGCAATCGTCGCTGCCAGGTCTTCGCTCGCGCCCGAGTGATAGCTGCGCGCCAACAGATTCGGTTCGCCCGAGCACCCGCGCCAGTTCAGCGCCGCGCTGGCCCAGCCTTGCGCGGCAAGGACTTTTTGCAGCCCGGCCACGTAGGGCGAGTTGGAGGAGCCCGTCAGCCCGTGCAACACCAGCACCAACGGCGCTTGCGCGTCGTGGGGGCCGTGCCAGTCGAGGTCGAGGAAGTCGCCGTCTTCCAGCCACAGACGTTCGCGTTGGCGTTCGATGTGGGTGGTGGGTCGCCACAGCGGGCCCCACAGCGTTTGCAGGTGGGGGTTGCCGAGGCCGTAGGCGGGGGTGAACAGGTGGACGGAAGGGGTCATGACACTCTCGGTGGGCAACGAACTCACTGTGGCGAGGGAGCTTGCTCCCGTTGGGCTGCGTAGCAGCCCCATCAAGAACGCCGCATTTATTCAGTCAGAACACGATTGCAGATTTTGGGGCCGCTACGCAGCCCAGCGGGAGCAAGCTCCCTCGCCACCACTGAGTTCAGCCTGAAAGATCACGCAGCGCTCTCGACCAAGCGGTGCCACAACGCGTAATACACCCGCCCGGACTTCTGCTCCCGGTGCAGGCGCCATGCGCCCGGTAAGCCCAGGGTAGAAGGCGCGGTCTCGCTTTCAGTGTAGATCCACGCGTCCGGTGCCAGCCATTGACGTTCTTCCAGCAGTGCGCACACGGTCGGCAGCAGGTTCTGGTTGAACGGCGGGTCGAGGAACACCACGTCGTACTCGCTGGCGGCCTGGGTTTCGAGGTAACGCAGCGCGTCGGCGGTTTGCACCTGACCGTTGGTGCAGCGCAGGGTGCCCAGGTGTTCCTTGAGGCTGGAGACTGCGACATTGCTCGCATCCAGCGCCTGAGCCAGTGCGGCACCGCGGGACAACGCCTCCAGGAACAGCGCGCCGCTGCCGGCGAACGGGTCCAGCACCTTGGCGCCGGCGATGTACGGCGCAAGCCAGTTGAACAGGGTTTCACGCACGCGGTCCGGCGTCGGGCGCAGGCCTACGACGTCAGGGAAGCTCAGCTTGCGGCTGCCCCATTCACCGCCAATGATGCGCAGTTGGCCCACACCGTTATGCACGTTGTGGACAGGTTTTTTCGGGCGAGATGAACTGGCCATTAATGCTCCGGAACCCCGAGCGGCTGCTCGGCGGGTTTATCAGTGGGGGGCGGTAGTGGCTTTTGCGCAATGGTCGGGCCGGCGGTCACGATGACCATCTTGTCGGCACTCAAGTGTTTGTTCATTGCAGCCTTGACCTGATCTACGGTCAGGGCCTGGGATTGTTTCATGAAATCTTCCAGATAGCTCAGCGGCAGGTTATAGAAACCCATGGCGCCCAACTGCCCGACGATATCGGCGTTGCTCGCGGTCGACAGCGGGAAGCTGCCGGCCAGCTCGCGCTTGGCGTCATCCAGCTCCTTTTGCGTCGGGCCGGTCTTGAGGTAGTCGGCCACCACGTCCTCGACCAGGCGCAAGGTGCCGCCGCTCATTTCTGCGCGGGTTTGCAGATTGATCATGAACGGTCCGCGTACCTGCATCGGCGAGAAGCCGGAGTACACGCCGTAGGTCAGGCCACGTTTCTCGCGCACTTCGCTCATCAAACGGGTGCCGAAACCACCACCGCCGAGGATCTGGTTACCCAGTGACAAGGCGGCGTAGTCCGGGTCGGCGCGGTCGATGCCCAGTTGCGCGAACAGCAGGTGCGTTTGCTTGGACGGGAACTCGATACGGCTCAAACCCGGTTTGGGTTCGGTCGGTTGGGCGATTTTTGCCAGGGCCGGGCCCTTGGGCAGCGATGCGGAAACCTTGGCCGTCATGGCTTCGGCTTCGGCGCGGGTCAGGTCGCCGACCACTGCAATCACTGCGTTGCCCGCTGCGTATGCCTTGGCGTGGAAGGCTTGCAACTGTGCCAGGGTAATCTTCGGGACGCTCTCTGGCGTGCCTTCGGTGGGGTGCGCATAAGGGTGATCGCCGTACAGGCGCTTGAACAGTTCAAGGCTGGCCAGCTTGGCAGGGTTTTGCTTCTGGTATTCAAAGCCGGCCAGGATCTGGTTTTTGATCCGCGCAAGGGAGTCGGCCGGGAAGGTCGGTTTCCCGATCACGTCGTCAAACAGCGCGAGCGCCGCGTCGCGTTTGTCGCTGTCGCTGAGGCTGCGCAGGGACACCAGCGCCATGTCGCGGTACGCGCCATTGCCAAAGTCCGCGCCCAGGCCTTCGAAGTCGCGGGCGATCTGGCTCACATCCTTGCCCGGCACGCCTTCGTTGAGCATGGCGTTGGTCATCAGCGCCAGGCCCGGTACGTTGCCGTCCTGGCTGCTGCCGGCGGCGAACAGGATGCGCACGTCGAACATCGGCAGTTCATGGGCTTCGACGAACAACACCTTGGCGCCTTCGGCGGTGATCCAGGTTTGCACATCGAGCTTGCGGTTGGTCGGCGCTTTGCCGTCCAGTTCCGCCAGGGATTGCAGCTGGTTGCTCGATTGGGCTTTTTCCAAGGCCTGGCTGGCGACGGATTCGTTCGGGCGCAGGAAGTACACGGCACCGGCGGCGATCAGGGTAACGACGATCAGGCCAGGCAGGATCAGGCGGCTGCTTTTGCGATCACTCATGAGCGGTCTCCTGAGGCAGGACATGGGCGACGCTGAGACGTTCGCGGGTGAAATAGGTGCGTGCGGCTTTCTGGATGTCTTCCGGCGTCACGCTTTGCAGGTCGGCAAGTTCGGTGTCCATCAATTTCCACGACAGGCCGACGGTCTCCAGGGAGCCAATGGCCGTGGCCTGGCTGGTGATGGAGTCACGCTGGTAGACCAGGCCGGCAATGACCTGGGCGCGGATGCGTTCCAGTTCTTCGGCGGTCGGCGGCTTGGCCTTCAGCTCGTCCAGCAGGCGCCACAGGCCGGCTTCCGCTTGGGCGACGGTTTTCTTTTTCTGCTGGTTGGGTGTGGCGCTCAACATGAACAGGGTGTCACCGCGGGTATAGGCGTCGTAGTTGGTGGACGCAGCAGAGACCAGCTCTTCACCGCGTTCCAACTGCTCGGAGATACGTGCGCTGTAGCCGCCGTCCAGCAAGGCGGAGATCAGGCGCAGAGCCTGTACCGAGCGTTTGTCGTCGGCGGTGGCCAGGCCGGGTACGTTGAAGCCCAGCATCACACTCGGCAGTTGGGTCTGCACATGCAGGGTCAGTTGGCGCTCGCCGGGTTCGGCCAGTTCCATCGGGATCTTGGCCGGTGGTACGTCGCGCTTGGGAATCGGGCCGAAGTAGCGCTGGGCGAGGTTCTTCACCTCGTCCGGGGTGACGTCGCCGACCACGACCAGGGTGGCGTTGTTCGGTACGTACCAGGATTGATACCAGTGGCGCAGCTCTTCGACTTTCATGCGGTCCAGGTCAGCCATCCAGCCGATGGTCGGCGTGTGGTAGCCGCTGGCGGGGAATGCCATGGCCTTGAAACGCTCGTAGGCCTTGGACATCGGGTTGTCGTCGGTGCGCAGGCGACGCTCTTCTTTGATGACCTCGATCTCGCGGCTGAACTCGTCGGCCGGCAGGCGCAGGCTGGCCATGCGGTCTGCTTCCAGCTCGAAGGCAACGCCCAGGCGGTCGCGGGCCAGCACCTGGTAGTAAGCGGTGTAGTCATCGCTGGTGAAGGCGTTCTCTTCGGCGCCCAGGTCGCGCAGGATCAGCGAGGCTTCGCCGGGGCCGACCTTGGCGCTGCCCTTGAACATCATGTGTTCCAGGGCGTGGGACAAACCGGTCTGGCCCGGGGTTTCATAGCTCGAACCGACCTTGTACCAGACCTGGGAAACCACCACCGGGGCGCGATGATCTTCGCGCACGACGACCTTGAGGCCGTTGTCCAGGGTGAATTCGTGGGTGGGTTGTGGGTCGGCAGCCAAGGCTGAAAGAGGCAGACAAACTGTGCTGAACAGCAGGCCTGCGGCGCGGCGGGCTAGAGCATTCATTCGTTTTTAAACCTGTTGGGCTGCCCGCTTGGTCTTAGCGTCGGCGGGCGAGGAGGTGCTAGGATACTGATCCGATTTAGGGACGGCCACTGCGGTAGTCATCTTGTCCCGAATCCGGTCGTAGGAATGTTGGGATAGATGGAGGGTTTCCCCGATGATCTTCCACTTTTCGCCGATTTTGTCGCTTCAGTCCTATATTGAGTCGATTTGTTGAGGCCTTTATTTACGCCTTACAAAATGTTGCGCATGAACAAGCGGGCGTTAAAGCAGTCTGTTCTGCATCGAATTTATTTACCGAGGCGCCCTGGCGCATCGCTACCTTGAGATAGCCGTCTCCATGTTTGGTTCCAACGACGACAAGAAGACCCCAGCCCCGGCTGGCGAGAAAAAAGGCCTGTTCGGATGGCTGCGCAAAAAGCCGCAGGAAACCGTTGACGAACAACCGCAGGTTCAAGCCGAACCGATCCCCGAGCCTATAGTAGAAGCCGAACCGGTCGCCGAAACCCCTGCGCCGGTGGTATTGCCGATGGCTGAGCCGGTATTGCAGCCGGTCGCCGAGGCGGAACCTGAGCCGGAACCCGAGCACAAGCCGTGGCTGGAACTGCCGGTGGCTGAAGAGCCCGTGGCACTGGTTGAAGATGTGCAGGCCGAGCATGTGGTTCCACCGATTCCGGTGATCGTTGAGCCGCAGCCGGTTATCGTTGAAGCACCAGCACCAGCACCAGCACCAGCACCAGCACCCGTGGCGGTCGAGCCATTGGTTGCCGCTCCTGCGGTCATCGAGCAACCCGTTGCCCCTGTTGAAACCAGCAAAGCCGGCTTTTTCTCCCGCCTCAAGCAAGGCCTGAGCAAGACCAGCGCCAGTATCGGCGAAGGCATGGCCAGCCTGTTCCTGGGTAAAAAGGTCATCGATGACGAATTGCTGGAAGACATCGAAACCCGCCTGCTCACCGCCGATGTGGGTGTCGAAGCCACCGCCGTGATCATCCAGAGCCTCACCCAGAAGGTCGCGCGCAAGCAACTGACCGACGCCGACGCGCTGTACAAATCCCTGCAGGCCGAGCTGGCCGCCATGCTCAAGCCGGTGGAAGCGCCGCTGGTGATCACCCCGAAAAAGCCGTTTGTGATCCTGGTGGTGGGCGTTAACGGCGCCGGCAAGACCACCACCATCGGCAAGCTGGCCAAAAAGCTGCAGTCCGAAGGCAAGAAGGTGATGCTGGCGGCGGGCGATACGTTCCGTGCCGCAGCGGTTGAACAGCTGCAGGTCTGGGGCGAGCGCAACAAGATCCCGGTCATCGCCCAGCACACCGGCGCCGATTCCGCCTCGGTGATCTTCGATGCGGTGCAGGCCGCCAAAGCACGGAACATCGATGTGCTGATCGCCGATACCGCCGGTCGCCTGCACACCAAAGACAATTTGATGGAAGAGCTGAAAAAAGTCCGTCGCGTGATCGGCAAGCTCGACGCAGACGCGCCGCACGAGGTTCTGTTGGTGCTGGATGCCGGTACCGGCCAGAACGCCATCAGCCAGGCCAAACAATTCAACCAGACGGTCCAACTGACCGGCCTGGCATTGACTAAGCTCGACGGCACGGCCAAGGGCGGTGTGATCTTCGCCCTGGCCAAACAGTTCGGGTTGCCGATTCGTTATATCGGTGTCGGTGAAGGCATTGATGACCTGCGCACCTTTGAAGCCGAACCCTTTGTACAGGCACTCTTTGCCGAGCGGGAGCGTTCATGATTCGATTCGAACAGGTCGGTAAACGCTATGCCAACGGGCATGTCGGCTTGCATGAGCTGAGCTTTCGAGTGCGTCGCGGCGAATTTCTGTTTGTCACCGGCCACTCCGGCGCCGGTAAAAGTACGTTGCTGCGCCTGCTGCTGGCCATGGAGCGCCCGACCACCGGCAAACTGCTGCTGGCCGGCCAGGACCTGGCAACCATCAGTAATGCGCAAATCCCGTTCCTGCGCCGCCAGATCGGCGTGGTGTTCCAGAATCACCAGTTGCTGTTCGATCGCACCGTGTTCAACAACGTGGCGCTGCCGTTGCAGATCCTCGGGCTGTCCAAGGCCGAGATCGTCAAGCGCGTGGATTCGGCCCTGGAGCGCGTGGCGCTGTCGGACAAGACCGATCTCTACCCTGGCGATCTCTCCACCGGTCAGCAACAGCGCGTCGGCATCGCCCGCGCCATCGTCCACCGCCCGGCCTTGCTGCTGGCGGACGAACCCACCGGTAACCTCGACCCGCGCCTGGCGGCCGAGATCATGGGGGTGTTCGAAGACATCAACCGCTTGGGCACCAGCGTGCTGATCGCCAGCCACGACCTGGCGCTGATCGCACGCATGCGCCATCGCATGCTGACCCTGCAACGCGGCCGCCTGATCGGTGATGGGGAGGCCGGCGTATGAGTGCAACACGCAGCCCTAAAGTCTCCGAGCGCGTGGCGCCGAAACCGGCCGACCCGCAACCGCAGAAGAAAAAACACGATCACGATGACGACGGTCCGGACTTCAGCACCTTGCTGCGCGCCTGGATCGAAAGCCATCGCGCCAGCCTGCTCGACAGCCTGCGCCGCCTGGGCAAACAGCCGATCGGCAGCTTTTTCACCTGCCTGGTGATGGCGGTGGCCCTGAGCCTGCCGATGGGCCTGTCGCTGCTGCTTAATAATGTGGAGCGCCTGGGCGGCTCCTGGCAGCGCGCGGCGCAGATCTCGCTGTACTTGAACATCGACGCCAGCGCTAAAGACGGCGAGTCCTTGCGCGATGACATCAAGAACCTGCCCGGCGTGGCGGATGCCGAGTACATCAGCCGCGATCAGGCGCTGGAAGAGTTCCAGCAACAATCCGGCCTGGGCGAGGCGCTCAAGGAGTTGCCGCAGAACCCGCTGCCGGGCGTGGTGCTGGTGACGCCGAATGAAGTCGACAAGCCGGCGCTGGAGGCCCTGCGACAAAAGCTCGCAGAGATGCCGAAGGTGCAGCAGGCGCAACTTGATCTAGTCTGGGTAGAGCGCCTGGCGGCGATCCTCAAGCTCGGCGACCGGTTTGTGTTCGGCCTGACGGTGCTGTTGGTGTCTGCATTACTTTTGGTGATAGGCAATACCATTCGTCTTCATATTGAAAACCGTCGCACAGAGATAGAAGTGATTAAACTGGTCGGCGGCACGGACAGCTATGTGCGTCGTCCATTTCTGTACATGGGCGCGCTTTATGGCCTCGGTGCGGGGATTTTGTCCTGGGGGGTGCTGGCATTTGGCCTGGACTGGCTGAACGATGCGGTGGTCGGGCTGGCCGGACTCTACGGCAGCGATTTCGCGCTGGCCGGTGTGCCGGTAGCCGATGGTCTTAGTCTCTTGCTTGGCGCGGTATTGTTGGGGTATATCGGTGCTTGGATTGCGGTCGCTCGGCATTTACGTGAGCTGGCACCGAAGTAGTTAATGTCAGATTAATGTGGTTTCGTTTGTATTGACCGTATCAGTGGTTTAGGGAACTTGTCCTACGGTTCCCGGTCAATTTTCGCAGTGCTGAACTGCACGAGTTATGTGAGTCGGAGGTTTTTTCGTATGACCACTTCTTTGCAACCTGCTTATGCCTTGGTCCCGGGTGCGAACCTGGAAGCCTATGTGCACACGGTCAACAGCATTCCATTGCTGACGCCCGAGCAGGAGCGTGAACTGGCCGAGAGTCTCTACTATGAGCAGGATTTGGGGGCGGCTCGGCAGATGGTGCTCGCCCACCTGCGTTTTGTCGTACATATCGCCCGTAGCTATAGCGGCTACGGCTTGGCCCAGGCTGACCTGATCCAGGAAGGCAACGTTGGCCTGATGAAGGCGGTAAAGCGCTTCAACCCTGAGATGGGTGTGCGCCTGGTGTCGTTCGCTGTGCACTGGATCAAGGCGGAAATCCACGAGTTCATCCTGCGCAACTGGCGCATTGTGAAAGTCGCCACCACTAAGGCCCAGCGCAAGCTGTTCTTCAACCTGCGCAGCCAGAAAAAACGCTTGGCGTGGCTGAACAACGAGGAAGTCCACCGCGTGGCCGAAAGCCTGGGCGTGGAACCGCGTGAAGTGCGCGAGATGGAAAGCCGCCTGACCGGCCATGACATGGCCTTCGACCCGGCCGCCGAAGCGGACGACGACAGCGCCTTCCAATCGCCGGCCAACTACCTGGAAGACCACCGGTACGACCCGGCGCGTCAACTGGAGGATGCGGACTGGAGTGACAACTCCAACCACAACCTGCACGAAGCGCTGGAAGTGCTGGACGACCGCAGCCGTGACATCCTCTACCAGCGCTGGCTGGCGGAAGAAAAAGCCACGCTGCACGACCTGGCACAGAAGTACAACGTGTCGGCCGAGCGGATTCGTCAGCTTGAGAAAAGCGCGATGAATAAGCTGAAGTTGTCGATCGCCGCCTAACACGCGACGCGGTCAATAAAAATGTGGGAGGGGGCTTGCCCCCGATTGCAGTGGGTCAGCTACAAATAAGCTGACTGATCCACCGCTATCGGGGGCAAGCCCCCTCCCACATTTGTTTTTGTGTTGGTTCAGTCGGACCAAGGGGCTTTGCGGGCGTTATTCAACTCAACCAGATATCCATCACCACCCAGCTGGCTCATCTGCTGCCGAATCCAAGCAGCGCGCCTTGCCACATACGCCGTCGGATGACTGGCACTCCACACCCGAGGGTTCGGCAACACCGCGGCCAAATAGCTTGCCTGCTGCCGCGATAACCCTTTGGCACTCACCCCAAAGTGATGCCGCGCCGCTGCTTCCGCGCCGAAGACGCCTTCATCCCACTCCACGCTGTTGAGGTACACCTCAAGAATCCGCTGCTTGGGCCACAACACCTCGATCAGCCCGGTAAACCAAGCCTCCAGGCCTTTGCGCAAATAACTGCGGCCGGCCCACAGGAACAGGTTTTTCGACACCTGCTGGCTCAACGTGCTGGCGCCGCGTATCGAACCACCGCGCTCGTTGTGCTGGATAGCCGCCTGGATCGCGCCGAAATCAAAGCCCCAGTGCTGCGGGAAACGCTGGTCTTCACCGGCCATCACCGCCACTTTGAGGTCATCGGAGATCTCGTCCCACGGCACCCAGCTGCGCTGCAGGTCAATGGGTTCGCCGTCGAACCAGGATTCGACCTTGCGCTCCACCATCAGCGCGGTGAAGGGCGGCGGGACGACGCGAAACAGCAGTACCAACAGCACACTGGCGATGGCAAACCATTTAACGACATTGAGAAAGCGTTTGAAGAGGAGACGCAGCATAGAGATGGCTTGGCCGAACCCGTTGAGCGGGCCATTATACAGACCCTGCCCGATGAGTCTGACTGGAGTTCCTGATGCTGCGTAGCTTTCTAATGCTGGCTGCCTTTTTTGGCTTCACCGGTGTGGCCCTTGGCGCGTTCGCCGCCCATGGCCTGAAAAACCGCTTGAGCGCCGAGTACCTGGCGATCTTCCATACCGGGGTGACCTACCAACTGGTACATACCTTGGCGCTGTTCGGCGTAGCGCTGCTGGCCGCGCATATTCCTGGTCGGTTGGTCAGCTGGGCGGGCATCTCCTTTACTGTCGGCATCCTGTTGTTCTCCGGCAGCTTGTATGTGCTGACGATGACGGGCATCAGCAAGCTGGGCATCATCACGCCATTTGGCGGGTTGGCGTTCTTGCTGGGCTGGTTTTTCCTGGGGCTGGCTGCCTGGCGCTTGCAGGCGATCTGACCGAGGGACTTGGGTCATCAACCTTGATCGGGCTAGAATGCGGGCCCCTAAAAACGATGGCGGCCCGTGGCATGCGCATTCAGTTGAACGGCGAATCCTTTGAACTGCCCGACGGTGAAACCGTTGCGGCCCTGCTGACCCGCCTGGACCTCACCGGGCGTCGCGTCGCAGTGGAACTCAACCTGGATATCGTCCCGCGTAGCCTGCACGCCGAGACCGCGCTCACCGAAGGTGACCAGGTCGAAGTGGTCCACGCCATCGGCGGCGGCTGATCGCGCAGCTTCCTGAATTCTGCAGAACCTCACCCCATTTCGAGGATTTCCCATGAGCATCGTTCGTAGCGACAAGCCCTTCGTCCTGGCCGGTCGTACCTACCAGTCCCGTCTGCTGGTCGGCACCGGCAAGTACCGCGACATGGAAGAAACCCGCCTGGCCATCGAAGCCTCGGGCGCCGAGATCGTCACCTTCGCCGTGCGCCGCACCAACCTCGGCCAGATCGAAGGCGAGCCGAACCTGCTCGAAGTGCTGTCGCCGGATCGCTACACCTTCCTGCCGAACACCGCCGGTTGCTACGACGCCATCGAAGCCGTGCGCACCTGCCGCCTGGCCCGTGAGCTGCTCGACGGCCACAACCTGGTGAAGCTGGAAGTGCTGGCCGACCAAAAGACCCTGTTCCCCAACGTGATCGAAACCCTCAAGGCCGCTGAAACCCTGGTCAAGGAAGGCTTCGACGTGATGGTCTACACCAGCGATGACCCGATCATCGCGCGGCAACTGGCGGAAATCGGCTGTATCGCCGTGATGCCGCTGGCCGGCCTGATCGGTTCCGGCCTGGGTATCTGCAATCCGTACAACCTGCAGATCATCCTCGAAGAAGCCAAGATCCCGGTGCTGGTGGATGCGGGCGTGGGCACGGCCTCCGACGCGACCATCGCCATGGAGCTGGGCTGCGACGCAGTGCTGATGAACTCGGCCATCGCCCATGCCCAGCAACCGATCATGATGGCCGAAGCCATGAACCACGCCATCGTCGCGGGCCGCCTGGCCTACCTCGCCGGTCGCATGCCGAAAAAACTCTACGCCAGCGCCTCTTCGCCGCTGGATGGTCTGATCAAGTAAGAGCCATTGATGACTGAATCAAACGAAACGCCGAACACCCCGGAAGCAGGCGACGAGTCCAAGCACCGCCGCATCAAGAGTTTTGTGATGCGCGCCGGTCGCATGACCGAAGGCCAGCAAAAGGGCCTGGAGCAAGGTACGCCCCTGTTCGTGTTGCCCTTGGCCGACGCGCCGGTGGACTACGACCAGGTGTTCGGCCGTTCGGCCCCGCGTTCCCTGGAAATCGGCTTCGGCATGGGCCACTCCCTGCTGGAAATGGCGGCCGCCGCGCCCGACCAGGACTTCATCGGCGTGGAGGTCCACCGCCCCGGTGTCGGCGCGCTGCTCAATGGTGTGTTGACCCAAGGGTTGACCAACCTGCGGGTCTACGACTGCGACGCGATTGAAGTGCTCAACCGCTGCATCGCCGACAATAGCCTCGACCGCCTGATGCTGTTCTTCCCCGACCCATGGCACAAAGCCCGCCACCACAAGCGCCGCATCGTCCAGGCCTCCTTCGCGGAGCTGGTACGCAGCAAGCTGAAGGTTGGCGGCATCCTGCACATGGCCACCGACTGGGAACCCTACGCGGAATACATGCTGGAAGTGATGAACGTCGCCCCCGGCTATCGCAACCTGGCGGAAGACGGCAAATGCGTGCCACGCCCGGCTGAACGCCCGATCACCAAGTTCGAACGCCGTGGCGAGCGGTTGGGGCATGGGGTGTGGGATCTGAAGTTCGAGAAGTTGGCGTAACTCACCATTAGCTTGAAATGCAATCAAATGTGGGAGGGGGCTTGCCCCCGATAGCGGAGTGTCAGTCACCACAAACAGTGACTGGTCCACCGCCATCGGGGGCAAGCCCCCTCCCACATTTGTATCGACGTTTTGCTCAGGATCAGCGGCGGTCGGCGACTACACCGATCAGTACCAGTACCACGATCAACACCGGCGCCAGGCTGTAGTTATTGAACTGGCTCAACCCCCGTACAATCCACGGCGTGGCGTAGATCAACGCCGCGCCGCTGCCGATCATGCACACCAACGCCATTAACGGGACGCGCAATGCGCCTGCGATGCTGCCCAAGCGCGCTTCCACCCAGCCTTTGATATCGGCGCCAAACAGCACCAGCAGGCAGCCGACGAGGGCCAGGGAGATTTCCGACAGGTTGCTACGGCTCCAACGGGATACGGTGGCGAGCAGGTCGAGTACCAAATCCATTCGATTTCCTTAGAGCGTCAGCTCAAAAACTTCTGCAACAGGTCATTGAGAAAGAGTTGCCCGCGGTCGGTCGCCGCCAGGCGTGACGGTTCGACCTGCATTAAGCCACTTTGTTCTGCCTCGCGGCGGCCTTCATCCAGGCTCGACAACGCCAGCCCGGTGCGCTCAGCGTAGAGCTTCGCTTCGACGCCTTCGGTCAGGCGCAAGGCGTTCATCAGGAATTCGAACGGCAGTTCCTCGTTAGTCAGTTCTTTCGCGCCGGCCTGGAAGCTTTTGGCCGGGTTGAGGTAGTCCTTCGGTGCTCGGGTCTTCCAGGTACGTACAATGCGCCCGTCGGGGTGGCTGAGTTTGCCGTGGGCACCGGCTCCGATGCCAATGAAGTCACCGAAGCTCCAGTAGTTGAGGTTATGCCGGGCCGGGCGGCCCGGTTGGGCATAAGCCGACACTTCATATTGCGCATAACCGTGTTCGGCGAGCAGTGCCTGGCCGGCTTCCTGGATATCCCACAAGGTGTCGTCCTCCGGCAGCGCGGGCGGCTGGTTCCAGAACACGGTGTTGGGTTCCAGGGTCAGCTGGTACCAGGACAAGTGCGTTGGCTTCAGCGCGATGGCCTGGCGCAGGTCGCTCAAAGCGTCGTCCAGGGACTGATCGGGCAAACCGTGCATCAAGTCCAGGTTGAAGTTATCGAACCCGGCCTGGCGTGCCATACCGGCAGCGCGTACGGCTTCATCGCCGTTATGAATACGGCCCAGAGCCTCAAGCTTTTGCTGCTGGAAGCTCTGGATACCGATGGACAGGCGATTGATCCCCAGCTTGCGGTACGCCACGAACTTTTCCTGCTCGAACGTCCCGGGGTTGGCTTCCAGAGTGATCTCGATATCACTGGCGAACGGGATGCGCGCTTCCACACCCTTGAGCAAACGGCCCAACGCTGCGGCGCTGAACAGGCTCGGCGTACCGCCACCAAAAAAGATCGAGCTCAGTTCGCGACCGTAAACCGCGTGCAGGTCCTGATCGAGGTCGGCCAACAGGGCGTCCACGTACTCTTCTTCCGGCAGCACTTTACTGGCGGTGTGGGAGTTGAAGTCGCAATAGGGGCATTTGCGCACGCACCACGGGATATGGATATACAGCGCCAGAGGCGGCAGCACAGGCAAGGCCGCCCGAAGTGTTTGCGCGCCACCGTGGATCAGTGGCTGCGCAGAGGTGTTCTGGGTCATTTCAGGCTCAGGCGTTGGCGCAGCAAATCCATTGCGCGAGCACGGTGGCTGATCTGGTTCTTGTCGGCCGGGCTCAGTTCGGCGCTGGAAACGTTACGTTCCGGCACCCAGAACAGCGGGTCATAGCCAAAACCGTGCTCACCACTGGCCGCGTGCAGGATGCGCCCGTGCCACAGGCCTTCGCACAAGATCGGCAGCGGGTCATCGGCATGCCGCACCAAGGCCAGCACGCAGACGAACTGTGCGCCGCGCTCGGCGTCGGGCACGCCCTTGAGCGCATCCAGCAGCTTGGCGTTGTTGGCGGCGTCGCCCTTGCCATCGGCGTAGCGTGCCGAGTAGATGCCCGGCGCACCGCCGAGGAAGTCCACCGCCAGGCCCGAGTCGTCCGCCAGCGCAGGCAGGCCGGAGATACGCGCAGCATTACGCGCCTTGAGGATGGCGTTCTCGACGAACGACAGGCCGGTCTCTTCCGGCTCCACCTGGCTGAACTCGCCGATCGAGCGCAACTGCACGGAGTCGCCGAGCATGGCTTGCAGTTCTTTAAGCTTGCCGGCGTTATGGCTGGCCAGTACGAGTTGGGTAAGGTTCATCATTCCGCCGGAAACAGTTCCTGGTTGAATTGGAAGCTATGGGCTTTGCCGCCGGTTTCAACGTTGATGGTAAAGGTCTTGTATTCGCGCTGGGTCACGGCGTAGGGCGCGAGATAATTGATGCCACCTTTTTCGTTGATTTGCTTGAAGGTGAGGATCTCGCTTTTGCCACCCAAATCCTTGATGGTGCCCGTCACTTGCGCGGCCACCGGGGTCACGCCCTTGATCACGGTCACGTTGATCAAACCCTTCTCCTTGCTGCGCACCACGCCGACTTTCTGGGCGGTTTCCGGTTGCAGGAAGCTGGAGGTGAACGTGTTGTAGTGAACGGTGATATCGCCGAAGTCTTTCTTGCGATTAGCGTCGATAGCGTCCGCGGCCATGGCGCTGGCACCCAGGCATGCGGTCAATAGAAAAACAGCCAAACGACTCATGATCGTCCCTCTTGAAAATGATTAGACGGCAATCTTGTGGTCCGTGAGGCCAGGACTGCTGACCCGATAAATACCGATTTCGCCCAACAGATTGGGCCATAGCTTACTCGCCCAGCCGTGGCGATGCTGTTGATCGACGGCAAGGCGGTTGATCACCTTGGCTTCACGCTCGCCACACAGGGCTTCGAAATCTTCGAAGGTGCAAAAGTGGATGTTCGGCGTGTTGTACCAGGTGTACGGCAGGAAGTCCGACACCGGCATGCGGCCCTTGGTGGCCAGGTACCAGCGGCAGCGCCAATGCCCGAAGTTGGGGAAGGTGATGATGCACTGGCGACCTACGCGCAGCATCTCGTCGAGGATGCGGTCCGGGTAGTGCACCGCCTGCAGGGCCTGGGTCATCACCACGATATCGAAGCTGTTGCTGGCAAAGTTGCCCAGGCCCTTGTCCAGGTCCTGCTCTATCACGTTGATGCCCTTGGCCACGCACTGGGCGATGTTGTCCGGGTCGTTTTCCAGGCCGTAGCCGGTGACTTGCTTGTGGTCGCGCAGCCAGCTCAGCAGTTCGCCATCGCCGCAGCCAAGGTCGAGCACGCGGCTGCCGGCGGGGATCCAGTCTTGGATGATGTCCAGGTCGGCTCTCATGGCGTTCTCACAAAGTTATGCGGTTCATGTAATTGCTGAAGGCCTGCAAGTAGCGTGGGATCGGGATCAGGAAGGCGTCGTGGCCTTGCGGTGCATCGATCTCCAGGTAGCAGACGTCCTTGCGCGCAGCCATCAGTGCATCCACCAGCTCGCGGGAGCGCGCCGGCGAGAAGCGCCAGTCGGTGGTGAATGACATCACGCAGAACTTGGCCGTCGCGCCTTCGAAGGTTTTCGCCAGGTCGTCATCAAAGTTGGCGGCTGGGTCGAAGTAGTCCAACGCCTTGGTCATCAGCAAATAGGTGTTGGCGTCGAAACGCCCCGAGAACTCCTCACCCTGATAACGCAGGTAGCTTTCTACCTGGAACTCGACGCTGTGGAAGTCGTAGTTGAGCTTCTCGCTCTTGAGGCCACGGCCGAATTTCTCGCCCATGGAGTCATCGGACAGGTAAGTGATGTGCCCGACCATCCGCGCCAGCATCAGGCCGCGCTTGGGGATCACACCGGCTTCCTGGAACGAACCACCGTGGAACTCAGGGTCGGTCAGGATCGCCTGGCGCGCCACTTCGTTGAAGGCGATGTTCTGCGCCGACAATTTAGGGGCCGAGGCGATGGCCAGGCAATGGCGCACGCGATCCGGGTAAGTGATGGTCCATTGCAGCGCTTGCATGCCGCCCAGGCTGCCGCCGATCACGGCGGCCCATTGGTCGATGCCCAGCAGGTCGGCCAGGCGCGCCTGGCTGTGCACCCAGTCTTCCACGGTGAGCACCGGGAAGTCTGCGCCGAACGGCTTGCCGTTCTCAGGGTTGACGCTGCTCGGGCCGGTGGAGCCGTTGCAGCCGCCGAGGTTGTTCAGGCTGACCACAAAGAACTTGTTCGTGTCGATGGGCTTGCCGGGGCCGATGCAACTGTCCCACCAGCCGGGTTTGCGCTCGTCGACCGAGTGGAAGCCGGCAGCGTGGTGATGGCCGGACAAGGCGTGGCAGATCAGCACGGCGTTGCTCGCCGTGGCATTCAGTTGGCCGTAGGTTTCATAGATCAGGTCGTAGGCAGGCAGCGAACGGCCGCAGGCCAGGGCCAGCGGTTCGCTGAAGTGCGCCATTTGGGGCACGACCAGTCCAACAGAATCGGGGGGAAAGGCAGTTGGCATCGACCCTGCTCTCGTTTAAATGAGGCGTAAGTCTAAAGAGCGCGAACCCCAGCGGCAAGCAAAGGCCTGCGCGGATTGAATTCAGTGTGCAGTTCGAAAATGTGGGAGCAGGCTTGCTCCCACATTTGATCCGCGTTAGATCAGCAAACGCAGAATGTCCGGCATCATGGTCATCGCCGCCAGGTTATTGATCACCAGCATATCCAGCAACTTGAGCACCATGAATGCCAGGATCGGCGAGATATCCAGGCCGCCCAGGTTCGGCAGCAGCTTGCGGAACGGCGCCAGGGCCGGTTCGCAGATCTGGTTCACCAGCTCGGCGCCAGGGTTGTGGCTACCCGGCGCGACCCAGGACAGGATCACGCTGATGATCAAGGCGAAGAAAAAGATCTTCAGGAACAGCGCGGTCACGCCGATGATCGCCCAGATCAGCAACTGTACGAAATTGCCGGTGGTGCCGTAGGTCAGCAGCAGGGTCAGCGCCATCAAGGCCAACTGCACCAGGATCGCCAGCACCAGCGACGACATGTCCAGGCCGAACAAGCTCGGGATGATTCGACGCAACGGCTTGAGCAGCGGCTGGGTGGCCTTGACGATGAACTGGCACAGCGGGTTGTAGAAGTTCGCGCGTACCAGTTGCAGCACGAAGCGCATCAGTACGATCAGCAGGTACAGGCTGCCGAGGGTTTGCAGCACGTAGACGGCTGCGGTGTTCAAACCAATCATGTTGGCTCCTTATTTGCCCAGTTGTTCGGCGAGTTCCGCCGAGCGGTGCGCAGCGGCACTCAATGCTTTTTCCACCAGGGCTTCAAAGCCCCCGGCCTGGAACGACTCGATGGCCGCCTGTGTGGTGCCGCCGGGGGAGGTCACGCGACGGCGCAACTCGGCCGCGTCCACATCGCTGGCAACCGCCATATGCGCGGCACCCAAGGCGGTCTGCTCGGCCAGTTGCTCGGCAACGTCCTTGGACAGTCCCAGCTTCACCCCGGCGGCGGTCATGGCTTCGATCAACAGGAAAAAATACGCCGGGCCGCTGCCGGACACGGCGGTGACCGCGTCCAGTTGCTGCTCGTGTTCCAACCACAGGGCGGTGCCCACGGCGGACAGCAGCGCTTGCGCCTGGTTGCGTTGTTCGGCGCTCACTTCGGCGGTGGCGTACAAGCCGCTCACGCCTTGGCTGACCAGCGCTGGGGTGTTGGGCATGCAGCGTACGATCGGCTGGGCGCCCAGCCAGTTATTCATGCTGGCGCAGGTAATGCCGGCGGCGATGGACACCACCAGTTGCTGCGGTTGCAGGCTCGGGCGCAGGCTTTCGCACACGGCCTTCATGGCCTGCGGCTTCACCGCCAGCACGATCACATCGACGCCACGGATGGCCTCAGCGTTGTCGGCAAAGGTTTCAATACCGTGCTCGGCGCTGACGCGGGCACGGGTGTCGGCGCCGGGGTCGCTGGCGCGGATCTGCGCGGCGCCCAGGCCCTTGGCCCGCAGGCCACCGATCAGGCTGGCCGCCATGTTACCGGCGCCGATAAAGGCAATACGCGTGTTGCTCATGACAGGTCCTTACTCAGATGGAAGTCAGCCATTTCATGGCTGGCCGTAGTCGCGGGCGCCAAACAGGGCGGTACCGATCCGCACCCAGGTGGCGCCTTGGGCGATGGCCGACTCAAGGTCGTGGCTCATGCCCATGGAAAGTGTGTCGAGCGGCAGGTTCAGGCTGTTTTGCAGGCCGCGTACAGCGGCAAACGCTGCATCTTGCGCGGCGCGATCTTCAGTCGGCTCAGGAATCGCCATCAGGCCACGCAACTTCAGGCGCGGCAGGGCGCTGATCGCATTGGCCAGGGCCGGCAGGTCGGCGGGCGTACAGCCGGACTTGCTGGCTTCGCCACTGACGTTGACCTGGATGCAGATGTTCAGCGGTGGCAGGTCGGCCGGGCGTTGTTCGGACAGGCGTTGTGCAATTTTGAGGCGGTCCACGGAATGCACCCAAGCGAAGTTCTCGGCGATAGCGCGCGTCTTGTTCGATTGAATGGGGCCGATGAAGTGCCAACTCAAGGGCAGGTCGGTTAATTCGGCCTGTTTGCCCAAGGCTTCCTGCAGATAGTTCTCGCCAAAGTCGCGCATTCCGGCGGCATAGGCTTCGCGCACGGCTGGCGCGGGTTTGGTCTTGCTCACGGCCAGCAGGTGGATGCTGCTTGCGTCACGTTGCACGGCGTCGGCTGCGGCGCGGATGCGCTGGCTAACCTGGCCGATGTTGTCTGCTATCGTCGACATTCAAGATGCGCCCGTGGATATGGAGTCCGCGGCATTCTACTGGAAATGGAAAGCCCTATGGATATCACTGAATTGCTGGCGGCCAGCGTAAGCCGTGGCGCCTCCGACCTGCATCTGTCGGCCGGCCTGGCGCCGATGTTGCGGGTGGATGGCGAGGTGTGGCCGTTGGATTGGCCGGTGCTCTCACCCCGGCAAGTGGCGGACTTATTGAGCCCGTTGCTCAATCAGCACCAGCAAAAGGATTTCGAAACATCTCTTGAAACGGATTTTGCGTTCGAACTGCCTGGCGTGGCGCGCTTCCGGGCCAATGTGTTCACGCAGGACCGTGGCATGGGGGCGGTGTTTCGCACGATTCCCAGCGAGGTGCAGAGCCTGGAAAGCCTTGGCCTTGGCGAAGTGTTCCGGCGTATCGCCCAGCTGCCACGCGGCTTGGTGCTGGTGACCGGCCCGACCGGCTCGGGCAAGTCCACCACCCTGGCGGCGATGATCGATTTTCTCAATCAGCATCGGCGCCAGCACATCCTCACTCTCGAAGACCCTATCGAGTTTATCCACACGCCCAAGACCGCCCTGATCAACCAGCGCCAGGTGCACCGTGACACTCATAGTTTTTCCACCGCCCTGCGCTCGGCGCTGCGTGAAGACCCGGACGTGATCCTGGTAGGCGAATTGCGCGATTTGGAAACCATTCGCCTGGCGCTGACAGCGGCTGAGACCGGGCACCTGGTATTTGGCACCTTGCACACCACGTCTGCGGCAAAGACCGTAGACCGGCTGGTGGACGTGTTCCCGGCGGGGGAAAAGGCCATGGTCCGCTCGATGCTGTCGGAGTCGTTGCAGGCGGTGGTGTCCCAGGTCCTGGTGAAGAAGGTCGGCGGCGGGCGCGTGGCGGCCCATGAAATCATGCTGGGCACGCCGGCCATCCGCAATCTGATCCGCGAGGACAAGGTGGCGCAGATGGTTTCAGCGATCCAGACCGGTGGGGCGTTGGGGATGAAGACGTTGGATATGAGCTTGAAGGCGCTGGTCGGGGAGGGGGTGATCAGTCGCGAAGACGCACGGGGGAAGGCGAGGGTGCCAGCAGATATATGAGAGCGGGCTTGTTGTGGTGAGCGGGCTTGCCCCGCGCTGGGTGGCGAAGCCGCCCCAAAAAACAGGCGACGAGTTGTATCTGCGGAAATTCGGTGGCCTCATTGGGGCCGCTGCGCGCCCCAGCGCGGGGCAAGCCCGCTCACCACAGAAGCCCGCTCACTACAACAAGCCGCCTATAGCTTTGCGGCAGGCTTAGCGCTGGACGACCCGCAGATTGTTCTGCTCTTTCGGCAGCACCCGCTTGGCGATCACGTAGTTCTTGTCCCAGAACGGCTTCTTCAGCGTGTCGATGCTGACCGCCTTGCCACGGCGCGGTGCGTGGATGAAACGGTCGTTGCCCAGGTAGATGGCAACGTGGTTCACCTGGCGGCTCTTCAGTTTGAAGAACAGCAGGTCACCCGGTTTCAGGTCCTTGCGGTCAACCTTCTGCCCGTGGCCGGCGGCCATGGCGTTGGAGGTGCGCGGCAAATCCACGGCCGCTACGTCGTTAAACGCATATTTCACCAAACCACTGCAGTCGAACCCTTTACTTGGGCTGCTGCCGCCCCAACGATAAGGGGTACCGAGCACGTTCACGGCGCGGCTGAGGACGGTGCTGCTCTGTTTGGTGTTGACTGCCATCAGGGCCGGGTTTGCTTTACCGTGGGCCTTGCTCAGTTGAGTCGGGCGGTTGACGGTCAGCTTTACCGATTTGGCCGTGCTGGGTGTGCTGTGAACTTTAGGGGTGAAACCGTTAACGTTAGGAAGTCGTTGCTCACGATTGGTGGCGTGGGCGGCCAGTGGCATTAATAGGCAAATGGTTAGCCATGTCTTGAAAAATGGTCGCATTAGGCGTGGCTCTTATGGGTTTGCGCGCAACTTTATAACAGCTTTTTGTGTCGTTCTCAGGCCGTTTGTCGACTGAACCTTGACGTCAAAATCAGGAAAAACGCGACGATTCGCCGCAATTGTCCTACACAAGTCAGGTGGCATAAGGCTTTCAGGGCAGGGAAGATACCATTTGCCGTACGTCGGGCGCCTGTAAAAAAGTCACAAAGAAAGTGAAAAAATTTATCTATCGAGGCAAAAGAGGTACGCGATGAACACCTATCAGCAGATTGGTTCGCAGCAAGACACCCACAGCAAGGTGATTGGTTACCTGCTGTGGATTTTTGGTTTTACTGGGGCGCACCGCTTCTATTACGGCAAACCGGTGACCGGCACGATCTGGTTTTTCACCTTTGGCTTGCTGGGTATCGGCTGGCTGATCGACCTGTTCCTGATTCCGGCCATGGACCGTGAAGCGGACCTGCGTTTTACCGCCGGGCCGATCGAATACAACGTGGCCTGGGTGCTGTTGGCGTTTCTCGGGGTGTTTGGCGTGCACCGCATGTACCAAGGCAAATGGATCACCGGCCTGATCTACCTGCTGACCGGCGGTTTGTTCCTGGTGGGGGTGTTGTATGACTTCTGGACGTTGAATACACAGATATCGATCCGCAATGCCGAGCGCAACAGCGGCCGCTGATCTTTAACTTCTGGTGGAGATCAACATGTGGGAGGGGGCAAGCCCCCTCCCACATTGATCATGCCCACATTAGATGTGGGATTTTTCAGGCCTGGTAGCTGATCCGCCCATCCACCAAGGTGTAGCGCACCGTCGCCGGCAGGCTATGGCCGATGAACGGGCAGTTTTCACCTTTGGACAGCCAGTGCTCCCCGGCAACCGTGGAGCGGGCCGGGTCAAACAGCACCAGGTCCGCCGCCGAACCCACCGCCAACTTACCCGCCGGCAGGCGCAATGCCTCAGCCGGGCCTGCGCTGAGGCGTGCCAGCAGTGTCGGCAAGTCCAGCAATCCATCCTCCACCAGTGTCATCGCCAGCGGCAGCAACAGTTCGACACTGCTGATGCCCGGCTCTGTCGCGCCAAACGGTGCCAGCTTGGCATCCCGCTCATGGGGCTGGTGATGGCTGGAAATCGCCGAGACCACACCGGACTTGACCGCCGCACGCAAACCTTCGCGGTCGGCCAGGGTGCGCAGCGGCGGTTGCACGTGGTACAGGCTGGAGAAGTCGATCAGCGCCTCATCCGTCAGGATCAACTGATACAACGCCACATCCGCCGTGACCGGCAGTCCGCGAGCCTGTGCCTGGGCGATAAGGGCGACGCCTCGGGCGCTGGTCAACTGGCTGAAGTGCGCACGCACACCGCTTTGTTCCACCAGCAGCAGGTCACGGGCCAGGGCCACGGTTTCGGCGGTTTCCGGAATGCCCGGCAGGCCGAGGAAGCTGGCCACGGCGCCTTCATGGGCCAGGCCGCCTTCAGCCAAGTCGCGGTCCTGGGAGTGGAAGATCACCGTCAGGTCGAAGGTGGCTGCGTATTCCAGGGCGCGTAACAGCGTCCGGGTGCTGCGAAAGCTTTCCAGGCCGTTGCCGAAGGCCACGCAACCGGCGTCACGCAGGGCGATCAGCTCGGCGAGTTGTTCGCCTTCCAGGCCTTTGCTCAGGGCGCCGATAGGGAACACTTTGCAATTGCCGGCCTCACGGGCGCGGTCGAGGATCAGCTCGGTCACCGCCGAGGTGTCCAGCACCGGCTTGGTGTGCGGCGGGCAGCACAGGCTGGTCACGCCACCGGCCGCAGCGGCGCGGGTTTCGCTGATGATGTTGCCCTTGCGGCTGTAGCCTGGCTCGCGCAGGGCGACGTTCAGGTCGACCAGGCCAGGCGCGGCCACCAGGCCTTTGGCGTCGAGGGTCTCGCTGGCGCTGAAGCCTGCGGGCGCGGCGCCGATGGCGATGATCTTGCCGGCTTCCAGATGAAGGTCAGTGACGTGATCCAGGCCACTGGCCGGATCGATGACGCGGGCGCCGAGGATGCTGAGCTTCACTGGGCGTTCTCCTGCTCGAATTGACGTTGCGCGGTTTGCCCGCTCATGGCCATGGACAACACCGCCATACGCACGGCGATGCCGTAGGTCACCTGGTTGAGGATCACCGACTGGTTACCGTCGGCCACCGCCGACTCAATCTCCACGCCACGGTTGATCGGGCCAGGGTGCATCACGATGGCATCCGGCTTGGCGCCGGCCAGGCGTGCGGTAGTCAGGCCGAACAGGCGGTAGAACTCGCCTTCGCTCGGCAGCAGGCCACCGGACATCCGTTCGCGTTGCAGGCGCAGCATGATCACCACGTCCACATCCTTGAGGCCTTCGGCCATGTCGGTGTAGACCTTCACGCCGTACTGCTCGATACCGATCGGCAGCAGGGTTTTCGGCGCGATCACGCGGATGTCCGGGCAACCCAGGGTTTTCAGGGCCAGCATGTTCGAGCGTGCCACCCGCGAGTGCAGGATGTCGCCGACGATGGCTACCGAGAGGTTTTCAAAGCTGCCCTTGTGCCGACGGATAGTGAGCATGTCGAGCATGCCCTGGGTCGGGTGGGCGTGGCGGCCGTCGCCGCCGTTGATGATCGCTACCTGCGGGCACACGTGCTCGGCGATGAAGTGCGCGGCGCCGGAGTCGCCGTGGCGTACCACGAACATGTCGGCGGCCATGGCTTCCAGGTTGCGCAGGGTGTCGAGCAGGGTTTCGCCCTTGCTTGCCGACGAGGTGGACACGTTCAGCGTGATCACGTCGGCCGACAGTCGCTGGGCCGCCAGTTCAAAGGTGGTGCGGGTGCGGGTGGAGTTCTCGAAGAACACGTTGCAGATGGTCTTGCCGCGCAACAGCGGGACCTTCTTCACCGCGCGGCCACCGACTTCGAGGAACGAGTCGGCGGTGTCGAGGATTTCAGTCAGCAGTTCGCGGGGCAAACCGTCGAGGGACAAGAAGTGTTGCAACTGACCCTGAGCATTGAGCTGCAGCGGGCGCTTGGCATCTAGAGGCGTCATCGCGGGGACTCTTTACAAGGCGGTTTAAAGGGCGAGGTCTTGCAGTTCGAGTTCGAGCGGCGTGGGACCGGACAATTTTACCCGTTGGTGGGCTTGCAGCGACAGGGTGGCGCCTACCACATCCGGGCTGATCGGCAACTCACCCGCGTCCAGGTCCAGCAGGCACACCAGCGTCACGCTGGCCGGGCGGCCATAGTCGAACAATTCGTTCATGGCGGCGCGGATGGTGCGACCGCTCATCAGCACGTCGTCGATCAGCACCAGGTGCTGGCCTTCGATTTCGAAAGGCAGCGCCGACGGACGCACTTGCGGGTGCAGGCCGTTCTGGCTGAAGTCGTCGCGGTAGAAGGACACATCCAGGGTGCCGAGGGGCGAGTCGCTGCCCAGCGCTTCCAGCAACGCCTGGGCCACCCACACACCACCGGTGCGAATGCCAATGAAACGTGGCTCGCTGATGGCACGGTGTTGCAGATGGGCCGTGAGGTCTTTGGCCATTTGGCTGATCAGTTCGGCGGGGTTCGGCAAGCTCATGCAGGCTCCTTCAGGACCTTGGCGCAGGCAAGGTCCGGGCTCAAACGTAAAAAGACGCGGCAAGCCGCGTCAGTCAGGATTCAAATAAAGCGGTGTTTTCGTCCAGCCAACCCTGCAACAGCAGCGCGGCGGCGATGGCGTCCACGGGATTGTCGCGGTAGCTGCCCTTCTGGCCGCCACGGTCACGGCGCTCACCCTTGGCTTCGAAGGTGGTCAGGCGTTCGTCGTGGGTATAGAAGGGGATGTTGTAGCGGCCATTGAGGCGTCGGGCGAATTTTTCCGCGCGCAGGCACATGTCGCTGGGCGTGCCATCCATGTTCAAGGGCAGGCCGACCACCACGGCGTCGGGCTTCCACTCTTTAATGAGGGCCTCGACCTGGTTCCAGTCCGGTATGCCGTTCTGGGCTTTCAAGGTGCACAGTTCGCGAGCCTGGCCGGTGATGACCTGGCCGACGGCTACGCCGATCTGCTTGGTGCCGTAGTCAAAACCGAGGATTAAGCGCAAAGCCATCAGGCGTGCCCCGCCTGGCTGGTCAGCAGGTTGAGGTTGACGCGCAGTTTGGCCGCGGCTGCCTCTAAGCGCAGTTCGCTGGGGGTGTTGAACAGGATTTCGGCGTCAAAGGGGCAGGTCAGCCACGCGTTGCTGGCCAGCTCGGCTTCCAGTTGGCCGGCTTCCCAACCCGCGTAGCCGAGGGTGATCACGCTTTGCTCAGGGCCCACGCCGTCCGCGATGGCGAATAGCACGTCCTGTGAAGTGGACAGCGACACGCCTTCCAGGTCGACCGTGGCCTGGAACTTCGGCCCGGTGGGGTGCAGCACAAAGCCGCGATCGGTCTGCACCGGCCCGCCGATGTAGATCGGCACGCCCTGGCAGCGGGCTGGAGGGTCGACCTCCGGGCGCAGTTGCTCAAGGATATCCGCCAGGTTCAGCTCTTGCGGGCGGTTGATGACCAACCCCATGGCACCTGTGGCGGTGTGCTCGACGATGTAGGTCAAGGTCTGCGCAAAGTTCGGGTCGGCCATATGGGGCATGGCGATCAGGAATTGGTGCTTGAGGTAGGTCGGGCTGACATTTTTCATGTCCGCTAGTGTGGCGGTGGAGGGGCGAACTGACAAGCCTGATCATCTGTAGACACGAGGCTGTGGCGAGGGAGCTTGCTCCCGCTGGACTGCGCAGCAGTCCCATTTTTTGGGGCCGCTGCGCGGCCCAGCGGGAGCAAGCTCCCTCGCCACAACAAGCCAGCTTCTACAGGGGCCCCGGGTCAGTTGCTGGACAGGCGGTCGCCCTTGGCAAACTTCCAGGTGCGGATGATTTCAAGGCGGTCGACGTCGTTCAAGTCGCCGCTGAACGGGGCAAAGGGCGCGGCCAGGCGCACGATGCGCTGGGCGGCCTGGTCCAGCAGCGGCTGGCCTGACGATTCCAGCACCTGGACTTCATATAACGTGCCGTCGCGGTTGATCGACACCAGTAAGCGCAAATTGCCATAAATCTGCTGGCGTCGCGCTTCATCCGGGTAGTTGAGGTTACCGATACGCTCGACCTTCTTGCGCCACTCGTCCTTATACCAGGCGCCTTTGTCGCGCATGGTCGAGGCGGCGTTCAGCCGGTAGATGCGCGGGCGCTTGGCGTACAGCTGCTGTTCGTTGGCCAGCTCGGCTTCCAGGCTGGAAATCTCGTCGGAGAGTGTCGAACTGTCGAACGTCGGCGCGGGCTTCACGGGCTCGGGCGTCGGTTCGGTCTTGGTTTTTTCGCGCTGGGTCGGGGCTTTTTGCGGTTTGGGCGCGACGGTGGTCACCGCAGCCTTGGGCGCGGCCTGCTTCACCTCGGGCTTGGGCGCCGGCGGCGGAGTGACTTTATTCACCTTGTTGTCCTGGAACGGCGCCACTTCAGTGGTCTTGGGCACGGCTTTCTTGTCGAGGGTGCCGCTGCCCTGCTGGTTGTCCTGGGCGAGAAAGTCAGCCTTCTCGGGTTTCTTTTCGCTCTTGAACGTGGCGAGGGTGATTTCCAGGGTTTTGCTGATCCGCTTGGGTTCGACCATTGTGAACCCAACGCCGAGGATCAAGGCCAGGTGAATAAGCGCAGCGAGGAACAGGGTAAATCCGAGCCGATCAGCCGGGCGCACGCCGCTATGGGAGAGTTCGGGGGGCAGTTCGGACGGGGGCGTCATGACAAAAAAACCAACATCGCGCGTTTCACAGGTGGCGCATGATAACGCAATGTTGGTGTGTGTCCGGCTGTTCTATGTCACTTGGCTTGTAGCTTGCGCTCAATGGCAGCCATCAACATTTCGCCGATGTTCGTGCCAAATGCGTTGTCGATCTCGCGAATGCAGGTGGGGCTGGTGACGTTGATTTCAGTCAGGTTCTCGCCGATCACGTCCAGGCCGACAAACAGCAAGCCCTTTTCACGCAGGGTCGGGCCAACCTGGGCGGCAATCCAACGGTCCTTGTCCGACAGAGGGCGTGCTTCACCACGACCGCCGGCTGCCAGGTTACCGCGGGTCTCGCCAGCCGCCGGGATGCGAGCCAGGCAGTAGTCCACCGGCTCGCCGTCGATCATCAGGATGCGCTTGTCGCCGTCCTTGATCGCCGGCAGGTAGGCCTGGCCCATGATTTGCTGGGTGCCCAGGGCGGTCAGGGTCTCCAGGATCACCGACAGGTTCGGGTCGCCTGCGCGGTGACGGAAGATCGAGGTGCCGCCCATGCCGTCCAACGGCTTGAGGATCACATCGCCGTGCTTGGCAGCGAATTCACGCAGCACGTCGGCGCGGCGGCTGACCACGGTGGGCGGGGTGCACTGCGGGAAAAGGGTGGCGAACAGCTTTTCATTGCAGTCGCGCAGGCTCTGCGGCTTGTTGACGATCAGCACGCCGGCGCGCTCGGCCTGCTCCAGCAGGTAGGTGGAGTAGACGAATTCCATGTCGAACGGCGGGTCCTTGCGCATCAGGATCACGTCCAGATCGCTCAGCGGGCTGTCGATTTCGTCCGACAGCTCGAACCACTTCTCAGGGTTGGCAAACACCTGCAGCGGACGCATGCGTGCGCGGGCCTCGCCGTCACCCTGGTAAAGATCGCGCTGCTCCATATAGAACAACGTCCAGCCGCGGGCCTGGGCGGCCAGGAGCATGGCCAGCGAGCTGTCCTTTTTATAGGAGATGCTGGCGATAGGGTCCATGACAATGCCGACGCGAACGCTCATGGGGGATTTCCTCTAGCAAATTAGGGCGCATAAAAGTGGCGTCAGAGTGGCGCTGTGGCTGTTGTGGGTCAAGGAAAAACCACCTGGCCGGTTGCTCGATAGATTGCGCCCGGAGACTGTGCTAAAAAGACTGCCACGGCGCAGCAGCCCTTGAATTCCAAGGCTTGCGGCGCTCATCCTGTGCAACATCAGGCAGTACACACCGAAAACCGATTCGCTGTGGCGATGGCAGAGCAGATATGGAACAGCATTCCAACGCCTTGAGAGTGATGGTGATCGACGACTCAAAGACGATCCGCCGTACCGCTGAAACCTTGTTGAAGAACGTAGGGTGCGATGTCATCACGGCCATCGACGGTTTCGATGCCCTGGCCCGGATTGTCGATCATCACCCGCACATCATCTTTGTCGACATCATGATGCCGCGCCTGGATGGTTATCAGACCTGCGCCCTGGTGAAGAACAACCCGGCGTTCAAGTCGATCCCGGTGATCATGCTGTCCTCCAAGGACGGCCTGTTCGACAAGGCCAAGGGGCGCATCGTCGGCGTCGATCAGTTTTTGACCAAGCCTTTCAGCAAGGAAGAACTGCTGAGTGCGATCAAGGCCTACGTGCCCGGCTTCGCCGCAGTAGAACAAGCACACTGACGTCGCCTCACGAGGGTCGGCGCGAACTTATGTAGCGGGGAAAACCATGGCACGTGTTCTGATCGTCGACGATTCGCCGACCGAAATGTACAAACTGACCGGCATGCTGGAAAAGCATGGCCATCAGGTTCTCAAGGCCGAAAACGGTGCGGACGGCGTGGCCCTGGCCCGCCAGGAAAAACCCGACGCCGTGCTGATGGACATCGTGATGCCGGGCCTCAATGGCTTCCAGGCCACCCGCCAACTGTCCAAGGAGCCGGAAACCAACGGCATCCCGATCATCATCATCACCACCAAAGACCAGGAAACCGACAAGATCTGGGGTGCGCGCCAGGGCGCCAAGGATTACCTGACCAAGCCGGTGGATGAAGAAACCCTGATCGCCACCCTGAACAAGGTGCTGGCCGGCTGACGGTTCGCCATCATGACCGAGTCGCAAACCGCCTTTGAGCTGCTGTTGGACATCGACCGGCGCTGCCGCCTGCTGGCCGCCGACCTGCCGTCCCAGGAAGCCCGCCTGCAACGTTGGAGCGGAATCGGTTTTCGCCTGGGGCCGCACTGGTATGTGGCACCCATGGGCGAAGTTGCCGAAGTCCTGCATGAACCGCGCTGCACGCTGATGCCCGGGGTCAAGGCCTGGGTCAAGGGCGTGGCTAACCTGCGTGGACGCCTGTTGCCGGTGATGGACCTGGGTGGGTTTCTCGGGCTTGAACTGTCCAAGGCGCGCAAACAGCGGCGCGTATTGGTGGTGGAATTCAACGACTTGTTTGTCGGGCTGCTGGTGGACGAGGTGGTGGGGATGCAGCATTTCGCACAAGACGCACTGCTGGCGAGCGCCGCGCCCGGTGTTCCGTTTATCCAGGGCCAGTTCGAGGGCGACCAGCAGTGGCAGGTCTTCAGCCCCTTCGCCCTGGCCCAGGCCCCAGGCTTCATGGATGTTGCCGCATGACCACCGCCACCACGCCAAAACCCCAGGCCGGCTCGCGCAGCCGCTCGCAGATCATCGTGCTGTTCATCGCACTGATCGTGTTCATCATGTTGCTGTTCGCCAACTTTGCGTACCTCAACACCCAGTCCACCTATGACAAACAGTACATCGGCCACGCCGGTGAGCTGCGCGTGCTGTCCCAGCGCATCGCTAAGAACGCCACCGAAGCCGCCGCCGGCAAGGCCGCCGCGTTCAAGCTGCTGGGCGATGCGCGCAACGACTTCGCCCAGCGCTGGGGCTACCTGAAAAAAGGTGACCCGGAAACCGGCCTGCCTGCCGCGCCCAACGCCGTGCGCGCCGAAATGCGCGCGGTGCAGACCGACTGGGAAGCGCTGCTGAAAAACACAGACGCCATCCTTGCCAGCGAACAGACCGTGTTGTCCTTGCATCAGGTCGCCGCGACATTGGCCGAAACCGTGCCGCAGTTGCAGATGGAGTCGGAAAAGGTCGTCGACATCCTCCTGCAGCGTGGCGCCCCGGCCAGCCAAGTGGCCTTGGCCCAGCGCCAGTCACTGTTGGCCGAACGGATCCTTGGCGCGGTGAACACCGTACTGGCCGGCGACGAAACCGCCGTGCAGGCCGCTGACGCCTTTGGCCGTGACGCCAACCGCTTCGGCCAGGTGCTCAACGGCATGCTCCAGGGCAACCCCGGCCTGCGCATCACCCAGGTCGAAGACCGCGACGCCCGTGCGCGGCTGGCGGAAATCGCCGAGCTGTTCGAATTTGTCTCCGGCTCCGTGGATGAAATCCTCGAGACCTCGCCGCAACTGTTCCAGGTCCGCGCCTCGGCGAGCAATATCTTCAACCTGTCGCAAACCCTGCTCGATGAAGCCTCGCACCTGGCCACCGGTTTTGAAAACCTGGCCAGCGGGCGCAGTTTCGACACCATCGGCGGTTATGTGCTGGGGCTGTTGGCGCTGACCTCGATCATCCTGATTGGCCTGGTGATGGTGCGCGAGACCAACCGCCAGTTGCATGAAACCGCCGAGAAGAACGAGCGCAACCAGAACGCGATCATGCGCCTGCTGGATGAAATCGAAGACCTGGCCGACGGCGACCTCACCGTGACGGCCTCGGTGACCGAAGACTTCACCGGCACCATCGCCGACTCCATCAACTACTCCGTCGATCAACTGCGCGACCTGGTCGCCACCATCAACCTCACCGCCGGGCAAGTCGCCGGTGCGGTGCAGGACACCCAGGCCACCGCGATGCACTTGGCCCAGGCGTCGGAGCACCAGGCCCAGCAGATCGCCGAAGCGTCCACGGCGATCAACCAGATGGCCCAGTCCATCGACCAGGTGTCGGCCAACGCCGCCGAGTCCTCGGCGGTGGCGGAGCGCTCGGTGGAGATCGCCAACAAGGGTAACGAGGTGGTGCACAACACCATCCACGGCATGGACAACATTCGCGAACAGATCCAGGACACCGCCAAGCGCATCAAGCGTCTGGGTGAGTCGTCCCAGGAGATTGGCGACATCGTCAGCCTGATCGACGACATTGCTGACCAGACCAACATCCTCGCCCTCAACGCCGCGATCCAGGCGAGCATGGCCGGTGACGCCGGGCGCGGCTTTGCGGTGGTGGCCGATGAAGTGCAACGGCTGGCCGAGCGCTCGTCGGCGGCCACCCGGCAGATCGAAACCCTGGTGCGGGCGATCCAGGCTGACACCAACGAAGCGGTGATCTCCATGGAGCAGACCACCACCGAAGTGGTGCGCGGCGCGCGGCTGGCCCAGGACGCCGGGGTGGCGCTGGAAGAGATCGAAGGCGTGTCGAAAACCCTGGCGGCGCTGATCCAGAGTATTTCCAACGCGGCGCAGCAACAGACCTCGTCGGCGGGGCAGATCTCCCTGACCATGAACGTGATTCAGCAGATCACTACCCAGACCTCGTCGGGCTCCACGGCCACCGCCGAAAGCATCGGCAACCTGGCGAAAATGGCCAGCCAGCTGCGCCGGTCGGTGTCGGGGTTTACCTTGCCGCCACCCAAACAGGTCGATGATTGAAATGCAGTACCAATGTGGGAGGGGGCAAGCCCCTCCCACATTTGATCTCTATCTGTCTTGAGATCTCGCACCACCAGCAACCCACGAATTCTAAGCGGAGCAGTTATGGTTGATCGGCACGACTACGTGGCCCTCGAATGGGTCAAGGGCGACATTGCCGAAACCCTGCAACAGGCCCGGTCGGCGCTGGATGCGTACGTCGAAACCACTGACGGCGACGCGATCAGCGAATGCCTGGCCGGCATCCATCAGGTGCATGGTGCGCTGCAAATGGTCGAGTTCTACGGCGCGGCCCTGCTGGCCGAGGAAATCGAAGCGCTGGCCCTGGCTCTGCAAGCCGGCCATGTGAGCCAGCGCGACGAAAGCATCCGCCTGCTGCAACAGGCCCTCAACCAATTGCCGCTCTACCTGGACCGCGTGCACAGCGCCCGCCGCGACCTGCCGCTGGTGGTATTGCCGCTGCTCAACGACTTGCGCAGCGCCCGCGGCGAAAGCCTGCTGTCGGAGACCAGCCTGTTCAGCCCGCAACTGCTCACCATCGCGCCGCTGCCCGATGAAGCCCTGGCGCAACGCGCGGTGCCCGACCTGAAAGAGCAACTGCGCCAGTGGCATCAGCTGCTGCAACAGGCCCTGGCCGGGCTGCTGCGCGAAGACCACGGCCCCAGCAACCTGGAGGACATGGCGCGGGTGTTCGCGCGTCTCGAAACCTTGTGCCAGGGCGCGCCGTTGTTGCCGCTGTGGCAAGTCACTTCGGCGCTGGTCGAAGGCATGCTCATCGGCGTGATCGCCAACAGCCCAGCGCTGCGCAGTTTGCTCAAGGCCAGTGACAAACAGCTCAAGCGCCTGCTCGCCCAAGGCATCGGCGGCATCAACCAGCCGGCGCCAGATGAGTTGCTCAAGAGCTTGCTGTTTTATGTGGCCAAGGTCACCCGGCCGACACCGCGCATGCAAAGCCTCAAGGAACGCTACGGCCTGGATGAAGCGTTGCCGGACAGCACGGTGGTCGATGCCGAACGCGCACGCCTGGCCGGGCCGGACCGCAACGCCATGGGCTCGGTGCTGGGTGCATTGTGTGAAGAGTTGGTGCGGGTAAAAGAACGCCTCGACCTGTTCGTACGCAGCGACCGTCAGCACACCAGCGACCTCGACGCGCTGCTCGCGCCACTGCGGCAGATCGCCGACACCTTGGCGGTGCTGGGCTTCGGCCAGCCGCGTAAAGTCATCATCGACCAGCTTGCCGTGGTGCTGAGCCTGGCCCAGGGCCAACGCGAGCCCAACGATGCCGTGCTGATGGACGTTGCCGGCGCCTTGCTCTATGTCGAAGCCACACTGGCCGGCATGGCCGGCACCGTGGAGCCGGAAAGCCGCGAAGAAAGCCGCCTGCCCACCACCGACCTGACCCAGATCCACCAATTGGTGATCCGTGAATCCTGCCAGTGCCTCAAGCAAGCCAAGGAACTGGTGATCGATTGCATCGAAGCCGACTGGGACCGCCAGCGCCTTGAGTCCCTGCCGGAACTGCTGAGCCAGGTGCGCGGTGCCCTGGCCATGATCCCTTTACCCCGCGCGGCGAGCCTGATGCGCGGTTGCACGGACTACGTCGATGAACAGTTGATGGGCAACGACGCGCCGCCGACCGAGCGGCAACTGGCGCATTTTGCCGACGTGATCAGCAGCCTGGAGTACTACCTCGAACGGATGCTCCAAGACCCCGATGCCGCAGGTGAACGGGTGCTGGAGCTGGCCACCCAAGGCCTGGCGGCGCTGGGTTACCTGCCTGCCGAGAAACCCTGGCGCCAAGCCCTGGTTGCACCGGATGGAGCGCTGGCGGTGGAGGTCGCGCCGAGCCAGTCGCAGTTCGACGCGCTGGCCAGCCCCACGTCGCGCCTGAACCCGCCGGCCCTGCAACGCCCCGGTAGCCTGCTGCCGCCACCGGCCGACGAAGAGCCCATCGACGATGAACTGCGCGAGGTCTTCCTCGAGGAAACCGACGAAGTCCTCGACGTGCTGCACCGTTACCTGCCCAACAGCGCGGACAAAACCGCCCAGGGCGAAATGCGCCGTGCTTTCCACACCCTCAAGGGCAGCGGCCGCATGGTCCGCGCACTGGTCCTGGCCGAGCTGGCCTGGGCTGTGGAAAACCTGCTCAATCGCGTACTGGAACGCAGCGTAGCCCTGAGCCCCGAGGTACAACAGGTGCTGGATGAAGCGGTGGCCTTGCTGCCGGAGTTGATCGCGGACTTCGCCACCGACGACCAGCGCCAGCGCGATGAAGTCGACGCCCTGGCCGCCCGCGCCCACGCCTTGGCCAGCGGTACGCCGCAGCCGTCTGCCGAACCCCATGACCCGATGCTGCTGGAGATCTTCCGCAACGAAGTCCAAAGCCATCTGGACAGCCTCAATCACTTCCTGCAACAGGCCGCCGAGCATGTACCGCTGCACGTCAGCGATGAACTGCAACGCGCCCTGCACACGCTCAAAGGCAGCGCCTACATGGCCGGCGTGCTGCCCATCGCCGAACTGGCGCGCCCGCTGGACCACCTCACCCGCGAATACAAGGCACACCGCCTGCCGCTGGACTTGGACGAAGTGGAGTTGCTGCTCGAAGCCGAGAGCCTGTTCCAGCGCGGGCTGCGTGATCTGGACAGCGACCCGTTGGCGCCGATCAAAGGCGCAGAGGACCTGATCAACCGCACCCAACGCCTGCTGGATCAGCAGCTTGAAGCATTGCTCGACGCCCCGAATACCGGCCTGCGTATCAAGCGCGACCCGCAACTGATCGCCAACTTCCTGGCCCAGGGCATGGACATTCTGCTCGACGCCGAAAGCCTGCTGCGCCGCTGGCAACAGCATCCCGGCGAACGCCAGGAACTCACCGCGCTGCTGGACGAACTGACCACCCTGGGGGAGGGCGCGCACGTCGCCGACCTGCACGCCATCGACGCACTCTGCGAAGCGCTGCTCGACCTCTATGGCGCGGTGGAGGAGAGCAGCCTGGCGGTGAGCGAGCGGTTTTTCCACGAGGCCGAGCAGGCCCATGAAGCCTTGATCAACATGCTCGACCAATTGGCCGCCGGGCAGGAAATCAGCCCGGCGCCGGCACGGGTACAGGCGTTGCGCGAGTTGCTGGATGAGGCCCTCGACCCGTCGGCCACCGGCCTGATCAAAAGCGACGGCAGCCGCGCCTTGAGCATCTCCGAGTTGGGGGCGGCCACGGCGCAATTGGATCAGCCAACGGCGATGGACGATGAGATCGTCGAGATCTTCCTGGAAGAGGCCGTGGACATCCTCGACAGCGCCGGGCAGTCGCTCAAACGCTGGTTGCTGGAGCCGGATAACGCGGGACCGCTGTCCTCGTTGCAACGTGACCTGCACACCCTCAAGGGCGGCGCGCGCATGGCCGAAATCGGGCCGGTGGGTGACCTGGCCCACGAGCTGGAATGTTTGTATGAAGGGCTGGTGGACCGTCGCTACAGCTACTCCCCCGAGTTGTCGCTGTTACTGATGGCCAGCCATGAGCGGCTGGCCTTGCAGCTTGATGAATTGCAACAGCAACGGCCCCTGAGCGATGCCGGCGAGTTGATCGCCCAATTGCGTGGATTCCGCCAGGGCAGCACACCGACGGCACCGACCGAGGCTGTACAAGCCTCGGGAGCTGATCCTGAATTGCTGGATATCTTCCTCGAAGAAGCCGCCGACATTCTCGACAGCTCAGGCAGCGCTTTGCTGCGTTGGCAGGCCGAGCCCGGCAGCCGCCAGGAAGTCGAAACCCTGCTACGCGACCTGCACACCCTCAAGGGCGGCGCGCGCATGGTCGAGATCGGGCCGATCGGCGATCTGGCCCATGAACTGGAGTTTCTCTACGAAGGGCTGTCCGCAGGCCTACTGGCGCCGTCCGCCGAGCTGTTTGCGTTGCTGCAAGGCTGCCACGACCGCCTGGCGCAGATGATCGACGCGGTGGCCGACGGTTTGCCGGTCGGCTCGGTGGACAAGCTCATCGAGCGCATCAAAAGCCTGGTGCACCCCAGCGACGAACCGGTGACACCGGTGGCGTTGCCGACGGGCAAGGCGGAGGCCGTGGTAGACCCCGCCGCCGACATGGTGAAGATCTCTGCCGAGCTGCTCGACGACTTGGTCAACCTGGCCGGTGAAACCTCGATCTTCCGTGGCCGTATCGAGCAGCAAGTCAACGACGCCCGCATTGCCCTGACCGAAGTGGAAACCACGATCGAGCGCATGCGCGACCAACTGCGGCGTCTCGACACCGAGACCCAGGGCCGCATCCTCAGTCGCCAGCAGGCCGAGGCCGAGCGCCTGGGTTATGAAGAATTCGACCCGCTGGAAATGGACCGCCACTCGCAGCTGCAGCAATTGTCCCGCGCGCTGTCCGAGTCCGCTTCCGACCTGCTCGACCTCAAGGACACCCTCGAGCGCCGCAACGAGGACGCGCACGACTTGTTGCAGCAACAGGCGCGCATCAACACCGAGTTGCAGGAAGGCCTGATGCGCACGCGCATGGTGCCGTTCGAACGCATGCTACCGCGCCTCAAGCGTATCGTGCGCCAGGTGGCGGGTGAGCTGGGCAAGGACGTGGAATTCATCGTCGGCAACGCCGAGGGCGAGATGGACCGCAATGTGCTGGAACGCATGGCGGCACCGCTGGAGCACATGCTGCGCAACGCCGTCGACCATGGCCTGGAGTCCCGCGATGTGCGGCTGCTGGCCGGTAAGCCCGAGAAAGGCCGCATCACCCTGGACCTGACCCACGAAGGCGGCGACATCGTTTTCGACATGCGCGATGACGGCGCAGGTGTACCGCTGGAGGCCGTGCGGCGCAAGGCGATCAAGCGTGGCTTGCTGGGCCCGCATCAAGAGATCAGCGACCGCGACGTGTTGCAGTTCATCCTGCAGCCGGGCTTCTCCACCGCCGAAAAGATCACGCAGATTTCCGGACGCGGCGTGGGCATGGACGTGGTGCATGAGGAAGTGCGTCAGCTTGGCGGCTCGATGGTCATTGATTCGACGCCGGGCGAGGGTGTGCATTTCCGTATTCGCTTGCCGTTTACCGTGTCGGTCAACCGTGCGCTGATGGTGCAATGTGCGGACGACCAGTACGCGATTCCGCTCAACACCATCGAAGGTCTGGTGCGGGTGCTGCCCCATGAGCTGGCGGGCCATTACCAGCAAGACCCGCCGTGTTATGAATACGCCGGTCAGCGCTATGAGCTGTTCTACCTGGGCGACCTGCTGCACACCGTCAGCCGCCCGAAACTGCTGGGCCAGTACCAGCCGGTGCCGGTGCTATTGGTGCAGTGCAACGAGCGGCGCGTGGCCATCCATGTGGACGCCATGGCCGGTACGCGGGAGATTGTGGTCAAGGGGCTGGGCCCGCAGTTTGCAGGGGTGCAGGGCCTGTCGGGCGCGACGATTCTGGGCGACGGTCGCGTAGTGCTGATCATCGATTTGCTCGCGCATATCCGCGCCCGCCAGCCGGCCTTGCCGGCCCAGTCGGTCGATGCGCCGCTGATCCTCAACGACCCCTTGAAAAAACGCCCGTTGCTGGTGCTGGTGGTGGACGACTCCGTCACCGTGCGCAAAGTCACCAGCCGCCTGCTGGAGCGCAACGGCATGAACGTGCTCACCGCCAAAGACGGCATCGACGCCCTCGCTGTGCTCGAAGAACACACCCCGGACCTGATGCTGCTCGACATCGAAATGCCGCGCATGGACGGCTTCGAAGTCGCCACCCAGGTGCGCAACGACCCCCGGCTGATGCGCCTGCCGATTATCATGATCACCTCGCGCACCGGCCAGAAACACCGCGATCGCGCCATGGCCATCGGCGTCAACGACTACCTCGGCAAGCCGTACCAGGAATCGGTGCTGCTCGAAAGCATCGCCTACTGGAGCAAGTCCCATGCTTGACCACCGCACCAGCCAACTCACCGGCCTGCTGCTGCCGCTGGCCGACCGCCACCTGGTGCTGCCCAACGTCGCCATTGCTGAGCTGATCGACTTCCAGCGCGGTGAACCCGCCAGTGATGCGCCGCCGTGGTATTTGCGGCAAGTAACCTGGCGCGATCGGCAGATACCGCTGATCAGCTTTGAAGCGGTGTGCGGTGAAGCCAGCATGACCGGCGAACGCTCGCGAATCGTAGTGTTGAACGCGTTGGGCGGGCGACCGACGTTGAAGTTTATTGCGCTGGTGATTCAGGGGATTCCACGGTCTTACAAGCTCGACAGCGAGTTGAGTTATGTGGACGTGCCGCTGTGCCCGTTGGAGTTGGCGGCGGTGCAGGTAGGGGAGCATGTGGCGAAGGTGCCGGACTTGATGGGGTTGGAAGCGTTGCTGGTCGAATCCGGATTAGCTTGAATCCCCCGCTCCCACACGGGATCGCGCTCATCTCAGATACTCACTCAACCCGCATAAACCGCTGCCTGCAGACCTCGTTTGTGGCGAGGGAGCTTGCTCCCGCTGGGGCGCGAAGCGGCCCCAAAACCTACCGCCGCTTTCTGCCTGTAGAAACGCGGTGTTTGTACTGGGGCTGCTGCGCAGCCCAGCGGGAGCAAGCTCCCTCGCCACAGGGGGGGTGTTGCTGGGCCTTCGGATTTTTCCTGCAAGATTTTGGGCCGAGCATGAACTTGTCGCGTGCAGCCAGCGCGCCTAGTCTTCGTCCCGTCATCGCAAAAAACGGTGACACGGACGTGCAAGTCCGGTTACATGTCGGCGCACCGGCGCACCGGCGCCCATAGCCATTCAACGGGCGTTTTTATGCCTGCTGTATTTGTTTTGGCGGCTGTGCGTGGGAGATCCCTCGGGGTCTGCCGGGGTCCGATATGCCCGGTCTTGCACACCTGCGCACAGCTGCCACCTTAGTTCGCGTGCAAGCGGCAGATGGCAGTCTCCATCCCATATCGGAGCTGTAAATCATGATCAAACCTACCCCCAATCCGCCCCTCTTCACCGTAAACCCTCACCAAGACACCGAAACCTTGCTGGTCAACGCCAGCGAAACCCTGTCCTCCCTCAACGCACTCACCTGCAATCTAGCCTTCGACCTGGACACTACCCAGCGCGCCATCATGCTTGGGATTCAGCAAATGGCAGCGTTGGGGCAACTGTTGGTGGATCAAGCACTGGAACAAATTTCCCCGTCCATGGCGGCATAAATCGATTAATGCCAGTCAGTTAAGGGCAAACACTGTACCTGTGGCGAGGGAGCAAGCTCCCTCGCCACAGGTTATTTTTTACCCTTTCTACGTCTTAACTGACTGGCATTAACCTATCGTTCCCTTTTTGGGACTCATTGGCCGCCGCCATGCGTCTGCCTGCAAAGCGGGGTCAGGTTGTCAAAGGTGTTCTCCCATGCGAAATAATGCGCTGGGTCAAATCAGCGTTCGGTCCGCTTCGATAGGTCGTTGGTATGGAAAACGGTGTTTCCAGGTAAAAGATATGAGGGTTGTCAGGGCTTTGGATGAGGTTCAGTCCCGATGTATTCACTTCGTAGTGATACGTCATTTTATCCTGCCAATTGCCGAATTTACGCCGCCCGAAGATGGTCTCGGACAGCTGTTTGCTGGGCATATCGCCTGGCGCCAGGTCCGTAAAGTAGTGCCGGCCTTTTCCTCGGGGAAGGGGGTCACCCTTCAAATTGGTATCTGAAGGGCTGAAAGCGCGGTCGGCGTTGAACGTGGCATGGCGATCTTTCGCTACATATTTGTAGAAAACGGTTTTGCCTTTGACAGGCGGTTCCAGCTGCGCTTTTTCACCGGGGAAGGCCTCTGGCACTCGGGGGCGTTTAGTGAGTGGTTGACCGTTTGGCGTGTGTCCTGAAGTCGAAACAGCGGGCTCCAGCGGGCGTTTTATTGGGGTGCCTGCTGGCAATCTGCTCGCTCGCCATTCACCGTTGGTGGCACGCACCAGGTTCTCCCTTCGTCGAAAGAACGTTGATCTCGTCGCAGGCTCATTGGGGTCCAGGATGGAAACCCTTCCGGACCGTGCATGAAAGCTTGAATCGATCAGGTACACCTTGCTGACCTCAGTCGCGTCGGTATAACGCACGTAGCAATTTTCGCCAACCTGATAGGTGCCATTCGCCTTCATCGGGACGCCTTTGATGACGTCGTCCGGAACGCTGAAAGCGCTCAGGTCCCGCTTTGGGGCTGGCGTGTCAATCACGGAAGGGCGTAGCGGTCTGGGTGGCGGCGTGTGGCTGGATGCTGGGCGTAAAGGCGCTGTGCGAACACTCGAGAGACGTGTCGGCGCCCCGGTACCATCGGCATACACCGCAGGCCCCAGGCCGGGACCCTTGATCAGCCGCGGCAGCGTTTTCCCGTTGGCACGCAGGGCCCTCAGGCCAGTCTTTGCCAATCGGGCTCCCGCCGAAAGGCCTTTGCCAACCACGGGCAACAGATCAAGCAGTGCAAAGCCCACTTCAACGCCGAACAGGACTTTGTTGATTGTCGATTGAGCCGCGACTTCCGCGCTGCTCACAGATTGGTGGTCCGCTTTGTCGATGAGCAACTGCGCGTGCTGTTTGTACAGCTCATCCTGAACGTTACCTTCTATGGGCTGGAGTGTCGTGCCGGCGCCCGTCAGCTTGAGCACCTTGACGAGCAAATCAATGGCCTTGAAGGGGTTCGTCAGCTGGCCGGTTGCTTGCTGCTTGAGCGCATCATAGGCTTTGGCCACGTCATCTTTATTGACGGGTGATTTCCTGCTTGCGGTGTAGACCCGCCATTCGTTTTTCTCCAGCAAGGTATTCAGCGAATCCTGGTCTGCTACTTCACGAAACGACATGCCGTCGGGCGCACCCGGTGTGTACAGGACCAGCGCGTCATCCGTCTGATTGCCAATCACCATCACCCCCTGTACCGGTATCCCGCGCTGGATAAGGGCATTGGCGGTGATGGTTTTTCCATCGACCTGAGGCCGGTCGGCCGGGTCGGGATTGCCCAGCACGGCGGCAACCCATTGCGCGCCTCGCTGGGTGGTGGTGTCGAGCGTTGCTTTTGCCTTGTAAACATCCGGGTTGAGTTCTGCCAGAAGCGCATCCTTTTCCAGGCTATCGCTCAGGTTGGCTTTCCATGCTTTGCGAATCTCGCTCGCGGGCCCTGACTCGGTATCCGCGGCCAGCGTTTCCTTGAGCAGCTTGGTGTATTCGCCACCGACATCTGCGGTATTGACCAGCGTCTTAAGCTGCTCGGTGGTCCAGATGACCTGCTTGCCGCTAACGTCCAGGATAGGTTTGCCTTGGGAATCGGTGAGCGGCAACGTAAAGGTAGTTTCGGTGAAGTGACTGCTTTCAGCGGTTGGGAACTCGGTGGGGTTTTTCAGCGCCAGATCTGTCAGCGACACGTTGTGGGTTTTGATAAACGGCGTTTCATTGCTGCTGGGTCGACTGAGATGAATCCGGGTCTTCGTTGTAACCGTTACCTTTAACTGGTCTGCATCCAACCGCCCAGGCGGAGATAGCCTTTGGATGGCCGCCGTGATCCTGTCCCGGGCGAAGGATGCCAGGTCAGGGATCTTTTCCAGCAGGGACGCCAGCGTGCGCGTGCTTTGTTTTTCGGCATGCTCCAGGTGGTCGAACAGTGCTATTTGTTTCGGGCTCAGGTTTTTCAGCCACTGGGGTTGCAGCTTATCGGCCAGCTTGGCGTCGCGTGCTGACAGCGCATTGCTACCGTCGAGCAAGTACGACCAGTCGGCGGATTCCTCGAGAGCCTCCAACGCAGTCGGCTCTGTCAGCAGGTTGCCACCGGATTGCGTGAATGCCTGGGCAGCTTTTGCCTGGATTTCCTCTTGCTGACGCTTGAGCATCCAGGGTATCCCTTCGGCCAGCGCATCCCCGGTCAGCGGTTCAGCGCTGAGCATCAGGTCATCCCCGGTGGGGGGAGCGTCACGGTTTTGCATGGCCAGTGGCATCTGTTGCAACAGCAGGTCGGCAGTGGCACCCCCTTGTTCAAGGCGATCGGCCAATGCCTGGCGTGCCTGGGCGGGAGTGGTGAACTCCTCGAAACCTTCACCGGGTGTATACAACACCACGGGGCCATTGGCATCGTTGAACGGGAGCGCGCGGCCGTTCGGCCATGTGGGTTCTGTGGCCCAGGAATTATCGGTCTTGGTGATGAGAAAAGCGCCGGCCAGCAGCGCACCTCGTTCGGTGCCGTCATCGACGGTGATCGGGTAAACCCCAGGTCGGGCACCGTTGGCAAAGGCATCCTCGCGTTCGGCCAGCGTGGGGTGTTGCAGCGCGGCATCAATCAGCTGTTTGCTGGCCGGGCTCAACGTGCCATCGCTCACGTGCAGCGCCGCCAGGACCGACAGTTGTTGCTTGTGCAGGGTCAGTAGCTGGTTTTGCGGCGCCTCCAGAGTGCGCGGTTCTCTCTCCTTCGGACGGGGCGTGGTCCAGAACGCCTGCAGGCTCTTGGGGTATTGGGTGGCGATGTCCTTGGTGATGGCGTGCTGCGTCGTTTCGGCATTGAGCGGCCTGACGTCTGGAAAGGCTTGCTCAAGTTGCGTCTGCACAAAGGCTTTGAGGCTGGGTTGCTGGCTGTGTAGGCGTTGAATCTGGGCACTCAGACTTTCATGTTGACGGATGAGAAGTTCCTCGTCGCTGATATTGTGGCGTATTGCTAGATTGGGACGATCCACCGTGACCGGCGGTATGCCCGGTGATGTGGGTAAGTGATAGCCGTTGGGTAAATAGGTTGACGTGGGTGAAGCGAGGGCAGGCTGCTGTTGGGTAATAGTCTGTGCCGCAGAAGGGGTAACGGGCTGTGAGGGGGGCGGAGGCGATTCGGGGGGGCGGGTTTCCATCAATCGAGCAGTTTGGGTCATAAAGACATCTCGCAAGGTGATTGTGCAGTAATAACTACTTTCTTCGCATGCCGTTAGATGGGTGAATATTTGAGGCGGTCGGGTTCCCGTTGAAATTTAAGAAAGTAAGCATCGTTACTCTCACCGTAACTGTTGCTCAACCAGCGTGATTGATCGCCCGGTTGGTCATCCCTAAGGTAGTCCCACGACAGCAAACCTCGTGGAGCGACCATGACAACAACAATTACCCCCGACTCGCGCTGGACGCGGCGGCGCGACGAGAAGCAGCGGCGGCTCGGGCTGGTCAAGAAATACGCAGACGGGGCGGTGTTGCCCAGTGACAGGATCGTCGAGGCGCTTGAGGCGCTGATCCTGCCCGGCGACCGTGTGGTGCTGGAGGGCAATAACCAGAAACAGGCAGATTTTCTCTCGCGTTCCCTTGCCAAAGCCGACCCGGCCAAGCTCCACGATTTGCACATGATCATGCCCAGTGTTGGCCGTTCCGAGCACCTGGACCTGTTTGAAAAAGGCATCGCGCGCAAGCTGGACTTCTCCTTCGCCGGCACCCAATCCCTGCGCATCAGCCAGTTGCTCGAAGACGGCCTGCTGGAAATCGGCGCGATCCACACCTACATCGAGCTCTATGCGCGTCTGGTGGTGGACCTGATTCCCAACGTGGTGCTCTCGGCCGGCTTCATGGCCGACCGCGCCGGCAATATCTACACCGGCGCCAGCACCGAAGACACGCCGGCGCTGATCGAGCCTGCCGCTTTCAGCGATGGCATCGTGATCGTGCAGGTCAACCAGTTGGTGGACGACGTCACCGATTTGCCCCGTGTCGACATCCCCGCCAGTTGGGTGGATTTCGTGGTGGTGGCCGACAAGCCGTTCTACATCGAGCCGTTGTTCACCCGCGACCCACGCCACATCAAGCCGGTGCATGTGCTGATGGCGATGATGGCGATCCGTGGCATCTACGAAAAACACAATGTGCAGTCGCTCAACCACGGCATCGGCTTCAACACCGCCGCCATCGAGCTGATCCTGCCCACCTATGGCGAATCCCTCGGTCTCAAGGGCAAAATTTGCCGCAACTGGACCCTCAACCCGCACCCCACGTTGATCCCCGCGATTGAAAGCGGCTGGGTGCAAAGCGTGCACTGCTTCGGCACCGAGCTGGGCATGGAGAACTACATCGCCGCGAGGCCGGATGTGTTCTTCACCGGCCGCGACGGCTCGATGCGCTCCAACCGGATGTTCTGCCAGCTCGCCGGCCAATACGCGGTGGACCTGTTTATCGGTGCCACCCTGCAGGTCGACGGCGACGGCCATTCCTCCACCGTGACCCGTGGCCGACTCGCCGGTTTTGGCGGCGCACCGAACATGGGGCATGACCCACGCGGTCGCCGCCACGGCACGCCGGCCTGGCTGGATATGCGCCACGACGATGCGCCCGAAGCCTTGTTGGAACGCGGTAAGAAACTCGTGGTGCAAATGGTCGAGACCTTCCAGGAAGGCGGCAAACCCACCTTTGTCGACACCCTCGACGCCGTCGAAGTCGCGCGCAAAAGCGGCATGCCGCTGGCACCGATCATGATCTACGGCGATGACGTCACCCACTTGCTCACCGAAGAGGGCATCGCCTACCTGTACAAGGCGCGCTCCCTCGAAGAGCGCCAGGCGATGATCGCCGCTGTCGCAGGCGTCACGGCGATCGGCATGCGCCACAACCCTAAAGACACCGCGCGCATGCGCCGCGAAGGCCTGATCGCCTTGCCCGAAGACTTGGGCATCCGCCGCACCGACGCCACCCGCGAGTTGTTGGCCGCCAAGAGCGTGGCCGACCTGGTGGAGTGGTCCGGTGGCCTGTACAACCCGCCCGCCAAATTCAGGAGCTGGTAAATGCGCGCCCTCAAACTGCATGAACTCAGCCTCGCGGATCGCCTGGCGGATAGGGCTGTCGATGCGCTGATCGATGAAGCGGACCTGTCGCCCAAACCCGCCTTGGTGGACCGGCGTGGCAACGGCGCCCACAGCGATTTGCACCTGGGCCTGATGCACGCCTCGGCGTTGTCGCTGTGGCCGATGTTCAGGGAAATGGCCGAGGCCGCGATTGAACACGGTGAAGTCGGCTTGCCCCTGCGTGAAGCGCTCGGGCGTATTGGCCGAGAAGGTGAGCAAGCGATGCTCATCACCACCCACGGCGTGAACACCCATCGCGGCGCGATCTGGGCCCTTGGCTTGTTGACGGCGGCTGCCGCGTTGGAACCACGCGCCGTCACGCTGACGGCGGCCAAACTGGCCTTGCTCAACGACCGCTACGCCCCGCAGCCCATGAGCCACGGTGCCCAGGTCGCCCAACGTTATGGCGCACGCGGCGCCCGTGAAGAAGCGCAACTGGGCTTCCCGTCGGTGGTGCAACGCGGCTTGCCGCAACTGCACAGAAGCCGCCAGCAAAACGCTGGCGAACAGAACGCCCGCCTGGACGCCTTGCTCGCGATCATGACGGACCTGGCAGACACCTGCGTGCTCTACCGCGCCGGCACCGAAGGCCTCCAAGCCATGCAACACGGCGCCCAGGCCGTGCTGGATGCTGGCGGCAGCGCAACCTTGGCCGGTCGCCGCCAGTTGCACGCGCTGGACCTCCAACTGCTGGCCCTGAATGCCTCCCCGGGCGGCGCCGCCGACCTGTTGGCCGCCTGCCTGTTTATCGACCGCCTCGACGGAGCGTTGTGATGGAAACCTTATCCTTTGAATTCCCCGCCGGGCAGCCGCCAAAAGGCCGTGCGTTGGTGGGTTGCGTCGGCTCGGGCGACCTGGAAGTGCTGCTGGAACCGGGCACGCCTGGCACCCTGACCATTCAGGTACAGACTTCGGTGAATGGCGCCGAACAGCGCTGGCAGCACCTGTTCGAACGCATCTTCCAAGAGCAAACCCCACCGGCCTTGAACATTGATATCCACGACTTCGGCGCCACCCCCGGCGTGGTGCGCTTGCGCCTGGAGCAGGGTTTCGAGGAGATCGGCCATGACTGACTTACTCGCCAAACACAGCTTCGTTGAACTGGGCGCTCGGCAGCGCGCCAAGGCCTTGCTGGACGCGGGCTCTTACCGCGAATTGATCGACCCGTTCCAGCGCGTCATGTCACCGTGGCTCAGCCGCCAAGGCGTGGTGCCGCAGGCCGATGACGGCGTGGTGATTGCCAAGGGCAGCATCGACGGAAAACCTGTGGTCATTGCCGCCATCGAAGGCAACTTCCAGGGCGGCAGCCTTGGCGAAGTGGGCGGCGCGAAAATCGCCGGCGCCTTGGAGCTGGCAGCCGAAGATAACCGCAAAGGCATCCCGACTCGCGCGGTGTTGCTGCTGGAAACCGGTGGCGTGCGCCTGCAGGAAGCCAACCTCGGCCTGGCCGCCATCGCGGATATCCACGCGGCGATTGTCGACCTGCGCCAGTACCAGCCGGTGATCGGCGTGGTGGCCGGCAGCGTCGGTTGTTTTGGCGGCATGTCCATCGCCGCCGGGTTGTGCAGTTACCTGGTGGTCACGCGCGAAGCCCGCCTGGGCCTGAATGGCCCGCAAGTCATCGAACAGGAGGCCGGCCTGGAGGAGTACGACTCCCGCGACCGGCCTTTCATCTGGAGCCTTACGGGCGGTGAGCAACGTTTCAACAGTGGCCTGGCCGACCGTTATGTGGCGGACGATGTGGCCGAAATTCAACAGACCGTCAGCGCATTGCTGCAACAAGGCCTGCCCACCCAACAACGCAGCCGCCAGCCCGCGTACTACCTGGCGCGCCTGGCCGAACTGGATGCCACGGCGCAGATCGACCCGGCGACGGTGCGCGAGCTGTATCAAGGAGAACGCTCATGAGAGGTTTGCAGTGGTTCGACGCGCTGAGCGCGGGTGCGACGTCTGTCGAGGGGTTGCCGAACTCCCTGAAAGTGGCCGACGGCCTGTTGGGCGAGCACGCCGTGCGCTTTATTGCCGTGGTCACTGACGCGCAAAACCGCTTCCCGCGTGCGCGTAATGGCGAAGTCGGCTTGCTCGAAGGCTGGGGCTTGGCCAGCGCGGTGGATGAAGCCATCGCCCGAGGCGACAAACGCCCGATCATCGCCATCGTCGACGTGCCCAGCCAAGCCTATGGCCGTCGCGAAGAAGCCCTCGGCATCCACCAGGCCCTGGCCGCCGCCGCCGACAGTTACGCCCGCGCTCGCCTCGCCGGGCACCCGGTGATTGCGCTGTTGGTGGGCAAGGCCATGTCCGGCGCCTTCCTCGCCCACGGCTACCAGGCCAACCGCCTGATCGCCTTGCGCGACCCCGGCGTGATGGTGCACGCCATGGGTAAGGCTTCGGCCGCGCGGGTGACGTTGCGCAGTGTTGAAGAACTGGAAGCCCTGGCCGCCAGCGTGCCGCCCATGGCCTATGACATCGACAGTTATGCCAGCCTCGGTTTGCTCTGGGAGACCTTGTCGGTCAGCCAGATCGAACAGCCCACGGCGGACGACGTGGCGCGGGTCAGCGATTGCCTGGTGCATGCAATCAAGGATATCGGCAGCACCGACTTGAGCGGGCGCCTCGGTGCAACCCATCGCGCAGCCTCCAGCCACGTACGCCAGTTGCTGCGGGAGCAATGGTGAACGCCCACGATTTGCTCTGGGGCATGACCCCGGCGCATCTGCCTGCCGAGGCTCCGGCCTGGGCGGTGGAAGCGATCAGCGCCGGACACCCGGTGGTGGTGCGTCGCGCCATCGCCGCACCGGGCTACGTGGCGGTCGGCGTGCGCGGGCGCCTGCGGGAGCAGCGTTTCGCCGCCGAGATGCCCATGGCAGCGGTGCAGCGGCGCGTGATACCCGAAGCGTTGCGCGGTGTGATCTCGCCACGGGATTTGCCGGCGTTGCGAGCGCTCGCAGCCCTGCGGCGGGTGCTGACGCAGGAGACCTGGGGCGTCACGGGCAGCGCGGGTTTCGAATTGGCCAGCGGGATCGAAGCGCTGCATGCTCAGAGCGACTTGGATTTAATTCTGCGCACACCCGAGCCTTTGGCTCGAGGTGATGCAAACGACCTGCTGGCGATCCTGGAGACGGCGGCGTGCGCCGTGGACCTGCAACTGCAGACTCCATTTGGCGCCGTTGCCTTGCGCGAATGGGCGAGTGGCTCACGCCGCGTGCTGCTTAAAACCGCCAGCGGCGCGCACTTGGTGCTTGATCCTTGGCAGGCCGTGGCATGAGCAGCCTTCTGGTGTTCCCGGGGCAGGGCGCCCAACGGCCGGGCATGCTCCAGGCGTTGCCGGCCGAGGTGTTGGAGCAGGCCAGCGATGCGCTGGGTGAAGATGTTCGTGCATTGGATTCAACTGAGGCCCTGGCGAATACCCGCGCGGTACAACTCTGCCTGTTGATCGTCGGCGTGGCCCACGCCCGCCTGCTGCAACACGCCCCGGATTACGTCGCGGGCCTGTCCATCGGTGCCTACCCGGCGGCGGTGGTCGCCGGTGCTTTGGACTTCAACGATGCCATCAAACTCGTCAGCCTGCGCGGTGAGCTGATGCAAAACGCTTATCCACAGGGCTACGGCATGACCGCGCTGATTGGCCCTGAGTTATCCACCGTCGAAAGCGTGCTGGCCGACATACACAGTGCTGAAACCCCGGTGTACCTGGCCAATATCAATGCCGACAACCAGACCGTCATCGCCGGCAGCAACGCGGCCATGCAGCGTGTCGCCGACCGCATCAAAGGCAACGGCATCGCCAAGCGCCTGGCTGTCAGCGTGCCGTCGCATTGCGCGTTGCTGGAAGCGCCTGCCCAGGCCCTGGCGCGCGCCTTCGTGCCGCTCAAGGCACCGCGCATCACCTACCTGAGCAGCACCCGCGCGCGGCCGATCCATCACCCCGAGCAATTGCGCGATGACCTGGCCTTCAATATGTGCCGCGTCGTCGACTGGCGCGGCACCGTGCAAAGCGCCTATGAGCGCGGTGTGCGCCTGCAAATCGAACTGCCTCCGGGCGCGGTGCTCACCGGCCTGTCACGCCGGGTGTTTGAACAGGGCACGGTGATCGCCTGCGAAGGCGCACGCCTGGACACCTTGCAGGCCCTGCTGCAAGAGGAGGAACGCCGCCACCGATAAAGCACCACCCAAGGCTTTCGAAGCACAAAAACAACAATTTCGATCGAGCACTTTGAGGACAACAACAATGATTATTTACGGTGTGGCACTGCTGGCGATCTGCACGCTTGCGGGTGTGATCATGGGCGACATGCTCGGTGTGTTGCTGGGTGTCAAATCCAACGTGGGCGGGGTGGGGATCGCGATGATCCTGCTGATCTGCGCCCGCTTGTGGATGCAAAAACGCGGCGGCATGACCAAGGATTGCGAAATGGGCGTCGGCTTCTGGGGCGCCATGTACATCCCCGTGGTCGTGGCAATGGCCGCGCAACAAAACGTCGTGACGGCCCTGCACGGCGGCCCGGTGGCGGTGCTCGCCGCGATTGGTTCGGTGGTGGTCTGTGGTTGCACCATCGCCCTGATCAGTCGCACTCACAAGGGTGAGCCGTTACCCGATGAAGAGCCGCTGATCGCGCCAGTGGGAGGTCGCTGATATGTGGGATCTCATTGAAAAAGGCTTGGAACATAACGGCCTGATCACCGCGTTTGCCTTCGTTGGCGTGGTCATGTGGATTTCCGTGGTGCTGTCCAAGCGCCTGACGTTTGGGCGCATTCATGGCTCGGCGATTGCCATCGTCATCGGTCTGGTCCTGGCCTGGGTCGGCGGCACCGTTACGGGCGGCCAGAAAGGCCTGGCTGACCTGGCGCTGTTCTCCGGCATCGGCCTGATGGGCGGCGCGATGCTGCGCGACTTTGCCATCGTCGCCACGGCGTTTGAAGTGCAAGCCACCGAAGCCCGCAAGGCCGGAATGATTGGCGTGATCGCGCTGCTGTTGGGCACGATCTTGCCGTTTATCGTTGGCGCGAGCATGGCCTGGGTGTTCGGTTATCGCGATGCCGTCAGCATGACCACCATCGGCGCGGGTGCCGTGACTTACATCGTCGGCCCGGTGACCGGTGCGGCCATTGGCGCGACCTCGGATGTGATGGCGCTGTCGATTGCCACCGGGTTGATCAAGGCGATTCTGGTGATGGTCGGCACGCCGGTCGCGGCGCGTTGGATGGGGTTGGATAACCCGCGTTCGGCGATGGTGTTTGGTGGCTTGGCCGGTACGGTGAGTGGGGTGACGGCGGGTCTGGCGGCGACGGATCGGCGGTTGGTGCCTTATGGTGCGCTGACGGCGACGTTCCACACCGGGCTGGGCTGCCTGCTTGGGCCTTCGCTGCTCTATTTCATTGTGCGTGGTCTGGTCGGTTAGCTTTCGCGGTGCCTCGCGTGGCGCCATCGGGGGCAAGCCCCCTCCCACATTTGATGGCATTTCAAATGTAGGCTTGGAATCGTACCCAGTGTGGGAGGGGGCTTGCCCCCGATAGCGGTGTGTCAGGCCGGCACCTGGCGGTTGGCATACATCCGACACTCTGCCAGCAACGCCAGCAGGTTTGGATCCCTTTCTTTGGCCTTCAAAAACACCACCCCAATATGCTGCTGCAACCGATACCTGGGTTGCAGCGGTATCAACTTCACCCGGTTTTCATACACCGCCGCAATCCTCCCCGGCAACAGCGCATAACCCACCCCCGAACTGACCATGCTCAGCAGCGTAAAGATGTCATTCACCTGCATCGCCACCTTCGGCTCGAACCCCGCTTGCTTGAACACGCGATTGCCATCCTGGTGCGTGGCGAAGCCTTGGGTGAGGGTGATGAAGGTCGCGTCGCGCACGTCGGCGAGGTCGATTTCGTGTTCGCGGTCGAAGGGCGAGTCGGCCGGGGTGGCGAGGAAGATGTCGTCGGAAAACAGCGCGATCTGCTCGCAATCGGGGTCGTTGGCGTGTTCGTCCAGGGAGATGAGGATCGCGTCCACTTCCATGTTCTTGAGCTTGTAGAGCAGGTCGAAGTTGGAGCCCAGGATCAGGTCGATATTGAGTTCGCTGCGGCGGATCTTAAGACCCATGATCAGTTGCGGCACGGTCTTCACGGTCAGCGAATACAGTGAGCCCAGTTTGAAGCGCTCGGCGGAGAACCCGGCGGCTTCACGGGTGAGGCGTACGCTGTCGACCACGTCGGCCACCAGTTTCTGCGCGCGCTCTTCCAATACGTAAGCGCTTTCCAGCGGCGTGAGGTTGCGCCCCTCGTGCTTGAACAGCGGGCAGCGCAGGGCGTTTTCCAGGGAGTGGATGGCGCGGTGTACACTGACGTTGCTGGTCTGCAGCTCGGCGGCGGCGCGGGCCAGGTTGCCGGTGCGCATGAACGCCAGGAAGATTTCCAGTTTCTTGAGGGTGAATTCTTCGTCGATCAGCATGGCCATGGGCTCTTGTTCGAATGCGGTCGATTGTGCCCGCAAAACCGTCTGGCGTCCTCGGAACGTCATAACCTGCTTGCACTCTTATGCGCAAGGCTGGACGCTTGCCAGCCAGTGTTTAACGGTTACAGGAGGTCAGTGACAGATGTATCACGGGGAACGGTTCAACGCCTGGAGCCATTTGCTCGGTGCAGTCGCGGCGTGTATTGGCGCCGTGTGGATGTTGGTGGTGGCGAGCCTGGATGGCAGCCCCTGGAAGATCGTCAGCGTGGCGATTTATGGCTTTACGCTGATGGTGCTGTACAGCGCGTCGACGGTTTACCACAGCGTGCAGGGACGGCGAAAAGAGATCATGCAGAAGGTCGATCACTTTTCGATCTACCTGTTGATCGCCGGCAGTTACACGCCGTTTTGCCTGGTGACGCTGCGCGGGCCATGGGGCTGGACGTTGTTCGGGATTGTGTGGGGGCTGGCGGTGATCGGCATCCTGCAGGAGATCAAGCCGCGCTCCGAGGCGCGCATCCTGTCGATCGTGATCTACGCGGTGATGGGTTGGATCGTGCTGGTGGCGGTCAAGCCGCTGATCGCCGCACTGGGCATGGCGGGGTTTGTATGGCTCGCATCGGGTGGGGTGTTGTACACCGTCGGCATCATCTTTTTTGCCCTGGAGGACCGCCTGCGGCATTCCCATGGGATCTGGCATTTGTTTGTGATTGGCGGGAGCCTGCTGCACTTTGTGGCGATCATGCATTACGTGCTGTAGCCCTGTGGGAGCGGGCCACATTAGATCATCGGTATGCTGTTAGAGCCGCTCCAATAACGCCCGGGCACGGTGGCCGAAGATCTCCAGCAGATTAGCCAGCATATGCGGCGGCGGTTCATCGGCGCGGGTCAGGGCGTACAGCGTGATCGGCAGCGGCGGGGTGAGCGTGCGGATGCAGGTGGTGGCGGTCGAAGCACCCAGGGCGGTGAAGGGGTCGATTACCGTCAGGCCGGCGCCGGATTCCACCATCGCACGGGCCAGCGAGTAGGTTTGCACCGAGATCGTCACCCTTGGCGGCGGGTCGACGTGTTCCAGGTAACTGTCGAGTTTAGCCGCCAGCGGGTCGGCGCTGGAAAGACCTATCAGCGGCGTACCCGCCAGGTCAGCCAGGGGCAGTGGGCTGCTCAGCTCGGCATCAGACCAATAGCCTTTGGACGCCAATGCCACCAACACGCCGTTGGCCAACACTTGCGTGGTCAGCCCTGGATGACCAGAGAAGTTGAGCGTCAGCGCCAGGTCAATCTCCCGCATCAGCAGCTTCTGCACCAGCTCGCGGCTGTGGTCGCTGGACAACTCACAGGCCATGTCCGGGTAATCGCGCTTCCACTCAAGAATAGCTGGCGGCAGCAGCGACAGGGCCAGCGCCGGGATCGCGCCGATGCGCACACTGTGGCCCGGTGCACGGCGCAGGCTCTTGGCCAGGCGGCGTACGCCTTGCAGGCTTTCGGTGACTTTCTCCACTTCGCTTTCCAGCGCCAGGGCTTCCGGCGTGGGCTGCAACTTGCCGCGTACGCGCAGAAACAGAGGGAAGCCCAGCTGCAATTCGGCGTGCTGCAACACCTTGGTCACCGCCGGTTGCGACACATGCAGCAGTTGTGCGGCGGCGCTGACGGAGCCGGTCTGGCGAATGGCCTGGAAAATTTCGATATGACGCAAGCGCATGGCAAGTCCATAACCTTTGTTTATAGGTGACCCATCTTTATTCATTGTCGGCGGCCTGTCACCTGCCCCTAGGCTTGAGGCCTCTTGATTCAACGGCGGACGGCGGGAATGGTGCACATCATTGGGGGTGGGGTGATTGGTCTGGCCAGCGCGTATGCGCTGGTGCGTGCGGGCCATGAGGTGACGGTGATCGACGCGTGCGAGACCCTGGGCAGTGAAACCAGTTTTGCCAATGGCGGGCAATTGTCCTATCGCTATGTGGCGCCGCTGGCCGATGCCGGCGTGCCGCTTCAGGCCATCGGTTGGCTGTTGCGCGGTGACTCGGCGTTGAAGCTGCGCCCACGCCTCGACCCTCAGCAATGGCGCTGGATGACCGCGTTCCTCGGCGCCTGCCGTAGCTCGGTGAACACACGCAATACCGCCCACCTGCTGCGACTTGCCTCCCTGAGCCAGGACACGTTGCAGCAATGGCGCGAGGATGATCACCTGGACGGCTTCGACTGGCGGCGCAACGGCAAACTGGTCACCTTCCGCAACGCCAGTTCCTTTGCACATGCCCGCAGCAAGGTCACCGATATCCTTCAGCAGCAGGTGCTGTCGGCCGCTGATTGCGCACGCCTGGAGCCGGCGCTGGCGGGCGGTGGTTTTGTCGGCGGGATCTACACGCCGAATGAGGAGGTGGCGGATTGTCATGCCTTCTGCCAGCGCTTGGCGGCGCGGCTTGAAGCGTCCGGCCGCTGCCGCTTTTTGCTGGGGCGCAAGGTCACCGGCATTCGCCACGCTGACGGTGTGGTGCAGGCTATCGAACTGGGCGCAGAGGTGATGCCGGTCGAGCATCTGGCACTGGCGGCCGGGTATCGCAGCGCGGAGTTGGGTGTGCCGCTGCCGCTGTACCCGCTCAAGGGTTACAGCCTCAGTGTGCCGATTGACGCGCAGCACCAGGCGCCGAACGTGAGCATCACCGACTACGACCGCAAGATTGTCTATGCGCGCATCGGCGAACAACTGCGGGTGGCAGCCATGGTGGATATCGTCGGCTTCGACGCCAGCCTTGAACCCAAGCGCCTGGCGCTGATGAAGCGCCAGGCGCTGGAGACATTTCCTTTGGCGGGCGATTACGCCCATGCGGTGGAGTGGGCGGGTATGCGCCCGGCCACCCCTACGGGCGTGCCGCTGATTGGTGCCAGTGTCTATCGCAACCTGTGGCTGAACCTGGGCCACGGCGCCCTTGGTTTTACCCTGGCGTGCGGCAGTGGCCAGTTGCTGGCTGAGTTGATCGGGCAACACGCGCCTTCCATTGATATGCAGGGCCTTGCGCCCCGCGCCGCATGAGGATGTATTGATGACCATCACCCGAATCAGCAGCAATGAGCGCCTCTCGGGCGCAGTGACCTTCAAGGACCTGGTGTTCCTCTCGGGCATGGCGCCGACGCGCACAACCCTGCAAGCGGAGCTGGCGCGGCCGAGTGTGCTGGTGGAAATCAGCGTGATTGCGGTACGAAAATAACCGAAAGCCCCACGGAGAATAACAATGAAAAAAATCCTGTTGACCGGCTGCACCCTGGGGCTTTTGCTGGGCGCTCAAGCCCATGCGAACCCAGCGCCGTTGGACGGCACGCTGGGCAAGATCGCTGACGCCCAGTCCATCACGTTGGGCTATCGCGATGCGTCGGTGCCGTTTTCCTACGTCGGGGATAACAGTGGCAAACCCATGGGCTATTCGGTGGAGCTGGCCGATAAGATCGTCGAGCGCGTTCGGCAGAAAACCGGGGTGCCCACGCTCGATGTGAAGTACACCCTGGTGACGTCCCAAACGCGTATTCCGCTGGTGCAGAACGGCACTGTCGACCTGGAATGCGGCTCCACCGGCGTGACGGCCGAGCGGCAGAAGCAGGTGGCGTTTTCCTACGGGTTTATCTACGTGAAGGGGCAATTGCTGACGGCCAAGGACAGTGGCATCCAAGGCTTTGCCGATCTTGCGGGCAAGAACGTAGTGACCACCGCCGGTACCACCAATGAGCGTTTCCTCAAAAGCTACAACGCCGAGCACAAGGCCAATATGTTCGTGATCAGCGCCAAGGACCATGGCGAAGCATTCAAGATGCTCGAGACCGGCCGCGCGGCGGCATTCTACATGGATGACGCGTTGCTTTACGGCGAGCGCGCCAAGGCCAAGGACCCGCACAATTGGGTGGTGGTGGGGGAGGAGCAGTCGCGGGAAATCTACAGCTGCATGGTGCGCAAGGACGACTCGCAATTTCTCGCAGTGGTCAACGAGACTCTTGGCGACCTTTATCGCAGTGGGGAGATCAACGGGATTTACCAGCGCTGGTTTGAATCACCGATTCCGCCCAAGGGCTTGAACCTGGAATTCCCGATGACCCGTGAGTTGAAGGCGATTATTGCCAAGCCAGTGAGTGATCCGGTGGAGTGATGTAACGGCTTGGTCACCCAATCAAGAGGGTTAGAAGTCGCCCCAGAGTTGTTGGGCCACAGCCAGCGCCACCACCGGCGCCGTCTCGGTACGCAAGACGCGCGGGCCGAGGCGGGCGGCGTGGTAGCCGGCACCTTGGGCCGCTTGGACTTCTGCGTCGGTCAACCCACCCTCAGGCCCGATCAAGAAGGCCAGGCTCGAGGGCTTGGCGTGGCTGACCATCGGCTCGGCCACCGGGTGCAGCACCAGCTTCAAATCTGCCTCGGTCTGCTTCAACCAGTCCGCCAGCAACAGCGGTGGGTGAATCAGCGGCACCGTCGAACGCCCGCATTGCTCGCAGGCGCTGATGGCCACCTGGCGCCAGTGCAGCAGGCGTTTGTCGGCGCGTTCATCCTTGAGGCGCACTTCGCAGCGGTCGCTGAAAATCGGCGTGATCGCGTTGACGCCCAGTTCGGTGGCTTTCTGAATCGCCCAATCCATGCGCTCGCCACGGGACAGGCCCTGGCCGAGATGGATATGCAGCGGCGATTCGGCCTGGCCCGCAACGCTTTCGGTGAGTTGCACAGTGACGCGCTTTTTACCGACTTCGAGCAAGCTGCCCAGGAACTCCTGGCCGGAGCCGTCGAACAATTGCACGGCATCGCCTTCGCCCATGCGCAGCACGCGGCTGATGTAATGCGCCTGGGCTTCAGGCAGCTCGTGGTCGCCGAGGCTCAGCGGGGTGTCGGTAAAAAAGCGGGACAGTCTCATTTCTGTTCTCTGAAAAGGTTTTTCAAGCGCGAGCTCTTACAGGGGCTGGTATTAGCCCGGATCGCGGAAACCTGGGTGGAAGTCCTTCGGCACCGCCACACTGACCTTGCTGTTGGTGGCGATATCAATGCCCTCGCTGGCGACTTCGGCGAGGAAGTCGATCTGCTCCGGCGTGATCACATACGGCGGCAGGAAATACACCACACTGCCCAGTGGCCGCAACAGCGCACCACGTTCCAGGGCGTGCTCGAATACCTTCAGGCCACGACGTTCCTGCCACGGGTAGGCGGTCTTGGTGGCTTTGTCCTGGACCATCTCGATGGCCAGCACCATGCCAGTCTGGCGCACTTCCGACACATGCGGGTGGTCCACCAGGTGCGCAGTGGCCGTGGCCATGCGTTGGGCCAGGGCCTTGTTGTTTTCGATGACGTTGTCTTCTTCGAATATATCCAGGGTCGCCAACGCGGCCGCACACGCCAGCGGGTTGCCGGTGTAGCTGTGGGAGTGCAGAAAGGCGCGCAGGGTCGGGTAGTCGTCGTAGAAGGCGTCGTAGACGTCATCGGTGGTGACCACGGCCGCCAGTGGCAGGTAGCCGCCGGTCAGGGCCTTGGACAGGCACAGGAAGTCCGGGCGGATACCCGCCTGTTCACAGGCGAACATGCTGCCGGTGCGGCCGAAGCCTACGGCGATTTCGTCGTGGATCAGGTGCACGCCGTAGCGGTCGCAGGCCTCGCGCAGCAGCTTGAGGTAAACCGGGTGGTACATGCGCATGCCGCCGGCGCCCTGGATCAGCGGTTCGACGATCACGGCGGCGACGGTGTCGTGGTTCTCGGCCAGGGTCTGTTCCATGGCCAGGAACATCGTGCGCGAGTGGTCTTCCCAGCTCATGCCCTCGGGGCGCAGGTAGCAGTCCGGGCTTGGCACCTTGATGGTGTCCAGCAGCAGCGCCTTGTAGGTCTCGGTAAACAGCGGCACGTCGCCCACCGACATCGCGGCGATGGTTTCGCCGTGGTAGCTGTTGGTCAGGGTGACGAAACGCTTTTTGTTCGGCAGGCCGCGGTTGAGCCAATAGTGGAAGCTCATTTTCAGCGCGACTTCGATGCACGACGAGCCGTTATCGGCGTAGAAGCAGCGGGTCAGGCCTTCGGGCGTCATTTGCACCAGGCGCTCGGACAGTTCGATCACCGGTTGATGGCTGAAACCGGCGAGGATCACATGTTCCAGTTGGTCGACCTGGTCCTTGATGCGCTGGTTGATGCGCGGGTTGGCATGGCCAAACACGTTGACCCACCAGGAACTGACGGCGTCGAGGTAGCGCTTGCCTTCGAAGTCTTCCAGCCACACGCCTTCGCCGCGCTTGATCGGGATCAGCGGCAGTTGCTGGTGGTCTTTCATCTGGGTGCAGGGATGCCACAGCACCGCGAGGTCGCGTTGCATCCACTGGTTGTTCAAGCCCATCGGTTCTCTCCTCGAAGCGGTCCTGCGGCGAGCGCAGGTAAAACAATCGCGCAAGCCTATGCAATGGTGGCGCGTGTCACAACCTATTGTGAGGGAATTCGCGGTAAACACAGGACGGTCTGTCACGTTTCTTAGGAATAGTCCTTAATCCTTGGTTAACTTATTGTGCATAGGCTCTTGATCGTATTTCTCGATATTTCAAAGCGAAATTTTCCGCTTTAATTCGATAGGTAAATCGCTAGTCTTGGGCGCAGCTCTTACGGGATTTGGGACATGCAGCTACGTAATTCTTCGGCCCGCTATGGTTGGGTCAGTATTGTTTTGCATTGGGGCGTGGCCCTGGTGGTGTTCAGCTTGTTCGCCCTGGGCTTGTGGATGGTCGGCCTCGACTACTACAGCGCCTGGCGCAAAGACGCGCCGGACCTGCACAAGAGCATTGGCATCACGCTGTTCGCCATCATGCTGGTGCGTATCGTCTGGCGCCTGGTAAGCCCGCCACCACCACCGCTGGCCAGCTACAGCCGCCTGACCCGTATCGGTGCGGCGTTCGGCCACGCGTTCCTGTATCTCGGGCTGTTCGCCGTGATGATCGCCGGTTACCTGATTTCCACCGCAGACGGTGTCGGTATCCCGGTGTTTGGCCTGTTTGAAATTCCTGCCGTGGTTTCCGGTCTACCGGACCAGGCAGACACTGCGGGCGTGGTGCACTTGTACCTCGCTTGGGTGTTGGTGGTCTTTGCCGGCTTGCACGGCGTGGCTGCGTTGAAACACCACTTTATTGATCGTGATGTGACCCTTACGCGAATGCTGGGGCGCAAAGCCTGATGTTCAACCTCGACTCACAAGGAATAGAAAGCATGTTGAAAAAGACTCTCGCTGCTCTGGCCATCGGTACTGCCCTGCTGTCTGCAGGTCAGGTGATGGCGGCTGACTACAAGATCGACAAAGAAGGCCAGCACGCCTTCATCGACTGGAAAATCAGCCACCTGGGCTACAGCTACATCCACGGTACCTTCAAGGACTGGGATGGTACCTTCAGCTGGGATGCTGCCAAGCCGGAAGCCAGCAAAATCGCGGTCGACGTGAAAACCGCCAGCCTGTGGTCCAACCACGCAGAGCGTGACAAGCACATCGCCAGCAAAGACTTCCTGGACGTTGCCAAGTTCGCCGACGCCAAGTTCGTGTCCACCGCCGTTAAATCTACCGGCGAGAAAACCGCTGACGTAACGGGCGACCTGACCTTTCACGGCGTGACCAAGCCTGTGACCTTCAAGGCGACCTTCAATGGTGAAGGCAAGGATCCATGGGGCGGCGAACGTGCTGGCTTCAACGCCAAGACCACCGTCAACCTGAACGACTTCGGCATCAAAGGCCCAGGCCCGTCCTCGCAGACTGTGGACCTGGACATCTCGCTGGAAGGCGTCAAGCAGAAGTAATGTCTGGCTTGGCAATGCGGTCCTTGTGGGAGAGGGCTTGCCCTCGATAGCGGTGTGTCAGTTAAAAGTAGGTCAGCTGACACTCAGCTATCGGGGGCAAGTCGAATCGTCGCACCGCCCCTTCCACATTGGATCGTTATTGAGTCCAAAAAAAATGCCCCGCATCGAAAGATACGGGGCATTTTTTATGGGGCTAAAAACTCAGCGGTTGCGAGTCAGCAATGCTGGCTTTTCACCACGAGGACGGCCTGGCAACTGATCCAGTTGCTCGGGTGTCGGGAAGCGATCCGCTTTCGACTCCTTGTGGATGATCTTTGGCGCTGGGCCACCGCGCGGATTCTGCACGGCCGGTTCGGACAAGCGAGGCTGGTCGTCACGGGCTGGGCGGCGGTTGTTGCTGCGCGAGTCTTCGCGACGGGCTTGGCCGTCACGCGGTGCGCCATTACGCGGGCCGCTGCGCTTGGCCGGTGGAGTGCCGGTGGTGCCGCCGCTGCTGTTGCGTGGGCCGTTCTGGCGAGCGCCTTGTGGCTGACCGCCACGTGGAGCGCCTGCGCCCGCACCTTGTGCAGGCGCGCCGGGACGACGGCCACGGCCTTGGGCCGGCTTGGCCTGAGGCACGTAGTCAACGCGGTTGCCGAAGTTATCCACGTCGTCGTCGAGGAACTCGTCCGGGGCACGGTCAGCGGCGGCGCGTGGCGGCTGACTCGGCTGGCGCTGTTCGCGGGCCGGGGTGCCTTCACGGGGCTTCTGCTCGCGGGCTGGGCGTTCGCCACGGCCGTTGGTAGGCGCTTTTTCCTTGCCGCCCTTGTCCTTGCCCTTGTCGCGACGACCACCGCCACCACCGCCGCCGTTCGGGCCATCACCCTTCGGACCGCGTGGGTTGCGTGGGTTGCGCACGTCCGGACGCTCGCGCACTTCAGGCTTCTCAGCCTCTACGGCGCTGGCATCGAAGCCCATCAGGTCGCCGTCGGCGATTTTCTGCTTGGTCATGCGCTCGATGCTTTTCAGCAGTTTTTCTTCGTCCGGTGCAACCAGGGAAATGGCTTCACCCGAACGACCGGCACGGCCGGTACGGCCGATACGGTGCACGTAGTCTTCATCGACGTTTGGCAGCTCGAAGTTGACCACGTGTGGCAGTTGGTCGATATCCAAGCCGCGGGCGGCGATATCGGTGGCCACCAGGATGCGCACGGAACCGGCCTTGAAGTCGGCCAGGGCTTTGGTGCGCGCGTTCTGGCTTTTGTTACCGTGGATGGCGACAGCGGTGAGGCCGTGCTTGTCCAGGTACTCGGCCAGACGGTTGGCGCCGTGCTTGGTACGGGTGAACACCAACACCTGTTCCCACGCGCCGGCGGTGATCAGGTGGGCCAGCAGCGCACGCTTGTGGCTGGCGGCCAGGCGGAAGACGCGTTGCTCGATACGCTCGACCGTGGTGTTCGGCGGCGTGACTTCAATGCGCTCAGGGTTGTGCAGCAGCTTGCCGGCCAGGGCCGTGATGTCCTGAGAGAACGTTGCCGAGAACAGCAGATTCTGACGTTTGGCCGGGAGGCGGGCGAGGACCTTTTTCACGTCATGGACAAAGCCCATGTCGAGCATGCGGTCGGCTTCGTCCAGCACGAGGATTTCCACGTGGGACAAATCGACGCTGCCTTGGCCGCACAGGTCGAGCAAACGACCGGGGCACGCCACCAGCACGTCCACACCACGGGACATGGCCTGAACCTGTGGGTTCATGCCGACGCCGCCGAAGATGCAGGCACTGACGAACTTCAGGTCGCGGGCATACAGCTTGAAGCTGTCGTGCACCTGGGCGGCGAGTTCGCGGGTTGGGGTCAGGACCAATACGCGCGGTTGGCGCGGGCCGTGACGCTGGGATTTGTCCGGGTGACCGTTGGGAAACAACCGCTCCAGAATCGGGAGGGCGAAACCGCCGGTTTTACCAGTACCTGTCTGAGCCGCAACCATCAGGTCGCGACCTTGCAACACGGCGGGAATGGCCCGCTGTTGCACCGGAGTAGGCTCGGTATAGCCCGCTGCCTCGATGGCGCGGACTAAAGCCTCGGAGAGACCGAGGGAAGCAAAGGACATGAGTAATCCTGTTTTAGTTAGGGCTTGGCCCAAAGGGATAATCTTGCCGGGCGTGAATGGCGCTTAGGGGAGCGCAACCCCGTCCGGTCCTGCTGCGTCTGGCGGGCACTCCACCGGCTCGCGCGGGCTGAAAGCTGCGCTGTAGCGGGGTTGGGTGCCTTTTTCAAGACCTCAGCGGCCGGGCGTGAGCCTGGCGGAAAGGCCGGAGTATAACAGAGCAATCACGGTACGCTGCTTTCCTGCTGCTCAACGGTGTGTCCAACCCCCGTAATTGCTTGGATTCCACCATATTTGATGCTCAAAGCGGTGTACGCAGGTTCTTGTTTGAAGCGTTTGAGCTCGGCGGCAAAGCGTTGTACCAGCAGATCCATGCCCGCGCCACGGCGCACCGCAAGGAACTGCGGCTGGCGGCTGACCACAGCCGGCGCCTGGCTGACCTTGTCCTCCAGGCCCAGTGCCTTGATCACATGCTGGCCTACCCGGCGGTCGGTGATCACCAAATCGATGCGTCCCAACATTAATTTGCCGAAGTTGGCCTCATGGCTGGGGGCCGCTTCGCGGTTGAACAGGGTGGAGTCGCTGAATGCTGCGCCGTACAAGTAACCCGGCGACGTGCCAACGGTCAGGTCGCGCAGGTCTTCGAGGCCCTGGACAGGGTGGGGGCGATCATTGGCATAGAAGAGCACGAAATTCACTTCCGACAGCGGTTCGCTGGGGTATAGAAGCACGGCGTCGCGCTCGTGGCTGTGGAAAATGTCCAGCGCCCCGTCGGCATGGCCTTGGTCGAGCATGGCCAGGCAGCGCTTCCAAGGCAGGAATTGCCATTGCACCTCAATACCCAGGCGCTGGAACACGATCACCGTGGTTTCGTAGTCCAGCCCGCGCATCGTGCCGTTGTCGTCGTACACATAAGGCGCCCATGGCTCGGTGACAATGCGCAATTTCTCGCCATAAGCCGCCAGGCTCAGGCAAGTAAAGAGGGCAGCAGTCAGCAACTTCAGAATGACAGGCATGCCCTGAGGTTACGACGCTCCTGCCTTAAAGAGAAGCTCTGGCACGCGCATCCGCGGGCGGGGCTATTTGGCGGGTGAGGTCATCAAGTGTTCGTAGATCGCTGTGCGCCGCTCGCCGAGAATCAGGCGTACCACGGGGTTGGCGAACCAGTGTTCCAACTGATGCGCGTCAAGCGGGCGCTTTTGACGTTCCTCTTGGTTTTGTCGGGCTTTGTCCCACCAAACCGGGCCACATGCCTGATCGAATTCGTTCTCGTGCTCGTAGCAGCCGTAGAGGATTTCGCGGATGAACTGCTGCTGGTGCTTGGGTAACAGCAGTGTGATCAGCTTGTACAGCAAGCGCTGCGGGCGGGGAGGGCGCGGCAGGTGCGAGGAGACCTGGCGGGTGTCGGCCAGTGCCAATGCGCTGGTAGGGGCGGCCGCATGCTTGGCGATCCAGGCCTTGACCTTGGCGCGAAACAGTTGCTTGCGACTCCAGTAATGATGGATCAGGTCGGGGCACTCGCGCACGTTGACGCTGCGATAAGCGGCAATCGACAGGCAGAACTCTTCGAGGGTGTAGGCGCCCTCGGCATAGGGAAACAGTTCGTCCATCAACGCGATGGAGCGGTCGAGGATGTGCGCGTCCTGTTGCGTCAGGCCCATGACCCCGGAATTGAGGGTCATCATGTCATCGTCGGCGACGCCCATGTCCAGCAGGCGCTGGCGCAGCGCGGTGTACAGAATACTTTCGGGGTTGTCGCCGTACCGGGTGTAGAAGGCGTTGCACAGCAGGGTGCCGGGTTGCACGCGCTCGAACAGGTCCATCGGTGAATGATGGAAGAACGTGTCGGTGTCGATCAGCATGGCCACCGGCGACTCTTCCAGCACTTGGCGCAGCACCACATGTTTGGTGCGGAAGTGATAGCCGTGGGGCTCGCTCCAGCGTTTGCGAGTGGCTTCGTCCAGCGGGCGCACGCGCACCGGCAAAAGGCGATAGGGCTCGGGGTTATCGCTGAATACCTGGATATCCACGGCGGCGTCCGGGGTGTCGTTCAGGAAGGCCAGCGCGCTGGCGATGCTGAACACCGCTTCCTGGTGGTAGGTCTCGGAGCCGAAGACCAGGTAGACCAGTTGCGGGCGGGAAGTCGTGGACACTGTATTCATGGACTGCTGGGTTCCGTGGGCATGTAAAACGACAAAGGCCCTCGTCGAGACGAGGGCCTTGGCACAGCCGGACAAGCTTCAGCGTGGCAGCTTGAGGTTGTTCCAGATGGCAAGGCTGGGTTCAGCCTGGTTCAGGGTATAGAAGTGCAGGCCTGGCGCGCCACCTTGCAACAATTCTTCACACATTGTGCTGATGACCTGTTCGCCGAACGCCTGGATGCTCTTGACGTCGTCGCCATAGGCTTCCAGTTGTTTGCGCACCCAGCGTGGGATTTCGGCCCCGCAGGCGTCGGAAAAGCGCGCCAGCTTGCTGTAGTTGGTGATCGGCATGATGCCCGGCACGATCGGGATGTTCACCCCCATGGCCCGTACACGCTCGACGAAGTAGAAGTAGCTGTCGGCATTGAAGAAGTATTGGGTGATCGCGCTGTCGGCGCCGGCGTTGGCCTTGCGCACGAAATTCTGCAGGTCGTTTTCGAAGTTGCGGGCCTGGGGGTGCATCTCCGGGTACGCCGCCACTTCGATGTGGAAGTGGTCGCCGCTTTCTTCACGGATAAAGCTCACCAGGTCATTGGCGTAGCGCAGCTCACCGCTGGCCATGCCCATGCCGGACGGCAGGTCGCCGCGCAGGGCGACGATGCGCTTGATGCCGGCTGCCTTGTATTGGGTCAGCAGGCTGCGCAGGTCGGCTTTGCTGTCGCCCACGCACGACAAGTGCGGAGCGGCGGGAACTTTGACTTCACTTTCCAGCTGCAGCACGGTGTTGATCGTGCGATCACGGGTCGAACCGCCGGCGCCGTAGGTGCAGGAGAAGAAGTCGGGGTTGTAGCTGGCCAACTGCTTGGCAGTCGCCATCAGTTTTTCATGCCCAGCATCGGTCTTGGTCGGGAAGAATTCGAAGCTGTAGCGACGGTCTTGGGACATGGTAATACCCTTTGAAACTCAGAATGCCGACGGTGCCCCCCTGTAGGAGCGAGCTTGATGTGGCGAGGGAGCTTGCTCCCGCTGGAGTGCGAAGCGCTCCCAAAATCTTGGGGCCGCTTCGCAGCCCAGCGGGAGCAAGCTCCCTCGCCACAACAAGCCCGCCCCAGCAAAGCAGGGGGCTGTTACTCAGTAACGGTAAGCGTGCGGCTTGAACGGACCTTCAACGGTCACGCCGATGTAGTCGGCCTGGGTCTTGGTCAGTTGAGTCACCACGCCGCCGAAGCCGCGGACCATTTCCAGGGCCACTTCTTCGTCGAGTTTCTTCGGCAATACTTCCACGGTCAGGCGCTCGGCTTTCTGGGCGGGCGACAGGTCGGCGTACTTCTGGCCGAACAGGAAGATCTGGGCCAGGACCTGGTTGGCGAACGAACCGTCCATGATGCGGCTAGGGTGGCCGGTGGCGTTGCCCAGGTTAACCAGGCGGCCTTCAGCCAGCAGGATCAGGTAGTCGTCGTTCTGGGCGTCGAACGCGCCAGCACCGGTACGGTGAACCTTGTGTACCTGTGGCTTCACCTCTTCCCATGCCCAGTTCTTGCGCATGAAAGCGGTGTCGATTTCGTTGTCGAAGTGACCAATGTTGCAGACAACAGCACGCTTCTTCAAGGCTTTGAGCATGTTCGCGTCGCAAACATTCACGTTACCGGTGGTGGTCACGATCAGGTCGATCTTGCCCAGCAGGGCCTTGTCGATGCTCGCTTCGGTGCCGTCATTGACGCCATCGATGAACGGCGAAACCACTTCGAAGCCGTCCATGCAGGCTTGCATGGCGCAGATCGGGTCGACTTCGGAGACCTTGACGATCATGCCTTCCTGACGCAGGGACTGGGACGAGCCCTTGCCCACGTCACCGTAGCCGATCACCAGGGCTTGCTTGCCCGACAGCAGGTGGTCGGTGCCGCGCTTGATGGCATCGTTCAGGCTATGACGGCAGCCGTACTTGTTGTCGTTCTTGCTCTTGGTCACCGAGTCGTTGACGTTGATGGCCGGGATTTTCAGCTCGCCCTTGGCCAGCATGTCCAACAGGCGGTGTACGCCCGTGGTGGTTTCTTCGGTCACGCCGTGGACGCGGTCCAGGATTGCTGGGTACTTCTTGTGCAGCAACTCGGTCAGGTCGCCGCCGTCGTCGAGGATCATGTTGGCATCCCAAGGCGCGCCATCTTTCAGGATGGTTTGCTCCAGGCACCACTCGTACTCTTCTTCGGTCTCGCCTTTCCAGGCGAATACCGGGATACCGGCAGCAGCGATGGCGGCAGCGGCCTGGTCTTGAGTCGAGAAAATGTTGCAGGACGACCAGCGTACTTCGGCACCCAGGGCAACCAGGGTTTCGATCAGCACGGCGGTCTGGATGGTCATGTGGATGCAGCCGAGGATCTTCGCACCCTTGAGCGGTTGCTCAGCGGCATACTTGCGGCGCAGGCCCATCAGGGCAGGCATTTCGGATTCGGCGATAAAGGTTTCACGACGGCCCCAGGCGGCGAGGGACATGTCGGCGACTTTGTAGTCGTTGAAATCTGCAGGCGTGTTTACTGCGCTCATGAAGAGCCTCCATTCGTAGTGTGCGAATGGGCGCCGTTGTGCGTTTAGTATCAGGCCAGGTGTACCAGGCCGGACAACGCCCCATCCGAGCCTGACAGGTTGAACCTGCTGCAGCGCCCCTCGGACAGGTGGCGGGAGAACGGTATCAACTGAAGATGACCGTTTTGAAGCGGGGGCGATTATAGCCGTGTGCGCCAGACTTCCCAAGCCTTTCTGTCGGCAACATGAAGATCGCACATAGGCGTGATAGGCAATGGCTCATAGAGCTTGGGGCCGGGCTCTGCCATGATGTTGCCCATCATTTCGCAACACGCTTTGGAGTGACCATGAACTTCCACACCCGCAAATGGGTAAAACCCGAAGACCTCAACCCCAACGGCACCCTGTTCGGCGGCAGCCTGTTGCGCTGGATCGATGAAGAAGCGGCGATCTATGCCATCGTCCAGCTGGGCAACCAGCGGGTGGTCACCAAGTACATCTCCGAAATCAACTTCGTCAGCGCCTCGCGCCAGGGCGACATCATCGAACTGGGCATCACCGCCACCGAGTTCGGCCGCACCTCCATCACCCTGACCTGTGAAGTACGCAACAAGATCACGCGTAAGAGCATCCTCACGGTAGAGAAAATGGTCTTCGTCAACCTCGGTGAAGATGGCCTGCCAGCGCCTCATGGCCGTACCGAGATCCGGTACGTGAAGGACCAGTTCAAGGACGACAGTCTTCCTGAGTAACAAACCCTCGGCGTGATTTGCTTTACCAAATCATTCCGCATGGATCTCTGCCAGGCTCTCTCATCACTCAGGACCACACCCTGTAGAGAGCCTGCGTATGAAAGTGATTAACTCGATCGCCCGGAATCAACCCGCATGGAGTGATAAGGCTCATTCCCCGACCCAGCACACTGTGAAGACGGCGCTGGTGGAGGGCGTGGGCGAGCGCAATGTGACGCTTCTACGCGATAGTAAGGGGCGGGTGGAGGTGATTTTATCGGCGCCGCCCGTCACGAGCCTGGTGTTGAGCGGTGGAGGCGCCAAGGGCGTCGCCTTTTCGGGGGTGGTGCAGGCGCTTGAGGACGCCCGGAAGCTGAACGGTATTCAGTCGATATCCGGCTCATCCGCCGGTGCGATTTCGGCGGCGTTGATTGCCAGCGGAATGGGCGCTGCGGCATTTGACCGGTTGTCGGACAGCATCGATTTACCGAGCCTACTGAACAGCCAGGACGCCGTGACGGCCTGGATGCAGGATGCCTGTACGACACTTGGCAAATGTGCGGGGCGTTTGCCCGGTGGTGTCGGCACTATTTCCCGTTTGTTGATGACCTTGGCGCCGCGCCTGCAGACTGAAGCCCTTCCCCTTGAGGAACTGATCCGCAACGAGTCGCGCGCGTCGATTCTTGGTCATATCGCGCAAAGCCCTCGAGAAACCAGGCCGACCGAAGTCATGAGCATTGCTGACAAGCTGACTGCGGGTGGCGCACCCACGTTTGGTGATCTCGAGGTGTTGAGCCGGTATATTCCTGCGATCAAGCAACTCAGTATCACCGGTAGCGGCATGTTTGATGGCCGCCCGCAATTAGTGATGTTCAATGCCAGCCTGACTCCAGCGATGGATATTGCCCGGGCCGCGCATATTTCGGGTTCGTTACCGGTGGTGTTCAAAAATCCGGTGGAGCAAGGTCATGCCTTCCAGGCATCAGCTGAAAAAACCGCATTCAAGGATGGTGGGTTGCTGCTCAACACTCCGGCGCCAGGTGTTGTGGCGCGGCCATGTCCCGATAGTCCGCTGAACAAGCCTGAATCGCTGATCGTTAAATTTGAGTCCAGCTCTTCTGCTGCATCCGCTCGCAGTGGCAGTTTTTTCAGCAGTCTGGCCGACCATCTCGTGGGCGTTGAGCATTCGGCCGCTGGAGCGTTTCAGGATAAAAGGCTCGAAGCGTTCGCCGATCAGATTGTGACACTGCCCCTGAAGACCGAAAAAGGCGACTTTACGGGTCTGCTCAATGGCACGGTCAACTTCACTATGCAGGATGAGCAGAAGCAACTCCTGCAGACGAAAGCGCGACAAGCGGTGGAGACGCATTTGGAGCGACGGACCAAGGCACTTGAGCATCATTCGTTCCAATCACTGAATGAAGCCGTGCTGGCCATGGATGATGAAATGCTCGCCAGCGTGCAACCCACGCTGCAAAGCGACCCGGCGGTCGCGGATGTGCTGATGTTTCGAAAAAACGCGCAACAGGCGTTGCGAAACCTGGATGGTGCGATCACCCAGGCTAATCAGTCACAGGGCTCGCTGGTGTTCACGCCGAACATTTCATCGGCCCTGCGTAACTTGGATGCCCTTGCCCGACGGCCAGAGCACATCGACTGGTTGGGGCGCAGCCTCAATGTTGCAAGTCAGCGCAACTTTCAGCAATTGCTGCAAGTGGCGGCCAAACAGATCGAAAGTGATGCAATGCCTCTGTCCAAAGTCATCGGCGGTGCAGTGACCGAAATGAAAGTACGCGATATTTCGATGAAAGCTGAAAACTTCACACGGGAAGTGATCTACCCCTCGTTGTTTCGGCCAGGCCAGCCCAAGTCTAACGTTGAACTGTTGCACCGTGCGGCTCAGGACCTGGCTCGGGCTACTACCCCCAGCGAATTCAACCAGGTACTCGACACCATCAGTGGTCACTACAAAGCGCGTAACAAACCCTGGGACAAGGCGCGCCGCTCAACCACCGTGGAGATGGCAAAGGCCTGGAAGGTGCAGGTTTAGTTGTGTGGCCACTGAACAGCTACTGTGGCGGCGTGTCGTAGCTACAGGCACCCCTAGGACTCTGGAACATCATGGCCACTCAAGCAGACGGCAAGACCCCAAACCTGTCGCAGGAAGAGCAACAGGACGTGGACAAGAACCAACCACCCCGTGCGGCGGTGTTGCATGAAATCATCCGTACACAGGGTGACCAGGAACTGGAGCGCAGTGTTGCTGCCTTGTGGTGGTCGGCATTGGCGGCCGGGTTGACCATGGGCCTTTCGCTGATGGCCATGGGGTTGCTCAACTCTCGGCTGCCGGATGGCGAGAGCTTTAAGGTTATCGCCAGCTTCGGCTACTGCGCAGGGTTCCTGGCAGTGATCCTGGCGCGCCAGCAACTGTTCACCGAGAACACCCTGACCGCTGTTTTGCCGGTGATGAGCAAACCCACGCTAGGCAATGCCGGGCGATTGTTACGGCTATGGACAGTGGTGCTGGTGGGTAACCTGTGCGGCACCTTGCTGGTGGCTTATGTGATGTTGCACCTGCCGATCTTCGACACCAAGACCGACCTGGCCTTCCTGGAAATCGGCCGCAAGATCATGGAAAACGACGCCGGCCAGATGTTTGCCAAGGGCATCGTCTCCGGCTGGATGATCGCCACCATGGTGTGGATGATCCCCTCCATGGAAAGCGCCAAGATGTGGATCATTATTCTGATCACCTACCTGATGGCTCTGGGTGACTTCACCCATATCGTCGTCGGTTCCGCCGAGGTGTCGTACCTGGTATTCGCTGGCGAGTTGCCGTGGAAGGATTTCTGGCTGGTGTTCGCCGGGCCGACCCTGGCGGGCAATATCATTGGCGGCAGCTTTATCTTTGCGCTGATCAGCCATGCGCAGATTCGCAGCGAAAGCAGTCTGCCGGGCAAGAAAGCTGCGGACCCGAGGCATCCGCAGCAGATCGACAAGGCTCAGTGAGCGTCCGGCGCGGCCTGGGGTTCGTCCCGGGTCACGCGCTTGACCAGCTTGCCGATGCTCAACCCCTGCAGCAGGATCGACGAGAGCACCACGATGTAGGTGATGCTCAGCAGCAAGTCGCGCTCCGGGCCCAGCGGCAGGGCCAATGCCAGTGCCACGGACACCCCGCCACGCAGGCCACCCCACGTCAGGATGCGGATGGTCCCGCGTGGCACTGTGCGCCAGCGCCGCAGCAGCAGGATGGCCGGTGCAACCGTCAACAGACGCGACAGCAGGATCGCCACGGCCAGCAAGCTGGCGGCGAACACGTGCAGCCAGTTAAACGGCAACAGCAGCAGCTCCATGCCGATCAGTGCGAACAGCAGTGCATTGAGCATGTCATCGAGCAATTCCCAGAAGCCATCCAGGTAGCGCCGGGTCATGTCGTTCATTGCCAGTTTGCGCCCCAGGTTGCCGATGATCAGCCCGGCGACCACCATCGCAATCGGTGCCGAGACGTGCAGTTCGGTGGCCATCGCCGAGCCGCCGATGACCAGGGCGAGGGTCAGCATCACCTCGATCTGGTGCTGCTCGATGCTCTTGATCATCAGGTACACCAGGTAGCCGATCAGGCCACCGAACACCACGCCGCCAATCGCCTCATGGGCAAACAGCATGGAGGTGGCGCCCACCGTCGGCGTTTCGCCTAACTGTGCAATGCCCAGTAAAACGGTGAACACCACGACGGCCGTGCCATCGTTGAACAATGATTCGCCGACAATGGTGGTCTTCAATGGCTTGGAGGCGTTGGCGGTACGCAGCACGCCCAATACCGCGATCGGGTCGGTTGGGGAAATCAGCGCACCGAACAGCAGGCAGTAGAGGAAGCTGACGTGCCAGCCGAAGAGGGCAAAGATGTAATACGCCAGGCTGCCGATCACCACGGTCGCGATCAATACGCCGAAGGTCGCCAGCAGGCCGATGGGCCAGCGGTAGCTGCGCAGGTCGTTGAGGTTTACGTGCAAGGCACCGGCGAACAGCAAGAATGAGAGCATCCAGTTCATCAGCAGATCGCCGAAGTCGATCTGGCCAATCAGTTGCTGGATGCGCTCCTCCAGGCCTGGATAGCCGAGAAAACTCAAGCCTTGCAGGATCAGCGAAAACAGCAGGGCCGTGACCATCACGCCGATGGTGGGCGGCAGGCCAATGAAGCGGAAGTTCACATAGGTGAGCAGGGTGGTGAGGCAAATGAAGGCGGCGACAAGTTCAAGCATCCGGGGTCCTTGGAAGTTGGGTGGAAGAGCGTTAATTGGGGGATGGACCGCAACCCCTGCACAATGTTGCAGGGCTGGGGGCAAATCACCGATAGAACCTTTTGCGGGGCTGGCGGCTCATAGCGATGGGTGCGGCGTTTCATGTTGAGTGCTAAAACTCTAAATTCTGCTTCAAACTAAAAAAGGAATCAGTGATGACGGTGGCCTTCTGGTGTGTGTTGATCGCAATTTTTCTGCCTTATCTGTGCACAGGCGTGGCCAAGTTCAGCGGTGGCAAGTTCGGGCCGCGGCAGAACCACGACCCTCGCGCGTTCCTGGACACCCTCGAAGGGGTTGCCAAGCGTGCCCACAGTGCTCAACTCAACAGCTTTGAAGTGACGCCGGCATTTGCGGCGGCAGTGATTATCGCGCACTTGGCCGGTACGGCTGAGTTGGTCACCATCAATGTGCTGGCTGTGCTGTTTATCACCAGTCGCCTGCTGTACATCATCTGCTACCTGGCCGACTGGGCGATCGCTCGCTCACTGGTGTGGTTCGTGGGTATGGCGCTGATTGCGAGTTTCTTCTTCGTCTCGATCTGAAGGCTGAAGCAGAGCCACTGTGGGGGCGGTGTTTGTAGTGAGCGGGCTTGCCCCGCGCTGGGTGGCGAAGCCGCCCCGGAACCATACGCCTCGGTGTGCCTGAATAAATGGGGTGAGGCTGATGGGGGCTGCTGCGCAGCCCAGCGCGGGGCAAGCCCGCTCACTACGGTAAACCGAGTGTGGCGGAGCGTTTTTCAGCTACCGACAGGTGCATCCGGCACTTGCGGCAATGCTGCGCCCTTGGGCCACAACATCCAGATTTGCCCCTGCTGCTTCATGTTCCCCGCCAGTTCACCCGCCGCATCGCCAGTGCCCCAGAACAAGTCCGCGCGCACTTCACCCGTGATTGCACCGCCGGTGTCCTGTGCTGCTACCGGGCGGGCGATGGGCGAACCATCCGGCTTGGTGGTCGAAAGCCACAGCAGACTGCCCAACGGAATCACCTTGCGATCCACCGCGACGCTGTAGCCGGCGGTCAACGGTACGTTCAAGGAACCGCGCGGGCCTTCATTGCTGTCGGGCCGTGCGCTGAAAAACACATAGCTTGGGTTGCTCGCCAGCAGCTCCGGAATACGCTGCGGATGCGCCTTGGCCCAAGCGCTGATGGCGCCCATGGTCACGTCTTCCTTCTTCAGCTCGCCTTGTTCCACCAGCCAGCGACCGATCGGGCGGTAGGGGTAGCCGTTCTGGTCGCCATAACCGACGCGCAGTTGGCGCCCACCGGCCAGTTGAATGCGGCCCGAGCCCTGGATTTGCAGGAATTGCAGGTCCATCGGGTTCGTCAGCCAGGCGATCGGCTTGGCCGTGGAGCCCTGGCCGTTGATGGCGCTGGCGTCGTCGTAGGGCTTGAGCACGCGACCTTCCAGGCGACCGCGCAGGCGCTTGCCCTTGAGCTCGGGGTAGATGCTTTCCAGGTTGACGATGATCAGGTCGTCCGGCACGCCGTACACCGGCACGTTGGCCTTGGCGGTCTTGGTCAGGCTGCCGGGGTAGACCGGTTCGTAGTAGCCGGTGATCAAGCCGTTCGGGGTGTTGTCGGCCGAGCGCAGGCCGAACACATCCAGGCGCTCCTTGAGGAATCCGCGCACCGCCACGGCATTGCTCGGCACTGTGGCGGCTGCCGCACAGGTCGCGCCCCACACCGGGTCGGCCTTGAGCCGTTGGCAGGCGCTGCGCCAGGATTCAAAACCGGCCAGCAGATCGCTGTCGGATACCGTCGGCAAGGCTTCCCACGGTGCGCTCACATAGGTGGCGACGGCGTGGGGTTTGGAAGTTTCATCTTTGGCTGTTTCTTTGCCCGCGTCGCAGCCGGCCAGCAGTGCGATCATCGGCAGAGCCCACGCCAGGCGGCGGCTCCAGGGTTTCAAGCTGACATTCATACAAACACTTCCTGAAGCGATTGCCCGCGTAGCAGCGCTGTTGGGCAACCCTTATTAATAATAGGGCTATTGGTCTTTGCGGGCGGGGCGAGGATACTGGCCGCCGTTTTCCGTGACCTCGAAGCCACCATGACTTTTAAACGACTGACCGTTGTACTGCTGGCCTGCCTGACGTTGTCCGCCTGTGGCGGCGTTGATCCGAATTCGCCGCTGGGCCAGCGCAAGGCGATCTTCAAGCAGATGCTCAAGACCGGCGAAGACCTGGGCGGCATGCTGCGCGGGCGCATCCCGTTCGACGGCGCGAAATTCGCCGACGGTGCGGTCAAGCTGGACGCGTTGTCCCATGAACCATGGAAACATTTTCCGAGCGTGCGTGAAGAGGATCACACCAGCGCCAAGGACGATGTCTGGCAGAAACAGGCGCAATTCCAGCAACTGGCCCGCAACCTTGAAGCGGCCACCGGTGAATTGGTGACCGCCAGCCAAGTGCAGCCTTACAAGGCCAGCAACCTGGGGCCTGCGGTGCAGAAAGTCGAAGATGCCTGCAGCGCCTGCCATAAACAGTTCCGGGACCACTGACTGGTTTTACTGGTCGAGTTCTTCCACGGCGTCCTGCAGTTCCTTGCGGGACTCGGCGAGTTTGTCCTTACGCTTGTTGATCTTGTCCGCGTCGCCTTTTTTCATGGCCTTGTCGAGGTCGGCCTGACGGCGGCTGACTTCATGCTTGGCGTCGAGCACCTTGTTTTCCCGCTCTTTCCTCAGGGAGGCGTCGGTGCAGTTGGCAGTGACTTCGCTCAGGGCTTTTTCCAGGCCGGCTTGTTGTTCGCTGTTGCCGTGGACCTTGGCTTGTTCGATCTGGGTGCTGATGGCTTGGCGCTTGGCCGCGCAGCCGGTGAGCTGAGGGGCTTCTTCGGCGGCCAGCAGCGGCGTGGCCATGAAGCTTGCGACGGTCAGCAAGGCAAAGGGGGCTAGAAATTTCATGTGGGGCTCCAAAGTCGCAATCTGATGGCGCGGACAGCGGGTTCAAAAACCGTCTATCCCCGCCACGCGTAATGTTTCAGCCAAGGCCTGTACGTGCGGGTCGCGAAAAAAAGCGCTCAGTTGCGCTGCGCGGCCCGGGCCGATGCCATCGATGGCCAGCCAGGCCTGGGTGTCTCTGGCGACCAGCGTCTGCCAGTCGCCCTCCAGGTTATTACGTGCCGCAGGCGGTACACCCAAGGCCTTGAGCCATTGTGCGAAGGGCCGTTGCCGCGCGCTGTGGAAGCTGTCGACCACGCGCGCACGGGTGCGATCACCGAAGCCATCAATGTTAGCAAGCTCTGCCGTATCCAGGGTTAACCAATCGAGAAAGCCTGCGATTAGACCGGCCTGGATCAATACGTTCCAGGTCTCGCGGCCTATGTGTGGCAAGGCGAGGCCCTGGTTGCCGCTCAGCCAGGAAAGGCGCGCCAGCAACTGCTCCTCGCAACCGGGGTCCAGTTGCCAGCAACTCAAGGCATGGAATTTCCCCGGATTGGGCACGGGCAAGTCCGCCCTTGTGCTGCTGCGCAGGATGACCTCATCCAGCCGAGGGATCACCTGGCCCGCCAGGCTGATGGAGACGTGGTCGCCAGGGCGGATATCCAGCGATTGCCAGCGCTTCAATGAGCCGGCGCTCACCCGGCTGATCTGCCGGTCATCCAAGCGCACCGGTTCCAATTCCAGCATGGGTGTGATGCGCCCGGTACGGCCGATCTTGAATTGCACGTCGCGCACCAGCGCCAGGGCCTTGGTCGTCGGGTACTTCCAGGCGGCCGCCCAGTAGGGGGTACTGACCTGCCAACGCTCGGCGGGGGCGTGCTGGGCCTGGTGCAGCACCACCCCATCGCTGGCGAAAGGCAGTGGATTACCGTACCAATAGGCGCGCCAGTGCGCGGCTTCGCTGATGTTCCGGATGGGCTGGCTGAAGCGCTGGGTGTCAGTGAACCCCCAACGTTTCAGTGTGGAAAGGCGCTCGGTAAAGGCTGCCGGCCCTTGTGGCCAAGCCCAGACGAACAGGCCAATACCGGCGGCATCGGTGTCGCCCAAGTGTTTGCGGTTCATCAACCCGGCCACCTTGCTGCGGGCATTGAGACCGCCGCTTGCCGATTGCACATGGTCGTCGAGGCGCCAATAGAGTTCGCCTTGCAGCACCACGTCGATGGGGTCGGGCAACTGCTGGACAATGCCGGGGATTTTGCGCGCGGAGGCAGACCAGTCGTGGCCCATGACACCATCGCCTCGGCTGATGACTTGGCGCAGGCGACCCTGTTGATACACCAGGGTTACCGCCACTCCGTCCACCTTGGGTTGAATCCAGACATCCTTTCGTGTGCCCAGCCAGGCGTCGACTGCGTGTTCGTCCAGCAGTTTCTCCAGGCCTGTATGCGCAACGGGGTGAGGCTGGGCGCCACGTGAACTCGCCAGTGGGTTGTTGGGTGTGGCGGTGGGGGCGGGGAAGCACTGATGCCACTGAGCCAGGCGCTGGCGCGCCTGGTCGTAGAGTTCGTCGCTCACCGGGGACTGGCCAAGCCGGTGGTAACTGTCATCCCATTGGCGTATCTGTTCGGCCAGGGTACTGACGTGTGCTCGGGCTTCATCGGAGCACGCTTGGGCCCACACCCAGCAGGGTAGGGCGCTGAGTAAAAGGGCAAACAGTAAGTGCATCATGAGCATCCTTGCTCGGAAAGGGTGCCCAGCCTAAATGATCCACGCGGCCACAAAAAAGCCCCGGCAGTGCGGGGCTCTTTACGGGGTGTTTCTATTTACTTGAACAGGCCGCCCAGTGCTTTCACCGCGTCGGGCTTATCGGCCTTGGCCTCTTGGGTTTGCTGCTTGGCGTCGGCTTTGGCCTGGGCCTCAGTGAGTTTGTTACAACCTTTGTTGATCTGGTCCTGCGCCGCTTTGAAGGCTTTCACTTTCAAGCTGTCCTTCTGGGCCTCGGCTGCATCGATCTTGGCTTGCAGGTCGTTGGCTTGCTTCTGGCAGTCGCCGGAGTTGCCGCCGCCCAGTTGGGAGCTCAGGGCACCACTCAGTGCGCTCAGGTCGGCGGCGTTTGCCGGCAGGGCAAACAGGCTGAGCAGGAGGGCGGCAGGGGCGAGCGTGGAGATGCGCATGGAAAACCTCAATGTTCGATTGCCTGCGCGCTGATGAGTCCCGGGCTGGCGCAGGGCAATATCCAAATAAGGTGACGGGCCCGAGAGGGCGCGGATTCTAGAGGGCCATCATTGAGCCTGCAAGGTTTGGATCCAAAAAACGTGAAGGCCATCGCGCAAATGATTGCGCAATAAAAAGCCCCGCCGGGCGAACCCGGCGGGGCTTTTGTGTACCGAGAGCGATTACAGGCCGGCGGCAATCCGCAGGTCGTTGGCGCGGTCGGTTTTTTCCCAGGTGAAGGTGGTGAAGGTGTCGTCGCCGACCGTCTTCTGCGCAGGGGTACGACCGAAGTGGCCGTAGGCTGCGGTTTCCTGGTACATCGGGTGCAGCAGGTCGAGCATGGTGGTGATCGCGTAAGGGCGCAGGTCGAAGATCTCACGCACCAGCTTGACGATCTTGTCATCGCTGATCTTGCCGGTGCCGAAGGTATTCAGCGAGATCGACGTAGGCTGGGCCACACCGATAGCGTAGGACACCTGGATCTCGCAACGCTCGGCCAGGCCGGCGGCGACGATGTTCTTGGCCACGTAACGACCGGCGTAAGCGGCGGAACGGTCAACCTTGGAAGGATCTTTACCCGAGAACGCGCCACCGCCGTGACGGGCCATGCCGCCGTAGCTGTCGACGATGATCTTGCGACCGGTCAGGCCGCAATCGCCTACCGGGCCACCGATGATGAACTGGCCAGTCGGGTTGATGTGGAACTGGGTGTCCTTGCTCAGCAGCTCGGCCGGCAGCACGTGCTTGACGATCAGCTCCATCACGCCTTCACGCAGGTCGGCGTAGGACACGTCCGGGTTGTGCTGGGTCGACAATACAACGGCGTCGATACCCACGACTTTGCCGCCTTCGTAACGGCAGGTGACCTGGGACTTGGCGTCCGGGCGCAACCACGGCAGCAGGCCGGACTTACGCGCTTCGGCCTGACGTTGCACCAGTTGGTGCGAGAAGGTGATCGGTGCAGGCATCAGCACGTCGGTTTCGTTGCTGGCGTAGCCGAACATCAGGCCCTGGTCGCCGGCGCCCTGGTCTTCCGGCTTGGCACGGTCGACGCCTTGGTTGATGTCTGGGGACTGCTTGCCGATGATGTTCATCACGCCGCAGGTCGCGCCGTCGAAACCGACGTCGGAGCTGGTGTAGCCGATGTCGGTGATCACGTCACGGACGATCTGCTCCAGGTCGACCCAGGCGGTGGTGGTCACTTCGCCAGCGATGATCGCTACACCGGTTTTCACCAGAGTCTCGCACGCCACACGGGCGAACTTGTCTTCAGCAATGATGGCGTCCAGCACCGCGTCAGAAATCTGGTCGGCGATTTTGTCCGGATGCCCTTCAGACACGGACTCGGAGGTGAAAAGGGAGTATTCGCTCATCTCGATGTTTTCCTGATATTTACCGATGGTGAGTGTCGCCAGCCGGCCGCTGAAAATGGCGGACCTGGATCTGGAAACCATTACGTAAACCTACATAGAGGCTTTCCCCGGGAACGAGTCCCGCAGCGGTGGCCCAACGGGCCAGATCGTCCTGTTCAAAACCCAACCATAGATCACCGCAGGCCTCCCTGGCCCAATTCTGGTTGTGGCTGCATAAATCTGTCACCAGCAGGCTACCGCCGGGGTGCAGCAGCCCGGCCATTTGCTTGAGGGCGTCGGCGGGGGCGGCGAAATGGTGCAAGACCATATTCAACACCACGCAGTCGGCCTTTAACGCCGTGCTATTCAATGCGTCCGCCAGCTGCAGGCTGACATTGCCCAGCGCTTCGCGTTCGCACAGCTGGCGCGCCAGTTCGAGCATCGCCGGGCTGTTGTCCAGCGCGGTGACCTGCTGGAAGCGCCGCGCCAGGTCCGGTAAGAAACCGCCGTCGCCTGGGCCGACCTCCAGCGCGGTGGCCTCCTCACTGAAGCTCAGCTTGTCGAGCAGCGCCAGTACGCTGTCGCGGTATTGCGGCAAACCGGCGATCAAGTCCTGTTGGGCGCGAAATTTCTCGGCGACCCGTGCGAAAAAGTCCTGGCTCGCGGCGGCGCGTTGCCCATGGACTTGGCCGATGCGCGACTGCACATCGCCCGGCAGGCCCAGGTTGTCCACCTCTTCGAGCAGCGCGGCGTGCAGCTTGCCGCCAAGCAACTCGGTGTGAGGCAGGGCGCGACGGTAGAAAATCGCATTGCCTTCGCGGCGGGTAGCCACCAGGTCGGCCTGGGCCAGCACCTTCAAGTGATGACTCATGCCGGATTGGCCGATGGCGAAGATCTGCGCCAGTTCCAATACGCCGAAGGAATCGTTGGCCAGTGCGCGCAATACGTTCAAACGCAACGGGTCGCCAGCGGCCTTGCATAAGGCTGCCAGTTCATCGCCGTCGTCAGGACGCAGGGAGGGCATGGGTAGGTTCATAAGGCCAGCAGTCTAGAGACGGGTGGGAGTCCTCGCAAGGCCAATATCAAAAAGTTTTGATATTGATCGATAAGTGGCGGTTATAAGCAGCCGCTATAACCTTTAGACGAACCGGTTAACGGTTTCTGCAAGCGAATGCCGCCCAAAGCACAGGAAAAACACCCACAAGTGACTATCTGTCATTGCCCGCAGGCGGTGGCTGAGGGAAAATGCCGGTCCTTTTTTCCGTTTCTTTTCAGCAAACCCCAGGAGATCAGCGATGCCCAGCCGTCGTGAGCGTGCCAACGCCATTCGTGCCCTCAGCATGGATGCCGTGCAAAAAGCCAACAGCGGCCATCCCGGTGCCCCGATGGGCATGGCGGATATCGCCGAGGTACTTTGGCGTGACTACCTGAAACACAACCCGAGCAACCCATCGTTCGCCGACCGTGACCGCTTCGTGCTGTCCAACGGCCACGGCTCGATGCTGATTTATTCGCTGCTGCACCTGACCGGCTACGACGTCACCATCGATGACCTCAAGAGCTTCCGCCAGCTGCACAGCCGCACCCCCGGCCACCCTGAATTCGGCTACACCCCAGGCGTCGAGACCACCACCGGTCCCCTGGGCCAAGGCCTGGCCAACGCCGTGGGCTTCGCGCTGGCGGAAAAAGTCCTGGGCGCGCAGTTCAACCGCCCCGGCCACGACATCGTCGACCACCACACCTACGTGTTCCTGGGTGATGGCTGCATGATGGAAGGCATTTCCCACGAAGTCGCTTCCCTGGCCGGTACCCTGGGCCTGGGCAAGCTGATCGCGTTCTACGATGACAACGGCATCTCCATCGACGGCGAAGTCGAAGGCTGGTTCACCGATGACACCCCTAAGCGTTTCGAAGCCTACAACTGGCAGGTGATCCGCAACGTCGACGGCCACGATCCGGAAGAAATCAAGATCGCCATCGACACCGCCCGCAAGAGCGCTCAGCCGACCCTGATCTGCTGCAAGACCACCATTGGTTTCGGTTCGCCGAACAAGCAGGGCAAAGAAGACTGCCACGGCGCCCCGCTGGGTGACGCGGAAATCGCCCTGACCCGTGAAGCACTGAAGTGGAACCATGGCCCGTTCGAAATCCCGGCCGACATCTATGCCGAGTGGGATGCCAAGGAAAAAGGCCTGGCCGCCGAAGCCGAGTGGGACCAGCGTTTTGCGGCCTACTCCGCCGAATTCCCGGAGCTTGCCAACGAACTGGTACGCCGCCTGGCCGGTGACCTGCCTGCCGACTTCTCGGAAAAAGCCTCGGCCTACATCGCCGAAGTCGCGGCCAAGGGCGAGACCATCGCCAGTCGTAAAGCCAGCCAGAACACCCTGAACGCCTTTGGCCCGCTGCTGCCTGAGTTCCTCGGCGGTTCCGCCGACCTGGCCGGTTCCAACCTGACCCTGTGGAAAGGCTGCAAGGGTGTTTCGGCTGAAGACGCCAGCGGCAACTACATGTACTACGGCGTACGCGAGTTCGGCATGAGCGCCATCATGAACGGCGTGTCCCTGCACGGTGGCCTGGTGCCTTACGGCGCGACCTTCCTGATGTTCATGGAATACGCCCGCAACGCCGTACGCATGGCCGCGCTGATGAAGAAGCGCGTCATCCACGTGTACACCCACGACTCCATCGGCCTCGGCGAAGACGGTCCGACGCACCAGCCGGTCGAGCAACTGACCAGCCTGCGTACCACGCCGAACCTGGATTGCTGGCGCCCAGCCGACGCGGTCGAATCCGCCGTGGCCTGGAAGCACGCCATCGAACGCAAGGACGGCCCTTCGGCGCTGATCTTCTCGCGCCAGAACCTGCAGCACCAAGCGCGTACCGACGCACAGATCGCCGACATCAGCCGTGGCGGCTACGTGCTCAAGGACTGCATCGGCGAGCCGGAGCTGATCCTGATCTCCACCGGTTCCGAAGTGGGCCTGACCGTCCAGGCCTACGACAAGCTGACCGCCCAAGGCCGCAACGTGCGTGTTGTGTCCATGCCATGCACCAGCGTGTTCGAAGCCCAGGACGCCGGCTACAAGCAATCGGTGCTGCCGTTGCAGGTCAGCGCGCGTATCGCCATCGAAGCGGCGCATGCCGACTACTGGTACAAGTACGTGGGCCTGGAAGGCCGCGTGATCGGCATGACCACCTACGGTGAGTCGGCGCCGGCGCCAGCGTTGTTCGAAGAGTTCGGCTTCACCCTGGAAAATATCCTGGGTCAGGCTGAAGAGCTGCTGGAAGACTAAGTCAGTCTGCGTTGTCTGTACTGGTGCCATCGCGGGCAAGCCCGCTCCCACATTTGGATCGCGGTCTAATGTGGGAGCGGGCTTGCCCGCGATGGCGTCAGAACATTCAACACCGAACTAACATTGATCGAGAACCCCATGCCCCAACCGCGTCCTTACAAAGTTGCACTCAACGGCTACGGCCGCATTGGTCGTTGCGTCTTGCGTGCTCTGTTCGAGCGAGGGGCGGCTGCCGGGTTTGAAATTGTCGCGATCAACGATTTGGCCGACATGGCCAGCATCGAATACCTGACACGCTTTGACTCCACACACGGCCGGTTCCCCGGCGAAGTGCGGGTCGAGGGCGATTGTCTGCATATCAATGGCGACTGCGTGAAAGTCCTGCGCAGTGCCACCCCCGAGGGCATCGACTGGGCGGCGCTGGGCGTCGACCTGGTGTTGGAATGCTCCGGTGCTTATCACACCCGTGCCGATGGCCAGCGTTTCCTCGACGCTGGCGCACCGCGTGTGCTGTTTTCCCAGCCGATGGCAAGCGAGGCGGATGTCGACGCCACCATCGTCTACGGCATCAACCAGGATTGCCTGACCGGCAACGAGCTGCTGGTGTCCAACGCCTCCTGTACCACCAACTGCAGCGTGCCATTGTTGCGCCTGTTGGATCAGGCGATCGGGCTGGACTACGTGTCGATCACCACGATTCACTCGGCGATGAACGACCAGCCGGTGATCGACGCCTACCATCACGAAGACCTGCGCCGCACGCGCTCGGCGTTCCAGTCAGTGATTCCGGTGTCCACCGGGCTGGCACGCGGTATCGAGCGACTGTTGCCGGAACTTGCCGGGCGAATCCAGGCCAAAGCCGTACGGGTGCCGACGGTGAACGTGTCCTGCCTGGACATCACCATGCAAACCGTCAGCGACACCGATGCGACGGAGGTCAACCGGATCCTGCGCGACGCCGCCAGCAGCGGGCCGCTCAAAGGCTTGCTGGCCTACACCGAGTTGCCCCACGCCAGTTGTGATTTCAACCATGACCCGCATTCGGCCATTGTCGATGCCAGCCAGACCCGCGTTTCCGGCCCGAGGCTGGTGAACATCCTGGCCTGGTTCGACAACGAATGGGGTTTTGCCAACCGAATGCTCGACGTTGCGGAACATTATCTGCATATCGCCTCTAAACAACCTCAACAGTAATTCAGGAACTGCCACCCATGACCGTGTTGAAGATGACCGACCTCGATCTGCAAGGTAAGCGCGTACTGATTCGCGAAGACCTCAACGTCCCAGTCAAGGACGGTGTTGTCACCAGCGATGCGCGAATCCTGGCCTCGCTGCCGACCATCAAGCTGGCCCTGGAAAAAGGCGCGGCCGTGATGGTCTGCTCCCACCTGGGTCGTCCGACCGAGGGTGAGTTCTCCGCCGAAAACAGCCTCAAGCCGGTAGCCGAGTACCTCAGCAAAGCCCTGGGCCGCGACGTGCCGCTGGTGGCTGACTACCTGGGTGGCGTTGACGTGAAGGCCGGCGACATCGTGCTGTTCGAAAACGTGCGCTTCAACAAAGGCGAGAAAAAGAACAGCGACGAGCTGGCCCAGCAATACGCTGCGCTGTGCGACGTGTTTGTGATGGACGCGTTCGGCACTGCTCACCGCGCCGAGGGTTCGACCCACGGCGTGGCCAAGTTCGCCAAGGTTGCCGCTGCTGGCCCGCTGCTGGCGGCTGAACTGGATGCACTGGGCAAGGCCCTGGGCGCTCCGGCGCAACCGATGGCCGCCATCGTCGCTGGCTCCAAGGTGTCCACCAAGCTGGACGTGCTCAACAGCCTCAGCCAGATCTGCAATCAGCTGATCGTCGGCGGCGGCATTGCCAACACCTTCCTGGCCGCTGCCGGTCACCCGGTCGGCAAGTCCCTGTACGAGCCGGACCTGCTCGACACCGCTCGTGCCATCGCCGCCAAAGTCAGCGTGCCGCTGCCGGTGGACGTGGTCGTCGCCAAGGAATTTGCCGAAAGCGCCGAAGCCACCGTCAAGCTGATCGCTGATGTGGCTGACGACGACATGATCCTGGATATCGGCCCGCAAACCGCGGCCAACTTCGCCGAACTGCTGAAAGCTTCCCAGACCATCCTGTGGAACGGTCCGGTCGGCGTGTTTGAGTTCGACCAGTTCGGCAACGGCACCAAAGTGCTGGCCAAGGCCATCGCCGAAAGCTCGGCATTCTCCATCGCCGGCGGCGGCGACACCCTCGCGGCCATCGATAAATATGGCGTTGCTGACCAGATCTCCTACATTTCTACCGGTGGCGGCGCATTCCTTGAATTCGTCGAAGGCAAAGTCCTGCCGGCCGTTGAAGTGCTGGAAACCCGGGCCAAAGGTTAAGGCGCGTGATCCGGAAAAGGAGTATTCCCATGATCAAGTCGTTGGCATTGTTGATCGCAGCGGGCCTGTTGGCCGGCTGCGGCAGCACGCCAAACGCAGAGCCGGAAGCTGGAAAGCCTGCGGCGCAGCAGAAAAAAAGCTGCTACCAGGCGGACTGGCAAGCCGAGACCATGCCGGTGATCAACAAGCGCATCGGCAACGAACGGCTGGAGAAATACGACTCCGCGCCCAACGGTCAGGAACAGGGTTGCCCTTGACGGGTCTGATCAACTAACCGACAGCAGCGGCGGCCCCCTGGTCGCCCTGTGAGGATTGGCAATGAAAGGCGTTTTCGCCCTGGCAGCCCTGGCCCTGTTGGCCGGCTGCAGCAGCATGAACATGTTCAACAAGGCAGAGCCTGCCGATAAATGGACCACCTGGACCTGCGACAGCAAGGCCGAGGTCAACTGGCGCTTTGCCAACCAGGCTCGTAGCGAGGTGGATGTACGCCTCGGCGGTTCCGACCAGGTTTATCGCCTCAAGCAGGAGGTTGCCGCCTCGGGTGTGCTGTATGCCAACGATCAACTGGCGTTTCACACAAAAGGTGAGGAAGGCCTGGTTTACTGGGTCGCCACCGATGATTTGATCGGGCGGGGCTGTAAAGCCCAATAGAGACACCAGGGTCTTGAAATTAATGAGATCCAAATGTGGGAGGGGGCTTGCCCCCGATAGCGGTGTGTCAGGCACCGACTTCGTTGGGTGAACCGCAGCCATCGGGGGCAAGCCCCCTCCCACATTGATTCGATTCCAGACTGGAATTTGGGGCAGCCTCATCAGCAATAACGATTCAGCAGGCCAGGCATGCAAACCCTGACCCGCAATAACTTGAATAGCAGCCGCCGCTACGGCAGGCTTGCACGATTAACGACCCTCGACCGGGAGAGACAACACAATGGCACTTATCAGCATGCGTCAAATGCTGGACCACGCAGCCGAGTTCGGCTACGGCGTCCCAGCCTTTAACGTCAACAACCTTGAGCAGATGCGCGCCATCATGGAAGCCGCTGACAAGACCGACTCCCCCGTGATCGTCCAGGCTTCGGCCGGTGCGCGCAAATACGCCGGCGCGCCCTTCCTGCGTCACCTGATCCTTGCTGCGATCGAAGAGTTCCCACACATCCCGGTGTGCATGCACCAGGACCACGGCACCAGCCCTGACGTGTGCCAGCGCTCCATCCAACTGGGCTTCAGCTCGGTCATGATGGACGGCTCCCTCGGCGAAGACGGCAAGACCCCGACCGACTACGAATACAACGTCCGCGTCACCCAACAAACCGTGGCCATGGCTCACGCCTGCGGCGTATCGGTTGAAGGTGAGCTGGGCTGCCTGGGTTCCCTGGAAACCGGCATGGCCGGCGAAGAAGACGGCATAGGCGCCGAAGGCGTGCTGGATCACAGCCAGATGCTGACCGACCCGGAAGAAGCCGCTGACTTCGTGAAGAAGACCCAAGTTGACGCCCTGGCCATCGCCATCGGCACCAGCCACGGCGCCTACAAGTTCACCAAGCCGCCTACCGGCGACGTGCTGGCCATCGACCGCATCAAGGAAATCCACAAGCGCATCCCTAACACCCACCTGGTGATGCACGGTTCTTCCTCGGTCCCGCAAGAGTGGCTGGCGATCATCAACCAGTACGGCGGCGACATCAAAGAAACCTACGGCGTACCGGTTGAAGAAATCGTCGAAGGCATCAAGTACGGCGTGCGCAAGGTCAACATCGACACCGACCTGCGTTTGGCGTCCACGGGTGCGATGCGCCGTTTGATGGCGACCAACCCGAGCGAGTTCGACCCGCGTAAATTCTTCGGTGCTACCGTGACTGCGATGCGGGATGTGTGTATCGCACGCTACGAAGCGTTCGGCACTGCGGGTAACGCTTCGAAGATCAAGCCGATCTCGTTGGAAGCGATGTACCAGCGTTACCTGAAAGGTGAGTTGAACGCCAAGGTGAACTGAGCCTGGGACGTTTAAAAGAAGCCCGCAGCGATGCGGGCTTTTTTATGGCTGCGATTGGGTCAGGCGGCGTTGTGGGTATCGAAACCATGGTGTGCGAGGGCCGTGTTCAGTGAGTACGTTTATCACCGCACAGTCATCCGCTATACAGCGAAGTAAAGAAGTTAAGAGTCCTTTGAAAAGTCTTCGACGCTTGTAAGTTTAAATGACGTGCGCTGTTGTCACTTTCTGCTTTGTTTGTGTGCCATTGAAGAGGCGACTTTATCGGATGTAGATGGTTTAAGGTTAGCCTTTGATTGCGCGTTGCAATCTATTTAAGGGTGAGGTTGAACGTGAGCTTTATTAAAACTACCGGTGTTGTCATGGTGTTGGTAGCAGCATTTTCAGTTGTTTCGGCCTATGCGCAGGGCCGTATATTTACCGCGTCTATTGATGAGAAAGGCACTGTCACCGCTCAATCGTCTAGGTGGTTGAAGGAGGTGAAGTTGACCGCGCAGCCTGATTACTTCTCAGAATATAAAGTCAGATTTGTTCCTGGCGTCTTTAAACAGGCACCCCGTTTTTGTACGGTCTCGGTAACAGATGTCAGTTCAAATGAGCATGTTTTTTATGGTCATGCCAAGTTGGGTGGCATGCCGAAGATTAACTACGTTAATGTAGTGACGCTCAAAGTGGGTGATAACAAGCCTGCGGGTGATTCCTCGATGGGGTTCATGTTGATGTGTGTTGAGTAAAGTGATGTAACCAAGAGGCCCCGGCGGGTTGCGGGGGCTTCTTTCATAAGTCTGGAGGGGTCAATCGTGATCTATATCCAACTTGGCAAACGTCACCCGCGCGCCCTCCTTGCTGTCCCCACTGTTGTCCTGCACATACGCCCCCGCCTTGAAGTACAGCGGCTTGGCGCCCCACGCCGCACCAATGCGCTCATTCCACTCACCGTCCGCGGCGTACACACTCAGTAACCCCGCCTTATTGAGGTTGATCACGTAGGTGAAGCTCTTCTCCAGCGGCACATTGGACGCCACGGTGATCACCCGCCCTTCGCCGTCATCCGGGCGCATGCGCACCTTGGCGACGATATTGCCGGTCTGGGTTTTTTCCTTGAATTGGTATTCCAGCTTGATCAGCGGCTTCTGGCTGTCGTACGCATGAATCTGCCCAATCACGATTTTGCCGGTAGAGGGCACCTGATTGACGGTCAGGGTGGCGCGCAGGAAGTTGTCCGCATCCGGGTAGGTCCAGTTGCGCAGGCGCCCATCGGCGTAGGTCTCGCGCAATTCGCTGCGCGGGTACACGGCATTTTCGGTGCGGGTGCCGGTGACGGGGGTCCAGAATTGCACGTTGCTGCCTTCGGCCTGGAAATACTGGTCCTTGAAGCCGCTCATCAGCTTTGGGGTCTCGATGGTGGCGGGCGGGGAGCCGACCGGAATGCTCAGGTTCCAGGTGGAAAGATCAATCATGGCGTAGGCCTTTTTACAGAGGGGTATAGGCTATGGCCCTTGGGCCAGACAGGTTCTTTATAGGCGGTAGTCCTGCGCTTGTTAATTAATCCCTGGCAAATTATTGGCGCCAAAGGAATGCCAAAAAGCCATGTTTCCCATGCGCCGTGGCCTCCAGACCCTGACCGTTAGTCGGCTTCCTGAACTTTGGCGCGATGATGGCACCGCGGTCACTTCTGATTTTCCGGAACCGAGGCTAGAGTGAGGCCTCAGTATTTGTCCGGGTTTTATACCAGAAGTGACCGGAGCAGCTCCTTCAAGGAAGAGACGTAGCATGGATTGCGCTCCACACCTAGGCGATGGCGGATCGGTTTTGCTGGTAGTCGATGACTATCCGGAAAACCTGGTCAGCATGCGTGCACTTTTAAAGCGCGAAGACTGGCAAGTGGTCACCGCCGGTTCCGGTGTGGAAGCCCTGGAGTTACTGCTCAAGCATGACGTCGACCTGGTGTTATTGGACGTGAAAATGCCCGGCATGGACGGCTTCGAGGTGGCCCGCCTGATGCGTGGCAACCAGCGCACCCGCATGACGCCGATCATCTTCCTCAGTGCCAATGCGCAATCCCCGGCCGCTGTGCTGGAGGGCTACGCCAGCGGTGCCATCGATTACCTGTTCAAACCCTTCGACCCGCATATCCTCAAGCCCAAGGTCCAGGCGTTGCTGGAGCACCAGCGTAATCGCCGTGCCTTGCAGCGCCTGAGTCATGATTTGGAGTCTGCCCGCGCCTTTAATGCGTCGGTGTTGGACAACGCCGCCGAGGGCATTCTGGTGGTGAGTGAGGAGGGCGTGATCGAGTACGCCAACCCGGCGATTTCACGCTTGCTCAATGCCACGATGGATGAGCTGCAGGGGCAAGAGTTCTTGAGCTTCCTGCAGAAACCCCATGTGCCCGCGTGGCTGGAGTCGCAGATGTATGCCGGTTACCGCGACGGCGAAACCTGGCGCCTGCATGATGCGATCTTGCGCACCGGCCGGGGCCAGCAGGTGCCGGTGGCCTTGTCCTGTGCACCGTTGCCCGCCGAACAGAAGGCCATGGTGGTGACGGTGCTGGACATGTCCGAGGTGCGCCACCTGCACCAACAACTGGAGTTCCAGGCCGTCACTGACCCGCTGACCGGGCTGCTCAATCGGCGTGGTTTCTATCAGGCGGTGGAGAACACCCTGCTGCGCAGCGAGCGGGTAGAGCAATCGCTGGTATTGCTCTACCTGGACCTTGACGGCTTCAAGCGGGTCAATGATTCCCTGGGCCATGACGCCGGCGACCGGGTATTGCGCTGGGTCTCGGAGCAGTTACAGGGTTGCCTGCGCTCCTATGACATTCTGGGGCGGATGGGCGGGGACGAATTCACCGCGCTTTTAGAGCTGGAGTTCCCCGAGCAAGCGGCGAAGATCGCGGAAAAACTGATCGAACGCGTGTCGATCTGCCAGCAGGTGGAGGGCCTGGATGTGATGCTAGGCGTCAGCATCGGCATCGCCACGTTCCCGGATTGCGGCTCGGATTTGAACGGCCTGCTGCGCGCGGCTGACATCGCCATGTACGAAGCCAAGCGTGCGGGCCGCCAGCAATATCGCTATTACGACCAGGAAATGAACGGCCGCGCCCGTTCGCGCCTGATGCTGGAAGACAGCGTGCGCACGGCGATTCAAAACAAGGATTTCACCTTGGTCTACCAGCCCCAGGTTTCCCTGGCGGACGGGCGTTTGCGCGGTGTAGAGGCGCTGTTGCGCTGGCAGCATCCGAGTGTTGGCGATGTGCCGCCAGGGCTGTTCTTGCCATTGCTGGAGGAGGCGCGCTTGATCAGCCAGCTGAGTAGCTGGATTTACCAACAGGTCGCCGCCCAGCGCCTGGCCTGGCAAGCCACCTTCGATCAGGAACTGGTGCTGAGCGTGAGCTTGAGCAGCCATCAGTTCAATATGCCCAACCTGGCGGCCCAACTGCAGCAGGTGCTTGAGCGCCATGGGTTGCAGGGGCGCCAGTTGGAGGTGGAAATCAGCGAAGACAGCCTGACGAGTAACCTGGAAGAGTCCGGCAAGCAGCTGAAGTTATTGCGCCAGATCGGTGTGCGGATTGCCCTGGATGACTTCGGTTCGGGCAACTGTTCCCTGGCCCATCTGCGCGACCTGGCCTTCGACACCCTCAAGCTCGACCCGCAGTTGATCGCCCGCCTGCCGGGCTCGGCACGGGAGGCGGTGATGGCGCGCAGTATCATCGAGCTGTGCGGGCATTTTGATGTGCTCGTGGTCGCCGAAGGTGTGGAAACCTCGGAGCAAGCCCAATGGCTCAAGGCCAATGGTTGCGCGTATATCCAGGGCCCGTGGGCGGCGCAGCCGATGGTGGCCGAGGACGTGGTGGACTGGTCACGCGCCCGCGTGCGTTGAATTCGTTACACTGGCGACCCTCCGAACCCTGTTGCCGAGCCCCATGACCGCGCTGAAATACCTCCAGGCTTATCCCGCAGCCCTCCAAGAACAAGTGCGCCAGATGATCGCCAAGGATCAGTTGGGCGCTTACCTGGAACAGCGTTACCCCGAGCGCCACGCGGTGCAGAGCGACAAGGCCCTGTACGCCTACGCCCTGGCCTTGAAGCAGGAGCACCTGCGCAACGCGCCGGCCATCGACAAAGTGCTGTTTGATAACCGCCTGGACCTGACCCACCGCGCCCTCGGCCTGCACACTACGATTTCGCGGGTGCAGGGCGGCAATCTTAAATCCAAGAAAGAGATCCGCATTGCGGCGCTGTTCAAGGAGGCCGCGCCCGAGTTCCTGCGCATGATCGTGGTCCACGAACTGGCGCACTTCAAGGAGTCGGACCACAACAAGGCGTTCTACAAACTCTGTGAGTACATGATGCCGGGCTACCATCAGGTGGAATTCGACCTGCGGGTCTACCTCACGTACCGCGACCTGCAGGGCAAACCCTGACCGCACAAGGCGACCGACCATGGATGTGAGCAAGACCAAGAGCAGCTTCTACCGCCGCCTGTATGTGGCGTACCTGATCGACAGCGGCCATGCGAGCAGCGTCCCGGCGCTGACCGACGCCACGGGCATGCCTCGGCGTACGGCCCAGGATACGATTGCGGCATTGGCCGACTTGGATATCGTGTGTGAGTTCGAACAGGAAGACGGCGCCCGCAACCACGCCGGGCACTATCGGATTCGCAGCTGGGGGGCGATTGATCGGCGGTGGATCGAGGCGAATCTGGTTTCGGTGAAGCAGGTGTTGGGGTATCCCTGACGTCCTTCGGTGATTGGGCTGACGCGAAGAGGTCCTCAAGCGCGCCGCATTCCAATATGTGGAATGTCATCTTCCAAATATTCCTCCCCCGCCACCACGAACCCATACCGTCCGTAGTACCCCTGCAAATGCGCCTGGGCTGAGAGGAATATCGGCGTCTGCGGCCATATATCGGCAATCCGCTCTAGCGTCTCTTCCATCATCCGATGCCCCAGCCCGGTGCCGCGCGCCACGGGCGCCACAATCACTCGGCCGATCACCACATCGCCGCCCTGGGACTCCGGGTCCAGCAGGCGCAGGTACGCCACGAGTTGATCATCCTGCCAGGCCATCAGGTGGTGGGTGTCGCCCGACAAGTCCTGCCCGTCAAGATCCTGGTAAAGGCATTTTTGCTCCACGACAAAGACCTCGTTGCGCAGGCGCAGGATGGCGTAAAGCTGTTCCTTGCCCAGGTCATCGTGATGTTTGCAGACCCATTCAACTGTCATGGCGTGTTCTCTTATCAATGTCTGTTCCGGATAGTAAGCGCAGCCGGCAATGCTGTCTAAGTGAGCTATTTTTGTGAGTGAAATCAAATTGCCATCATTGAGTGCGTTTGCCGTCGGCTTCTTTGTGTAATCTGAGCTACTGTTAGAACCTCGGGCCCCGCCTGGGCTAAGGCCACCGCCTGCCTGTCAAGGATTTTGAGCATGCCGCGATTCTCTCGTGCCGTTGCTTTGATTGGAGTGTTGTTGCTGGCGACGCCTGCGTTCGCACAGCGCCTGCGCCTGGTAGCGGATGCCTGGCCACCGTTTACCGATTCCACCCTGATCAACGGCGGGCTGGCCACGGACATCGTCAGCACCGCCTTGGCCCGTGCGGGCTATGCGAGTGATTTTGAACAGGTGCCGTGGGCCCGTGCGCTGATGGGCGTGGGCGATGGGCGCTATGACGTGCTGGTTAACGCCTGGTATGACGATGCCCGCACACAGCTGGGGCAGTTCTCCGGCGAATACCTGCTCAACCGCGTGCGCTTCATCAAGCGCCGCGACGATCCCATCGAGTTCCAGAACCTCGCGCAACTGCACGACTACCCCATCGCCGTGGTGCGCGGGTATGCCTATTCGGCGGCGTTCGACGGGGACCCTCAGCTACAGAAAGTCCCTGTGCATAACTTCGCCATGGCGGTGCGCATGCTCGCGGCGCAGCGGGTGCGGCTGACGTTGGAGGATGAATATGTGGCGCGCTATTACCTGTCCCGTGAATCGGCGCGGGTGCGCAATGCGGTGGAGTTTTTACCCCAGCCGCTGAGCGAAAACAGCCTGCATATCCTGGTCAGCCTGAAACACCCGGAGCATGAGCAGATCGTCGCTGCCTTTGACCGAGAGATTGTCAAGATGAAGGCTGATGGCAGTTATGCGCGGTTGATGAAGCAGCACGGGATGTAGTGGTCTTGAGGGCCTCTTCGCGAGCAAGCCCCCTCCCACATTTAACCGCGTACATCCATTGGGAAGGCGGTCGAATGTGGGAGGGGGCTTGCTCCCGATAGCGGGCTAAGCCGCGCGGGTGTCCTTGATCAAATGCGCCGCCAGCGTGCGCAACGGCCCCAACTGGCGACAAATCAACGCCAGTTGCGTCTGCACCAACCGTTGCCCTTCATCAATCTCATCCGGCATCTGCTCCAGGTCCGCCGCCAGTGCTTCCTCGGCATCGCTCTGAATCGCAATCGGCTGCTTGTTGGCCAGCCCGCTGGCAATGTCATCGATGCTCGCCGCCAAGGTATTACCGGCGCCTTCGATCAAGTGCTCACGCACCTCGGCCGGCAGTTGGGTTTCCCGATGCGCACCCAACCCTGACAAGTAGCTGAGCAATGTGTGCGACAGCACCAGGAAACGGAAGCCTACGTCCGCCTCCTTCCGGAAGTGCCCTGGCTCCATCAACATGTTCGCCAAGGTGGTGGACAGCGCCGCATCGGCGTTGTGTGCGTTGCGCCGGGCCAGGCGGTAGGCCAGGTCGTCGCTCTTGCCGGCGGCGTATTGCTGCATGATCTGGCGCAGGTAGATGCTGTTGCAGGTCAGGGTGTTGGCCAGCACTTTGTTCAGGCGCCGGCCTTGCCAGTCCGGCAGGAACAGGAACACCGCCAGGCCCGCAATCAAGCTGCCGAGCAAGGTATCGAACAGGCGTGGCAGGAACAGCCCATAGCCATCGCCGACCTGGTTGAAGCAGAACAGCACCATCAAGGTGATGGCGGCGGTGGCCAGGGTGTAGCGGGTGGTGCGGTTGATAAAGAACACCAGGCCGGCGGCGATGGCGAACATCGACTGCACCAGGGGGCTCGGGAACAGGTCGAACAGCGCCCAGGCCACGGTGAGGCCGATGGCGGTGCCGATGATCCGCTGGCCGAGCTTGCGCCGGGTAGCACCGTAGTTCGGTTGGCACACGAACAGCGTAGTGAGGATGATCCAGTAGCCTTGGGAGGCGTGGATCGCATGCAGCATGCCGTAGCCGACGGTCAGCGCCAGCGACAGGCGCAGCGCATGGCGGAACAGCAGCGAGGTCGGCGTCATCTGCGTGCGCAGGCGCGTCCACATTTCCTTGAGGTTGCGCGGGGCGCGGTCCAGCAGGTTGCTGTCGGTGGCGTCCGCCAGGCTGTCGGGGTTGCTGGCGTCGCCCAGCAGGCGATCCAGCGTGGACAGGTTGGCCGCGAGGGCACGCAACGAGCGCAGCAGGCCGCGCCAGGCCGGGTTGCTCTGGATGCGCAGGTGTTCCAGGGACGCGTTCAGGTCGCCGAGGGCTTCGGCGAAGCTGTCGTCATAGATGAACGGCTGGCGCAATTGAATCGATTCGGCCAGGGCCTGGCAGGCCTTGCCCTGCTGGCGCAACAGGCGCTGGCAACGGAACAGCACGTCGCTGTGGAAGAAGGCCTCGGCCAGCGCGTTGTAGGGGTAGTGGGACGAGCTGGCGCGTTCGTGGATGTCCTGGGCGAGGAAATACAGCTTCAGGTAGCGGCTGACTTTCGAGCCGGGGCGACCATTGCCTACGCGGTGCAGGATGATTTCCTTCGCCGCGTTGAGCGCCGCCACCACCCGGCCGTTCTGCTGCGCCAGTTCCAGGCGCCGCGCTTCCACATCCAGTTGGCGGATCGGTTCGAACAACGACGACTTGAGCTTGAGGTAACGCCCCAATTCGCGAAACAACCGCGCCAGGCTCTGTTGCACCGGCTGGTTGGAAAACAGCGCCTGCCACAGCACCGACAGCACGCCGTACCAGGCGGCACCGGCCACCAGCAGCAGCGGTTCATGCCAGAAATCGGAGACCGCGCCACCGCGCTGGTCCACGCCGATCATGGTGTACACCGACAGAATCAGCGTCGCCGAGGCAATCGCGCCATAGCGTTCGCCCAAGGCGCCCAGCATGGTCAGGCAGAAGGTGGCCAGGGCCAGGGAGATCGCGAAGATCCAGGGATAAGGGAACAGCAGCTCCACCGACAGTGCGGCGATGCTGAAACACACCAGCGTGACTGCCAGGGCGTTGAGGCGACCTTGCCAGCTGTCATCGGTCTCGGCCAGGGCGCTGGCAATAATCCCCAGGAACAGTGGGATCAGCAGCGTCATTTCATCTTGGTACCAGCACAGCGCCATGCTGCCGGTGAGGGCGATGAATACCCGAATGCTGTAGCTGAATTTATCCAGCGCCCACAGGCGCCGCATGGACTGCTTGAACGAGGTCGATGACATGAAGGCTGGAGTCTTCCGGGACGATGCCGCTAAATTGAGCTATCAAGGACGCCACGGCAAGCGTGGCGATCACATCAATTCGCAAAATATCTCCCAGACACACCCTAAACCAAATGTGGGAGGGGGCTTGCCCCCGATAGCAGTGTGTCAGTCAGTACATCTGTTACTGATACACCGCAATCGGGGGCAAGCCCCCTCCCACATTTTGACCGAGTGCATCTTTCAGTCAGGCGTATTGTGCGGCTGCGTAGCCCGACGCCCACGCCCACTGGAAATTGAACCCGCCCAGGTGGCCGGTCACATCCAGCACTTCACCGATAAAGTACAACCCCGGGCTTTTCAGCGATTCCATGGTCTTGGACGACACTTCTCGCGTGTCCACGCCACCCAGGGTCACCTCGGCGGTGCGATAGCCCTCGGTGCCCGCCGGCACCAGTTGCCAGTTGCCGAGTTTCTGCGCGATGTCGGCGATTTCAGCGTGGGTGTACTGCTTCATCGGCTTGGACACAAACCAGCTGTCCGCCAGCAGGTTGGCCATTTTCTTGGTGAAGATCTCACCCAGCAGGGTTTTCAGCTCGCTGTTCGGACGCTCGGCCTGTTGCTGTTGCAGCCAGGTGTGAGCGTCATGGTCGGGCAGCAGGTTGATCTCCACGGTGTCGCCGGGTTCCCAGTACGAGGAGATCTGCAAGATCGCCGGCCCGCTCAGGCCACGGTGGGTAAACAGGATGTTCTCGCGAAAGCTCTGGCCGTTGCAGCTCACCAGACAATCCACCGACGTACCGGACAGCTCGCCGCACAGGTCCTTGAGCTGGTCAGTGATGGTGAACGGTACCAGCCCGGCGCGGGTCGGTAGCAGTTCATGGCCGAATTGCTTGGCCACCTGGTAACCAAAGCCGGTGGCGCCCAGGGTCGGAATCGACAGGCCGCCCGTGGCGATCACCAGGGATTCGCAGCGCAGTTCACCCAAGGTGGTTTGCAACTGATAACCGGCGTCCAGCTTGGCAATCTCCTGGACCGACGTGTCCAGGTGCATGCTCACACCGACCTGAATGCATTCATCGAGCAGCATGCCGAGAATGTCGCTGGATTTGTTATCGCAGAACAGCTGGCCGAGCTTCTTCTCGTGGTACGGCACGCCGTGCTTGGCCACCAGCCCGATGAAATCCCACTGGGTGTAGCGGGCCAGGGCGGATTTACAGAAGTGTTCGTTGTGCGAAAGGAAATTGGCCGGCTCGGTGTACATATTGGTGAAATTGCAGCGGCCACCGCCGGACATCAGGATCTTTTTGCCGGCCTTGTTCGCATGGTCGATCAACATCACCTTGCGCCCACGCCCGGCGGCGGTCAGTGCACACATCAAGCCTGCGGCGCCGGCGCCAATGATCACAACTTCGGTCGAGCGCACTGCAATGTCCTCATACACGTTCTAATTTGAAATACAGTCAAATGTGGGAGGGGGCTGTTGTGGTGAGCGGGCTTGCCCCGCGCTGGAGTGCGTAGCGCTCCCAAGATTTTGGGGCTGCTTCGCAACCCAGCGCGGGGCAAGCCCGCTCACCACAGCAAGCCAGCCCCCACATTGGATCTCCATTGAATGGGAGATCGTGTTACAGGATCCGCACGCGCAACGACCGGCCTTTGATCTTGCCGTCGTTCAAACGCTGCAACGCCTGCTTGGCGATCCCGCGTTCCACGGCCACGAACGCCTGGAAGTCAAAGATCGCGATCTTGCCGACCTGGGCACCGGGGATACCGGCTTCACCGGTCAAGGCGCCGAGGATATCGCCCGGACGAACCTTGTCTTTACGCCCGGCAGCGATGCACAAGGTGCTCATCTGCGGCAGCAGCGGGCCACCGCTTTGCGGCTTGAGGTTGTCCAGTTGGTCCCAGTTCAGCGGCGACTTCTGCAGTTGCTCGATGGCCTGGGCGCGGTGTGCTTCAGACGGGGCGACCAGGCTGATGGCAATCCCGGTCTCACCGGCACGACCGGTACGGCCGACGCGGTGGATGTGGATTTCCGAATCGCGGGCCAGTTCGACGTTGATCACCATGTCCAGCGAGTCGATGTCCAAGCCACGGGCGGCGACGTCGGTGGCCACCAGCACGGACGTGCTGCGGTTGGCGAACATCGCCAGTACCTGGTCACGGTCGCGCTGTTCCAGGTCACCATGCAGGCCGACGGCGGAAATACCCTTGGCGGTCAGGTGATCCACGGTTTCCTGCACTTGCTGCTTGGTGAAGCAGAAGGCGACGCAGGAGGCCGGGCGGAAGTGCGCCAGGACCTTGGTCACGGCTTCCATGCGCTCTTCCGGCGAGATCTCGTAGAAACGCTGCTCGATCTGGTCATCGGAGTGGAACGCTTCGGCCTTCACTTGCTGCGGCGCGCGCATGAACTTCGAGGCCAGCTGTTTGATGCTCACCGGGTAGGTGGCCGAGAACAGCAGGGTCTGGCGGCGCGGCGGGGTCTTGCTGATGATGTCTTCGATGGCGTCGTAGAAGCCCATGTCGAGCATGCGGTCGGCTTCGTCGAGAATCAGCGTGTTAAGGCCATCCAGCACCAGCGAACCTTTGCGCAGGTGCTGCTGGATACGGCCCGGCGTGCCGACGATGACGTGGGCACCGTGTTCCAGGGAGGCGATCTGCGGGCCGAGGGACACGCCGCCGCACAGGGTCAGCACCTTGATGTTGTCTTCGGCGCGGGCCAGGCGACGGATTTCCTTGGCGACCTGGTCGGCCAGCTCACGGGTCGGGCACATGACCAGGGCCTGGCAGCCGAAGTAGCGCGGGTTGATCGGGTTCAACAGGCCGATGCCGAACGCAGCGGTCTTGCCGCTGCCGGTCTTGGCCTGCGCAATCAGGTCCAGCCCTTTGAGGATCACCGGCAAGCTTTGCGCCTGGATCTGCGTCATCTCGACATAACCCAGCGAGTCGAGGTTAGCCAGCATGGCGGCGGACAGGGGCAAAGTATTAAAAGCGGTGGCGATGGTAGTCACGGGACTGGCTCTGCAAAACAAAATGTCGCGCAGTGTACCAGTCTCGTGGGAATTTCCCTGCAAGTTCTAGACGAGAAGCCTGTCAGTGCTCAATGTCGTGCTCACGGCTGACCACACGTTTGCCGTCTTTTGGCGACAGTTGCAGGAAGATCGCCGCCGCCAGCATCGCCATGATGCCTACTGTGAGGAAGGTCAACTGGAACGCGCCAAGCACGCTTTCTACCCCGTCATTGCCCGTTTCGGCGGTAAATCCGCCCAGCAGTGCACCGGCGCACGCCACCCCGAGGCTCAGCGACAATTGCGCCACCACCGAGAGCAAACTGTTGCCGCTGCTGGCCTGGGCATCATCGAGGTCGATCAGGGTGACGGTGTTCATCGCGGTAAATTGCAGGGAGTTGATCGCCCCCAGTACCGCCAGCATGCACAACAGCAGCGGGTAGGGCGTGTGCTCGCTGACCAGGCCCATGCTGGCGAGCATGATGCCCAGCGCCAGGGTGTTGCCGGTGAGCACGATGCGGTAGCCGAGGCGTTCGATCAGCGTGCGGGCGATGGATTTGGCAAACATCGCCGCCGCTGCCAGGGGCAACATGCTCATGCCCGCTTCGGACGGCGAGTAACCCAGCGCGACCTGCAACAGCAGCGGCACCAGGAACGGCAGCGCGCCGCTGCCCAGGCGCGCGAACAGGTTACCCAGAATGCCCACGGCGAAGGTGCGCGTCTTGAACAGCACCGGCGAAAACAATGGGTTGTCGATATGCCCGGCGCGCAGCCAATACGCCGCCAGGCACGCCAGCCCACCGAACAGCAACAACATCACCCGCAGGTGCGGCAGGTGCAGTTCGCCCAGGCCTTCCATGGCGATGGTGATCAGCACCATCGCCGCGCCAAACAACAGAAAGCCGATACCGTCGAAGCGCGTGCGTTCACTGCCCCGCAGGTCGGGGATCAGTTTCCACACGGCATAACAACCGACCATGCCCACCGGCAGGTTGATCAGGAAGATCCAGTGCCAGGTCAGGTATTGCACCATCCAGCCGCCCATGGTCGGGCCGAGCAACGGGCCGAGCAGGCCGGGGATGGTAATGAACCCCATGATGCGCACCAGCTCGGAGCGGGGGTAGGCACGCAGCACCACCAGTCGCCCCACCGGCAGCATCAGCGCGCCGCCCAACCCTTGGATCACCCGTGCGCCCACCAGCATGGTCAAGCTGCTGGACAAGGCGCACAGCAGCGAGCCAATGCTGAACAGCATGATTGCGCCAAAGAAGATTTTCTTGGTGCCGAAGCGGTCGGCGATCCAGCCCGAGGCCGGGATCAGCAAGGCGACGGTGAGCATGTACGCGATCACCACCCCTTGCATGCGCAGCGGGTTTTCCGCGAGGTCCCGGGCCATGGCCGGCAATGCCGTGTTGAGGATCGTCCCGTCCAGCGACTGCATGAAGAAGGCAATCGCGACCACCCAGGGGAGCCAGCGGGCGGTCTTGGCATCGAGCGGGACGCGATTCGGCATGGAAAACCTTTTTGTTAGCAGGCTATGTGTTGGCGATTATGCGCCATCCGTCGCTCCTTTTCCCACTGGCGATTCGTCTAAATCCGAAAACGCGGCGTGCTCACCCACCAGGAAATCCAACAACGCCCGGTGTACCGCCAGCGCGGCCTCGCGGGACTCCAAGTCGAGCAAGTGGCCGGTATGTTCGGCCACGGCAAAGCTGCTGCGACCCACGTATTGCTGGAACACCTTTGCCTCGGCGGCCGGGGTGTATTCGTCCAGTGCACCGTTGAGGAAGTGCACCGGTGTTTCAATCTGCTTGAGTGCCGGCAGGTAGTTGCCATCGCCCAAGGCCAGCACCTGGTGGATATGAAAACGCGCCTGGCGGTATTCGGTGGTGGCCATGGTCGACAGGTGCCGGTGGTTGTTGCGCTTGAGCCGGGATGACAGGTATTTGCCCACGGTCTCGTTGAGCAAGTGGCCGACGGCGGATTTGTCATCCGCTTCGATCAGCACGCGTACACGCTCCACATAGTCGAGCATCGCCTGGTTGAGGTTGGGCGCCAGGGCCATCACCACCGAGCTTTCAATGGAGGGCGGGTTATGCGCCAGGGTCAGTAGGGTCGAGATACCGCCCCACGACGCCGACACCAGATGGTTGACCTGGAAGCGCTCCACCAGGGCGCGCAGGATTTGCACTTCGTCGTCCTTCGTGACCAGGTCCAGGTCAGTATTGTGTTCGCGGGAATAGCCGGAGAACGGCAGGTCGAACAGCAACACATTGAAATGCTCGGCCAGGCATTTGCTGGTGCGGGCAAAGGAGCGTGTGGTGGACAGCGCGCCATTGACCATCAGCACGGTCTTTCTTTGCGGATTGTTTCCCAGCTGCTCAACATGAACGTTGTAGTGCTTGAACAGCTTTTCAATGACAAAACTTCCATGGTTCATGTCAACGCTCCAGCTTGCCCTTCCCGGGCAAGGTCGTGCTCTCGTGGGGGGAGTGGCGGGGTGCCACCAACCGTTATAACGAGGTTTTTTGCAGGCGACAACAGGCTGCCCCGTGCAGACTGGGCAGACGAGAATTGACCGTAGGAAAGTGTAAAGCGAAGGTGTATGAACCCAGCACGGAGCAATGTGGAAGGGGCTTGCCCCCTCCCACAGGGACCTGCTGTGTTTAAAGGGTGAGGGTCAGGCGTTTGACCAGGGCGCCCGGCAGCAGGTTGGAGGCCGTGTTGCGCTGGCTGTAAGTACTGGCCGACAGCAGCAGTTCCCGATCCGCTGTCAGCGCTTCCAACTGCGACCCCAGCAGTTGGTAGACGCTGTCATCAAAGCGCATGGTGCTGACCGGCGCTTTGATCTCGCCGTCTTCCACCCAGAAGGTGGCGAAGCGTGTCATGCCGGTAAGACGCGCCGCCGGGAGGTCGGAGTAGTTCAGGTACCACAGGTTGCTGATGTACAGCCCGGTGCCCAACTGTTTGAGGATGTCGGCCTGGGCCAGGTTGCCCGCCGCTATTTGCAGGGCGCTGGGCGATTCATCACGGCTGGCGCCGTTGGCGCTGAGGCCGTATTCGGCGGCGCTGCGTGAGTTCACCAATTGGCCGTCGGCTTTGCCGGCGCTGATCAGCGTGACATCGCCCCGTGGGTAGCCTTCGGTGGAAAACGCCTGGCTCAATGAGCCGCTGATCTGCTCTTTCACCGTCACCAACGGGCTCAGGGACTGTTCACCGGAATACAGCTTTTGCAGCGAGCTGCCTTTGCTGGCGATGGCCTGGGCGGAAAACCCACCCCAGGTGATGATGCTGATGATTTCTTCCAGTGCCGCCGGCGCGAGGTAGGCGCGGTATTGCCCAGGTGCCAGTTTGTGCAGCGGGCGGCCAAGGAATTCCAGCTGTTCACGGGCGAGTTGGAAGCGACGGGCGAATTCGGCACTGTCCCATTGGTCACCGGCGTAGCTGGCTTTAACGGCCTCGCCATTGGCATGGAACAGGCTGAAGTCGAAGTTGAAGCTGTTCGCCTGATGCCAGCCAAAGGCGCCGTCGGAGCTGGCAAAACCACGGCTGATCGGCCCGGCGGCGTAGAAACCGACCAAGTCCACGCCTTGCGCGGCGCGGCTGATGTCTTCCAACACCAGGGCCAGGTCGGGCAGGGGGCGGGCCTGTTCGTTGTGGCTTTGCCAGGCATTATGGTTCAGCAGCAGGTACGGGTCCTGCGGCAGCAGCGGCAAGGTTTCGCGCAACTGTTGCAGGCCCTCGGCGAGGCGTTGGCGGTCGACTTCCGGCTGGCCGCCCAGGGTGATACCCAGGTCGGCGTGACGGCCGTCGTTAATCAGTTTCAGCGTGAGGCTGGCCTGTTGCACCTGTCCGGCCTGACGCACGTGTGCGTGGTTGAAGCGCACGAACTCGGACGACTCATCCGCGTAGCCCAGATGGAAGCGTTCACCGTCGGTGATGGCATGCTTGAGCCAATCCACCAGTGCCTTGAAGTTGTTCATCAGGCATCTCCCCCAAATACATCGACATCACTGAATACACAGGCAGGCGAGGCATGGCCCACGCGGATCACCTGGTTGGGTTCGCCCTTGCCGCAGTTCGGCGTCCCCAGGACCTTGAACGTGCTGGCGTCGCCGACGGCGCTGAGCTTGCGCCAGAACTGCGCGGAAATAGCCCGGTAGTTGGGGTTTTTCACCACGCCTTTGAGTTCGCCGTTTTCGATCAGTTGGCCCCATTCGCAGCCGAACTGGAATTTGTTGCGCGCGTCATCGATGGACCAGGAACGGTTGGTCGACATCAAGATACCGTGCTCGATGCCGCCGATCAGTTGCGCCAGGCTCTGGTCGCCGGGTTCGATATTCAGGTTGGCCATGCGGTCGATCGGCGGGCGGTTCCAGCTGCACGCGCGACTGTTGGCGACGCCACCCATGCCGGCGCGGAACTGCGACAACGCTCCACCCAGCGGTTTGAGCAGCAGCCCTTCGCGGATCAGGAACTGTTTGCTGGCGCGGGTGCCGTCATCGTCATGGCTGTAGCTGGCGAGTTGTTCGGGGATGTCCGGGTCGAAGGTCACGTTGAGCAGCGTGGAGCCATATTGCAGGTGGCCGAAGTCGCTGGCCTTGACGAAACTGGTGCCGGCGTAATTGCGCTCATCGCCGAGGATGCGGTCGAGTTCCAGCGGATGGCCGATGGATTCGTGGATCTGCAGGATCATCTGGTCGGGCATCAGCAGCAGGTCGCGCGGGCCCTGTGGCGTGTTGGGTGCCAGCAGCAGTTGCAGGGCTTCGTCGGCAATACGCGGCGCGGCGCCGATCAGGCCGAAGCGGCTGATCACGTCGAAGCCACCTTGCTGGCCGAAGTTGCTGCCGCCGAGCGTGCGCGACTGGCTGTCGTTGCCGTCATAGGCCGTGACGTTGACGCCGGGGAATACAAAGCGCTGGGCCTGGCGCAGTTCGGCGCCTGCGTTGTTGAGGTAAATCTGCTCGACGTGGGTCAGGCCAAGGCTGACTTCCCAGTTCACCAGGCGTTCGTCCTGGGGGACGGCGGCCGACTCGCTCCCCAGCAGTTGGTAGCAATCACTCAGGGACGGAAAGGGTTGGTCGAGGTCGGGTGACAGGTAGTCCGCGACGTCACTGGAAACGTGTTGGTCCCGCAGGTCGAGCAGGGCGTGGGGCTTGATCAACCGGGCTTGCTGTTCGGCACGCTCAAGGGCGGCTTGCAGGCCGGAGAGGGAAATGTCGTGGGTCGCGGCGTAGGCTTCCACCCCGTTGACACGCACCGTGAGCATGGCGCCCTCGTCGTGGTTCAGGTGTGGCGGTTCGGCGACGTTCTTGCGTACGGCCAGGTAGTGGCCGGATTCGCGTACATAACGCAGCGAGAAAAATTCGGCGCGGGTGCGCAGGGCACTGAAGTGCTTTTTGAGTGTGGCGTGGTGGTCGAACATGGGGCCTTCCTTGTGGGCGGCTCAGCGCGGGCAGGCAAACAGAGTAGGCCTGGGCTGGAAGCTGATCAAGGAAAGCGGATCATTGTAGTGAGCGGGCTTGCCCCGCGCTGGGCTGCGCAGCGGCCCTAACATCTTGGGAGCGCTTCGCACTCCAGCGCGGGGCAAGCCCGCTCACTACAAAGGTGCATCAGTTACTGTGCGGTAGGGCCCACTTCACGCAGCGGCTTGCCACGCACTGGCGCATCGCCGGCCACGTAGTAGTCGGCGGTGCTGCGCGGCAGAGGCTGGCGGCCGCGGATCTTGTCGGCGATTTTCTCGGCGATCATGATCGTCGGCGCGTTCAGGTTGCCGGTGGTAATGATCGGCATGATCGACGCATCGACCACACGCAGACCCTGCATGCCATGCACGCGGCCTTCACCGTCGACAACCGCCATCTCGTCGGTGCCCATCTTGCACGAGCAGGACGGGTGGAACGCGGTTTCGGCGTGTTCGCGGATGAACTTGTCGAGTTGCTCATCGGTTTGCACGTCAATACCAGGGCTGATTTCGCGACCACGGTACGGGTCCAGCGCCGGCTGCTGCATGATTTCACGGGTCAGGCGGATGCCATCGCGGAATTCCTGCCAGTCTTGCTCAGTGGCCATGTAGTTGAAGAGGATGCTCGGGTAGTCCCGTGGGTTCTTCGACTTCAGTTGCACGCGGCCACGGCTTGGTGAACGCATGGAGCCCATGTGCGCCTGGAAACCGTGCTCTTTCACACCGTTGCTGCCGTTGTAGTTAATCGCCACCGGCAGGAAGTGGTACTGGATGTTCGGCCAATCGAATTCCGGACGCGAGCGGATGAATCCACCGGCTTCGAACTGGTTGCTGGCGCCGATGCCGGTGCCGTTGAACAGCCACTCGGCACCGATCGCCGGCTGGTTGTACCAGAGCAGCGAGGGGTACAGCGACACCGGTTGGGTGCAGGCGTATTGCAGGTACAGCTCAAGGTGGTCCTGCAGGTTCTCGCCGACGCCCGGCAGGTCGTGGACCACGGGGATGTCGAGACTTTCCAGCAATTTGGCCGGGCCGACGCCGGAGCGTTGCAGCAGTTGCGGCGAGGCGATCGCGCCGCTGCACACCAGCACTTCTTTGCGGGCGCGGGCTTCAACGCGCTCTTCGGCGGCGCCGATCAGGTAACGCACGCCAACGGCACGCTTGCCTTCGAACAACACTTTGTCCGTGAGGGCGTGGGTGACGATGGTCAGGGTCGAGCGCTTCTTCGCCGTGTCGAGGTAACCGCGTGCAGTGCTGGCGCGACGGCCATTTTTGGTCACGGTACGGTCCATCGGGCCGAAGCCTTCTTGCTGGTAGCCGTTCAGGTCGTCGGTGCGCGGGTAACCGGCCTGCACGCCGGCTTCGACCATGGCGTGGAACAGCGGGTTGTTGCCGGCTTTTGGCGTGGTCACGCTGACCGGGCCTTCGCCACCGTGGTAGTCGTTCGGGCCGATGTCGCGGGTTTCAGCTTTTCTGAAATAGGGCAGGCAGTCCAGGTACGTCCAGTTTTCAAGCCCTGGAAGTTTTGCCCAGTTGTCGTAGTCCATGGCGTTGCCACGGATGTAGCACATGCCGTTGATCAGGGAAGAGCCACCCAGGCCCTTGCCGCGACCGCATTCCATCCGGCGGCCGTCCATGTGGGGCTCTGGATCGGTCTCGTAGGCCCAGTTGTAGCGGCGGCCCTGCAGTGGGAAGGCCAGGGCAGCGGGCATCTGGGTACGGAAGTCGAGACGGTAGTCGGGGCCGCCGGCTTCCAGCAGCAGGACGGTGACGCCTTCGTCTTCGGTCAGACGGGTCGCCAGGGTGTTACCGGCGGAGCCGGCACCCACAATGATGTAATCGTATTCTTGGGACATAAATGCACCCTCTTTGAAGTGTGGTCAGGTCGGGCCTCATCGGGAGCAAGCCCCCTCCCACATTTGATCGGGTTTACACAGTCAAAGGTGGGAGGGGCTTGCCCCCGATGGCGGCCTCAAAGGCGATACAAATCTCGAGTCTTAGAACACCGAGGCGTAGTCGCCCAGCTCAACCTGTACCGATTTGATGCGGGTGAAGTTGTTCAGCGAGCTGATGCCGTTCTCACGGCCAACACCCGATTGCTTGTAGCCGCCGACCGGCATCTTCGCGTCGGACTCGCCCCAGGCGTTGATCCAGCAGATGCCCGCTTCCAACTGATGAATCACGCGGTGGGCGCGGTTCAGGTCCTTGGTTACCAGGCCGGCAGCCAAGCCGAAGTCGGTGTCGTTGGCGCGGCGGATCACTTCTTCTTCGGTCTCGTAAGTGAGGATGCTCATCACTGGGCCGAAGATTTCTTCACGGACGATGGTCATCTCGTCGGTGCAGTCGGTGAACACCGTTGGGGCCACGTAGGCGCCTTTGGCGAAGTCGCCGTCGGTCAGGCGGTCGCCGCCGCACAGCAGGCGTGCGCCTTGTTCTTTACCTTTGGCGATGTAGCCCAGCACGCTTTCCATGTGGGCGAAGCTGACCAGCGGGCCGAAGTTGGTGTTTTCGTCTTGCGGGTCGCCAACGCGGATACGGGCAACACGCTCAACGATCTTGGCTTCGAAAGCCGCCTGCAAGTGCTTAGGCACGAACACACGGGTGCCGTTGGTGCAGACTTGGCCGGAGCTGTAGAAGTTGGCCATCATCGCGATGTCGGCGGCACGATCCAGGTCGGCGTCTTCGAACACGATCAGCGGCGACTTGCCGCCCAGTTCCATGGTCACTTCTTTCAGCGAGGAGCTGGAAGCGCTGGCCATGACTTTCTTGCCGGTGTCGGTGCCGCCGGTGAACGAGACTTTCTCGATGCGCGGGTGCTCGGTCAGCCAGGTGCCGACTTCACGGCCGCTGCCGGTCAGCACGTTGAACACGCCAGCCGGAACGCCGGCTTCGGTGTAGATCTCGGCCAGTTTCAGGGTGGTCAGCGAGGTGACTTCGCTGGGCTTGAAGATCATCGCGTTACCGGCGGCCAGGGCCGGTGCGGATTTCCACAGGGCGATCTGGATCGGGTAGTTCCACGCGCCGATACCGGCGACCACGCCCAACGGCTCGCGGCGTGTGTAGACGAAAGACGTGTCGCGCAGTGGGATCTGCTCGCCTTCGATGGCCGGTACCAGGCCTGCGTAGTATTCCAGGACATCGGCGCCGGTGACGACGTCGACGTATTGGGTTTCGGAGAAGGCTTTACCGGTGTCCAGGGTTTCCAGGGCGGCCAGTTCGTCGTTGCGCTCGCGCAGGATGTCGACGGCACGGCGCAGGATGCGCGAACGCTCCATGGCGGTCATGGCGGCCCAGATTTTCTGGCCTTTTTCAGCGCTGACCACGGCACGTTCAACGTCTTCTTTCGTTGCGCGTTGCACTTGGGCGAGAACTTCACCGTTAGCCGGGTTGATGGCTTCGAAGGTGGCATCGCTGCCAGCGTCGCTGTAGCCGCCGTCAATGTAGAGTTTTTGCAGGTCGAAACGGGCCATAAAGTCCTCGCAAGTGCATAAGTGGTTGGCGTTACCCGCCGAAAAGTGGGCCATGAGGGTGTGGCAACACTGAGCGGCAGACGTTCAGGGGTTGAGCGTTTATAGGTGCTCTAACTCACCTGCTTGGCCAATTGGAAATCCATGTATTCGTAAGCGATCCGTTGCGCCTGCGCCGTGTCGAAAGCGTCTCCCGACAGTGCGCCGCGCAACCATAAACCGTCGATCAGGGCCGCCAGGCCTCGGGCTGCTTTGCGTGCGTGCGGCAGCGGCAGCACTCGGCGGAACTGGCAGCACAGGTTGGAATACAGACGTTGATCGTTGATCCGCTGCAACCTGTGCAATGACGGGTGATGCATGCTGGTGGCCCAGAAGGCCAGCCAGGTTTTCATTGCCGGTCCGTTGACCTGGCTGGCGTCGAAGTTGCCCTCGATGATCACCTGAAGATGTGCCCGTGGGCTGTCGTCCGTAAGCGCCAGCCGGCGTTCGTGGACGTTATCGATCAATGCGTTCATCAAATAGCGCATCGTCGCTGCAATAAGGCCGTTCTTGTCCTTGAAGTAGTGACTGATGATGCCGTTCGAGACACCGGCCAAACGGGCGATCAGCGCAATGCTGGCATCGCCCATCCCGACCTGATCGATGGCCGTCAGGGTGGCTTCGATCAACTGCTGGCGGCGTATGGGTTGCATACCGACCTTGGGCATGTAGCACCTCTCCTTAGGCCTGCGACGGGCGATGAACGTTCGTCGACTTGGTGGCCAGTCTATTTTGTTTTGATTGAACGTTCAATCAACAAAGAATAAGCTCTGCGACAAATGGTCGCTGCCTACAGGTATTTCCTACGTGTGGGCCGTGACATCTGACACCTGCAAAAACCCTTGAAACAGGCCGTATCAGGGCCTGGCCACCGTTTCGGCGGGTTCAGGAATTTTCGGGGTGTCTTTATAACACCCGTCCGTCGACTGCCGAAAAATCGATGTCCCGGGATAACCGTTGCCTTGTGTTTCTCTCTCGCACTGCCTGGAGCATCTGCGCCATGAGTTCTGCCTCTCTTATAAAGACCCCGCCGGAAAAGGTGCGGGTCAACGGTTGGGTGTTCTACACCTCCACCGCGCTGATTCTGTTGTTGACCGCCATCCTGATCATCGCCCCGCAGGAGGCCGGGCGCATGCTCGGCGTCGCCCAGGCCTGGCTGTCTAAAAGCTTCGGCTGGTACTACATGGTGGTCATCGCCGCCTACCTGGTGTTCGTGGTCGGCCTGGCGTTTTCGTCCTACGGCAAGTTGAAACTGGGCAGTAAGGACGACACCCCGGACTTCAGCTACGGCGCCTGGGCCGGCATGTTGTTCTCGTCGGGCATCGGCATTTCGCTGCTGTACTTCGGTGCCTCCGAGCCGCTGGACCACTACTTCAACCCGCCCGAAGGCGCGGCCGCCAGCAATGGCGCCGCCCGCCAGGCGTTGCAACTGACCTTCCTGCACTGGGGCCTGCACGGCTGGGCGATCTATGCGCTGGTCGGCCTGGCCGTGGCGTACTTCGCGTACCGCCATAACCAGCCGCTGGCCCTGCGTTCGGCGCTGTACCCGCTGGTAGGCGAGCGTTGGGTGAAAGGCGCGGCCGGCCATGCGGTGGATGGCTTCGGCATGTTCGTGACCCTGCTCGGCCTGGTGACCAACCTGGGGATCGGCTCGATGCAAGTGTCGTCCGGGTTGGAAAACCTGTTCGGCATGCAGCACAGCAACACCAACTTGCTGATCGTGATCATCGTGATGAGCACCGTGGCGACCATCGCTGCCGTGTCGGGCGTGGAGAACGGTATTCGCCGCCTGTCCAACCTCAACATCGTGCTGTTCAGCGGCTTGCTGATCTTCGTACTGCTGTTCGGGCCGACCCTGCACTTGCTCAACGGTCTGGTGCAGAACACCGGTGACTACCTCAACGGCATCATCCTGAAAACATTCGACCTCTACGTGTACGAAGGCGACGCCGACAAGACCGAGCGCTGGATGGGCCTGTGGACCCTGTTCTACTGGGCCTGGTGGATTTCCTGGGCGCCATTCGTGGGCATGTTCATCGCGCGTATTTCCCGTGGCCGCACCGTGCGTGAACTGGTGGCCGGCGTGCTGCTGATCCCGCTGGGCTTCACCCTGGCGTGGTTGTCGATCTTCGGTAACTCGGCGCTGGACCTGGTGCTGAACCACGGTGCGGTAGAGCTGGGCAAGACGGCGCTGGAACAGCCGTCCATGGCCATCTACCAACTGCTTGAGCATTACCCGGCGTCGAAAATCGTCATCGGTGTGTCGATCTTCGTGGGCTTTGTGCTGTTCCTGACGCCGGCGGATTCCGGTGCGGTGATGATGGCCAACCTTTCGTGCAAAGGCGGCAATGTGGACGAAGATGCGCCGCACTGGCTGCGGATCTTCTGGTCGGCGGTGATCACCCTGGTGACCATCGGCTTGCTGTTTGCTGGCAACTTCGAGGCCATGCAAACCATGGTGGTGCTGGCGGGGCTGCCGTTCTCGGTGGTGCTGATCTTCTTCATGTTCGGTTTGCACAAGGCCATGCGCCAGGATGTGGCGATCGAACAGGAGCAGGCGCAATTGGCCGAACGCGGGCGTCGTGGTTTCAGCGAGCGTTTGACCGCGCTGGACCTGCAACCGAGCCAAGGCACCGTGCAGCGCTTTATGGACAAGCACGTCACGCCGGCGCTGGAAGAGGCTGCGGTCGCGTTGCGTGACCAGGGGTTGGAAGTGCAGACGCTGTTGGGCAAGTCCAAGCGTTGCATCGGTGTGCGCATCGAGATGGAAGAGGGCAACCCCTTCGTTTATGAAGTGAGCCTGGATGCTTATTCGTCGGCGCCGAGCGATGTGCCTGAGGAAGAACGCACGCGTTATTACCGCGCCGAGGTCTACTTGCACAACGGGCCTCAGGAATACGACCTGATGGGCTTCACCCAGGAACAGATCACCCGGGATGTGCTCGATCAGTTTGAAAGCCATCGGCAGCTCCTTGGCCGTGTCTATAGCTGATAGGTGATGACGGGTGGTGTCTTCACTGACACCACCGGGTCCACATGTGTAAACAGAACTAAATGTGGGAGGGGGCTTGCTCCCGATAGCAATGTGTCAGTCAGTACTTCTGTTACTGATACACCGCAATCGGGGGCAAGCCCCCTCCCACATTGACGCAGTTTCTACATTGAGATGTGCAGTGTTTGTCAGCCCAGGTTTTTGCCTAGCAGGGCATGGTACAGCTCGCTGTCCCCCAGAATTCCCACCACTTGGTTGTTGTCATGCAACACCAACTTGTTCCCGGTGTGATACCGAATCTGCAACGCATCACGCATGCCGATATTCGAGTCCACCAGCGTCGGCACCCGGCCCAGTCCTTCCACCGGTTGCCCCGGCGCCCAGTTCTGCAAATTCATCACCACGCCATTCTGCCGCGCGCCCTGGATGGTATTGCCTTCGGCCAGGTCCAACCACGAATCGCCGCCCGGGTCGAGGCACACCGAACCGTTCACGCGTTTGCAGTTGTCCAGCGTGCGCATCAGGCTGCGGCCGCACAGTACGTTCAGCGGGTTGGTATGGGCGACGAAGGTGCGCACATAGTCGTCCGCCGGGTTCAGCACGATCTCTTCCGGCACGCTGTACTGGATGATCTTGCCGTCTTTCATGATCGCGATACGGCTGCCGAGTTTCAGCGCTTCATCGAGGTCGTGGCTCACGAACACGATGGTCTTGCTCAGCTTGCGCTGCAGTTCCAGCAGCTCATCCTGCAGGCCCTGGCGGATCAGCGGGTCGAGCGCGGAGAACGGTTCGTCCATCAGCAGGATGTCGGCGTCCATCGCCAAGGCGCGGGCCAGGCCGACGCGTTGCTGCATGCCGCCGGAAAGCTCGTCCGGCTTCTTGTTGCGCCATTGGGTCAGGCCCACCAGCTCGAGTTTTTCATCCACCAGCTTGCGCCGGTCTTTCTCCGGACGACCCTGCATTTCCAGGCCGAAGCTGATGTTCTCGCGCACGGTCAGCCAAGGCATCAGGGCGAACTTCTGGAACACCATGGCGATGCGCTTGGTGCGCATCATTTTCAGCTCGGCGGGGGTGCAGGACGCGATGTCGATCTGGCGCCCTTCATGCTCCACGAACAGCTGGCCACGGCTCACGGTGTTGAGGCCGTTGATGCAACGCAGCAGGCTGGACTTGCCGGAGCCGGACAGGCCCATCAGCACGCAGATTTCGCCTTTCTCAACGTCCAGGCTGGCCTTTTCAACGCCGACAATCTGCCCGGTCTTTTTCAGGATCTCGTTACGGCTCATGCCCTGGTCCAGCAGCTTGAGCGCCTCGCGTGGGTCTTTGGAGAAGATCACGTCGACATTGTCGAATCGGATAATGCTCATGCATCACCCCCTACTTTAGCGTCGGGTTGTTTGCAGATGCGGTCGAGCATGATGGCCAGCAACACAATCGCCAGGCCTGCTTCAAAGCCCAGGGCAATGTCGGCGGTGTTGAGTGCGTTGACCACCGGCTTGCCGAGGCCATCGGCGCCCACCAGGGCCGCGATTACCACCATCGACAGCGACAGCATGATGCATTGGGTAATGCCGGCGGCGATGCTCGGCATGGCGTGGGGCAGTTCAATGCGCGAGAGCAACTGACGGCGCGAGCAGCCAAAGGCCTTGCCGGCGTCCATCAACTCTTGCGGTACATCGCGGATACCCAGGTAGGTCAGGCGGATCGGCGCGGCAATCGCGAACACCACCGTGGAAATCAGCCCAGGCACCACACCCAGCCCGAAGAGGGTCAGGGTAGGGATGAGGTAGACGAAGGTCGGTACGGTCTGCATCAGATCGAGCACCGGCCGCATCAGGGTGTAGAACATCGGCTTGTGCGCGGCAACAATGCCCAGCGGCACACCGATCACCACGCAGACCAGGGTGGCGAACAGCACTTGCGCCAGGGTCTCCATGGTTTCCTGCCAGTACCCCAGGTTCAGGATCAGCAGGAAGGAGGCGATGACAAAAACAGTCAGTCCCCATTTACGTTGAATAAAGTGAGCCAGCAGCGCAATCAGACCGATCAATGCCAGCGGATTGAACCAGGTCAGCGCAAACGTCACGCCGTGGATCATCGTTTCCAGTGTCGATGCGATTGCGTCGAAGTAGTTGGCGCCGTGTTGGGTCAACCATTCGACGAAGGCAGCGATGTACTGGCCTAGTGGGATTTTCTGTTCAGTCAGCATGGTAGTGAATGTCCACATGCGAAGGGGAAAACATCCCGGGCCAGCGCACCGGCCCGGGGTCAGCTGCGTTACTTGTCGAGGTAGGCTTTTACGGCTTCCAGACCTGGTTTGCCGTCAACGGTAGTGACACCGGCGAGCCAAGTGTCGAGGACTTGCGGGTTCTTCTTCAGCCAAGCCTTGGCGGCGGCGTCGGGCTTCATCTTGTCGTCCAGGACGTTACCCATCAGGGTGCTTTCCATGTTCAGGGTGAACGACAGGTTTTTCAGCAACTGACCCACGTTGCTGCATTCCTGGGTGTAGCCCTTGCGGGTGTTGGTGTAGATGGTGGCCTGGCCGTAGTTGGGGCCGAACGAATCGTCACCCCCGGTCAGGTACTTCATCTTGAAGCGGGTGTTCATCGGGTGCGGTTCCCAGCCGAGGAACACGATGGCCTGGTCACGCTTGGTGGCACGTTCAACCTGGGAGAGCATGCCGGCTTCGCTGGACTCGACGACTTTGAAACCGGCGGTTTTCAGGCCGAAGGCGTCTTTGTCGATGAGGGTCTGGATGGTGCGGTTGCCGTCGTTACCCGGCTCGATGCCGTAGATCTTGCCGCCCAGCTCATCCTTGAATTTGGCGATATCGGCGAAGTCCTTCAGGCCTTTGTTGTACAGCGCTTCCGGGACCGCGAGGGTGTACTTGGCGTTCTCCAGGTTGGCGCGCACGGTTTCCACGGTGCCGGCATCACGGTACTGCTTGATGTCGTTTTCCATGGTCGGCATCCAGTTGCCGAGGAAAATGTCCATGTTCTTGCCGTCGGCCAGGGACTTGTAGGTCACCGGTACCGAAATCATCGTGGTGCGAGGCTTGTAGCCCAGGCCCTTGAGGACTTCGCTGGTGGTCGCGGTAGTGACGGTGATGTCGGTCCAGCCGACATCGGAGAAGTTGACGGTCTGACATTGTGCCGGTTCTGCAGCGTGCGCCAGGACTGGCAGACTCAGCATGGCGGCCAACAACAACGAGGGTGAAGCTTTCATGGGGCTAGACTCCTGTGTTTTTTCTGGCGGCCTTCGCCGCGCTTTATAAGTGTTGCGGTTGGTGCGTGCGACAACAGCTCTGGCACGGTGCCTTGCAAACGAGTCGAGACTGATCATGTACCAGTGAAAATCTGACGCCTACAGGGGGCGTCGTATCCAGTACAGGCAGGGTCGCATCCAGTGTCGGTGACGTCGCTTACAGGTTTTTCCCAAGGCAAAACTGCAGTTTTTGCCCATCTGCACCGCCAAAAACGGCCAAAACAGGTGATTGCGCACGGGCGACGCTGGTGAGCATGGTTACGTCGGTGTGAGACGCCGTGAGGGCGGATAAAAGCTTGATGATGCCGCCATCTGGGCGATCTGAGCGTAGCAGCTCCTTGGTGCCTGGCCCGTACTCACCGAGGAGTTTCACGGCAATGGCTATCAGCGTTTTCGACCTGTTCAAGATCGGCATCGGGCCTTCGAGTTCTCACACCGTCGGACCCATGCGCGCCGCGGCGTTGTTCGTTCAAGCACTGCGTGAACGTGAATGGTTGGAACAGGTTCGGCGCGTTGAAGTTCAGCTCTACGGTTCCTTGTCGGCCACGGGCATCGGCCACGGCAGCGACACGGCCACCATCATGGGCCTGATGGGCGAGTGGCCGGACGCGATCGATCCGGCGCAAATCGGCCTGCGGATCCACACCCTGCGCGAGACCGACACTCTGCTGCTGGACGGGCGCTTGCCCGTGCCGTTCGTGTGGGCCCGTGACATGCGCCTGCTGGACGAAAACCTGCCCTTCCACCCCAACGCCATGACCTTGGTGGTGTACGACGATAACGGTGAGTTGCACCGCGACACCTACTATTCGGTGGGGGGCGGCTTTGTGGTGGATGAGGCCCAGGCGCAAAGCGGCGTGGCCGATATGGACCGCACCGAGTTGCCCTATGATTTTTCCAGCGCGGTGGAGCTGTTGCAGCTGTGTAAGACCCACAACCTGCGCGTGGCCGAATTGATGCTGGCCAACGAAAAAACCTGGCGCTCGGAAGAAGAAATCCGCAGTGGCCTGATGAAGCTCTGGCGCGCCATGCAGGATTGCGTGGAGCAGGGCCTCAAGCACGAAGGCATCCTGCCCGGCGGCCTGAACGTGCGCCGCCGCGCCGCCAAGCTGCACCGCAGTTTGCAGGAATTGGGCAAGCCGAATGTGATCGGCTCGACCTTGAGCGCGATGGAATGGGTCAATCTGTTCGCCCTGGCGGTGAACGAGGAAAACGCGGCCGGTGGGCGCATGGTCACGGCACCCACCAACGGTGCGGCGGGGATTATTCCAGCGGTGCTGCATTACTTCATGAAATTCAGCGAGGAGGTGACGGAAGCCAACGTGGTCGACTACCTGCTCGGCGCGGCGGCGGTCGGCATCCTGTGCAAGAAAAACGCCTCGATTTCCGGCGCCGAAGTCGGCTGCCAAGGGGAGGTGGGCTCGGCCTGCGCCATGGCCGCCGCCGGGCTGGCGGAGATCCTCGGCGCCACGCCGGAGCAACTGTGCAACGCCGCCGAAATCGGCCTGGAGCACAATCTCGGCTTGACCTGCGACCCCGTGGGTGGGCTGGTGCAAGTGCCGTGCATCGAGCGCAATGCCATTGCAGCGGTGAAGGCGATCAATGCGGCGCAGATGGCTTTGCGTGGCGACGGCCAGCACTTTATTTCCCTCGACCGGGTGATCCGCACCATGCGGGATACCGGGGCGGATATGCATGACAAGTACAAAGAGACATCGCGGGGTGGGTTGGCGGTCAGCGCAGTAGAGTGTTGAAGACTGTGTAGTGAGCGGGCTTGCCCCGCGCTGGGGGGCGAAGCCGCCCCAATAAAGGCACCACATAGTTTCAGGTAAAGCCGAGTCGCCTGATTTTAGGGCGGCTTCGCCCCCCAGCGCGGGGCAAGCCCGCTCACTACAAGTGAGCACCGGAGCCAAAAGCGCCACCTTTTGGCGCGTCGCAAACAGATAAGTAGCCTCCAAACGATTTTGCTCTCGACCACCCGTCACCTGTGCGTGTGGTGACAGACGTTTCCCACACCCTCAAAGCGCCTTCCCACAAGTGCTACCGAACTGCTCACACAGCTTGAGCAGGCTCGCTCTGACGTCCTTTTCAGGTCATATCCCGCACTTCCTGCGCGGGCTTATATAGACGCGTCATCAGGTCGTTTTCAGGAGTTATTGAATGGCCATTCAATTTTAGGCATGGCATTTGCTCTATCAATCCAAAGCGTCGCCTTCCTTAGGCTGAGCGCAATAACAAGAGCCTCGCCTGAGGCCACCACCCGCTTTGTGTGAGGAGATACCGCGATGACGTCGTTCAACTCAGGGGCTCAACCCCAGAACCGTGCGCCTCAATCCATCGGCTTTTTGCTGCTGGACAATTTCACGCTGATTTCCCTGGCGTCCGCAGTCGAACCGCTGCGCATGGCCAACCAGTTGTCCGGCCGTGAGCTGTACCGCTGGACGACCTTGAGCGTCGATGGAAACCAAGTGTGGGCCAGCGACGGTCTGCAAATCACCCCCGATGCCTCCATGCACAAAGCCCCAGCCCTGGACACGGTGATCGTGTGCGGCGGCGTCGGTATCCAGCGCACCGTTACCCGTGAACATGTGTCGTGGCTGCAAAGCCAGGCGCGCCAGTCCCGTCGCCTGGGTGCGGTGTGCACAGGCAGTTGGGCCCTGGCCTGCGCCGGTTTGCTCGACGGTTTTGATTGCAGCGTGCACTGGGAATGCCTGGCGTCGATGCAGGAAGCCTTCCCCCGCGTGGCAATGAGCACACGCCTGTTTACCCTCGACCGCAACCGCTTCACCAGCTCTGGCGGCACCGCGCCGCTGGACATGATGCTGCACCTGATCAGCCGCGATCACGGTCGCGAACTGTCGGCCGCCATCTCCGAGATGTTTGTGTACGAACGCATTCGCAACGAACAGGATCACCAGCGGGTGCCGCTCAAGCACATGCTCGGCACCAACCAGCCCAAGCTGCAGGAAATCGTGGCGCTGATGGAAGCCAACCTGGAAGAGCCGATCGACCTGGATGAACTGGCCGTGTACGTCGCCGTGTCCCGTCGCCAGTTGGAGCGCTTGTTCCAGAAATACCTGCATTGTTCGCCGTCACGCTACTACCTCAAATTGCGCCTGATCCGTGCGCGGCAGTTGCTCAAGCAAACGCCGATGTCGATCATCGAAGTGGCATCGGTGTGTGGCTTTGTCTCTACACCGCACTTCTCCAAGTGCTACCGCGAATACTTCGGCATTCCGCCACGGGATGAGCGTGTAGGCTCCAACACCACCCAGCAAGTGGCGATGATGCCGATTCCGCAGGCACTGGTGTTGTCACCGTTGTCGGGGCCGATGTCGGCGTTGAGCCAGGCGCGTAATGAGTCGACGTTTGCCAGCGTACGGCTGTAGACCGAGTCGTCTGCATCGGGGGCAAGCCCCCTCCCACCTTTGACTGTGTTCACACATCAACCTGTGGGAGGGGGCTTGCCCCCGATAGCAATCTATCAGGCGCCAGAGTTCTGCCTGAACTGCACCAGTGCCGGCAACAACTGCTTATCGATCGCCTGCCGCACTGCCGGCAAAATCGTCGCACTGCCGCTGTACATCTGCTCAACCATGCCCTTGAGCGCCCTGGCCCGTGCTTCGTTCAAACCGCGCACCGCGCACTCGCAAGCCTGTTCGGCGGTGGCGCCGCTGGACACGTCGAAACCCAGCGAGCGCAGTTGGCCCAGCAGGTCATCCTGGTCAATCAAATCCGCATGCATCATGACGTTTATCCTGGTGAAGGGAGCGGGGTCTGACTGGGATTCTGGTAGCCGCTCAACCGGTCGGCAAGGGCAGATTGCACGAATGCCTCAGATGGCTATGAACAGGTCGTTTTCGAGGCATTGACCGGTAGAAGTAATAGGCACACTGAACGCCAGGCAAGCAACTTGAAGGTTTGGTCACCCTCGGGATGTCACGCCACACAAAGCACTCTGCCCCGATCCTGTCACGGCTTGATCGGGGCTTTTTTTGCCTGCGACGGTGGCAGCCCTATCACTCGGCCAAGGAGTGCGGGGCGCGCGAGGTCAGCCTGTTCAGCGCTGATGGCCGCGAGTTTTTCCAGCGTGGCCTCGGTGAACGGCGCCGAATGCGGGCCGGCGAGGTCAACGTGCAAGAGCATCTGTTCGTTGCCCGCCAGCTCCCGTTCTTCACCCACAAGATGCAGGCTGTGATAGAGGTGCAGGCGCTTGGCATCGTGCGCGATCAGTTGCGTATGCACTTCGACGTCGGCGCCCCGTTTCACTTCGTGCAGGTAGTTCAGGTGCAGCTCCAGGGTGAACAGCGAGTGGCCGCTGGCTTCGCGGTTTTCACTGTCCAGGCCCAGGGTGTCCATCAATGCATCGGTGGCGTAGCTGAAGATCAGCAGGTAGAACGCGTCGCGCAAGTGGCCGTTGTAGTCCACCCACTCGGGGTGGACCTGGGTGGTGTAGGTGGTGAGTGCGGGCATGTCAGGGTTTCCGTTATTCGGCGAAGTTCATGCCGTGTTTGGCCTTAGTGGTTTTCACTGCCTCCAGCACCGCCAGCAGGCAATCATCACGATAGCGCTCCAGCGCAGAAATACTGTGCTTGCCCAGTTGATCGCTGGTGCCGTCGACCACATCGTCAATCAACTTGTCGGTCAGTTCCGGCGCCGGCAGGTAGGTCCACGGCAACTGCAGCGCCGGACCGAACTGCGCCATGAAATGCCGCATGCCGGCATCACCACCCGCCAGGGTATAGGTGAGGAAGGTGCCCATGAACGACCAACGCAGGCCCGCGCCAAAGCGGATCGCGTCATCGATCTCGCCGGTGGTGGCCACACCATCGTTGACCAAGTGCAGCGCCTCGCGCCATAGCGCTTCCAACAGTCGGTCAGCGATAAAGCCGGGCACTTCCTTGCGCACATGCAGCGGGCGCATGCCGAGTGATTCATACACCTTGATCGCCGCCTGGATCGCCTCTGGCGCAGTGTGCTTGCCGCCCACCACTTCCACCAGCGGCAGCAAGTAGACCGGGTTGAACGGGTGCCCGACCACGCAGCGCTCGGGGTGGGTCGAACCTTCGTAGAACTCGCTTGGCAACAAGCCCGAAGTGCTAGAACCAATCAACGCGTTCGGCTTGGCTGCGGCGCTGATCTGGCTGTGCAGATCCAGTTTGAGTTCCAGGCGCTCCGGGGCGCTTTCCTGGATGAAGTCGGCGTCTTTCACGCACGCTTCGATGGTCGCGACAAAGCGCAGGCGGTCCTGGGATGCGCCCGGTGCGAGGCCTTGTTTTTCCAGAGCGTCCCAAGCGTTGGCGACGCGCTTGCGCAGCGCCGTTTCGGCACCGGGCGCGGGGTCCCAGGCGACCACATCCAGGCCGTGGGCCAGGGCGCGAGCCACCCAGCCGCTGCCGATAACGCCGCTGCCGAGGGCGGCGAAGGTTTTGATTTCAGTGATAAAGCTCATGGCGACGTCCTAAAGAGTTCGGTGATCCCTTGTGGGAGGGGGCAAGCCCCCTCCCACCGTTTTGATTAGCTGCGTTTGGTCAAACCCATCTTGACGCGGCCTTCGGCCGGGGTCATGACCCGTGCACCCAGGCGGCTGAGGATTTCACTCGCTCGCTCCACCAACTGACCGTTAGTGGCGAGCACGCCTTTGTCCAGCCACAGGTTGTCTTCCAGGCCGACCCGCACGTTGCCGCCCAGCAACACCGCTTGTGCGGCCATTGGCATTTGCATGCGGCCGATGCCGAAGCCGGCCCACACAGCGTCGGCGGGCAGGTTGTCGACCATGGCTTTCATGGTGGTGGTGTCGGCCGGCGCGCCCCACGGGATGCCCAGGCACAATTGGAACAGCGGGTCGTCCAGCAGGCCTTCCTTGATCATCTGTTTGGCGAACCACAGGTGGCCGGTGTCGAATATTTCCAGCTCGGCTTTCACGCCCAATGCCTGGATGCGTTTGGCACCCGCCCGCAGCTGCGCCGGGGTGGACACGTAAATGGTGTCGCCATCGCCGAAGTTCAGCGTGCCGCAGTCGAGGGTGCAGATTTCCGGCAGCAGCTCTTCCACGTGGGCCAGGCGAGTCAGCGGGCCGACCAGGTCGGTGTTGGGGCCGAATTCCATCGGGTGCTCGCCGCCGCCGATCTCCAGGTCGCCGCCCATGCCGGCGGTGAGGTTGACGATGATGTCGATGTCGGCCTCACGGATGCGCTCCATCACTTCGCGGTACAGGGCGACGTCGCGGCTGAACTTGCCGGTTTCGGGGTCGCGCACGTGGCAATGCACCACGGTGGCACCGGCCTTGGCGGCTTCCACGGCGGCGGCGGCGATTTGTTTCGGGGTGACCGGCACGTGCGGGCTTCTGCTGGTCGTGTCGCCAGCACCGGTGAGTGCGCAGGTGATGATGACGTCGTGGTTCATGAGGCGGTTCCTTACAGGCGTGATTTCAAGGGTGTGGCGATGCCGTTCGCGGTCGAAAGTGACCGCGAAGCGGTGATTGAAGGGGGGTTACTTGCTGGTCAATTGCAGGTTGGCCGCCGCCGGTTTGCCGTCGAAGGTGGTCACCCCTTCCAGCCAGCGTGCCTGGTCCTGCGGGTGATCCTTGAGCCACTGTTTGGCGGACTCGAGGGCGTCCTTGTGATCCAGCAACGGCTGCATCATCCGGCTCTCGTCGGCGGCGGTGAAGGTCAGGTTGGTCAGCAGTTTGTGCACGTTGGGGCACTGTTCGGCGTAGGTTGGCGCGGTCACGGTCCACACGGTCGCCATGCCTTCGTTCGGGCCCAGGGCGTCGTCGCTGCCGGTGAGGTACGTCATGGCGATGTTGACGTTCATCGGGTGCGGCGCCCAGCCGAAGAACACCACGGCTTCCTTGCGGCGAACCGCACGGTCGACGGCGGCGAGCATGCCGGCTTCACTGGATTCGACCAACTGGAACTTGCCCAGGCCGAACTGGTTCTTGGCGATCATCGCCTTGATCTGGGTGTTGGCGCCCGAGCCTGGCTCGATGCCGTAGATCTTGCCGCCCAGCTCTTTCTCGAACTTGGCGATGTCGGCGAAGGTTTTCAGGCCTTTGTCCGCCAGGTAAGTCGGCACGGCGAGGGTGGCGCGGGCATCTTCCAGGCTGGGCTTGTCCAGCACCTTGACTTGCTTGGCGTCGACGAACGGCGTGATGGTCTGGGTCATCAGCGGGTTCCAGTAGCCCAGGAACAGGTCCAGGCGCTGGTCGCGGATACCGGCGAAGATGATTTGCTGGGAGGCGCTGGTCTGTTTGGTCTTGTAGCCGAGGCCGTCGAGCAACACTTGGGTCATGGCGCTGGTGGCGATTACGTCGGTCCAGTTCACCACGCCCATGCGCACGTTCTGGCAGGACGCCGCATCGGCGGCCATTACGTGGGTGCTCAAGATGGCGCTGGCGCTGAGTGCGAGCAAGCAGCGGCGAATCAGTCGGTTCATGGTGGATCCCTCGGCAGGTCGTTATTGTGGGGTCCGGCGTCTTTGTGCGCCGTGGGATCACGTTACGTAGCTTTAGGGGCGACAAAACGCACGGCGGCGACCCGCTCTTGCACTGCAGCGACCTGCCCCCTTGAATCCACCCGATAACGGGAGTATCACAGTGCCACGCTGCCCGTCCGACGAGAGCGCCACCATGTCCCAGGATTTCTACTTTCTGCTGATGCCGGGCTTCTCGGCCATCGGCTTTATCTCCGCGGTCGAACCGCTGCGGGTGGCCAACCGCTTCCGTGGCGAGTTGTACCGCTGGCACGTGCTGAGCGCCGATGGCGGCGCGGTGCTGGCGAGCAATGGCATGTCGGTCAACGCCGACGCCGCGTTGGAACCGCTGAAAAAGGGTGCGACGTTATTGGTGGTGGCGGGCTTCGAACCGTTGCAGTTCGCCACACCCGCCCTGGAGCACTGGCTACGCCGCCTCGACCACGACGGCGTGACCCTCGGCGCCATCGACACCGGCGCCTGCGTACTCGCTGAAGCCGGCCTGCTCGAGGGCCATCGCCTGACCCTGCACTGGGAAGCTATCGACGCGTTCAAGGAATCCTATCCGCAGCTCACAGTGACCCAGGAACTCTTCGAAATCGACCGCCGCCGCATCACCTGCGCTGGCGGTACAGCCTCCATCGACCTGATGCTCGACCTGATCGCCCAGGCCCATGGCCCGGACCTGGCGATCCAGGTCTCCGAACAATTCGTGCTCAGCCGTATCCGCCCGCGCAAAGACCACCAGCGCATGCAGATCGCCACGCGCTACGGCATCAACAACAAGAAACTGGTGCAAGTGATCGGCGAGATGGAGCAACACACCGAGCCGCCGCTGAGCACATTGGCCTTGGCCGAGGCGATCAAAGTCACCCGGCGGCAATTGGAGCGCCTGTTTCGCCTGCATCTGAACGACACACCGAGCAACTTCTACCTCGGCCTGCGCCTTGAAAAAGCCCGACAGTTGCTGCGCCAGAGTGATTTGAGCGTGCTGGAGGTGAGCATTGCCTGTGGGTTTGAGTCGCCGTCGTATTTCACTAGGAGTTATCGGGCGAGGTTTGCCAAGTGTCCGAGGGAGGATCGGCGACGGGAGGTGGTTTGACGGCTGATTATAGTCAATTATACTCGTTACTATAATTTATAGTCCTTTCCATAATTGAGTATAAAAGCATGTCCAAGAACAGCGGCTTTGTATTCCGCCGTCCCGACCTGGCAAGCAGCATTGCCGATGGCCTGGTGGGGGCCGGTATTCAGGATTTCACCTCTGGCCTATTTCTCGCGGCGCCGCGTCGCACGGGCAAAAGTACTTTTTTGCGTGAGGACCTTGTTCCTGAATGCCAGGCACGTGGTTGGCTGGCGGTGTATGTCGACCTGTGGGCCGACAAGGAAAAAGACCCCGCCGACCTGATCTCCAGTGCCATTGCCGGTGCCCTGGTGCCCTTTGAAAAGGGCATCCGCAAACTGGCCAAAAATATCGGCATCGAAAAGCTCAGCTTCCTGCGCACCTTGTCCTGGGATTTCACCAAGCCGCAATTGCCTGCAGGCGCGACACTGACGCAAGCGCTGGAGCTGCTTCACAGCGCTGCCGAGAAAACCGTCGTGCTGGTGATCGACGAAGCCCAGCACGCGCTCACCACCGAAGCGGGTGTTAACGCGATGTTTGCCCTCAAGGCCGCCCGGGACCAGCTCAACCAAGGTCGTGAAGGCGAGGGCAGCGGGTTGCGCCTGGTGTTCACGGGGTCCAATCGCGACAAGCTTGCCCATCTGGTATTAGGTAAAAGCCAGCCGTTCTTCGGGTCCAGCATCACGCCATTTCCACTGTTGGGCAAAGCATTCACACAGGCCTACACCGTGTACCTCAACGGCCTTCTGGCCAAGACCAACCAGTTCAATGCGGCCGACATCGATGAAGCGTTCGAGCTGGTGGGCCGTCGCCCGGAAATGTTGCGCACCATTATTGGTGAAGTGGCATTGGAACTGGGGGAGGCGAGCAATCTCGGCCAACTGCTGCACAGTCGCGCCGAACTGCTGCGCGCCGGCGTTTGGACCGAATTCGAAAGTGCCTGGAACGCCCTCACCATTCCCCAGCGTGCGGTGCTGGAAGTGATGGTGGAGCGCTCCCAGAACAACGAACCGTTCGCGCCGTTTACCGACAGCACCATCACGGCCGTCAGCAAGGCGTTGGAAGACATGGGCAGCGACGTAGTGCCGGGCACCCAGACCATCCAGGCCTGTATCGATGCCCTGCGTGATAAAGAGCTGGTATGGAAGTCGAGCCGGGGTGGCTATGCCCTGGAGGACAAATCCTTCGGAGATTGGCTGCAGCACCGGCGCCGAGCACTTAACTGAATCAAACGCTGAGCACATGTGGGAGCTGGCTTGCCTGCGACAGCGGTGGGGCAGCGCTGTAGATGCTGGCTGATACACCGCCATCGCAGGCAAGCCAGCTCCCACATTGATATAGGGTGTGGCTTATTTCTTGACCAGTGCCGAACACGCCGCCTTGTACGCCTCATGCTGATATTTGTTCAGCGTCACCGGCAAGTCAAAGGTGTGCTTCTTGTTCTGTGCATTGATGGTCTGCGGCGACAACAGCGTCACCTCAACACCGTCCAGCAACTGAAATACCCCTTCAATCTTGAACGTGGTCGGCCCACCGGCAAACTCACCTTTCTTGCTGCGCTTCTTAATGGCGATGCGCTCGATGGCATTTTCCTGCACAAACGCCTTCACCTGGGTGGCGAAGGCTTTGACGTTGGCGGCCTCATCGTCGTCGTCCAGCGCGATTTTCTTGGTCGCCAGGGCGACATGGGTCAGCGCCTGGTTGTCCAGGGAGGCGACGGCGATGATGGCTTCGCTGCCTTTGATTTCGATGCCGCAGGTTTTCATGGTTTAGCCTTGAAGGACGTGAGATGGCGCAGATGGTCGCGCACCTTTCGAGGGGGGTCAAAGGCGCGGCAATCCAGGTCAGATTTATATTTTAATAAGAGATACCAGGTTGTCTCTTATGCTAAGAAAAACATATTCATGGATAGCAGGTTGTCCATTATTTTATGTGGGCTTCCTGCGGGTGCTACACTTGCTAACACTCATTTGAGGTCGGACCATGGCCCTTACCCATATTCTCTACGCCCCCGGCGAGATTGCTTTGCAGATCGCTGGAAATGCCAAGGCACTGCGGCTGAGCAAGAACCTTTCTCGCCGAGCCTTGGCAGCCCAGTCGGGAGTGGCCGAGTCCACGCTCAAGCGCTTTGAAACGACCGGAAAGGTTTCCCTTGATGCCTTACTGCTGATCGCGATGAGCCTGGGGGTAGGGGCGCAAATGGCGAATCTGTTCAGTGCGCCGCCGCCGATCAGTCTCCAGGAATTGAAAAGTCAAACCAGGCTTCGAGGGCGTCGATGAAAACAGTCTCCGCACTGCACGTTATGTTGCAAGGCTCACACGTCGGTGAGCTGGTGGATGCACCCGGCAGGGGGATTTATTTTTCGTATGATCCGAGTTGGTTGGCGAACGGCTTCAACCTGGCGCCGTTGTACATGGACTTTTCTTCCACACCTCAGTTGGCAGCTGACGAGTTACTTTTCGGTGGCCTGCCGGGGGCGTTCAGCGATTCGTTGCCCGATGGCTGGGGGCTGTTGCTGATGGACCGTTTCTTTCGCATGAAATTGGGAATTGAACGGCGTGCGATACGCCCATTGGACCGGCTGGCCTATATGGGCAATCGGGGCATGGGGGCGCTTGAGTATAGGCCGATGCTCGAGAAAGATTCAGAGCAAGGCGAGCTGGATCTGGCGTCCCTTTACCACGCTTCGCAAAACGTATTGTCTGGCGAAACGCACGAGGTGATCGAGTCATTGCGCCTGGCGGGAGGCTCTCCCGGTGGTGCGCGGCCAAAGGCAGTCATTGGGCTCTCGACCGACAAGCAGCAGGCCATTTCTTCATTTGGTGAGATGCCTGAAGGCTATGAACACTGGTTGATCAAATTCCGCAGTCAGGGCGAGCATCGCGACAGTGGCGCTATCGAACAAGCCTACGCCGAGATCGCTCGTAACGCGGGGGTCGAAGTCTCGGATTCAAGCCTGCTCGAGGTACAGACGGATACCGGACTAGAGCGTTTTTTCAACACTCGACGCTTTGACCGAACCGGTCACATCAAGCGCCATATGCTGACCTGCGCGGCGATCCTGTATGCCGATTTCCGCATGCCCAGCCTTGACTACGGCGACCTGTTGCGCCTGACCTTCGCCATCACCCAAAACGCCGGTGATGTGCAGAAAATGGCTCGGCTGATGGTCTTCAATGCGTTGGCTCACAATCGCGACGATCACGCGAAAAACTTCTCGTTCTTCGGCTCCTCGGCTGGCTGGCAGATGGCGCCAGCTTATGACCTGACGTTTGCCAATACCAGCGGTCGCGGGAATGAACATACCTGTGCCTTTGCAGGTACGGGCCAGCCATCACGCCAGGCAATCAGGAAGGTCTGTGAACCCTTCAGCTTTCTCGAACCCGAGCTTTACATCGAGCAGACCATGGAGGCCTTGTCGAAGTGGAGCCAGCATTGCGCGGACCTCCATATCGACAAAATTCAGCGTGATCATCTGCAAATGGCCTTCAACTCAATATGGAAAGCCTTCTAGCCGTCACTCCTGCCCAATCGATTCCAAAAACTCCGACCGCTCATCACTCATTCGCGCCAAACAATCATTCTGCGCAATCGCATAGGCCTTGGTGCCGTTCACGGCCGGGAACGTATCCACGGCGCAATCGGCATCGCGCAATTTCTCCCACTTCTGCTGCGCATCCTTCAGACGAGCGGTAATGTCGGCCAGTTTGGTCTTGTCGCTGCCATAGGTCGAACCCATGCGTTCCAGCAGGCCCTGATAGTTATCCTTGAGCAGTTGCTCAGCGGTGGTTTTGTTGTAAGAGGCGCATTCCAGGGTTTGCTTGTCGTTTTCGATGCCGTCGCACGGCGTGCTATCGGTGTCTTCGGCCGCGTGAACGCCGGTTGCGATGAGTGCCAAAGCCAGGAAAATCGATTTCATTGCGCCGTCTCATATCAGGTGATGCGGGAATTCTGGCTCAAGCGTAAGACAATGAACAGTCGCCAGTCAGACCTCTCTTAACAGCCTTTGTCGTGGATTGACGCTTTCGGCAATTCCCCTGTCGTTTTTGCACCCGGCTCTGTCGGCCCCTGGGCATATGCTGGCCCCAAAGCGCCGGCAGACGATTCGGCGCATGAATCGCCAATAAGGGGACGCCTGATGAGCCCAGCCGAATTGCACGCCGACAGCATCGTTATCGACGGGCTGATTATTGCCAAGTGGAACCGCGACCTGTTCGAAGACATGCGCAAAGGTGGCCTCACGGCTGCCAACTGCACGGTGTCGGTGTGGGAAGGGTTCCAGGCCACCATCAACAATATAGTGGCCAGCCAGACCCTGATCCGTGAGAACAGTGACTTGGTGATCCCGGTGAAAACCACCGCGGACATCCGCAAAGCCAAGGAACAGGGCAAGACCGGCATCATCTTCGGCTTCCAGAACGCCCATGCCTTCGAAGACCAGCTCGGCTACGTCGAGATCTTCAAGCAGCTCGGCGTCGGTGTGGTGCAGATGTGCTACAACACCCAGAACCTGGTCGGCACCGGTTGCTACGAGCGTGATGGCGGCCTGTCGGGCTTTGGCCGTGAGGTGGTCGGCGAGATGAACCGCGTCGGCATCATGTGCGACCTGTCCCATGTGGGCTCCAAGACGTCCGAAGAAGTCATCCTCGAATCGAAGAAACCGGTGTGCTATTCGCACTGCCTGCCGTCCGGGCTCAAAGAGCACCCGCGCAATAAATCCGATGAAGAGCTGAAGTTCATCGCTGACCACGGCGGCTTTGTCGGCGTGACCATGTTCGCGCCGTTCCTGGCCAAGGGCATCGATTCGACCATCGACGACTACGCCGAAGCCATCGAATACACCATGAACATCGTCGGTGAAGACGCGATCGGCATCGGCACCGACTTCACCCAGGGCCATGGCCAGGATTTCTTCGAAATGCTGACCCATGACAAGGGCTACGCACGCCGCCTGACCAGCTTCGGCAAGATCATCAACCCGCTGGGCATCCGCACCGTGGGCGAGTTCCCCAACCTCACCGAGACCCTGCTCAAGCGCGGCCATCCTGAGCGCGTGGTGCGCAAGATCATGGGCGAGAACTGGGTCAACGTGCTCAAGGACGTCTGGGGCGAATAAGCCACCGCATTTCTCCCCCGGCCGTTCGCGTCGGGGGCACTACCAAGAATTTTCTGGAGTTAAGTTTCCATGGCCAAGATCGCCCCGCAATTGCCTATCGAAGTTGACAGCGAAACCGGTGTCTGGACTTCCGACGCCCTGCCGATGTTGTACGTGCCACGTCATTTTTTCGTGAATAACCACATCGGCATTGAAGAAGTGCTGGGCGCCGACGCCTATGCCGAGATCCTCTACAAGGCCGGCTACAAATCCGCCTGGCACTGGTGTGAAAAAGAAGCCGAGTGCCACGGCCTGGAAGGCGTCGCGGTGTTCGAGCATTACATGAAGCGCCTGTCGCAACGCGGCTGGGGCCTGTTCAAGATCCAGGACATCGACCTCGACAAAGGCACCGCCAGCGTCAAGCTCGAACACTCGGCGTTCGTCTACGTGTACGGCAAGGTCGGGCGCAAAGTGGACTACATGTTCACTGGCTGGTTTGCCGGCGCGATGGACCAGATTCTCGAAGCGCGCGGAAGCAAGATCCGCACCGTCGCCGAACAAGTCTACGGAGGCTCCGAAGAGGGCCACGATGACGGCCTGTTCACCGTCAAGCCGTTGTAAGCCGAGGACCGTGCCATGGCTTTCGAAGCAATGTTTGCGCCGATCCAGATCGGCAAACTGACCATCCGCAACCGCGTGCTCAGCACCGCTCACGCCGAGGTGTATGCCACCGACGGCGGCATGACCACTGACCGCTATGTGAAGTATTACGAAGAGAAAGCCAAGGGCGGCATCGGCCTGGCGATCTGCGGCGGTTCCTCGGTGGTCGCCATCGACAGTCCGCAGGAGTGGTGGAGCTCGGTCAACCTGTCCACCGACCGTATCATCCCGCACTTCCAGAACCTGGCTGACGCCATGCACAAGCATGGCGCCAAGATCATGATCCAGATTACCCACATGGGCCGTCGCTCGCGTTGGGACGGCTTCAACTGGCCCACCCTGATGTCGCCGTCCGGCGTGCGTGAGCCGGTGCACCGTGCCACCTGCAAGACCATCGAGCCCGAGGAAATCTGGCGCGTGATCGGTAACTACGCCAGCGCCGCCAAGCGCGCCAAGGCCGGTGGCCTGGACGGTGTGGAGCTGTCGGCCGTGCACCAGCACATGATCGACCAGTTCTGGAGCCCACGGGTCAACAAGCGTACCGACGAGTGGGGCGGTAGCTTTGAAGGCCGCATGAAGTTCGGCCTGGAAGTCCTCAAAGCGGTGCGTGCCGAGGTCGGTGACGACTTCTGCGTGGGTATGCGCCTGTGCGGCGACGAGTTCCACCCGGACGGCCTGTCCCACGAGGACATGAAGCAGATCGCCAAGTATTACGACGACACTGGCATGCTCGATTTCATCGGCGTGGTGGGCTCGGGTTGCGACACCCACAACACCCTGGCCAACGTTATCCCCAACATGAGTTATCCACCGGAGCCGTTCCTGCACCTGGCCGCCGGTATCAAGGAAGTGGTCAAGGTCCCGGTGCTGCACGCGCAGAACATCAAGGACCCGAACCAGGCCACGCGCATTCTGGAAGGCGGCTATGTGGACATGGTCGGCATGACCCGTGCACACATCGCCGACCCGCACCTGATCGCCAAGATCAAGATGGGCCAGATCGACCAGATCAAGCAGTGCGTCGGCGCCAACTATTGCATCGACCGCCAGTACCAGGGCCTGGATGTGCTGTGCATCCAGAACGCTGCGACTTCCCGTGAATACATGGGCGTGCCCCACATCATCGAGAAGTCCACCGGACCCAAACGCAAAGTCGTGGTGGTCGGTGCCGGCCCTGCCGGGATGGAAGCCGCACGCGTGGCTGCCGAACGTGGCCACGACGTGACCCTGCTCGAAAAGAAAGAGTTTATCGGCGGGCAGATCACCACCGCCTCGAAAGCGCCACAGCGCGATCAGATTGCCGGGATCACCCGCTGGTTCCAGTTGGAGCTGGCACGTTTGAAAGTCGACCTGCGCCTGGGCGTGGCGGCCGATGCCGACACCATCCTGGACCTGCGCCCGGATGTGGTGGTGCTGGCGGTGGGAGGGCACCCGAATGTGGAGCAGAACGAACACTGGGGCGCGGCCGAAGGCTTGGTCGTCAGCAGTTGGGACGTGCTCGACGGCAAGGTCGCACCGGGTAAAAACGTGTTGGTGTACGACACCATCTGCGAATTCACCGGCATGTCGGTCGCGGATTTCCTCGCGGACAAAGGCTGCCAGGTCGAGATCGTCACCGACGATATCAAACCGGGCGTGGCCATCGGCGGTACGTCGTTCCCGACCTACTACCGCAGCATGTACCCCAAGGAAGTGATCATGACCGGCGACATGATGCTGGAAAAGGTCTACCGCGAGGGCGACAAGCTGGTGGCGGTGCTGGAGAACGAATACACCGGTGCCAAAGAGGAACGGGTGGTCGACCAGGTGGTGGTTGAAAACGGCGTGCGTCCGGATGAAGCCATCTACTACGCGCTCAAGGAAGGCTCGCGCAACAAGGGCCAGATCGACGTCGAAGCCTTGTTCGCGATCAAGCCGCAGCCGTGCTTGAGCGAGGCGGGTGACGGGTACTTGCTGTTCCGCATTGGCGACTGTGTGGCGCAGCGTAATACCCACGCTGCGATCTATGACGCCCTGCGCTTGTGCAAGGATTTCTGACCCGACACCGAAATAATGTGGACTCGGTCCAAATGTGGGAGGGGGCTTGCTCCCGATGGCAGTGTGTCAGTTGATGCATGTGTGGCTGATTCGCCGCCATCGGGAGCACGCCCCCTCCCACATTAAGGCCAGTTTCACAGTAGACCTGTGTGGTCTGTGGGAGCTTCACCATGTTGAACACCTTGCTGCCTATTCTGTTGTTTGCCGCGTTGGGCCTGGCCGTCCTCGGCGCCCTGCGCCGGGTGAACATGTGGCGCCGTGGCCGCGCTTCCAAGGTTGACCTGCTGGGCGGCCTGCTGGCCATGCCCAAGCGCTACATGGTCGACCTGCACCACGTGGTCGCCCGCGACAAATACATCGCCAACACCCACGTCGCGACCGCGCTGGGGTTTGTGCTGTCGGCGCTGCTGGCGATCCTCGTACACGGTTTCGGCCTGCATAACCGCATCCTCGGCTACGCCTTGCTGCTGGCCTCGGTGCTGATGTTTGTCGGCGCCACGTTCGTCTACCTGCGGCGGCGCAATCCGCCGTCGCGCCTGTCGAAGGGCCCGTGGATGCGCCTGCCGAAAAGCCTCATGGCGTTCTCGGTGAGTTTCTTCCTGGTGACGCTGCCGGTGGCTGGAATCCTGCCGGCTGATTTCGGCGGCTGGCTGCTCGCTGCGCTGCTCAGCGTCGGTGTGTTGTGGGGCGTGTCCGAGATGTTCTTCGGCATGACTTGGGGCGGCCCGATGAAACACGCCTTCGCCGGTGCCTTGCACCTGGCCTGGCACCGCCGCGCCGAACGCTTTGGCGGTGGCCGTTCCACCGGTTTGAAGCCGCTGGACCTCAGCGACAAGTCCGCGCCGCTGGGCGTGGAGAAACCCAAGGATTTCACTTGGAACCAATTGCTCGGTTTCGACGCCTGCGTGCAGTGCGGCAAGTGCGAAGCCGCGTGCCCGGCGTTCGCCGCCGGCCAGCCGCTGAACCCGAAAAAACTCATTCAGGATATGGTGGTCGGCCTGGCCGGCGGCACCGATGCCAAATTTGCCGGCAGCCCCTATCCAGGCAAACCGATCGGCGAACACAGCGGCAACCCGCACCAGCCCATCGTCAACGGCCTGGTGGACGCCGAGACCCTGTGGTCATGCACCACCTGCCGTGCCTGTGTGGAAGAGTGCCCGATGATGATCGAGCACGTGGACGCCATCGTCGACATGCGCCGCCACCTCACACTGGAAAAAGGGGCCACGCCGAACAAGGGCGCCGAAGTCCTCGAGAATTTGATCGCCACCGACAACCCCGGCGGTTTCGCACCGGGTGGTCGCCTGAACTGGGCGGCGGATCTGAACCTGCCGTTGCTCAGCGACAAGGGCAGTGCCGAGGTGCTGTTCTGGGTCGGCGATGGCGCCTTCGACATGCGTAACCAACGCACGCTGCGAGCCTTTGTCAAAGTGCTCAAAGCGGCCAAGGTGGACTTTGCCGTGCTCGGCCTGGAAGAGCGCGACAGCGGAGATGTAGCCCGCCGTCTGGGCGATGAAGCGACATTCCAGTTGCTGGCCACGCGCAATATCCAGACGTTGGCCAAGTACAGCTTCAAGCGCCTCGTCACGTGCGACCCGCACAGTTTCCACGTGCTGAAGAACGAGTACGGCGCCTTTAACGGCAACTACCTCGTGCAGCACCACAGTACCTTCATGGCCGAGTTGATCGGCGAGGGCGCGCTGAACCTGGGCCAGCACAAGGGCAACAGCGTGACCTATCACGACCCGTGCTACCTGGGCCGCTACAACGGCGAATACGAGGCGCCGCGCCAAGTGCTGCGGGCGCTGGGCATCGAGGTCAAGGAGATGCAACGCTCGGGCTTCCGTTCTCGCTGCTGCGGCGGTGGGGGTGGGGCGCCGATTACTGACATTCCCGGCAAGCAACGTATCCCGGACATGCGCATGGACGACATCCGCGAAACCGGCGCCGAGCTGGTGGCCGTGGGTTGCCCGCAATGTACCGCGATGCTGGAAGGTGTGGTCGAGCCGCGCCCATTGATCAAGGATATCGCGGAGTTGGTGGCTGATGCGTTGCTGGAAGACGCCGCACCGGCCAAGGCCCCGGCCAAACTTGAACCTGCGGAGGTGCATTGATGAGCGACATTATCCGCCGCGACCCACGGGCCGAATGGATCGCCCGCAACCGCTTGCACCCGCTGCACGCGGCCATGCAGCCGGTACAACACAGTTGGATGGGACCTAACGGTGTCATTCGCAAGAACGTACACGGCGTCGGTTTTATCGGCCCCAACGGCATCAAGCGTATCGACCGCAGCGGTGCCCAGCAGGGCGGCGCGGCCAAGCGCACGGCGGCGGTGGAAGTGCAGTTGCCGCTGCATCAGGTGCCTGCGCCTGCCTTCTACATCAACGTGGTGCCGGACATGGTGGGCGGCCGCTTGAGCAGCCACGACCGCGACCTGCTTGGCCTGGCGCGGCAACTCGCCGGCAGCGACGGCGCGGTGCTGGCGGTAGTGTTTGGCGAGCACAAGGAAAGTACGTTTGCCACCGCTGGCGTCGACCGTCTGCTGGTGCTTGAGGGCCACGAATTCGACGGTTATTCACCGGAGCAACGGGTTCAAGGTTTGCGCGCTGTGGATAACCAGTTCAACCCGCGTCATTGGTTGCTGCCGGACAGCCGCAGCGGTGGCGGCGAACTGGGCCGACGTTTTGCCGCGAGCCTCAAGGAGCGCCCGGCCACGCGGGTGTGGCAGATCAAGGGCGACGAGTGCATCGGCCGCGCCGGTGCTGGCCAGGAAGACTTGGCCCGGCCGCTGCCGCGCCTGATCCTGGCTGCCGTAGAGTGCGCGGAGCCCGTCAGCGAAACCCGTCACGAAGCGTTGCCTGTGGAGTTATCCACAGCCCTGGCGCGCAGCTTGCCGCGTATCGAGGACCTCGGCGCGGTGGCGGTGGACCCGGGGGCTATTCCCATGGCCGAGGCCGAATTCATTTTCTCCGGTGGCAATGGGGTGAAGGACTGGGCGCTGTTCCACCAGACCGCTGCGGCGTTGGGTGCCACCGAAGGCGCCTCCCGCGTCGCGGTGGACGATGGCTTCATGGCGCGTGACCGTCAGGTGGGCGCCAGCGGCACCTGGGTCACGGCGCGGGTGTATGTGGCCGTGGGCATTTCCGGGGCGATCCAGCACCTGCAGGGCATCGGCGCCTGCGACAAGGTGGTGGCGATCAACCTGGATCCTGGCTGCGACATGATCAAGCGTGCCGACCTCTCGGTCATCGGCGAAAGCGCCGCGATACTGCAAGCCTTGATCGCGGCGGTCGAGACCTACCGCAACGGCGCCAAGCGCGATGCTGCTTAAGGATATGACCATGACGACGAATGTAATCAGCCTGGTGTCCATCGGTGCCCACCCTACCTCCGGGCGCCCGCGCCGTGCTGAGCAGGACGCGCGCGCCGTCGAACTGGGCCTGCAAATGGCTGGGGATAAGTTGCAGGTGCTGCACGCCGGCAACATCGCCGAACCGACACTGCGCAGTTACCTGGGCATGGGCTTGCCAGAGTTACATGTACTGGAGCAACCGGCTGGCAGCGATGCGTTGCCGGTACTCAGTGAGTACTTGCGCGATGCCGGTGCCCAGGTGGTGCTCACTGGCAGCCAGGCCGAAACCGGTGAAGGCTCGGGCATGTTGCCGTTCTTGCTGGCCGAGCAGTTGGGCTGGCCGCTGATTGTCGGGCTGGCGCAGGTTGAATCGATCGAAGCGGGCGTGGCCCATGTGCTGCAAGCCCTGCCACGCGGCCAGCGGCGCCGGTTGAAGGTGCGTTTGCCGTTCCTGGCGACCGTGGATAACGCCGCGCCCAAGCCTCGGCAAAGTGCGTACGGCCCGGCGCAGCGCGGTGAACTGGCGGCTCACGAAGTTGAAGTCGAGCAGGACGCGTTATACACAGGGGCCGTGCTGCAACCGGCCAAGCCTCGCCCCAAGCGGCTCAAGGTGATCAAGGCCAAGAGCGGCGCCGATCGTATGAAAGCCGCCACTGCCAAGGCCAGCGGCGGCGGTGGGCAAGTGCTCAAGGGCCTCAGCCCGGAAGCGGGCGCCGAGGCCATTCTCAAGCTGCTGGTTGAGGAAGGCGTCGTACGCTGATCCCCTGTGGGAGCTGGCGTATCTGTACCTGTGGTGAGCGGGCTTGCCCCGCGCTGGGGGGCGAAGCCGCCCCAATAAATACGCCGCTGAGTTTCAGATAAAACCAAGTCGTTTGGTTTGGGGCGGCTTCGCCACCCAGCGCGGGGCAAGCCCGCTCACTACAACGATGTGTAGATTCCAATGGCTATAGCAGGGAAACCAGCTCCCCCCATACTTGAAGTCCCTTGGGCTTACCCACAATCCCTGTTGACCCGTCTGTGGATAACCTGTTCGCGGTTGTCCACAGCCCCTGTGAATCAAGCCCTGCAGCCCTCTGTACGAAAAACAACCAAGCTAACTGACGGTTTTTACTTGGGTTTTTCCCTGTCTCTGTGCATTTTTCCCAGCCGACTTGCCCCCATACTCTGTTGGCGCTTCTGTGGATAACGTGTTCGCTCTCAGCTGCAGCCCTTATAAATAAAGGCTTTCATTCGATTGGTCAAAATCTGATCGATTCACGATTTTTTTCGACTAAAACTCGTGTAAACCGCGATTTATGAAGGTTTGAAGCGGTTTTCCACAGCATCGTCAAAGTTGCCCCCAAAGTCTGTTGGTGCTTCTGTGGATAAGGTGTTTGCGTACCGCTACAAGCCACGGTTTACATGACTTTCACGGTGTTGCTCAGAAAGTGATCAGCTGTGCGTTAAAACTGGCAGCACGAATAAGTCACGGATTTTCTTCATTTATTTTTAGGGGATAGCACAGTTGCCCACAATTGCTGTGGGTGGCTTTGTGGATAAGTTGTTGGGGAAAGGCTGGAAGGCAGGATGCGAGTGGTCTGCAAGGGGGTTGATCAAATTTTGATCGTGGGTGAAATGAAAGCTAATGTGGGAGGTGCCTGCGATGGCGTTGTATCAACCCATACCGCCATCGCAGGCAAGCCCCACCTTTTTATTCGTGTACGGCAACACCTTTGAGGTACGGCGCCGGGGCGGCACCCAAGTTGCTGAGCATGCGCTCGCTGTACCAATCCACGAAGTTCACCACGCCGAACTCATAGGTCTTGGAGTAAGGGCCGGGCTGGTAGGCGGTGGAGTTGATCCCGCGCTGGTTCTCTTCGGCCAGGCGACGATCCTGGTCGTTGGTGGCGTCCCACACCTGGCGCATGCGCTCCACGTCATAATCCACGCCCTCGACCGCATCCTTGTGCACGATCCACTTGGTGGTGACCATGGTTTCCTGGGCGCTGATCGGCCACACGGTGAACACGATGATGTGGTCACCCATGCAGTGGTTCCACGAGTGCGGCAGGTGCAGAATGCGCATCGAGCCCAGGTCCGGGTTCTTGATGCGACCCATGAGTTTGGCGCAGCCCTGCTTGCCGTCCAGGGTCATCGACACGGTGCCCTTGAGCAGCGGCATGCGCACGATGCGGTTACGCAAGCCGAAGCTCGCGTGGGCGTAAGGGATCTTCTCGGCATCCCAGGCAGCGGCAGACGCGGCCACGTGGTCCTTGAACGCCTGGTCGGCGCGCGGGTCGGTGACGTCATCCCATTCCAGCAGGGTTTTGAGCAGTTCCGGGTGCGAAGCGTTGCAGTGGTAGCACTCGCGGTTGTTTTCCAGCACCAGCTTCCAGTTGGCCTTTTCGAACAAGGTGGTCTGAATCGCCACCTTGGTGTTCTCCATGTCGTAGGGTTCCATGTAGTGGTTCAGTGTCGACAGGAAGTCATCGATGGCCGGCGGGTTCTCAGCCAGGCTGATGAAGATGTAGCCACCCGCGGTCTTCACGTTCACCGGCTTCAAGCCGTACTGCTTCATGTCGAAGTCGGCGCCCATCTCGGTACCGGCGAACAGCAGGCGCCCGTCCAGTTCGTAGGTCCACTGGTGGTAATGGCACACCAGTTTGGCGACCTTGCCCTTGTCGCTGGTGCACAAGCGCGAGCCACGGTGGCGGCACACGTTGTGGAAGGCATGCACCACGCCTTCGGCGCCACGGATCACGATGATCGGGTTTTTGCCCACTTGCAGGGTCAGGTAGTTGCCCTTGGTGGGGATCTCGCAGGTCATGCCGGCGATCAACCACTCTTTCTGGAAGATCTCCTGCATGTCGATATCAAACAACCGCTCATCAGAGTAGAACGGCTGTGGCAGCGAAAAGGTGCGCTCGCGCTCTTGCAGCATCTGCGCGGTGGCCTTGCGTGCGGGTTCCAGCGGATCGCCCAAGCTTAAAGTTGCGGTGACGTCCATCGTGTGTGTCCTCATGGCCATTCTGTGTGGCCGAGATAAGTGGCTAATCAGGTTTGCAGCAAGGCGTAAAGAAAGCGTCTGTGTTGGGAGCGAGTGTGGGGCCGCCGATGCGCCGAACCTTATCCATGAGCGACATGGCCCACTCTGATCCCGACGCGCAACCCCCGTGGTATGGGGGCTGGTCGCGATAAGTATGTGAATGTCGCAGATAGGTAAATGGGTGGTTCTCGCGTTACGCAGAATCGCCACCATAAGGCCGACCTCGGCGGTGGAGAAGAACATGTCCAGCAATTTCCTGAATCCGGTAACGACCCAGACCTGGGCCAATGGTCGGCACATCGTCCGTTGCGTCAAAGTCATCCAGGAAACCTGGGACGTGCGCACCTTTTGCTTCATGGCCGACCAGCCGATCCTGTTCTTTTTCAAGCCGGGGCAGTTCGTCACCCTGGAGCTGGAAATCGAAGGCCAGCCGATCATGCGTTCGTACACCATTTCCAGCTCGCCGTCGGTGCCGTACAGCTTCTCGGTGACGATCAAGCGCGTGCCGGGCGGCAAAGTCTCCAACTGGCTGCACGACACCCTGCACGAAGGCCAGGAGTTGGCGGTGCACGGGCCGGTGGGCCTGTTCAATGCCATCGATTACCCGAGCCCGAAAGTGTTGTACCTCAGCGGTGGTGTGGGGATCACCCCGGTCATGTCCATGGCGCGCTGGTTCTACGACACCAACGCCAATGTCGACATGACGTTTATCCACAGCGCCCGCTCGCCCAAGGACATCATTTACCACCGCGAGCTGGAGCACATGGCGTCGCGCATCGATAACTTCAGCCTGCACCTGATCTGCGAGAAACACGGGTTGGGTGAGCCGTGGGCAGGTTATCGCGGTTACCTGAACCACAAGATGCTCGAGCTGATGGTGCCGGACTTCCTGGAGCGCGAAGTGTTCTGCTGCGGGCCTACGCCGTACATGAACGCGGTGAAGCGCCTGCTGGAAGTCGCCGGTTTCGACATGGCGCGCTACCACGAAGAATCCTTCGGAGCCACGCCACCCGAAGCCCGTGCCGATGCGGTGGAGCAAGCCGAACAAGCTGCCGACGCACCGGAAATCGATCTGGCGGATTTGCACCAGGTGGAATTCATTGCGTCGGGCAAGAGCATTCGCGTCGCACCGGGCGAAACCGTGCATGCGGCGGCGGCCAAGCTCGGCCTGTTGATCCCGAAAGCCTGTGGCATGGGGATTTGCGGCACATGCAAGGTGATGAAGCTGGGGGGCGAGGTCGAGATGGACCACAACGGCGGGATCACCGAGGAGGACGAAGCCGAGGGCTACATCCTATCCTGCTGCAGTGTGCCGAAGGGTGATGTGCGCATTGAGTTCTGACGCTCAGTACAGCCCGGGCCGACGATCCTGGTGAACGTGGTTGTGGTCGCTGATTGACTTGTTCCTGGCCTCGGCCAACGGCAGGTCAGCCATCAACGGTTGTTCCCCTGGGTGGGAGGCTGCTCCGGCCAACGGGTAGCCATCGGCGTCGACGATGACCGAGCCGCCCACCCACCTGACGCCACGTTCCTCGCCATGGCGATCGCACGCGGCGATGAACATGCGGTTGACCGCCGCATTCGCCTGTACCCGCACGATCTCTGCCGGCCGTTCACCCTCGGGGCGCGGGCCATCCGGCCAGTTCACCGGAACGCAGAGCAGGTCGGCGTCCGCCAGCGCTGCCAGGCGCACCCATTCGGGCAGTTCCAAGTCGTAGCAGATCATCATGCCGATCCGCCCGACGGCAGTGTCGATCACCGGAGGTGGCGCATCCCCAGCGGTGAAGATCAGTTTCTCACGGTCCCACAAGTGCGCCTTGCGATACACCGTCAACCGCCCCGTGGGTTCGACCAGTGCGGCACTGTTGGCGACCTGTCCCGCGCTCAGACGCTCACAGAACCCTGCGACGATGATGATCCCCAGCTCCCGCGCCAGGCTTTTCCACAGGACCAGGGTTGGACCGTCACATGTCTCGGAGGCGGTGTAGGCTTCCTCCCGGTCGGCAAATACGTAACCGCTCTGAATCAGCTCCGGCAGGACGATCAACTGGGCGTTGAGAATCGCCGCTCGACGAATCGCACGTTCGGTCAGCGCCCGATTGTAATCGGTATCGCCGATACGCGGCGCCAGTTGGTGACAAACGACGCGTAACGGAGTCATGACACGTTTCCTTCCAGCGCTTGTTCACTGGCTTTTATGGCCCGCGACTCGGCGGCGTGGTCGAGTTGGCGACTCATCACGCAGTAAACCAATGCCGAGACCAGCAGGCCGACGACGAACGCAATATCGGCGCCGCCCAACATGAAGCTGATCGGCCCTTGATAAAAACCCAGCGACATAAACGGAACCATTGCCGCCAGGCCGAGGAAATAGGCGACGAGTCCGGTGCTCGACCAACGGCCATAGATGCCCGCTGGGTTGAAAATGTCGCTGATGGCGTAGCGCCCTTTTCGTACGGCGTAGAAGTCGGCAAGGTTGACTGCTGTCCAGGGCACCAGGAAATAAAGCATCAACAGCACGAAGGTGTTAAAGCTGCTGAGGTAGCTTTCGGGGATGCACAAGGCGATCACAAAAATGATCGCGGCCACCAGGCTGATCCCGAGGATTCTGCTTTTGATCCTGGGCTTGATCGGCACAAAACCGTCAATGGCACTGATTCCGGTGAGCATCGCGCCATAGCAGTTGACGGCCATGATGCCGACCAACGCCGGGACGGCAATCAGCACGGTAAAGGTGCCAAACCCCGGCAGCAGTTGGTTGCCTACTGCCTGCACGCTGCCGATGGCGTCGGGTGAGGGCAACGCCGAGGCGAGAAACGCCCCCAGTGACATCAGCCACAGCGCCGAGCCGGCAGCCCCCAGGTATGTCCAGGTGATGACACTGCGCGACGGCGTGTTATGGGGCAGGTAGCGCGAGTAATCCGAGACATAGACGGCGTAACTGATCTGATAGCCCGCAGCGGCTGAAAGTTGGATCAGGAAGGCCGACCAGGAAAAGTGCGCGTCGGCCACTGCCGTGTCGGCCTGCAGGTGCGTCACGGCTGCGACTGTGAGTACGGCGAAGACACTGATCATCACGTAGGTCAGCCAGCGCTGCACGGTGTGCAGGAGGTCGTGGCCGATCACGGCAATCACCACCGCCAGGATGATCATCAACGCGTACCAGGGGGCACGGCTGCCGGGCAGCACGGTATTGATGGCGTCCGTCGCCAGAATCACATTGAACACGTTGAAGCCGATGTACACGAAGACCACCGCGATAAAGGGCACGATTGCCCCGCGTAAACCGAACTGTGCCCGCGACTGGATCATCTGCGGCAAGCCCATGCGTGGGCCCTGGTTGGCGTGGAACGCCATGGCGAATGTACCCAGGCACACGCCGATGACAATCGCCAGGACGGCATACACCAGGCTCAGCCCCAAGGCTGCGCCGGTAAACCCGGTGACCATGGTGGTCAGAACGAAGTTGCCGGTGAACCAGAACGGCGCCTGGTGCCAGACCTTACCGTGGCGTTCATTGCGCGGCACGTAGTCAATGGAGCGGGTTTCGATTTTCAGCGTGGTGGAAGTGGGAGCAGCCGATCGGTCGGAGGGCGTGTTCATAGGCATCACGGTCTGTTTTTATTGAGTGAGACTACGCAGAGTCTTGTAACTAAAAAAACTATTGAATCGGCATTTGCAAATAATCACTTCATGAATTTCTGAACTGATGGCGCATAACCTTATGGGGCAAGCCCTGCCTTACGCAGTCGCTTTCTATTTTCAATTTAGATGCAGACATTTCCTACAAGCGTCTACGCTTAGGATCGAACTCGTCGTAGTCGCCCTTCGCAGTGAAGCCGTAGGCGGACGTCCTTTGACACACCAAGGATGACTGATATGTCTGCTATCCCTTCACGTTCTAAAGGTGCGGCGCGCCTGTTGACCAACGATGTCACTGCGCTTATTCCAGACTTCCCTTTTCATTACGCCAAGTTCCTCAATTCGGCTGTCAGCAATGGAAAACCGTTGGCGGGTGTTTCTACACGTCAGCAGGGCACCCAGGTACTGATTGTTGGTGCCGGAGTGGCCGGACTGGTGGCTGCTTATGAAGCGATGCGCATGGGCTTGCACCCGGTGGTGGTGGAGGCCAGCGACCGTATTGGCGGGCGTTTCTATTCCTATGTGGCGGGCGATCCGCAAGACTCCGCCAACAGCGTTATCTGTGAAATGGGCGCTATGCGCTTTCCCGTCTCCGGCAAGGCGTTGATGCACTATTTCGATAAAGTGGGTATGACCGCCAATTCAGCGGACTTTCCCAACCCAGGGTCGGCTGCAACCCCCAGCACAGTGGTCGACTATCAACAACGACAGGTCTATTACGAAGGCAAGAACTTGCCTCCCGAATATGAAGATATCGAAAGCAAATTGTTCGATGTTTTCCTGGAGCAGGATCCGATCAAGTTCCTTGAAATGGAAACCGCGATGTCCGGGGACAATCCTGATCTGGCGAAGATCAAGACCCTGTGGAACGCGATCCTGGACAAAGGATGGGACAATCTCAGCTTTTTCGCGGCCATGGTGGAAGAGGCGGGTTGGAGTCGTGAGGATATCGACTTGTTCGGCCAGATCGGCTTTGGTACCGGCGGATGGAACACCGACTATCCGAACTGCTTTCTGGAGGTGTTGCGGGTGCTGTATACCGGGCTGGATACCAACCACAAGCTAATGTATGACGGTTCCAGCGAGTTGCCTACCCGACTGTGGAATCGTGCTCCGGATGCCCTCGGCGACCCCATGGCTTATTGGCCCGCGGGCACTACCGTCCAGGGCCTGACCGCCCAGGTCATTGCTCAGCCTTTCAACCAGGAAGTGCGCCAGATCATACGGCGTCCGGATGGCGAATTTGATGTGTGGATGTTTGATCATAATCGAGGAAGCGAGCGTCAATACACCTTTGCTGCTGTGGTTTATACGCCTCACAAACGTGTCCTCGACAAATTCCGTTTTATGGATGGCGTCGCCCGCTTTGACCAAATGAATAGCCTCTTGTCCATAAAAGAGTGGGAGGCAGTTACGTACACCCATTACATGCAGTCGGCCAAAATATTTGCGCAGACCCAGCGGCCTTTCTGGACCGATGTCGGTGCAGATCGTCAATACAAGATGAGTGTGACGTTGTCGGACCGAATTACCCGCGGCACATACCTGCTGGACTACGCTGCGAGTCAAGGCCCCTACAAAGGCAGCGGGATGTTTTTGTCTTACACCTGGAACGACGACAGCATCAAGTTCCTGGGTGATCGCGCTGCGCCATTACCGTCCCATGTGGCGGTATGTTCAACCTTGTTGGATTCGGTGTATGCCCACCATCAGTTGAACCTTGCGGCGGAGTTCGGTATGACCGATCCATTTGTCGAAATCAATTGGGAAGAACAACCGTTTTTCCTGAGTGCCTTCAAAATGAACCTGCCGGGGCAGTACGAATACCAGCGCCTGCTGTTTTCGCAGTTTATGAACGGTGTGTTTGATGGAAGTCCCGATGGCTTCATTCTGGCCGGCGATGATGTGTCCTTCACGGGAGGCTGGGGGGAAGGTGCCGTGACCACCGCCTTGAACGCCGTAAACAAACTGGCGGTGAAGTTCGGCGGGGGTACCTTTATTGAAAACCGAGGTCCCATCGACGACTGGCAAGTGCTCAAGCCAAAGGCCCTGTAAGTCGACCCTGGCGAGCCAGTACCAAGGTCGGGTTTTAATCTGATGAGGTCGCAGACTTCGGTTCCGCGTCGGAGGTCATGAGCCTGCGGCGCGGATCTCAGGCGTTAACGGTTACTGCGCGTAGATATGAACCACGAAATGTTGGCCGGATGCTGTCAGTTCGTAGACTTTATCGTAGATCCTCAGCGTCCTTGAGGGCTCTTTGATGGTGTCACCGACTTTCGCATATTTCCTGAACTCATCCCAATCAATGACGGTAGTGCTGACGGTGCCGTCGCTCTGAAGGGTGTTGCCGTTGTTTTGATATTCCATGATATTGCCCTCTATCGGATTTCCATTTCCAGCCGACTATTCGGCAGGCAGTCAGCCCCGAAAGAACGCGTCCGTTCGTTCGGGGTGCAGAGATCCTATCCAAGGCAGGGGGTAGATAGATACTGTCAGAAACACGTACAAACAGTCTCTGCTAAGAGGCTGAAAGGCCCGTCGTTTCAGGCCTCCATCACTTTCCGAATATCCGCCGCCAATTCTCTTACACGCTCTTCCTCGGTATCCCACGCACACATGAAGCGTGCGCCGCCTTTACCGATGAAGGTGTAGAAGCGCCAGCCCTTGGCGGTCAGCGCGGCGATGGCCGGTTCCGAGAGTTGCAGGAACACGCCGTTGGCCTGCACCGGGAACATCAGCTCCACCCCGGGAATATCCGCCACCAGGCTGCTCAGCAACTGGGCGCAGTGGTTGGCGTGGCGGGCATGCTTGAGCCAGGCGTCGTTTTCCAGCAGGCCTACCCACGGGGCGGACAGGAAGCGCATTTTTGACGCCAGCTGGCCGGCCTGTTTGCAGCGGTAATCGAAGTCTTCGGCGAGCTTGTGGTTGAAGAACAAGATGGCTTCACCCACCGCCATGCCATTCTTGGTGCCGCCAAAACACAACACATCCACGCCGGCCTTCCAGGTCAGGTCCGCCGGTGAGCAGCCGAGGAACGCGCAGGCGTTGGAGAAGCGTGCGCCGTCCATGTGCAGGTTCAGCCCCAGTTCCTTGCAGGTCACGCTGATGGCGCGGATTTCTTCCGGGGTGTACACGCTGCCGACTTCGGTGGCCTGGGTCAGGGTGACTACGCGTGGTTTCGGGTAGTGGATGTCCTGGCGCTTGAGGGCGATCTCGCGGATCGATTCCGGGGTCAGCTTGCCGTTTTCGGTGCGGGCGGTGAGCAGCTTGGAGCCGTTGGAGAAAAACTCCGGCGCGCCGCATTCGTCGGTTTCGACGTGGGCGGTTTCCGAGCAAATCACGCTATGGTAGCTCTGGCACAAAGAGGACAGCGCCAGGGAGTTGGCGGCGGTGCCGTTGAAGGCGAAGAACACTTCGCAGTCGGTTTCGAACAGATTGCGGAAACCGTCGGCGGCGCGGTGGGTCCATTCATCATCGCCGTAGGCGCGCTGATGACCCTGGTTGGCTTGTTCCATGGCGGCCCAGGCTTCCGGGCAGATACCGGAATAGTTGTCACTGGCGAATTGCTGGCTCTTGTCGGTCATGGCCCATTCCTGTGGTCGATGTTGGTGCGCACTGTAACCAAGATTGTCGCGGGTGCGCACGCACTGTAAATGCAAAGTCACTGGGGAATTATGCACGGTACTGAAACGATGCCTGTCGGACGCGTCCGTGATGGCGCTCTGGATCTGCTCAAGTGGCTGGCGCTGGTGAGCATGGTGCTGGACCACCTGCGGTATGTCGGTTTGAGCCTGGATGGCCTGTATGTGCCGGGCCGCTTGGCGTTTCCGTGGTTTTGCCTGGCGATTGCGGCGAATTTGCATCGGGCGAGAAACGCACCTGTCACGGGCCAATGGCGTTACCTGGGATGGCTGCTGCTGTTCAGTGTGATCAGCGAAGTGCCCTATCGGATGTTTATCGACGATGCTGATACGTTGAATGTGTTGCCGACCTTGGCGCTGGGGTTACTGGTTGCCCGAGGATGGCAGCAGAAGACGCTTTTTGATCGGGGATTGGCGGTGATTGCCGTCATGATCGGCGCTGTATTTTCCACACACCTGATGTTCGGGTTTTTCGGTGTATTGCTGCCGTGGGCGATGTTATGGGTGTTTCGTCGGCCATGGTATTTCAGCGTGTTGCCGGGACTGCTGTGTGTGGCTGCCAATCAATGGCAGATCCTGCTCGATAGCGGCACGCCGGTGGCGCTGATGGGACTGAGCGCCTGCCTGCTTGCGCCGCTGCTCGGCCTGGTCCTGTTGCGACACACCCAAAACACCTCGCCACCGGCCATGCGCCGCTGGGCGTATGCCCTCTATCCCCTGCATTTCCTGCTGCTGCTACTCGTCCGTCACATCATCGCCTAACCGGTGTGGGAGGGGGCTTGCCCCCGATAGGGTGGTGTCAGCCACGGCATGTGCAAGCTGATCCACCGCTATCGGGGGCAAGCCCCCTCCCACATTTTTTCCGCGTTGTTCCTGCCATGTCGTAAACGCACCTTTGCGTGGCGTCCGTAGGCATTTGACCTGTCTGCACCAGCCCTACCATCGCATCAAAGGGCCCTGCATGGGCCTCAACAATACGAAAGGCTGGGAGAGACGCGATGTTCAGCAAAAAAGACCAGATCCAGGGATATGACGACGCACTGCTGGCGGCCATGAATGCCGAAGAGCAGCGTCAGGAAGATCATATCGAGCTGATCGCGTCAGAGAACTACACCAGCAAACGCGTGATGGAAGCCCAAGGCAGTGGCCTCACCAACAAATACGCCGAAGGCTATCCGGGCAAGCGCTACTACGGTGGCTGTGAGCACGTGGACAAAGTCGAGGCCCTGGCCATTGAGCGCGCCAAACAGCTGTTCGGTGCCGATTACGCCAACGTGCAGCCGCACTCCGGCTCCTCCGCCAACAGCGCGGTGTACCTGGCGCTGCTGAACGCCGGTGACACCATCCTCGGTATGAGCCTGGCCCATGGCGGTCACCTGACCCACGGCGCCAAGGTGTCGTCCTCGGGCAAGCTGTACAACGCCGTGCAGTACGGCATCAACACCGACACCGGCCTGATCGACTACGACGAAGTCGAACGCCTGGCCGTCGAACACAAGCCGAAAATGGTCGTGGCGGGGTTCTCTGCCTATTCCAAGACCCTGGATTTCCCACGCTTTCGCGCCATCGCCGACAAGGTCGGTGCGCTGCTGTTCGTCGACATGGCCCACGTTGCCGGCCTGGTTGCCGCCGGCCTGTACCCGAACCCGCTGCCGTACGCCGATGTGGTCACCACCACCACCCACAAGACCCTGCGCGGTCCCCGTGGCGGCCTAATCCTGGCCAAGTCCAACGAAGAAATCGAGAAGAAACTCAACGCTGCCGTGTTCCCTGGCGCCCAGGGAGGCCCGCTGATGCACGTCATCGCCGGCAAGGCCGTTTGCTTCAAGGAAGCCCAGGAGCCTGGCTTCAAGGTCTACCAGCAACAAGTGATCGACAACGCCCAGGCCATGGCCAGCGTGTTTATCAAACGCGGCTACGATGTAGTGTCCGGCGGCACCGATAACCACCTGTTCCTGGTCAGCCTGATCCGTCAGGGCCTCACCGGCAAGGAGGCGGACGCCGCCCTCGGTCGCGCCCACATCACCGTCAACAAGAACGCCGTGCCGAATGACCCGCAGTCGCCGTTCGTGACCTCGGGCCTGCGCATCGGCACCCCGGCCGTGACCACGCGTGGTTTCAAAGTGCCGCAGTGCATCGAACTGGCCGGCTGGATCTGCGACATCCTCGACAACCTCGGTGATGCCGATGTCGAGGCCAACGTGGCCAAGCACGTGTCTGCCCTGTGCGCTGATTTCCCGGTTTATCGCTGAGCGCGGTTTTGGAGTAATGACTATGCAACGCTACTCAGGCTTCGGCCTCTTCAAGCACTCACTCAGCCACCACGAAAACTGGCAGAAGATGTGGCGCACGCCGACCCCTAAAAAGGTCTACGACGTGGTCATCGTCGGCGGCGGCGGGCATGGTCTGGCGACTGCCTACTACCTGGCAAAAGAACACGGCATCACCAACGTGGCGGTGGTCGAGAAAGGCTGGCTGGGCGGCGGTAACACCGCGCGCAACACCACCATCGTGCGCTCCAATTACCTGTGGGACGAGTCGGCCCACCTGTACGAGCACGCGATGAAACTGTGGGAAGGCCTGTCCCAGGACCTGAACTACAACGTGATGTTCTCCCAACGTGGCGTCTACAACCTGTGCCACACCCTCCAGGACATCCGTGATTCCGAGCGCCGCGTGAGCGCCAACCGCCTCAACGGCGTGGACGGCGAACTGCTCAACGCCAAGCAAGTGGCCGACGAGATCCCGTACCTCGATTGCTCGAAAAACACCCGCTACCCGGTACTCGGCGCCACCGTACAGCGTCGCGGCGGCGTCGCCCGTCACGATGCCGTGGCGTGGGGCTTTGCGCGTGCCGCCGACGCCCTCGGCGTGGACTTGATCCAGCAGACCGAAGTGATCGGCTTCCGCAAGGAAAACGGCGTGTGCATCGGCGTGGAAACCAACAAGGGCTTTATCGGCGCCAAGCGCGTCGGTGTGGTGACCGCCGGTAACTCCGGGCACATGGCTTCGCTCGCCGGGTTCCGCCTGCCGATCGAATCCCACCCGCTGCAAGCGTTGGTGTCGGAGCCGATCAAGCCGATTATCGACAGCGTGATCATGTCCAACGCCGTGCACGGTTACATCAGCCAGTCCGACAAGGGCGACCTGGTGATCGGCGCCGGTATCGACGGCTACAACGGCTACGGCCAGCGTGGCTCGTACCCGGTGATCGAACACACCATCCAGGCCATCGTCGAGATGTTCCCGGTGCTGTCCCGCGTGCGCATGAACCGCCAGTGGGGCGGCATCGTCGACACCACGCCGGACGCCTGCCCGATCATCTCCAAGACCCCGGTGCCGAACATGTTCTTCAACTGCGGTTGGGGCACCGGTGGCTTCAAGGCCACGCCGGGCTCAGGCAACGTGTTTGCCGCCAGCCTCGCCAAGGGCGAAATGCACCCGTTGGCCGCGCCATTCTCCATCGACCGTTTCCACAACGGTGCGTTGATCGACGAACACGGCGCTGCGGCCGTCGCCCACTAACAGGAGAAATTCCCTATGTTGCATATCTTCTGTCCTCACTGTGGCGAACTGCGCTCCGAAGAGGAATTCCACGCGTCCGGCCAAGCGCACATCCCGCGCCCGCTGGACCCGAACGCCTGCACCGATGAAGAGTGGGGCGACTACATGTTCTTCCGCGACAACCCCCGTGGCCTGCACCACGAACTGTGGATTCACGCCGCCGGTTGCCGCCAGTACTTCAACGCGACCCGCGACACCCTGACCTACGAAATTCTTGAAACCTACAAGATCGGCACCAAGCCGCAATTCACCGCCAAGGCTGCTGGAGAGAAGGTATGAGCCAGACCAATCGCCTGTCCAACGGTGGCCGCATCGACCGCAATAAAGTCCTGACGTTTACCTTCAACGGCCAGAGCTACAAAGGCTTTGAAGGTGACACCCTGGCCGCAGCCCTGCTGGCCAACGGCGTCGACATCATCGGCCGCAGCTTCAAGTACTCGCGCCCTCGTGGCATCTTTGCCGCCGGCGCCGAAGAGCCGAACGCCGTGCTGCAGATCGGTGCGACCGAAGCCACGCAAATCCCTAACGTGCGCGCCACGCAACAGGCGCTGTACCAGGGGCTGGTCGCCACCAGCACCAATGGCTGGCCGAACGTCAACAATGACGTGATGGGCATTCTCGGCAAGGTCGGCGGCAAGCTGATGCCGCCGGGTTTCTACTACAAAACCTTCATGTACCCGCAATCGTTCTGGATGACCTACGAGAAGTACATCCGCAAGGCGGCTGGCCTTGGCCGCTCGCCGACCGAGAACGATCCGGACACCTACGACAACTTCAACCGTCACTGCGACGTGCTGGTGGTGGGCGCCGGCCCCGCCGGCCTGGCCGCTGCCCTGGCGGCTGCGCGCAGCGGTGCCCGCGTGATCCTCGCCGATGAGCAGGAAGAGTTTGGCGGTTCGCTGCTGGATTCGCGCGAAAGCCTCGACGGCAAGCCGGCTGCGGAATGGGTCGCCAGCGTTATCGCGGAACTCAAGGCGCTGCCGGACGTGGTGCTGTTGCCTCGCGCCACCGTCAACGGCTACCACGACCACAACTTCCTGACCATTCACGAACGCCTTACCGACCACCTCGGTGACCGTGCGCCGATTGGCGTGGTGCGCCAGCGTATCCACCGTGTCCGCGCGAAGCGTGTGGTGCTGGCGACCGGTGCGTGCGAGCGCCCGCTGGTGTACGGCAACAACGATGTGCCGGGCAACATGCTCGCCGGTGCAGTCTCGACTTACGTGCGCCGCTACGGTGTAGCACCGGGCAAGAAACTGGTGTTGTCGACCAACAACGACCACGCCTACCGCGTTGCGCTGGACTGGCTCGACGCTGGCCTGCAAGTGGTGGCAGTGGCTGATGTGCGCCACAACCCACGCGGCGCCCTGGTTGAAGAAGCCCGCGCCAAAGGCATTCGTATCCTCACCGGCAGCGCCGTGATCGAAGCCCGTGGCAGCAAGCACGTCACCGCTGCCCGCGTGGCCGCGATCGATGTGAAAGCGCATAAAGTCACCAGCCCAGGCGAGTGGCTGGAGTGCGACCTGGTGGCCAGCTCCGGCGGCTACAGCCCGGTGGTCCACCTGGCCTCGCACCTGGGCGGCAAGCCGACTTGGCGTGAAGACATCCTCGGTTTCGTACCGGGTGAAGCCCCGCAGAAACGCGTGTGCGTCGGCGGCATCAACGGCGTCTACAGCCTCGGCGATTCGCTCGCCGATGGTTTCGAAGGCGGCGTGCGCGCGGCCAGTGAAGCGGGTTTCGCCCCGGTAGAAGGTACGCTGCCCAAAGCCCTGAGCCGTCTGGAAGAGCCGACGCTGGCGGTGTACCAAGTGCCGCACGACAAACCGACTGCACGGGCACCGAAGCAATTTGTCGACCTGCAAAACGATGTGACCGCCGCCGCCATCGAACTGGCGACCCGCGAAGGTTTCGAGTCGGTCGAGCACGTCAAGCGCTACACCGCGCTCGGCTTCGGCACCGACCAGGGCAAGCTGGGCAACGTCAACGGTCTGGCCATTGCGGCGCGCTCGCTGAACGTGACCATCCCGCAGATGGGCACCACCATGTTCCGCCCCAACTACACGCCGGTGACCTTCGGCGCGGTGGCGGGGCGTCACTGTGGGCACATCTTCGAACCGGTGCGCTACACCGCCCTGCAAGCCTGGCACGTCAAGAACGGCGCCGAGTTTGAAGACGTCGGCCAGTGGAAACGCCCTTGGTACTTCCCGCGCAACGGTGAAGACCTGCACGCCGCGGTGAAACGCGAATGCCTGGCCGTGCGCGACAGCGTCGGCCTGTTGGACGCGTCGACCCTCGGCAAGATCGACATCCAGGGCCCGGACGCGCGTGAGTTCCTCAACCGCATCTACAGCAACGCCTGGACCAAGCTCGACGTGGGCAAGGCGCGCTACGGCCTGATGTGCAAAGAAGATGGCATGGTCTTCGACGACGGCGTCACTGCCTGCCTCGCCGACAACCACTTCTTGATGACCACCACCACCGGCGGCGCCGCCCGCGTGCTGCAGTGGCTGGAAATCTACCAGCAGACCGAATGGCCAGACCTCAAGGTGTACTTCACCTCGGTCACCGACCACTGGGCGACCATGACCCTGTCCGGCCCCAACAGCCGCAAGCTGCTGAGTGAGGTCACCGACATCGACCTGGACAAGGACGGCTTCCCGTTCATGACCTGGAAAGAAGGCCTGGTCGGCGGTGTGCCGGCGCGAGTGTTCCGCATCTCGTTTACCGGTGAGCTGTCGTACGAAGTCAACGTGCAGGCCGACTATGCCATGGGCGTGCTGGAACAGATCGTCGAGGCCGGCAAAAAGTACAACCTGACCCCGTACGGCACCGAAACCATGCACGTGCTGCGGGCCGAGAAGGGCTTCATCATCGTCGGCCAGGACACCGACGGCTCGATGACCCCGGACGACCTGAACATGGGCTGGTGCGTCGGCCGCACCAAGCCGTTCTCGTGGATCGGCTGGCGTGGGATGAACCGTGAAGACTGCGTGCGTGAAGAGCGTAAGCAACTGGTGGGCTTGAAGCCGATCGACCCAACCGTGTGGCTGCCGGAAGGCGCGCAGTTGGTGTTCGATCCGAAGCAGACGATCCCGATGAAGATGGTCGGCCACGTCACCTCGAGCTATGCCCACAACTCCCTCGGCTATTCGTTTGCGATGGCGGTGGTGAAGGGCGGCTTGAAGCGCATCGGTGAGCGGGTGTTCTCGCCGCAAGCGGATGGCAGCGTGATCGAGGCGGAGATTGTGTCATCGGTGTTCTTTGATCCGAAAGGTGAACGGCAGAACATTTGATAGACCGAGTCGCCTGCATCGGGGGCAAGCCCCCTCCCACATGTTGAAATGCATTCCCCTGTGGGAGGGGGCTTGCCCCCGATGAGGCCAGAACAGTCACCACAGAATTCAGGACAGGTGCTCTATGACAGCAGCCAACGTATACCAACAACGCCCCACCACCGGCGCCAAAGCAGAGTCGTCGCTGCACCATGCCGACCTCGCCAGCCTGATCGGCAAGGGCCGCAAAAACGCCGGCGTGACCGTGCGTGAAAAGAAACTCCTTGGCCACCTGACCCTTCGTGGCGATGGCCACGATGCAGCCTTCGCCGCCGGCGTACACAAAGCCCTCGGTATTGAGCTTCCAGGCGCCCTGCAGGTCATTCTCAAAGGCGAAACCAGCTTGCAATGGCTCGGCCCGGATGAGTGGCTGCTGGTCGTGCCAAGCGGTGAAGAATTCGCCGCCGAGCAAAACCTGCGTGCCGCCTTGGGCGACCTGCATATCCAGATCGTCAACGTCAGCGGCGGCCAGCAGATCCTTGAGCTCAGTGGCCCGAACGTGCGCGATGTGCTGATGAAGTCCACCAGCTACGACGTGCACCCCAACAACTTCCCGGTGGGCAAGGCGGTGGGCACGGTGTTCGCCAAGTCGCAACTGGTGATCCGCCACACGGCTGAAGACACCTGGGAGCTGGTGATCCGTCGCAGCTTCTCGGATTACTGGTGGTTGTGGCTGCAGGATGCCTCGGCTGAATTCGGCCTGAGCGTCCAAGCCTGAGGAATCACCCATGAGCCGCGCACCCGATACATGGATTTTGACCGCCGATTGCCCCAGCGTGCTCGGCACGGTGGACGCGGTCACCCGCTATCTGTTCGAGCAGGGTTGCTACGTTACCGAGCACCATTCGTTCGATGATCGGCTTTCCGGGCGATTTTTTATTCGCGTGGAATTCCGCCAGCCCGACGGTTTTGACGAGCAGGGTTTCCGCGATGGCCTGGCCACTCGTGGCGAAGCCTTTGGCATGATCTTCGAGCTGACGGCGCCGAACTACCGGCCAAAAGTGGTGATCATGGTCTCCAAGGCCGATCACTGCCTGAACGACCTGCTGTACCGCCAGCGCATCGGCCAACTGTCGATGGACGTGGTTGCGGTAGTGTCCAACCACCCCGATTTGAAACCTTTGGCCGACTGGCACCAGATTCCCTACTACCATTTCCCCCTCGACCCCAACGACAAACCGTCCCAGGAGCGTCAGGTGTGGCAAGTGGTGGAAGATACCGGCGCCGAATTGGTGATCCTTGCGCGCTACATGCAAGTGCTGTCGCCGGAGCTGTGCCGCAAGCTGGATGGCAAAGCGATCAACATTCACCACTCGTTGCTGCCGGGGTTCAAGGGCGCCAAACCGTATCACCAGGCGTACAACAAGGGGGTGAAGTTGGTGGGCGCCACGGCGCATTACATCAACAACGATCTGGATGAAGGGCCGATCATCGCCCAAGGTGTGGAGGTGGTGGATCACAGCCACTATCCCGAGGATTTGATTGCCAAGGGGCGGGATATCGAAGGGCTGACATTGGCCCGGGCGGTGGGGTATCACATTGAGCGGCGGGTGTTTTTGAACGCCAATCGGACGGTGGTGCTCTGACTGGCGCCAATCGGGGGCAAGCCCCCTCCCACAGTTGACCAAGTTCTGCCTTTGGAATGCGGTCGAATGTGGGGGGGGGCTTGCCCCCGATGAGGCCCTCACAAACAACGCAAGAAAACAGCATCTGTACCCGAGCACTTAAACGCGCTGCCCCCCAAATGGGCAACGCAGTTCCATAAAAACAACAGCGAGGTGAAAGCATGTCTGGTAATCGTGGTGTCGTGTATCTCGGCAACGGCAAGGTCGAAGTACAGAAAATCGACTATCCCAAAATGCAGGACCCCCGTGGCAGGAAGATTGAGCACGGCGTCATCCTGCGCGTGGTCTCCACCAACATCTGCGGCTCCGACCAACACATGGTGCGCGGCCGTACCACTGCCCAGACCGGCCTGGTGCTCGGTCATGAAATTACCGGTGAAGTGATCGAGAAGGGCAGCGATGTCGAAAACCTGAAGATCGGTGATCTGGTTTCGGTACCTTTCAACGTGGCGTGCGGCCGTTGCCGCTCGTGCAAAGAACAACACACCGGCGTGTGCCTCACCGTCAACCCGGCGCGTGCCGGTGGCGCCTACGGCTATGTCGACATGGGCGACTGGACCGGCGGCCAGGCCGAGTACGTGCTGGTGCCGTACGCCGACTTCAACCTGCTGAAACTGCCGGACCGTGACAAGGCCATGGAGAAAATCCGCGACCTGACCTGCCTCTCCGACATCCTCCCGACCGGTTACCACGGCGCCGTCACTGCCGGCGTTGGCCCTGGCAGCACCGTGTACATCGCCGGTGCCGGCCCTGTGGGCTTGGCCGCTGCGGCTTCCGCCCGCCTGTTGGGTGCTGCCGTGGTGATCATCGGCGACGTCAACCCTATCCGTCTGGCTCACGCCAAGGCCCAGGGCTTTGAAATTGCCGACCTGTCCCAAGACACGCCGCTGCACGAACAGATCGCCGCACTGCTCGGCGAGCCGGAAGTGGACTGCGCTGTTGACTGTGTGGGCTTTGAAGCACGCGGCCACGGCCATGACGGCGTCAAGGCAGAGGCACCGGCCACGGTGCTCAACTCCCTGATGGGCGTCGTGCGCGTGGCCGGCAAGATTGGCATCCCCGGCCTGTACGTCACCGAAGACCCAGGTGCTGTGGACGCCTCCGCGAAAATGGGCAGCCTGAGCATCCGTTTCGGCCTGGGCTGGGCCAAATCCCACAGCTTCCACACCGGGCAGACTCCGGTGATGAAGTACAACCGCCAGTTGATGCAGGCGATCATGTGGGACCGTATCAACATTGCCGAAATCGTCGGCGTGCAGGTGATCAGCCTGGACGACGCGCCGCGTGGGTATGGCGAGTTTGATGCGGGTGTACCGAAGAAGTTTGTGATTGATCCGCATAAACTCTTCAGCGCGGCATAACGCTCAGGCACACAGCAATCCAACTGTGGGAGCGGGCTTGCTCGCGAATGCGGTGGTTAAGTTAAAGCCTCTTTGACTGACCTACCGCTTTCGCGGGTAAGCCCGCTCCCACAGGTTTTTGTGGTCTCAGCGGTAGGCGAGGGCGCCTTGGTAGACGGTTGGCCCTGTCGGCTGCTTGCTCACTGACCCACCCTTGGTCTCCGAACTCACCATCAACTCCACCGGCTTGCGGATGCTTTTCTGCTGACGCGGGTTAAGTCCGATAATGCCTTTGCCATCTTCCGGCAGCAGCCCAAGCGACACCGGTGCGCTGCCTTCGGGCATGGCCCACAGTTCCAGGCTGCGATCCGGCTCAGCCGCTGCCGTGGCGATCGGTTCTACTTCGAGGTAGTCCTTGTGCGCCATGATCTGTGCCGCGGGTTGCTGGGCAGTGGTCACCAGGGTGGCGGCAGACTTGACGTTGTCTTGGGTGTAGAGCGCGCCGCCGAGCCCGGCGACGATGGCCACGCAGACGCCTATGAACACGCGTGGGCGGCTCCAGAATGGTTTTTTTTGTTCAATTACTTGGGGGCGGCTGGCGCTCATATGGCTGTTCCTGGCAAGTCTTGAAGTCATTTCATGGACTCTGGTAGGCCGATTGGGTTCCTCGGCCGACCCGGAACAATGTGCCGGATACCCAGTCAAACGCCTGCTTTCGCCCCTACACCCAGAGGTTGTTTCGATGAAGATTTCACGCGGTTTCGCCCTTTCCTGCCTGATGACCCTGGCGGCCGGCCCGGTGTTTGCGGCAGGGTTCAGCCTTGGCGACGCGGCCAATGCCATTTCCGGCATGCAGGGTGGCAACAACAAGGCGGCTGCTGCGGCACCGTCTTCCGAGACGGCTGGGCTGCTCAGCGCCCTGACCTCGCAACTGAACATCACTCCTGAACAAGCCGTAGGCGGTACAGGCGCCATGCTGGGCCTGGCCAAGAACAAACTGAGCGGCAACGACTATTCGCAACTGGGCAATAGTGTGCCGGGCCTTGACCAACTGTCGGGCAACAATGCGTTGGGTAGCCTCGGGGCGTTGAGCGGGATGCTCGGCCAGGCCGGCGGCAGCAAGACCAGCGGCCTGGACGGTTTGCTGGGTAACGTGAAGAACACCAACGACCTGAACACCGCGTTCAGCGCCCTGGGCATGGACAGTGGGATGGTCGGCCAGTTTGCCCCGGTGATCCTGCAATACCTGGGCGGGCAGGGTGCCAACAGCTCGTTGCTGGGCAAGCTGGCCCAGGCCTGGGGCACCGGCAGTTAAAGACGCTCCGCGCGCAGTTGCTCGATGCGCGCGTCTTTCTCCGTCCAGAGCTGGTTGACCCAGTGCTGGACGGTCTGGCGAAACGCCGGATCGTTTTCGTAATCCCCTTGCCACAATGCCGGATCCAACTCACGGGTCTGGATGTCAATGATCACCTTGGGCACCGCGCCGCTGATCAAGTCCCAGAACCCCGGAATCTTTTGCTGCGGATAGACCACGGTCACGTCCAGCACGGCGTCCAGCTGTTCTCCCAGCGCCGCCAGCACAAACGCCACGCCGCCCGCCTTGGGCTTGAGCAAGCGAGCAAACGGCGACGCCTGCTGCTTGCGCTTAGCCTCGCTGAACCGCGTGCCTTCCAGGTAATTGACCACCGTCACCGGCTGGCGCTTGAACAGCTCGCAAGCCTCCTGGGTGATCTTCAAGTCCTGCCCAGCGAGTTCCGGGTGCTTGGCCAGGAACGCCTTGGTGTAGCGCTTCATGAACGGGTAGTCCAACGCCCACCAGGCCAGGCCCAGGAAAGGCACCCAGATCAGCTCTTTTTTCAGGAAGAATTTGAAGAACGGCGTGCGCCGGTTCAGGGCCTGGATCAGCGCCGGGATGTCGACCCAGGATTGGTGGTTGCTGATCACCAGGTAGCTGGTGTCACCGCGCAAATCGCCGCCGCCGCGAATGTCCCATTGGGTGGGGATGCACAGCGCGAAAATCAGCTTGTCGATCTCTGCCCAGGTCTCGGCGATCCACATCACCGCCCACGACATGTAATCACGATAGCGGCCGGGGGCCACTAGCTTGAGCAGGGCAAACACCATCAGCGGGCCGATCAGGACCAGGGTGTTGAGCAAGAGCAGCAGTGAGACAAAACAGCCGGTGAGCAGGCGGCGCATAAGTAACTCTTGGAATCCTGTGGGCGGGTCATGATAAGCAGCTTGAGTCTAGAGGCCAAATCCCAATTCGCCGGACGAATGTTTCACAATGTGCCGGTTATGCTGGGGTGAGCTAACTAAGTGCTGCCTTTGCGGTCTAGAATCCGCCTACTTCTTTCCGAGGAAATCACTTCGTGAAACTGCTCCTTGCCTCCCTCGCCCTGGCTGCCCTGCCTGTCATGGCCGCCGAACCGACCCTTTACGGTCGCTACGAATACATCCAGTTGCCGGAGATCGGCGAAACCTTCAAGGCCAAGATGGACACCGGCGCGCTGACCGCCTCGCTGTCGGCCCGCGACATCGAGACCTTCACCCGTGATGGCGACGATTGGGTGCGCTTCCGCCTCGGCGGCAAGGAAGCGTCCAATAAAGTCTACGAACACAAAGTCTCGCGCATCAGCAAGATCAAGAGCCGCGCCGACGAAGACGACGACAAGGACGAGCCGACCGTGGCCAAACGTCCGGTGGTCGACCTCGAAATGTGCCTGGGCAACGTCAAGCGCACCGTCGAGGTCAACCTCACCGACCGCAGCAGCTTCAACTACCCGTTGCTGATCGGCGCCAAGGCCCTGCGTGAATTCGGCGCTGCGGTAAACCCGGCGCGTCGTTACACTGCGGACAAACCGGACTGCTGACGGACCACCATGCCGCATATCCTGATTGTCGAAGACGAAGCGGCGATAGCCGACACACTGATATTCGCCCTGCAAGGCGAGGGCTTCACCACCACCTGGCTGAGCCTCGGCCAGGAGGCGCTGGCCTATCAGCGCCAGACGCCGGCCGACCTGGTCATCCTCGACATCGGCCTGCCGGACATCACCGGGTTTGAAACGTGCAAGCAACTGCGCCGGTTCAGCGAAGTGCCGGTGATGTTCCTCAGTGCCCGGGATGGCGAGATCGACCGAGTGGTGGGGCTGGAGATCGGCGCCGACGATTATGTGGTCAAGCCGTTCAGCCCACGGGAAGTGACGGCGCGGGTCAGGGCGATCCTTAAGCGGATCGGCCCAAGTGCTGCGCCTGCGGTGTTCCAGGTTGATCTGGAGCGCATGCAGATCAGTTATCGCAGCCAGCCTTTGAGCCTCACACGCCATGAATTCCGCTTGCTGCAAAGCCTGCTGGAACAGCCCGAGCGCGTCTTCAGCCGCGAGCAACTTCTGGATGCGGTCGGTGTGGCGGCCGATGCGGGCTACGAACGCAATATCGACAGCCACATCAAAAGCCTGCGCAGCAAGTTGCGCAGCGTGGCCGCCGATGCCGAGCCGATACAGACCCATCGCGGCCTCGGCTACAGCTACAGCCCGAGCAACAGCTGATGCGCCTGGGGCTGCGGATTTTCCTGGTGTATGCCCTGTTTATCGGCCTGACCGGCTATTTTGTGCTCAGCACCGTGATGAAGGAAATCCGCCCCGGTGTGCGCCAATCCACCGAAGAAACCCTGGTGGACACTGCCAACCTGCTGGCCGAGATCCTGCGCGATGACGTGAAGAACGGCACCCTCGGCCAAAGCCACTGGCCGGAACTGCTCAAGGCCTATGGCAATCGCCAGCCGGGCGCGACCATCTGGGGGCTGCCGAAGAACCAGGTCAACCACCGTATCTACGTGACCGACGCCAAGGGCACCGTGCTGCTCGACTCCTCGGGTGAAGCGGTGGGGCAGGACTATTCCAAGTGGAACGACGTGTACCTGACCCTGCGCGGCGAATACGGCGCCCGTTCCACCCGCAGCGAACTGGATGACCCTACCTCGTCGGTGATGCACGTCGGTGCGCCGATTCGTGACAACGGCCAGATCATCGGCGTGGTCACCGTGGCCAAGCCCAATAGCTCGTTGCAGCCCTATGTCGACCGCACCGAGCGTCGCCTGCTGTGGTATGGCGCCGGCCTGGTGATTCTGGGCCTGCTGCTGGGTGCACTGTTGTCGTGGTGGCTGAGCGTTGCGCTACGTCGGTTGACGGCTTACGCCGAGGCGGTCAGCGAGGGCCGGCGCGCGGAGTTGCCGCATTACCGTGGCGGTGAGCTCAAGCAGCTCTCCACCGCCGTGGAACACATGCGCACGCAGTTGGAGGGCAAAGCCTACGTCGAACACTACGTACACACCCTGACCCACGAATTGAAGAGCCCATTGGCCGCGATACGCGGTGCGGCCGAGCTGTTGCAGGGCGATATGACCCGCGAACAACAGCAGCGCTTCGTCGGCAATATCGACAGCGAAAGCGCGCGCCTGCAGCAGTTGATCGAACGCTTGCTGAACCTGGCGCAGGTCGAGCAACGCCAGGGCCTGGAAGCGCAGGCCAGCATCCCGTTGGCGGCCATGGTCGATGAGGTGCTCAACGCCCAATGTGCGCGAATTGAAGGTGCTGGGCTGCAAGTCGAACAAGCGATTGCGGCGGATGTGAAGGTCTATGGCGAACCCTTCTTATTGCGTCAGGCACTGGGCAACTTGCTGGAGAACGCGCTGGACTTCACACCGCCCGGCGGCCTGTTGAGGTTCGGCGCACAGACGCGACACAACGACGTGCAGGTGAGCCTGTTCAACCAGGCCGCGCCGATTCCCGACTACGCCCTGCCACGCCTGAGCGAGCGCTTCTACTCACTGCCACGCCCGGCCAGCGGGCGCAAAAGCACCGGCCTGGGCCTCAACTTTGTCGAGGAAGTGATGAAGCTGCACGGCGGCGCGCTGCAGATCGGCAATGTCGAAGGCGGCGTGCAGGTGGTACTGCATCTCCACACAGTCTCCACATTGCCCACATAAATCCCCCACACAGGCTGCCCAGACTCTCCCCATCAAAACAGGGAGAGACCCATGAACCGCAGCCTGCTTTTCAAACTTGGCGCGATTGCGCTGCTGATCCTGCTGTTGCTGATTCCATTGCTGATGATCAACGGCATCATCAGTGACCGCCAGCAACTGCGCGATGGCGTCCTGATGGACATTGCCCGCAGCGCCAGCTACGCCCAGCGCCTCACCGGCCCGGTGATGGTGGTGCCGTATCGCAAGACCGTGCGCGAGTGGAAGCTCAATGAAAAACTCAACAAACGCTACGAAGTCACCCGTGAAGAGCGCGGTCGTCTGTATTTCCTGCCGGACCGTTTTGAGCTTGACGGTAAAGTGCAAACCGAGCTGCGCGCACGGGGCATCTACCAGTCGCGGCTGTTCCATGCCGACAACCGCATCAGCGGGCGTTTCGAGTTGCCTGCGCAGTTGGGCATCACTGAAGACTATGCCGATTACCGCTTTGACCCGGCGTTTCTGGCGGTGGGTATCAGCGATATTCGTGGCATCGAAAACGCGCTGAAGCTGGAACTGGGCAGCCAGCGCCTGGAGTTCGAACCGGGCTCCCAGGTGGATTGGCTGGGTGAGGGCGTGCACGTGGCGCTGCCGGAGCAGGACAGCAAAAAGCCCTATGTGGTGGACTTTGCCTTTGACCTGCGCCTGCAAGGCACCGAACAACTGCAAGTGGTGCCGGTGGGTAAGACCAGCCAGGTGTCACTCGCCTCGAACTGGCCGCACCCCAGCTTCATCGGCAACTTTCTCCCGGCACAACGCGAGGTAACCGACAACGGCTTTACCGCCAACTGGCAGACCTCATTCTTCTCCACCAACCTCGAACAAGCCCTGCAAACCTGCCTGGACAAGCAAGGCTGTGAGGACTTCAACAACCGCAGCTTCGGCGTGAACTTCATCGACCCGGTGGATCAGTACCTCAAGAGCGACCGCGCGATCAAATACGCGCTGCTGTTCATCGCATTGACGTTTGCCGGTTTCTTCCTGTTCGAAGTGCTCAAAAGCCTGGCGGTGCACCCGATCCAATACGCCTTGGTGGGTGTTGCGCTGGCGTTTTTCTATCTGCTGCTGTTGTCGTTGTCCGAGCACATAGGCTTCGCTCTGGCCTACCTGATCTCGGCGAGCGCCTGTGTGGTGTTGATTGGCTTCTACGTGTGCCACGTACTGCGCAGTGTGACCCATGGCCTGGGCTTTTCGGCCGGGCTGGCGGCGTTATATGGCTTGCTGTACGGGCTGCTGAGTGCCGAAGATTACGCGTTGCTGATGGGCTCGCTGCTGCTGTTCGGCCTGCTGGGCACGGTGATGGTGCTGACGCGCAAACTGGACTGGTATGGCGTGGGCAAGCGCAAGGTGACCGCCCCATTGGAGTTTGACCTGGAGGCAGTGCAATGATCGGATTGCGGGAGGATCAGCAGATGAAGGCGCAGTTGGTGGCCAGGATAAATCAGCTATTTCCTGATCTACGCGGACCCCGTGTAGTGAGCGGGCTTGCCCCGCGCTGGGCTGCGCAGCAGCCCCAAAACGAGCCGCTGAGGAGTGCCTGATACACCCTGGGCTGCTTGATTAGGGCTGCTGCGCAGCCCAGCGCGGGGCAAGCCCGCTCACTACAGAAAGGCTGTCGGCCCGGCGTGGGGGGAGTCTTGAGGTCACACGGGCGGTTGCGTCTCCAACATCGACGGCCGCTGGCTGACCTCGGCGTACCACGCGGCAAGCTGCGGGGTATCCGACCGCCATTGCATATCAGGGTGACGGAAATCGAGGTAACCCAAGGCGCAGGCCACGCTGATGGCGGCGATGTCGAAGTGGCTGGTCAGTTCGGCAATCGCATCAGCCTCTAACTCCGCCAGGGTGCGACGGATCTTGTTGCGCTGCTCGTCGAGCCACGGGGCCCAATGCTTCTCCACCGGGCGCAGGGCACTTTCGTAACGCACCAGCACGGCGGCATCCATGATGCCATCGGCCATCGAGGCCAGGGTCAGGCGGCGCCAGCGGGCCGAGCCGTCACGAGGGATCAGCGGGTTGCCGACGTGCTGGTGGTCGAAGTAATCGAGGATCACCCGGCTGTCGTGCAGCACCGTGCCGTCGGCCAGGCGCAGCGCTGGGATCTTGCCCACGGGGTTGTCTTGTACCAGCTGCGCATCCGGGTTGACCGGGGTCGGCATGCAGCCGTGAAGGGCGACGCGGTCCTGCTGGCCGGTTTCGATCAACAGCACGCGGACTTTGCGCACAAACGGCGAAGCGGGGTTGTGGAACAAGGTCATGCTGGGAGTGGACATGGGCATTCCTCGGAAAGAGCAGTGGGGTAACCGACGGCGTCCTCAGCCGCGCCGGGTTTATCGGCGGAGCACGCCAGGGCACCCAGTTTAATCAGTGCCCAATGAGGCCGGTGGTTAGTTTTTTTCTGGCGGGATTGCTCTCAAGTAGTTGTAAACCGTGGCCCGGGAAATATCGAAGTACTCGCCGAAATAATCGACGAAGTTGCGAATGTCCAGCAGGCCATTGGCTCTTGCTTGGGCCAGGGCGTACATGATCTCGGTGCGACCAAAGTCACTTCGCCGCACGCAGTGTTCGACGGATATGGCCTCGACGATGTCGTTGAGCTTTTCCCGCCAATCCGCGCTGAACAACGGCGCGGGTCGCGCTTGAGGTTGCAGGCCCACGGCGAAGCCGCTGAGTAGCTTTTGCACCTGGGATAACGCCGTCATATCGAAGTTCAGACACAGCAGGGCGACGATGTCGCCCTCTTCGGAGCGGGCCGCGATAGAGATTGAGCGCAGCGTGCGGTTATTGGGGCCGGCCTTTTCATACGGACCGATGACATCCAGACCCTGGTCCAGCTCCGGCAGATTGCAAATCAGCGAGGCATCCCCGACTTTGCGCTTGGAGAAACCATTCGCGATGTGCACGATCAATCCGCTGCGGATATCGTGAACCACCGCTTCCAGGTCGGGAAAAAGCAAGGCAGCGATGCCGTCTGCCGCTGCATTCATGAACGCGATATTGGCCATGGGGAAATAAAGCACTTGAATGTGAAGGGACTGATTGTACGGAGTCGACCCTGCCTTTGACAGGTTGTCCGGTCTTGGCGATACCTGCGCGCTCAGCGGTGGATCTGCGCCAGGAAGGCTTGAGCCCGGTCGCTCTTGGGCTCGGTAAAAAACTGCTCTGGGGGCAGGTCTTCCACAATGCGTCCCGCGTCGAGGAACAGCACCCGTTCGGCGACCTGGCGAGCGAAGCCCATTTCGTGGGTGACGCACAGCATGGTCATGCCGGTGTCGGCCAATTTGACGATGACGTCCAGCACTTCGTTGACCATTTCCGGGTCGAGTGCCGAGGTGGGTTCGTCGAACAGCATGATTTTCGGCTCCATGCACAGTGCCCTGGCGATCGCCACCCGCTGTTGCTGGCCGCCTGAAAGTTGGCTGGGGTACTTGTTCGCCTGGCTTTCGATGCCGACCTTGCTCAGATAATGCCGTGCGTGTTCTTCGGCGCGCCTGCGTGACAGGCCCCGTACCGATATCGGGGCCAGGGTGCAGTTTTGCAGGACCGTCATGTGGGGGAACAGGTTGAAGTTCTGGAACACCATGCCAATCTCGCGCAACGCTTTATGCCTGGCCGGCGAAGGTTTCCCGAGGTCGGTATCCAGCGCTCGGATGACCCCGCTCTCGGCAATTTCAAGGCGGCTGATGCAGCGAATCAAGGTCGACTTTCCCGAACCGGAAGGGCCGCACAGAACGATGCGCTCACCTTGGCTGACGTTAAGGTCGATGGCGTGAAGGACCTGGAAGTTGCCATACCATTTGTTCAATCCGCTGATTTGCACCACGGAGTTTCGCGTGGGCGGGGCGGAAAGGGAAAGACCGTCTGGTGCGGTGATGTACGAATTCATGACTAGCCCTCTGGACCGCAGTGTGGGGGGGAGAACGGATTACCCGATGTGCTTGCTCAGTGACCGTTCCAGTCGTTTGAGCGCGCGCCTGACGACTTCGACGATGACCAGGTACAGCACCGCCGCCCAGAGGTAGATCTGGAAATCGAAGGTGCGTGAGAAGGCCAGTTTGGTAACGCCCATCAGGTCATAAATAGTGACCAGCGAAGCGATGGAACTGGCCTTGATCATCAGGACCAGTTCGTTACCCAGCGGACCGATGGCGACCAGCAGCGATTGCGGCAGGATGACTTTTCTCAAGGTGGTCCAGCGAGACAGACCCAGGGTTTGCGAGGCTTCGCGCTGGCCCGGTGCGATGGCGGTCAGGGCACCGCGCATGATCTCGGCTTGATAGGCCGCCGTGTTCAGGGTGAAGGCCAGCAGGGTGCAGAGCCAGGCATCCCGGAAGAACCACCAGAGACCGACCTCTTGCCAGAAGCCTTTGAAAGACCCCAGGCCGTAATACAGCATGAACAGTTGGACCAGCAGCGGCGAACCGCGAAAGAAGTACACATAGACGCCAGTGAAGCCGCGCACCCAGCGATAGGTCGACAAGCGGCCCAAGGCAATCAGTAGACCCAGTAATGCCCCGAGGCTGAAAGAAATCGCCACCAGTTTGCCGGTTACCAGCAAGCCGTCGATAAAGCGTGGGGCGTAACGTTCAAGCAACGCCACGTTGAGCAGCGTGCTCCACAGATTCTCGATGTTCATGGCTTGGCACTCTGTTGGTGGCGGCTGAAACAGCGTTCGAGCACATGGAACACGCGGCCGGACAACGCCGAGAAAAACAGATAGCCCAAGCAGGCCACGGTGTAGAACAGCATGGGTTCTTTGGTCACGCTGACCGCCAGGCTGGTCTGGCGCATCAGGTCGACCAGGGAGATAGTCGAAACCAGCGAGGTGTCCTTGAGTAGTGACAACCAGTTGTTCGACAGGCCGGGCAAGGCGATGCGTGTCAGTTGTGGCAGGACCACCCTGCGAAAGGTCGTGCCTTTGGACAAGCCCAGCATGGCGGCCGCCTCCAGCTGACCCTTGGGCAGTGTCTTGAGGGCGCTTAACCAGATCTCGCTGGAAAACGCGGCAAACACCAGGCTGAAGGCAATCATGGCGGCGACGAAGGTGTTGATGGCTATCTCGCCCTGGTAACCCATGGCGGCGAATAGCTTTTGTGCGGCGATCTGGCAGCCGTAATAAATGATCAACAGGGTCAGTAGTTCGGGCAGTCCACGGAATACCGTGGAAAATGCCGTGGCTCCAGTCCGCAACCAGCGCCGTCTGGACCGCGCAGCCAACGCAACTGCCAGGCCCAGCGGTAAACCGAGCGGCACGCAGGCGAGGGCCAGGGCGATCGTGACCAACGCACCTGCGAGCAGCGCCGAGCCCCAGCCATCACTGGCAAAAGATAACAATGACAGTTGTTCGAGCATGCCAGAACCCTCTCGCGAAATTTGACCTGCACGGGCGCGCGGTGCTCAAGATCAGCACGGCGCCGCAGTGCCGGAGGAGCGTCCCGGGCCAGTGCCCGGGCCCCGAAGGTCAATAGATATCGAAGGCGAAGTAGCGGCTGGCGATCTTTTTGTAAGTGCCATCGGCGACGATTTCGTCCAGCGCCCGGTTCAGCCGCTCGCGCAACGTGACGTCTTCCTGGCGTACCGCAATGGCCGCATCGGTGTTGGTGCCGTCAATGTCCCCGAGGATCTTGCAGCAGTCTTTGCCGGCACCTTCTACCCATGCCAGCAGCGGGTATTTGTCGGCGATGACGCCGTCCAGGCGCCCGGCCGCCAGGTCGCTGGCGGCTTCGTCCTGGGAGGGGTAGAGCTTCACCGTAGCGCCGGCCGCGCCATAGCGTTCTTCGGCGTAGATGGCTTGTGTCGAATAAGACTGGGCGCCCACCGTCAGGCCTTTAAAGTCGGTCTGGGCATCGCGGATGCCTGAGTCGTTGGCCACGGCGACCGACAACGGTGTGCGGTAATAGCGGTTAGTGAAGGCGATTTTCTTTTTACGCTCTTCGGTGACATTCATCGAGGCCACGATGGCATCGTATTTTTTCGCCAGCAGCGCGGGAATCATGCCCTCCCAGTCCTGAGTGACAAAGGTGCAGGTGACCTTCATTCGCTCACACAGGGCGTTGGCAATGTCGATATCGAAGCCGTGCAGTGTGTTGGTGGAATCCACGTAATTGAACGGTGGATAAGCCCCTTCGCTGGCAATGCGCAGTGTTTCAGCGTGTGCCGCACCCGCGACGGTGCAGAGCAGCCAGAGGGTTGCTGTGGAAATCGTACTAAGCGGCTTTTTCATTTGAATACCTACCTTATTGTTATTGTTTATTCAGGTGTTGATTCGGTACCTAGGAGGGCGTGACGTTGTCCGCATCGCCAGGCGCCACGCCCCGGACCAACCCGACCGCCAGGGTGGCGATGGCAATGTCCTGGGCTGCGAGGCCGGTCAGGTCAGCGACGGTCACGTCGTCAGCGTTGATGCGCCCTTGGAGGCTGCCTGCCAACACGTGCCCCAGGGAGATGTCGGCAGTGTTGGTGACCAGCCCGGCGCGAAGGGCATGCCCCAGTTCACCGCGCTCGGCGCATTGGCGGTGGTCGTCGGTCATGATGACCTGGGCCATCGCCAGAATGTGCGGGTCAAGTTCCTGTTTGCCCTGGCTGTCCGCGCCCAGGGCGACGATGTGGGTGCCAGGTTTTACGGCGGACACCGGAACAATTGCCTGGGTTGACGGCGTGCAGGTGATGACGACATTGCAGTGCTCGAACACCTCCTCAACCGTGGCCAGCGCGTGAACCGACAAACCGTGATGCCCCAGTTTCTCTGCCAGCCGGGCGGCTTTGGCCGGGTCCCGCCCCCAGATAAACACCCGGTCGGTCCCGAGGAGGTGTGCGGCCCAGTGGGCCTGGTGTTCGGCCTGATGCCCGGTGCCGAGAATACCCAGCGCGGTGACCTGTGGCGGAGCGCCGGCCTTCGCCGCCAATGCCCCGGCGGCGGCTGTCCGCCAACTGGTCAACCAGCCTTCATCGTTGAGGATGGCGATGATCTTGCCGGTGTGTGAGCTGAAGACCAGCATCAACCCGTTATTGGTGTCCAACCCCTTGGACGGGTTCTCATAGAACCCCATGGCCAGTTTGACGACGAAGGTTTCCCCGCCCCGCAAATAGCCGAGCCTGATATGACAGTCCCCAGGAGGCTCCTGGAACAGCAGCTCGCCGGACTTGGCACTGATGACGTTGTGTTGGGCATGTTGCATACAGGCGTCGCGCACCACGCGCAGCATGTCGTCGCGCTTCAGCACAGTGCGCAGGTCGGCAAGGTCATAGATGGGAAGCGTCATTACGTATTGCCCCGCAAACTGTCGGCACAGGATGTGTGACCTGGGGCAGAGATTAAGCGTATTTAGATGCTTTGTATAAGTTGTTATTAATGTCTAATTATTGCTGGGAAGCGATCTATTGATTGCTCCCGACTCAACGGTGCAGCACCCCCCAGAGCGCAATGACTGCCGGAACCCCCAGCCCCAGCCAACTCAGCGAATCCCATAGCCCATCCCCCAATAACGCCGCGAACAACCCTGCCGCCGTAAGCAGGCTTATCCCCAGCGGGAAGGCAAACACCTTCCAGAAGTTCGACTGGCGCGGCTTCATGGCTTGCCCGCCTTGCGCCGGACAACCCACAGGTAGACGCCGCTGCCCAGCACGACAATGGTCAGCACATCCAGCACCGCCCAGAGGACCTTCATCGGCATGCCGCCGTAGTCACCGAAATGCAGCGGCTGGGACATGCCCATGGCGTCCATGTACCAGGGCCGTTCGGCAATGGCAGTGACGGCCAGGGTGCTGGCGTCGATCAGCACCGGTGTGAGCAGGTGCGAGGTCAGGTGGGTGCTGCCCTTCATGAACACGGCGTAATGGTGCTCACTGGAAAAGCGCGTGCCGGGGAAGGCGATGAAGTCCGGCTCCATGCCGGGCGCGGCTCTGGCGGCGATGTTCAGCAGCTCGGTGGCCGGTGCGCGCTGGGTCAGTGGCGGGGCGTTTTTATAGGGCTCGATCATTGCGCTGAGACTGTCCTGGCGCCAGGCGGCGATGATCAGGTCGGCGCAGGCGCTGATCACGCCGGTCACACCCACCACCAGCGCCCAGGTCAATGTAACCACGCCGATCAGGTTATGCAGGTCGAGCCAGCGCAGGCGGGTGGATTTGCCCTGGCGCACGGTGGCGAACTTCAAGCGACGCATGAACGGCAGGTAAAGCACCGTGCCCGAGATGATCGCCACGACAAACAGCACCCCCATGAACGCCAGCAACCACTTGCCCGGCAGACCGGCGAACATATCCACATGCAGGCGCAGCAGGAACAAGGTGAAGCCGCCGTTGGCCGCCGGGGTTTCCAGCGCGTCGCCGGTGCGGGCATCCAGCATGAAGGTGTGCGACGAGTTGGGCTCAGTGCCTGCGGTGGCCGCCATGATCGCGATCACGCCGTTCTTGTCATCTTCGTCCCAGGCCAGGTACTGCATGACTTCGCCGGGCCGATGCGCCTGCGCCTTGGCCACCAGCTGTTCCAGGTTGAGCTGCGGCGTGTCGGCAGGCATTTGCGCCAGTTCCGGCTCGTTGCCCAGCAGATGGTCGATCTCGTGGTGAAACACCAGCGGCAGGCCGGTGAGGGCGAGCAGCAGCAGGAATACCGTGCAGATCAGGCTGGTCCAGGTGTGGATGAAGGACCAGCGGCGGATGGTTTTGCTTTTCATTTTTTCAACCTTCAGACACACCAAAGCCGCCCACTGGGGCGGCCTGGTGGTTAACTCAGCCGATTACCACTGGTAGGTAGCGCTGGCGACGACGCTGCGTTGGTCGCCGAAGTAGCAGTAGTTACCATCACAGGTGGACAGGTAGTCCTTATTGAACAGGTTGGTGGCGTTCAACTTCACCGATGCACCTTTCAGGCTGTTGTCCAGGCGACTCAGGTCGTAGTGCACTGCACCGTCGAACACGGTGTAGGCATTGGCCTTGCCCAGCCAGGTGTTGGCCTGATCGCCGTAGGTATTACCGGTGTAGCGGGCACCGAAGCCGATACCGAAACCGTCGAGCGGGCCGGTGTGCCAGGTGTAGTCGGTCCACAGCGAGGCTTGCTGGTTGGGCATGAGTTGCAGGCGGTTGCCTTTGTATTGGCCTTTTTGCACTTCGGATTTGGCCAGCGTGTAGGCGGCGATCACCTTGAGGTTTTCGGTTACGTCAGACACCGCCTCCAGTTCCAGGCCCTTGACCTTCACTTCGCCGGTCTGGTCGGTGATGGAGACACCACCTGACTGGAAGCTGGTAACCAGCACATTTTTCTGGGTCAGGTCGTAAACCGCAGCGCTCAACAAGGTGTTGGAACCGGGCGGCTGGTACTTGACCCCCAGTTCCCATTGCTTGCCTTCGGTGGGTTTGTACGATTCGGTTGGCGAGACGCTGGCGTTGCTCGCTGGCTGGAAGGATTCGGCGTAGGACAGGTACGGCACGAAGCCCGAGTCGAACACATAGCTCAGCGCCGCGTTGCCGCTGAAATTCTTGCTGCGGTCAGTGTTGGTTGCGTCGCTTTGGTTGAAGTAGGTGGTGCCTTGGTGCACCCAGTCTTCACGACCGCCCAAGGTCAGGCGCCATTTGTCCAAGGCCATCTGGTCTTGTACGTATAGGCCGGTTTGTACGGTTTTCTGGTTGTAGTCGTAAAAAGGTCGGACAGTGGTCGGGCGCACCGTCGGCTGGGTGTTGATCGGGTTGAAAATGTTGGTATCCGACGCTGTACCGAAAATTGCGCGGTAGGACGTATCGGTGCGCTGGTGATCAAGGCCAAGCAGCAAGGTGTGGGTGATATCGCCGGTAGCAAAATCCGCCTGGAAGTTGTTGTCTACCGCGAACTGTCCGATGTTCTCGTCAACGTTGGTCGTCGAACGGCTGATATCGCCCGCTGCATTAGCGGGAGAGAAGGCATAGGAACCCACAGTCAACTGCTGGAACGACAATTCCGACTTGGTATAGCGCAGGTTTTGCTTGAACTGCCAGGTGTCATTGAAGCGGTGTTCGAAGGCGTAGCCCAGCGCGTAGTAGGTGCGGTCGTAGTACTCGTAGTCTGGATCGCCCAGGTTCTTGTGGTGGGAAACCTCGCCCAACGGTGATTTGATCTTGGTGCCCTGGATCGGCAGGAACTGGCTGGTGGTACCCGTATCGTCGCGGGTGAATTGCGAGAGCAGCGTCAGTTTGGTGTCGGTGTCAATGTTCCACGTCAGGCTCGGCGCAATGTTGTAGCGCTTGTTGTCGATATGGTCGACCTGGGTCCCTGCATCGCGCACTACGCCGCTGAGGCCATAAAGGAACTGGCCTTCATCGTCGATCTTGCCGGTACTTGCGAAGTTGATCTGGCGGTAGTTGTCGCTGCCGTACTGCACTTGGATGGCATGGCTGGATTCTTCGCTGGGGCGTCGGCTGACCATATCCAGCAGGCCGCCCGGAGGGGTCTGGCCGTAGACCGACGAAGCCGGGCCGCGCAGCAGGGCGAGGCGGTCGAGGTTCCAGGTTTCGGCTTTCGGGTTGGCATACACACCGCGCGGCAGTGGAAGGCCGTCGAGGAACTGGGTCGGCTCGAAGCCGCGCACACGCATCCAGTCATAACGGGTGTCGCTGCCGTAGCTGGCAGACACGATGCCGGGCATGTATTTGACCGCGTCATCCAGGTTCTGGACGTTGCGGTCCTGCATCTGCTCACGGGTGGCGACGGAAATCGAGCGCGGTGCCTCGACGAGCGCGGTGTCGGTCTTGGTGCCTGCGGCGGTGCGCTTGGCCAGGTAGCCGTCTACCGGACCCCAGGCGCTTTCATAACTGTCCTGGCCGGTGATATTGGTGGTGGGCAACGCCACGGCCCCCTCCGGCACAGCCACCAAGGTATAAGTCCCCGCACTGCTTTGCTCCAACTGCAAACCCGTCCCACGCAACGCCTCACGCAGTGCTCCCGGCGCATCGAACTGGCCCTGGACCGGCGCCGAGGTCTTGCCCGACGCCAGCGCCGGGCTGAGGGTCAGCGCGAGGCCGCCCTGGCTGGCGATCTGGTTCAGGGTGCTGGCCAGTGGCGCCGCCGGCAGGTTGTAGGCGCGCACGCTGGACGCCTGTTCGGCGGCGACCAGCGCGGTGCTGGCCAGCGGGGCGCTGAGGGCAATGGCCACGGCTAACAGGCTGGGGCGCAACAAGGTGTCTAGCGTGCGGGACATACGGCGGCTCCTGAATGGAAATATTTCTCAATTGCCTAGGTGCCGAACGAGAAGTGAAAAGTGATAGGGGGGGATGGGAATATTTTTTGTCTGGGGTATTTGAGGTGTTTGGCAGGGCCTCTTCGCGAGCAAGCGATAGCCAAGGCACCGCCAAACCTAAGGCTTACGGGTAACCGTCACCCACCACGGTGTGTGCTGCTCGATCTGCACCGGCAGCGTCGGTAGCAGCGCGTTGAGCGCCAAGGTGGTGTCGTGCAGCGGGAAGCTGCCGGTGATGCGCAGGTCGGCAACGTTTTTATCCACGCCCAGGTAACCGGTGCGGTAGCGGCTCAGCTCCTCGACCACATCGCCCAGGCGAGCGTTGTCCACAACCAGCATGCCGCGTGTCCAGGCGTCGGTGGCCGGGGTGACGGCAAGCGTAGGGCCGAGACCGTCGCTGCGCATCAGCACTTGCTGGCCTTCCTTGAAAATCTGTTCCCGGTGCAGGGCTTCGGGCTGAGCGGCCACCGCCGACTGCAGCACGCTCAAGCGCGTGGCGTCGTCTTCGCGCTTGACGATAAACCGCGTGCCCAGTGCCCGCAGGCTGCCGTCGCGAGTTTGCACATAGAACGGGCGTGCGTCGTGGTGGCCGGTCTCGACCAGGATTTCGCCTTCCTGCAACACGATCAGTCGGCGTTTTTCATCAAAACGCACGTCGATAGCGCTGTGGGTATTGAGGTTGATCAGCGTACCGTCCGCCAGTTTCAGCGTGCGCTGCTCGCCGGTGGCGGTACGTTGGTCAGCCAGCCAATAGTGGATCGGCACATAACGCTCACCGGCAAACAACGCCAGGCCAATTACCACGGCGATACTCGCCAGACCACTGCCCAACTTGCGCACACGTTGGCGAATGCCCTCACGCGATTGCAACAACGCCGCCCGCGCCGGGCCCGAGGCCGCACTGAAACGCTGGTCGAGCATGCCCAACTGCCGCCAGGCGCGGGCGTGCTCTTCATCGCTGGCCAGCCATTTGTCGAATTCTTCGCGCTCCACCACGCTGCCGTCGCCCGAATCGAGGGACAGTTGCCAGGCAATCGCCGCATCCAGCACACGGGACGAGACCGGCTTGGAACTGATCACGGTCACTGCGGCTCGCCATACAGCGCGATGTAGCACTGGCGAATGCCCTGAGCCAGGTATTGGCGCACGCGCGGTACTGACACGCCGAGGCGTTGGGCGATGTCTGCGTGGCCCATGCCGTCGAGGCGGTTGTAGAGAAAGGCTGCGCGGGCCTTGCTCGACAATTTGCCGAGCAGGCGGTCGATGGCCTTGAGGTCTTCGAGGATCAGTTGCTGGGCTTCCGGCGAAGGGTGTTCGCTTTCCGGGATCAGCATCAGTTCGGTGAGGTAGGCCTGTTCCAGGGCGGCGCGACGGAAATAATCGAACAGCAGGCCCTTGGCGATCGCGATCAGAAACGCGCGGGGCTCGCGGGGTTCGCGTAACTCGTCACGGCCCAGCAGGCGCATGAAGGTGTCCTGGCTCAGGTCCTCGGCGCGGCTAGGACAGGCCACATTGCGTCGCAGCCACGCCAACAGCCAGCCACGATGGTCGCGATACAACGCGCCAACAAGCTCACTGTGTGGGTTCTGGATTGACGACAAGGCAGCACCTGGCAAACGCGATGTTTAAACTAACGAGAATTATTCGCGATTGTGTCAGAGCCGTGGGGTGGGCGCAATTGGCGTCTGTCGGTTTGAAGGGGGACGCTTTTGGGGTGAGTGGGCTTGCCCCGCGCTGGGCTGCGTAGCGGCTCCAAAACTTGATTTCACGGTTTGCCGGGCAGAACGCGGTGTTTTTATTGGGGTGGCTGCGCCACCCAGCGCGGGGCAAGCCCGCTCACTACGAGGATCAGCGGTGTTAGAAAGAGGGTGCGTGTTGGCGCCGTTTCCATTGGCTCAAACGCTCTTGCAACGCCTGAGGCGTGTCGATGTGTTGCGCACGCGCGCGGCTGAACAGGATGAGCATCAGCTCGGCCGTGGCCAGGGCATCGGCGCTGGCGTGATGGCGTTCGCCCACGTGCAGGTTGAAGTGGTTGATCCAGTCGTCCAGCCCCGCTTCGCGGATATGGGCTTGCGGGCATAGCAGCGGGGCGATGTCGGCCACATCCAGAAACGGATGGGCCAGGCGGTAACCCAAGCTGTCCTTGAGCGCCCGGCACAGCATGTGTTGATCGAACGGCGCATGGAAGGCCAGCAACGGGCTGTCGCCGACGAACGCCATGAAGTCCAGCAGGGCTTCAACCGGGTCGCTGCCGGCGGCGATCGCACTGGGGCCGAGGCCGTGGATTAATACGCTGGGGCTGAGTTTTGTCTCGGCGCGTTGCAGTGTGCGTTCGAACAGCTGGGAGAAGTCCACCGCGCCGTCCTCGATCACCACCGCGCCGATGGACAGCACTTGGTCACGGTTGAGGTTCAGGCCGCTGGTTTCCAGGTCCAGCACGACCCAGCGTTGGCTGCGCAATGAGCCGTCGCCCAATGCTGCGGGCTTGGGCAATTGCTCCAGTCGTCGTTGTTGCGCCGCGTCGAGCCCTGGTTTTTTCTTACGCAGCCAGCCGAACAAACTCACAGCTGATACCGCAATGTCAGGCTGCTTTGAAGGCGCTGAGCCTGGCGCAGGGATTCGCGCAGGATGCGCCGATCCAGGTGGTTGAGGCTCTCCGGGTCGACACGGTTGGAGTAGGGCTGGTTCTCACGAGTCTGCAACTGATGCTGTTGCATGCGGGTTTGCTGAATAAAGTGGTAAGCCTCTTCATAGGCCGCGCCGTCCAGGGGCTCGATCACTGCCTTGACCACCAGCTGGCGCAGGCGTTCCAGGGTGTTGTTGGCGTGGATACCGTTAGCCAGGGCCAGCAAGCGCGCGCCGTCGACAAAGGGCGTGAGGCCCTGCACCTTGAGGTCGAGGGTGGCTTTCTCGCCGCCTTTACGGGTCAGTACAAATTCGCGGAAACGTCCGACGGGCGGCCGCTGGCGCAACGCGTTCTCGGCCAGCATGCGTTGGAACAATCGGTTATCCGCGACCTGATCCAGGATGCCTTGGCGCAGTTGCTCGCAGCCACGTTCATCGCCCCACACCACGCGCAGGTCGAAATAGATGCTGGAGCCCAACAGATTCTCCGGCGTCGCCTCTCGGATAAACGCCGCGAAACGCCGCGCCCATTCGGCCCGCGACAAACACAGCTCGGGGTTGCCGGCCATGATGTTGCCCTTGCACAGGCTGAACCCGCACAGCGCCAGGCTCTGGTTGATCTGCTGCGCGAGCGGCAGCAAACGCCCACGAATCTCGGCCGCTTCGGCGGCGTCCCTGGCGTCAAACAGGATGCCGTTGTCCTGGTCGGTGTACAGCGTCTGTTCACGACGGCCTTCGCTGCCAAAACACAACCAACTGAATGGAACGCCGGGGTCGCCTTTTTCGGCGAGCGTCAGCTCAATCACCCGGCACACGGTGTGATCGTTGAGCAGCGTAATGATGTGGGTGATCTGGGTGGACGATGCGCCATGGGCCAGCATGCGCTCCACCAACTGGCCGATCTCACCGCGAATCGCCACCAAATTATCCACACGCGGCGCGTTGCGGATAGTACGGGCCAGGTGCACCAGGTCCACGCGTTGCAGGGAAAACAGGTCGCGCTCGGACACCACGCCGCACAGGCGCTGGTCCTTGACCAGGCACACATGGGCGATATGCCGTTCGGTCATGGCGATCGCGGCGTCGAAGGCGCTGTGGTCCGGGGTCAAGAAGAAGGGCGCCTGGGTCATGTGGCCGTCGATGGCCTGGCTGAAGTCGCTGGCGCCATCGGCCACCACCTGGCGCAGGTCACGTAAGGTGAAAATTCCCAGGGGGGCTTTGTGCTCATCGACGATCACGATGCTGCCCACCTGCTGCTCATGCATCAGCGTCACCGCGTCGCGCAGGGGTGTGCTTGGGCTGCACGTGACCGGATGGCGCATGGCCAATTCGCCGAGGCGGGTGTTCAAGGAGTATTGAGTGCCGAGGGTTTCCACGGCTTTTTGCTGAACCTGCTGATTGACCTGGTCCAACAGGCTGCTGACGCCACGCAGGGCAAAGTCGCGAAACGGGCTGGACAGCGCGAACAGCTTGATAAACGCCGGTTTGTTCAGCTGCAGGCAGAAGGTGTCTTCGGCGGCCTTGTGCTCGGTGCGGGTCGCCCGCTCACCCAGGAGTGCGGCCAGCGGGAAGCATTCGCCGGTGGTGATTTCGAAGGTGGTTTCAGCGGTTTCTTGATTGGCCACGGGCCGCTCACCGACGACCCGGCCCTGCTTGACGATGTAAAAGTGTTCAACCGGCCCGCCCGACGGTTTGAGGATGCTCTCACCGGGGCCATAGAAGCGTAACTGGCACTGTTCCACCAAAAATGCCAGGTGGGCGTTTTCCATCTGGTTGAAGGGCGGGAAGCGTTGCAGGAACTGCAGGGTGCCGTGAATGTTCTGCAACACAGCAGTTTTCCCCGCTTGGGCGAAAGCATCAGCTTTACTCATAACAGTGACCGCAATTTTTTTGTCGTTATCGTCCTTCATGGTCGACCCCTGCGCGGCGGGTGCCCATTGGACGTAAGTCTAGGTCGCTGGAAATGCCGCAAAACTAGGGAAAAACCTTACATGACTATCGTCCAAACCCCGTAGAACACCCACTAGGCAAACTTTCCGACGAAGTGCACATTGATCGCCCTCCCGCAGATGTCTGACGAGTGTGCTGGGAGATTGATGAGAATTGCTGAGAACCGTATGTCCGATCACGATATTTTGAGCGATGCCGAGCGCGAGGCGCTGAGCGCCGTGATGCTGGAGCCTGATTTACCGCCACAACGCGTATTGATTGTTGACGACGACAAGGATGCGCGTGAACTGCTGGCGGAGATCCTGGGGCTGGACGGTATTCGCTGCATGACCGCTGAGAATGGTGAGGCGGCGTGGGATTTGTTGAAGTCCAGCAGCTCTATCGGTTTGCTGATCACCGACCTGCGCATGGCGCCCAGCAATGGCTTGGAACTGATCCGCCAGGTGCGTGAATCCCCGCGTGCGGCGTTGCCGATCATCATCATGTCGGGGGACGCGGAAGCGCCGGATGTGATCGATGCGATGCATTTGAGCGTGGTGGACTTTCTGCTCAAGCCGATTGATAGCGCGAAGTTGGCGAAGATGGTCAAGCGAGAGTTGGGGATGGCGTCCTGATTCTGCGGTGTATATAGCGGCCTCATCGGGGGCAAGCCCCCTCCCACATGTTTGCTGCGCCGCCTATTAGTTGTGGGAGGGGGCTTGCCCCCGATAGCGCCAGTTCAGCCACCACAACCCCAAAGAAAAAGCCCCGATCTCTCGATCAGGGCTTTTTCATTTACAGGCCGTTTTTAGCCTTGAACTCCCGACGCCGACGGTGCAGCACCGGCTCGGTGTAGCCGTTGGGCTGCTGGGTGCCTTCAATCACCAACTCCACCGCTGCCTGGAACGCGATGTTGCTGTCAAAATCCGGTGCCAGCGGGCGATACAGCGGGTCCCCGGCATTCTGACGGTCCACCACCGGCGCCATGCGCTTGAGGCTTTCCATGACCTGGGCTTCGTTGACGATGCCATGGCGCAGCCAGTTGGCGATGTGCTGGCTGGAAATGCGCAGGGTGGCGCGGTCTTCCATCAGGCCGACGTCGTTGATGTCCGGTACTTTCGAACAGCCGACGCCCTGGTCGATCCAGCGTACGACATAGCCGAGGATGCCCTGGGCGTTGTTGTCCAGCTCGTTGCGGATCTCTTCGTCGGACCAATCGGTGTTGCTGGCCAGAGGAATGGTCAGGATGTCGTCCACCGAGGCGCGCTCGCGCTTGGCCAGTTCGGCCTGGCGGGCGAATACATCAACCTTGTGGTAATGCAACGCGTGCAGTGCGGCGGCGGTTGGCGACGGTACCCAGGCGGTGTTGGCACCGGCCAATGGGTGGGCGATTTTCTGCTCGAGCATCGCCGCCATCAGGTCGGGCATGGCCCACATGCCTTTACCGATTTGCGCACGACCTTGCAGGCCGGTGCTCAAGCCGATATCAACGTTCCAGTTCTCATACGCACCGATCCATTTTTCCGCCTTCATGGCGGCCTTGCGCACCATCGCGCCGGCTTCCATGGAGGTGTGGATCTCGTCGCCCGTACGGTCAAGGAAACCGGTGTTGATAAACACCACGCGCTCGCTGGCGGCCTTGATGCAGGCCTTGAGGTTGACCGTGGTGCGACGCTCCTCGTCCATGATCCCGACTTTGAGGGTGTTGCGCGGCAGGTTCAGCACGTCTTCGATACGGCCGAACAGCTCGTTGGTGAATGCGGCTTCTTCCGGGCCGTGCATCTTCGGTTTAACGATGTACACAGAACCGGTGCGGCTGTTCTTGCGGCTGCTGTTGCCGTTCAGGCTATGGATCGCGGCCAGGCTGGTGAGCAGGCCGTCGAGGATGCCTTCGGGGACTTCGTTGCCGTCTTTGTCGAGGATCGCGTCAATGGTCATCAGATGACCCACGTTGCGCACGAACAGCAGCGAACGGCCATGCAGCGTCACGTCCTGGCCATCCACGCCGGTATAAACGCGGTCGGCGTTCATGGTGCGGGTGAAGGTCTTGCCACCCTTGGCCACTTCTTCGGCCAAGTCGCCCTTCATCAGGCCGAGCCAATTGCGGTAGATCACCACTTTGTCATCGGCATCCACGGCGGCGACGGAGTCTTCGCAGTCCATGATGGTGGTCAGCGCGGCTTCCATCAGCACGTCTTTGACGCCGGCTGCGTCGGTCTGGCCGACCGGGGTGCTGGCGTCGATCTGGATTTCGAAGTGCAGGCCGTTGTGTTTCAACAGGATTGCAATCGGCTCGGCCGCAGGGCCTTGGAAACCGATCAACTGCGCATCGTCGCGCAGGCCGCTGTTACTGCCGCCTTTGAGGCTGACAATCAGCGTGCCATCGACGATCTTGTAGCCGGTCGACTCAGCGTGGCTGCCGGCGCTCAGTGGTGCGGCTTCATCGAGGAAGGCGCGGGCGAAGGCGATCACCTTGTCGCCCCGCACCTTGTTGTAGCCCTTGCCCTTTTCGGCGCCGCCGGCTTCGCTGATGGCGTCGGTGCCATACAGCGCGTCATACAGTGAACCCCAGCGCGCATTCGAGGCGTTGAGGGCGAAGCGGGCGTTCATCACCGGCACCACCAGCTGAGGGCCGGCCATGCGGGCGATTTCGTCATCGACGTTTTGGGTCGTGGCCTGGAAGTCTGCGGCTTCTGGCAGCAGGTATCCGATGTCTTGCAGGAAGGCCTTGTAGGCCACCGGGTCGTGCGCTTTACCGGCGTGAGTCTGGTGCCAGGTATCGATCCGCGCCTGGAAATCGTCGCGCTTGGCGAGTAGGGCTTTGTTCTTCGGTGCCAGGTCGTGGATGACCTTGTCGGCACCGGCCCAGAACTGGTCGGCAGTGATGCCGGTACCGGGAATGGCTTCGTTGTTCACGAAGTCGAACAGGACTTTGGCGACCTGCAGGCCACCGACTTGAACGTGTTCAGTCATTGCTTGCCTCACTCTGCGGAGCTTATGCGCTTTTTCAGATTTCATTATGTAGTGCACGGTTGGGCATACTACATGATGACTTGCGGTTGTGAAAATTAGACTAAATACGTCGATTAGCGACCCACTTTGGTCGTACGGTCACAGCGGAGAACCGGATGTTCTCAAAAAACTATTGGATTGTTCCAGATAAATATAAAAATGGTACACGATTTGTTATCAAGGGCCTTCGGGTCCACCTTGTAGGTTGAATTCCAGAGGGCTTTGCCATGGACCATCTTGTACTCACAATTATCGCCGCCGACAAACCCGGCCTGGTTGAACGTATTGCGCAGAACATTGCCGCCCACGGTGGCAATTGGCTGGAAAGCCGCATGGCCCATATGGCCGGGCAGTTTGCCGGGATCCTGCGGGTCAGCGTGCCTGCCGAGCAGCGTCAGGCATTGGTGGGCGCGCTGGAGGATTTAGCCACACACGGCATTCGTGTGTTAGTGGGCGAGGGCAGTAGCGGGCAAGCCTCGGCCTCTAAATCGATCATGATGACGCTGGTCGGCAATGACCGTTCGGGCATCGTTCGCGAGATCACGGCGCTGCTGAGCAAGCAGGGCGTGAACCTTGAGAGCCTGAGCACGGATGTACGCCCGGCGCCCATGAGCGGTGATCCGCTGTTTACCGCCGAGGCGCTGCTGCAGGTGCCGACAGCGTTATCCCTGGATACCTTACAACTGTCCCTTGAAACCTTGGCCGATGACTTGATGGTGGAGCTGCACCACGAGGAATAATCTACCCACAGGGTTATGCATGGAAATCTTGCATGGGCCTGTGGATAACCTGTAGAGACCCGGCGCCAGGCCACGCCGGCCGGGCCTCTTCGCCAGCTGAGCAAAAAACGAGCAGTTTCAAGGGCTTGTGCACAAATGGCGGGGATCAGGCTGTGGATAACCTTGGGGTGGATGTCTGCAAGCCATGACCGCTGTGGCTTGCAGAGGATTGTGCGTTTTTTGATCAGCGTTTGCGCACGCTCAACCAGATATCCACGCTGTACACCACCAGGCCCGCCCAAATGAAAGCGAAGGCGGTCAACGTGCTCGGCGCCAGGTGTTCACCGAACAGCAGCACGGCTTCCAGCAGCACCAGGGTCGGCGCCACATATTGCAAGAAGCCTAGGGCGGTGTAGGGCAAATGCCGTGCGGCGGCGTTGAAACATACCAGCGGGATCAGCGTCACCGGGCCAGCGGCCACCAGCCACCACGCCTCGGACGTACTCCAGAACGCCATCTGTGCACTGTGAGCCGAGGGGTTAAACAGCAACCATGCCACGGCAATCGGAACCAGCATCCAGGTTTCTACCACCAGCCCCGGCAGCGCTTTCACCGGTGCCTGCTTGCGAATCAGCCCGTAGAAGCCAAAGGTCAGCGCCAACACCAGCGACACCCAGGGCAGGCTGCCCACTTGCCACACCTGTTGTGCCACACCCACTGCGGCCAGCCCAACGGCAACCCACTGCAGACGACGCAGGCGTTCGCCCAGGATCAGCATGCCCAACACCACATTCACCAAGGGGTTGATGTAGTAACCCAGGCTGGCTTCCAGCATGCGCCCGCTGTTGACCGACCACACATAGGTCAGCCAGTTACCCGCGATCAACGAACCACTGAGTGCCAGGATCGCCAGGCGTTTGGGGTTGTCGCGCAGTTCGCGGAACCAGCCTGGGTGCTTCCAGACTATCAACAGCAACGCGCCGAACAGTGCCGACCACAGCACGCGATGCACGATGATCTCGGCGGCGGGTACGCTGGCGATGGCTTTGAAGTAGAGCGGGAACAGACCCCAGATGACATAGGCGCTCAGGCCCAGGATGTAGCCCTTGCGGGGGTTGGCGGCTTGCATTGCAGAATCCTTGCTTAGGCAGCTAACAAAGCGCGATTGTAAGGATATTTGTCCGGCGATGGGATGTGCTTTCTGTGGGAGCCGGGCTTGCCCGCGATAGCATCGCCTCGGTACTCCTGCAAAACCGAGGCGCTTTCATCGCGGGCAAGCCCGGCTCCCACAGAGAAGCTGTCAGAACAGTTTCAGGGGTTCTTCATTGAGCGCCGAGAGTTGCTCGCGCAGCGCCAGCACCTGGTCACCCCAATAGCGCTCGCTGCCGAACCACGGGAAGCTGTGGGGGAACGCCGGGTCATCCCAGCGTCGTGCGAGCCAGGCGCTGTAATGCATCAGCCGCAAGGCGCGCAGGGGTTCGATCAACGCCAGTTCACGTGGGTCGAAATCGTGGAATTCCTGATAGCCGTCCATCAATTCCGACAGCTGGCCCAGGCATTCCTGACGATCTCCGGCGAGCATCATCCACAGGTCCTGCACCGCCGGGCCCATGCGGCAGTCATCCAGGTCGACGATGTGGAACATCTCGTCGCGGCACATCATGTTGCCGGGGTGGCAATCGCCGTGCATGCGGATGTTCTTGTGCGGCGTGGCCTTGTACACCTCTTCCACACGCTTGAGCAGGTCGCGGGCCACGGACTCGTAGGCCGGCAACAGGCTCTTGGGGATGAAGTTGCCTTCCAGCAGGGTGTTGAGGGAGTCGTGACCGAAATTCTTAACGCCCAAGGCTTCACGGTGTTCAAACGGACGGGTGGAACCCACCGCATGCAAACGGCCGAGCAATTGGCCAAGGCGATACAGTTGATCGAGATTACCCGGCTCCGGCGCACGGCCGCCGCGGCGTGGGAACAGGGTGAAACGGAAACCGGCATGTTCGAACAGGCTTTCGCCGTTGTGGATCATCGGGGCGACCACTGGCACGTCGCATTCGGCCAGCTCGAAGGTGAAGCGATGCTCTTCAAGGATCGCTTCGTTGGTCCAGCGCTGCGGGCGGTAGAACTTGGCGATCAGCGGTTCCGAATCTTCGATGCCCACTTGATAGACGCGGTTTTCGTAGCTGTTCAGCGCCAGAACGCGAGCATCGCTGAGGAAACCGATGCTTTCGACAGCGTCGAGCACCAGGTCGGGGGTGAGTGTTTCAAACGGGTGGGCCATGCGAACTCCTGCGCGCAGCAGAGCGCCGCGTCCGGCCGGGTATGGTAACGCACCGAGGTCGAGATAGGGGGCGACTGTGCCATTGCTATCGGGAGCAAGCCCCCTCCCACAGTGGACCGCGTACTGTGGGAGGGGGGCTTGCCCCCGATGAGGCCCTGTCAGGCGCCGACGATCCCACCATCATCCCGCCGAATCGCCATCACCGACGACCGCGGCTTGCCGTTCGGCAGATGCTCCGGCCAGGTCGAACCACCGGTTTCGCCTGGGTGCTGGATGCCCACAAACAGCGTCTTCTGATCCGGCGAGAAGCTGATGCCTGTCACTTCACAGGCCACCGGCCCGACCATGAAGCGGCGGATCTCCCCGGTGGAGGGGTCCGCACACAGCATCTGGTTATTGCCCATCCCCGCGAAGTCACCGGCGTTGCTGTAGTCGCCATCCGTAAGAATCCACAAGCGCCCGGCCTTATCGAAGCCCAACCCATCGGGGCTGTTGAACATGTTCTGTGGGTTGATGTTCGACGAACCGCCCTTCGGCGTGCCGGCGTGAACGCCAGGGTTGCCGGCCACCACAAACAGGTCCCAGCTGAATTCGCTGGCGCCGTGGTTATCGGCGTCGGCCTTCCAGCGCAGGATCTGGCCGTAGACGTTTTTCTCACGCGGGTTGGGGCCGCCCACCGGCTGGCCGTCTTCACCGCGCTTGGCGTTGTTGGTAAGGGTGCAATAGACCTGGCCATCAGTGGGGCTGACCACGATCCATTCCGGGCGGTCCATGCGCGTGGCTTTCACCACGCTGGCGGCCAGGCGCGCATGGATCAGCACTTCGGCTTGGCTGGCGAAACCGGTGCTGGCGTCGATGCCGTTTTTGCCGTGCGTCAGCTCGACCCACTGGCCCTTACCCTTGGGATGGTCGGCGTTGCCGTCGCCCGCATCGAAGATCGCTACGTACAAGGTGCCGTGGTCGAGCAGGTCTTTGTTGGCTTTGGGGTTCTTGTGGTTGATCTTGTCGCGGCTGACGAACTTGTAGATGAACTCGCCGCGTTCGTCGTCGCCCATGTACACCACGGCGCGGCCGTCACGGGTTTCGGCCAGGGCAGCGTTTTCGTGTTTGAAGCGGCCCAGGGCGGTGCGTTTGACCGGGGTGGATTGCGGATCGAACGGGTCGATTTCCACCACCCAGCCATGACGATTCAGTTCGTTGGGGTTCTTGGCGATGTCGAAACGTGGGTCGTGCGGGTGCCAGTTGATGTCTTTGCTGGCCGCCACCACGCCATAGCGTTTCTGCCCGGCGTCGAACGTCTGTTGTGGGTTACTGCTGCCGAAGCAGTCGGTGAAGTTCTCTTCGCAGGTCAGATAAGTGCCCCACGGCGTCTTGCCGTTGGCGCAGTTCTGGAAGGTGCCGAGGGCGTTCTTGCCGGTTTTGTCGGCGCTGGTCTTCAGCCAGGCGTGGCCGGCGGCGGGGCCGCTGAGGCGGATCGGCGAGTTGCCGTGGATGCGTCGGTTGTAGCGCGAGTCCTGCACGAACTGCCAGGTGTCGCCCTTGCGCCGTACTTCGATCACCGAGACGCCTTCGCTGGCCTGGGCCTTGCGCACGTCTTCGGCCGATTGCGGTGCGCCGCCGTGGGCGAAGAGGTAACGGTAATTGGTGTATTCGTTGTTGATCGCCATCAGCGCGCGGTTATCGTCGCCGGGGAAGGCGAACAGGCTCATGCCGTCGTTGTTGTCGCCGAACTGCTGTTCCTGGGCCTTGGCCGTGCCGTTGCCGGACGGATCGAAGGCCGGCGCGCTCCTGCTCAGCGGCTGGCCCCAGCTGATCAGCACCGACGCGCTGTAGCCCGGCGGCAAGGTGATGGTGTCGCGGGTGGCGGCGGCGATGCTGGTAAAGCCCAGCAACGGGCTGGCGCTGGCGGCGTTGACGGCGAGGGCGCTGCGCGTCAGCAGGTTGCCACCGAGGAACATCGCGGCACCGCATAAGGCACCGGCGCCGATGAAGCGGCGGCGGGTCAGGCCGACCATCTGTTCAAGGTCGGTGGCTTGGTTTTCTTCTAATAGGCTCATCTCAGGCTCCCTGCGGTTTTTGCAGACACCTTAAGGAGCTGGCGTGACGAAATTGTTGCAGTTTGAATACCGGCAGCGGTTAAACCGGCGTGCCGAGCAGCACATTGTTCGGCGCGAATTGCACGTGGATTGCCTGGCCCTCGGCGGCGCCGAGGGCGATGAGCGCGCCGGGCTGCGCCAGGGCGCATAAAACCTGGCCGTTGGGCAGGGCGATGCGGACTTCGCTGGGGCCGTCGTCGGCGTCGAGAATGGCGTCGACGCTGCCGCTCATGCAATTGTGTCCAGGTGTTGCAGGGTCGCCGGGAGCCAGCAATTCCAACCAGCCGGCCTTGATCAGCGCGACCACTTCCACGCCGGTTTCCAGTTCCAGCCGCTGCGTGCTGTCGTGGGTGATCTGCGCCTCCAGGGTTAGCCCGCCCGCCAGCTGCAGGCGGATCAGGTCGTTACGGCCATGCGGTTCGATGGCGATGACTTGGCCATGCAGTTGGTTACGCGCACTGGTGCGCAGCATCAAGCGACCGAGCAGGTTGAAGTCGCTGGCGGCTTCGTCCGAGCCCAGCACTTCGGCCTGCAACACTTGCAGGCGCTGGTAAAGACGCAACACGCGTTCACCTTCGGCCGTCAGCTTGGCGCCGCCACCGCCTTTGCCGCCGACGCTGCGCTCCACCAAGGGTTTTTGCGCCAGGTTGTTCAGCTCGTCGATGGCATCCCACGCCGCCTTGTAACTGAGGCCTGCACTTTTCGCCGCGCGGGTGATGGAACCTTGCTCGGCGATATGCGCCAGCAAGGCAATGCGCTGGGGGCGACGGATGATGTGTTGGCTGAGGGACGCTGGCAGAGACATGTGGATGCGCTTCGATGTGATGAGCCGAACGTTGCGGGCAAGGTGGGCCGGAGTCAAGTCAGTTGCCCGGTTTGGGTGTGCGGGCCAGGCAGTACACATCGACCTGTCGTGCGCCAGCATTGATCAATAACCGCGCCAGGCTGTGGGCGGTGGCACCGGTGGTGAGCACATCGTCGACCAAGGCAAAGTGCCGGCCCTGCACCTGGGCGCCAGGCGCCAGGGCGAAGGCGCCGAGCAGGTTGCGCTTGCGAGTCTTGGCGTCCAAGGCTTGTTGGGCGACGGTTTCATGGGGACGTAACAACAGGTGTTCGTCGTAGGCAATGTTCAAGTCGCTGCTGAGCCAACGCGCCAGCATCAACGCCTGGTTATAGCCGCGTTCGCGCAGGCGCTTGCGGGCCATGGGCACCGGCAACAGGCAGTCGGGGCGCGTCAGTTCGCTGTTGTCGAGGCGGTGTTGCAGATGCTGCGCTAAAAGCCGGGCGAGCATCTGCCCGAGAGGCCAGCGCGCCTGGTGCTTGAAGCGGCTGATCAAGCTGTCGATGGGAAAGCTGTAGGTCCAGGGCGCGGTCACCTGTTTAAAGGCGGGTGGTTGTTTCTGGCATTGGCCGCAGATCAGACCTTCCATTGGCAAGGGCAGGGCGCACACATCGCAGTGCTCCATCAGCCAGGGCAGCTCTGTTTCGCAGGCGTTGCACACACAATGGGCTGATTCTGTCGCCTCATCACAGACCAAACAGGATTGTGTGTTTTTTAGCCAGATGTAAACCTGGTGTTTGTGCTTGAGTTGACAGTGCATGAATCTTCCTTAAATATGCCGAGCATCCGTGTCGTGCCTGTGGGTATTGCCCTTCCCGCAGCGCTTGCCAAAGCATAATCAAGGAATCGCCCATGAGCGCCAGCACCACCGCCACCTTGCGTCACGATTGGTCCCTCGCCGAAGTCAAAGCGCTGTTCGTGCAGCCCTTCAATGACTTGCTGTTCCAGGCGCAGACCGTGCACCGCGCGCATTTCGACGCCAACCGTGTGCAAGTGTCGACGCTGCTCTCGATCAAAACCGGCGCCTGCCCGGAAGATTGCAAATATTGTCCGCAGTCGGGCCACTACAACACGGGTCTGGAAAAAGAGAAGCTGATGGAGGTGCAGAAGGTCCTCGAAGAGGCCGCCCGCGCCAAAGCCATCGGGTCGACCCGCTTCTGCATGGGCGCCGCCTGGAAGCACCCGTCGGCCAAAGACATGCCCTACGTGCTGCAGATGGTCAAAGGCGTAAAAGCCATGGGCCTGGAAACTTGCATGACCCTCGGCCGTCTCGACCAGGACCAGACCGAAGCCCTGGCCCAGGCCGGCCTCGACTACTACAACCACAACCTCGATACCTCGCCGGAGTTCTACGGCAGCATCATCACCACCCGCACCTACGGCGAGCGCCTGCAAACCCTGGCCTACGTGCGTGATTCGGGGATGAAGATCTGCTCCGGCGGCATCCTCGGCATGGGCGAGTCCCTCGACGACCGCGCCAACCTGCTGATCCAGCTGGCTAACCTGCCGGAGCATCCGGAATCGGTGCCGATCAACATGCTGGTGAAAGTCGCCGGTACGCCGCTGGAAAACGCCGAGGACATCGACCCGTTCGACTTCATCCGCATGCTCGCCGTGGCGCGCATCCTGATGCCGCAGTCCCACGTACGGCTGTCGGCTGGCCGTGAAGCGATGAACGAGCAGATGCAGGCCCTGGCGTTTTTTGCCGGTGCCAACTCGATTTTCTACGGCGACAAGTTGCTGACGACCGCCAACCCGCAGGCCGACAAGGACATGCAACTGTTCTCGCGCCTGGGCATCCTGCCGGAAGCGCGCGAAGAGCACGCCGATGAGGTGCATCAGGCGGCGATCGAACAGGCGTTGGTGGAGCAGAAGAGCAGCGAGCAGTTTTACAACGCCGCCGTTTGATTGAAATGCCACCCCACTGTGGGAAATGACGTGTGTGGGAGGGGGCAATCCCCCTCCCACATCAGCTCCCTGCCCCATTCTTTAGCGCGTACATCCTGCTTAACCGAGGCCTGCATGTCTTTCGATCTCGCCGCGCGCCTCGCTGCCCGCCGTGCCGAACACCTTTATCGCCAACGCCCGCTGCTGGACAGCCCCCAAGGCCCGGAAGTGGTGGTGGACGGCCAGCCATTGCTGGCGTTCTGCAACAACGATTACCTCGGCCTGGCCAATCACCCGCAAGTGATCGAAGCCTGGCGCGCCGGTGCGTCCCGTTGGGGCGTGGGCGGCGGCGCTTCGCACTTGGTGGTCGGGCATGCCACGCCGCACCATGAGCTGGAAGAAGCCCTGGCGGACCTTACCGGTCGCCCGCGCGCGTTGCTGTTTACCACCGGCTACATGGCCAACCTCGGCGCAGTCACGGCGTTGGTGGGGCAGGGCGATACGGTGCTGGAAGACCGTCTCAACCATGCCTCGCTGCTGGATGCGGGCCTGCTCTCCGGTGCGCGTTTCAACCGTTACTTGCACAACGATGCTGACAGCCTGGCCAAGCGCCTGGAGAAAGCCACCGGCAATACCTTGGTGGTCACCGATGGCGTGTTCAGCATGGACGGCGACCTGGCAGACCTGCCCGCACTCGCCCGTGAAACCAAGGCCAAAGGTGCATGGTTGATGGTGGATGACGCTCACGGCTTCGGCCCGTTGGGCGCCAACGGCGGCGGGATCGTCGAGCATTTCGGCCTGAGCCAGGAGGACGTGCCGGTGCTGGTCGGCACCCTCGGCAAGGCGTTCGGCACGGCGGGGGCCTTTGTAGCCGGCAGTGAAGACCTGATCGAAAGCCTGATCCAGTTCGCCCGCCCGTACATCTACACCACCAGCCAACCGCCCGCCCTGGCGTGCGCCACCTTGAAAAGCCTGGAACTGTTGCGCACCGAACATTGGCGGCGCGAGCACCTCAACGGGTTGATCCGCCAGTTCCGCTCGGGCGCCGAGCAGCTTGGCCTGGACCTGATGGACAGCTTCACGCCTATCCAACCGATCCTGATCGGCGACAGCGCCAAGGCCGTGCGCCTGTCGCAGATGCTGCGCGAGCGCGGCCTGATGGTGACGGCGATCCGCCCACCCACCGTGCCTGCCGGCAGCGCGCGTTTACGCGTGACACTGACGGCGGCCCACAGCGCGGCGCAGGTGCAGCTATTGTTAAATGCGTTGGAAGCGTGTTTTCGCCTGTTAGGCAGTTCGGAGCCCGACCATGCGTGATCGATTGGTATTGCTGCCCGGCTGGGGCCTCGGCGTATCGCCGCTGGAACCGTTGGCCGCCGCCTTGCAAGGTCTGGACGCGCACCTGCAGGTGCATATCGAGCCGTTGCCGGCGTTGGGTTCCAGCGACCTGAATGAGTGGCTCGATGAACTCGACGCCACCTTGCCGGATAACGCCTGGCTGGGCGGTTGGTCCCTGGGTGGCATGCTGGCGTCGGAGCTGGCGGCGCGGCGCGGCGCACGCTGCTGCGGGCTGCTGACCTTGGCGAGCAACCCGTGTTTTGTCGCCCACGACGGTTGGCCGAGCGCGATGCCCGCCGAGACATTCGACGCGTTTCTCGCCGGCTGCCATGCCGACTCCCAAGTCACCCTCAAACGTTTCGGCCTGTTGTGCGCCAAGGGCGCCGAGGACCCACGCGGGCTGTCGCGGCTGCTGGTCAGCGGTGCACCGAATACGCCGTCGAGCGTATTGATGCCTGGGCTTGAACTGCTCGCCCAACTCGACACCCGCGAGGCCTTGCTGGCCTATCGCGGCCCGCAGTTGCACCTGTTCGCCGGGCTGGACGGGTTGGTGCCCGCCGAAGCCGCCAGCGACCTGTTGGCGCTGCTGCCCGATGTTGAAATCGGCCTGATTGAACAGGCCGGTCACGCTTTTCTTCTGGAAGACCCCCACGGTGTGGCGGGGGCGATCCAGGCTTTTTTGCATGAGTACGTCGATGACTGATTTATCCCACGCCCCGCTGCCGGGTGCCTTGCCGGACAAGCGCCAGGTGGCGGCCTCCTTTTCCCGTGCAGCCGCCAGCTACGACAGCGTTGCTGAGTTGCAGCGGGCGGTGGGCAGCCAGTTGCTGGCGCGCTTGCCGGGGGGCACCGCGCCACAACGCTGGCTGGACATGGGCTGCGGCACCGGGTATTTCAGCCGCATGCTGGCCGAACGGTTACCCGCCAGCCAAGGCATCGCGCTGGATATTGCTGAGGGCATGCTTAACCACGCCCGCCCGTTGGGGGGCGCGCACCACTTCATCGCGGGGGATGCCGAACGCTTGCCGCTCAAGGCTGAAAGCCTGGGGCTGATCTTCTCCAGCCTCGCGGTGCAATGGTGCGCGAACTTCGAGGCGGTACTCAGCGAGGCCTATCGCGTGTTGCAGCCGGGCGGTGTACTGGCGTTCGCCAGTCTGTGCGTGGGCACCCTGGAAGAGCTGCGCGAAAGCTGGCGCGCAGCGGATGGCCTGGTACACGTCAATCGCTTTCGCACCTTCGAGGCTTATCAGCAACTGTGCGCGGCCAGCGGCCTGCGACTGGTCAGCCTGGAGCGCCGTCCCCATGTGCTGCATTACCCGGATGTACGCAGCCTGACCCACGAATTGAAGGCGTTGGGCGCGCATAACCTCAACCCCGGCCGGCCGGGAGGGTTGACGGGGCGCGCGCGGATTGTTGCACTGGTGCAAGCGTATGAGCGGTTCCGCCAGGCCCAAGGCCTGCCGGCGACTTACCAAGTGGTGTATGCCGTGCTGGAGAAACCTCTATGAGTGCCGCTTACTTCATCACCGGTACCGACACCGATGTCGGCAAGACCACCATCGCCGCGGGGCTGTTGCATGCGGCGCGGCAAGCCGGCAAAAGCACCGCCGCTGGCAAACCGGTGGCGTCCGGCTGCCAAGTCACGCCCAAAGGCTTGCGCAACGCCGATGCCCTGGCGCTGCTGGCCGAGTGCTCATTGCCGCTGACCTATGCCGAGGTCAACCCGGTGGCATTTGAGCCGGCCATCGCGCCTCATCTGGCAGCGCGGGAGGCGGGTGTCTCGCTCACGGTGCAATCCTTGCTCAAGCCGATGCAGCAGATTCTGGCAAGGCAAGCGGATTTCACCTTGATCGAGGGCGCAGGCGGCTGGCGCGTGCCGTTGGCTGATCAGGACAATCTGTCGGACCTGGCCATGGCGCTCAAACTGCCGGTGATCCTGGTGGTGGGCGTGCGCCTGGGGTGCATCAGCCATGCCTTGCTCACCGCCGAGGCCATCGCCCGGGACGGTTTGCCGCTGGCGGGTTGGGTGGCGAATATCATCGACCCCAAGACCTCTCGTCTGGAAGAGAACCTCGCCACCCTGGCCGAGCGGCTGCCTGCGCCGTGCCTGGGGCGTGTGCCCAAACTCAAGCACGCCGGGGCCGAAGCGGTTGCTGAATACTTGCAGTTGGACCTGCTTGACTGATTTTGGCTATCGCTAAGGCATTATGCCATTAGTGTTTTTGACGGGCCCTTTGCCGGGATATCTGCTTCAATTCAACTTCACGATTCTCTAAAGGCAGGTTTACGCCATGGACATCTCTGGCAGCAGCGCGTTTTACTCGGGCCTGAGCACCATTCAGACCGGGCAGAGCCGTGTCGACCAGGCCGCCGGCAAGATCGCCAGCGCCGCGACTACCCAGCCGTCGGATGCGCAAGTTGACCGTCTGCGCGCCAACGACCGTGCACAGCCTTCCAACTCGGCCAGCAACATGGTCGAAATGGCCCAAGGCAAATTTCAGGTGGAATTGGGTGTGAAAGTCGCCAAGGCCTCGGATGAAATGCTCGGCACGTTGATCGACACCTACGCCTGATCTGCTGGCGCTAAAAAATGTGGGAGGGGGCTTGCCCCCGATAGTGATGGATCAGCCAACGTGTGTATGGCTGACACAGCGTTATCGGGGGCAAGCCCCCTCCCACATTTTTTATGTGTGTCGTACTTCTGCACTTCTACACTCCCGCAGTCTTGTGGCGTCTTGCCGCAAGCGTTGCCGTGCGCGCCGTTGATCCGCGTCATGACAAACGGCGTCCGGACGACGCTTGACATCCCCAGGTGGTAAACGTATGTTTCAAACACCTGTTTGACCGCCACAGCACAATTCCAAGCGGTTGTTCATTCCAGATACATCAGCAGAGGTTTATCGCTATGCCTGACTACAAGGCCCCCTTGCGTGATATTCGCTTCGTTCGTGACGAACTGCTTGGCTATGAAGCGCACTATCAGAGCCTGCCGGCTTGCCAGGACGCTACCCCGGACATGGTTGACGCCATCCTTGAAGAAGGCGCCAAGTTTTGTGAGCAAGTGCTGGCACCGCTGAACCGCGTGGGCGACATCGAAGGGTGTACCTGGAGTGAGTCGGGCGTTAAAACCCCAACGGGTTTTAAAGAAGCCTACAAACAATTCGTCGAAGGCGGCTGGCCAAGCCTGGCCCACGACGTGGAGCACGGCGGCCAAGGCCTGCCCGAATCCCTGGGTCTGGCGGTGAGCGAAATGGTGGGTGCCGCCAACTGGTCGTGGGGCATGTACCCAGGCCTGTCCCACGGTGCGATGAACACCATTTCCGAGCACGGTACCCCTGAGCAGCAAACCGCTTACCTGACCAAACTGGTGTCGGGTGAATGGACCGGCACCATGTGCCTGACCGAGCCACACTGCGGCACCGACCTGGGCATGTTGCGCACTAAGGCTGAGCCTCAGGCCGACGGTTCCTACAAAGTCTCCGGCACCAAGATCTTCATCTCGGCCGGTGAACACGACATGGCCGACAACATCGTCCACATCGTACTGGCCCGCCTGCCGGACGCACCGGCCGGCACCAAAGGCATTTCGCTGTTTATCGTGCCGAAGTTCCTGCCGAACGCCGATGGCTCGATCGGTGAGCGCAACGCGGTGACCTGTGGCTCCCTGGAACACAAGATGGGCATCCACGGTAACGCCACCTGCGTGATGAACTTCGACGCGGCCACCGGTTTCCTGATCGGCCCGGCGAACAAAGGCCTGAACTGCATGTTCACCTTTATGAACACCGCTCGCCTGGGCACCGCGCTGCAAGGCCTGTCCCACGCCGAGATCGGCTTCCAGGGCGGCCTGAAATATGCGCGTGATCGCCTGCAAATGCGCTCCCTGACCGGCCCGAAAGCACCGGACAAAGCCGCTGACCCGATCATCGTGCACCCCGACGTGCGCCGCATGCTGCTGACCATGAAAGCCTTCGCCGAAGGCAACCGTGCGATGGTGTACTTCACCGCCAAGCAAGTGGACATCGTCAAATACGGCACCGACGACGAAGCCAAGAAACACGCCGATGGCCTGCTGGCCTTCATGACCCCGATCGCCAAGGCGTTCATGACCGAAGTCGGCTTTGAATCGGCCAACCACGGCGTGCAGATCTACGGCGGCCACGGCTTTATCGCCGAGTGGGGCATGGAGCAGAACGTTCGCGACAGCCGCATTTCGATGCTGTACGAAGGCACCACCGGCATCCAGGCCCTGGACCTGCTGGGCCGTAAAGTGCTGATGACGCAAGGCGAAGCGCTCAAGGGCTTCACCAAGATCGTGCACAAGTTCTGCCAGGCCAACGAAGGTAACGAAGCCGTCAAAGAGTTCGTTACACCGCTGGCGGCACTGAACAAAGAGTGGGGCGAGTTGACCATGAAGGTCGGCATGGCCGCGATGAAAGACCGCGAAGAAGTCGGTGCCGCTTCGGTGGACTACCTGATGTACTCCGGTTACGCCTGCCTGGCTTACTTCTGGGCCGACATGGCGCGCCTGGCAGCCGAAAAACTGGCGGCCGGCACTACCGAAGAGGCGTTCTACACCGCCAAGTTGCAGACCGCGCGCTTCTACTTCCAGCGCATCCTGCCGCGTACCCGCACTCACGTGGCCACCATGCTGTCGGGCGCCAACAACCTGATGGACATGAAAGAAGAAGACTTCGGCCTGGCTTACTAAGCCTTACCGGGTTCACTTCCAAAGCCGCCGCTCCTTCCCGGAGCGGCGGCTTTTTTGTGGGCGATAAAAAACCGCAGTACAGCGCTCAGGGATTGCCGCCCGCTGCCGTTACAGTGATGGCAATGTGATACATGCTCGGCAGGTTGTGCTTAACTGTCTGCATAAAGGCACAGTGCCATCATTTTTTGCGGGTCGGAGTTTTACCCTTGTCGCGCGTGTCCGCTGTACGGTTCAGTCACTTTTTACCTTCGTTGCTGCTCTTGCTGGCTGGGCTTTCGGCTGCGTACGTCAAGGACCTCAACGTCTTCTTCACCTCGCTGTTCAATGTGTTGCCGACCTTGGTGCTGTTGCTCGGCGGTTCGTACTGCGCGGTGTACCGCCGTCAGCGTGAACTGTTCCTGATGATCACGGTGTACATCGCCTACTTCCTGCTCGATACCCAGACTGACTTCTATCGCGACAACGGTCGCGTGCGCGAAGACGCGGCCGTGGTGTTTCACTTGTGCTGCCTGCTGCTGCCGTTGTTGTTCAGCATCTACGCGCTGTGGCAGGAGAAGACGCACCTGTTCCGTGACTTCGTCGCGCGTGGCGCGGTGTTGCTGGCAATCGGCAGTGTGGCCTTGGCGCTCGAGCAGAGTTATCCCCAGGCGGTGCTGAACTGGTTGGCGGAGATTCGCTGGCCGGCGCTGCATGGCAGTTGGATGAGCCTGATCCAACTGTCGTACCCGATGTTCCTGATCGGCTTCCTGACCCTGGCGGCGCAGTACTGGTACCAGCCGCGCCCGCTGCATGCGGCGCAACTGGTGGGGCTGCTGGGCCTGTTCTGGATGTTGCCGCAGACATTCATCCTGCCGTTTACCCTGAACATCATGTGCAGCCAGGTGATGCTGATGATCGCCGCCGGTGTGGCCCATGAGGCTTATCAAATGGCCTTCCGCGATGAGCTGACCGGCTTGCCGGGGCGACGCGCGCTGAACGAGCGCATGCAGCGCCTGGGGCGCAACTATGTGTTGGCAATGAGCGACGTCGACCACTTCAAGCGCTTCAACGATACCCACGGCCACGACGTTGGCGACCAAGTGCTGCGGCTGGTGGCGAGCAAGCTGTCCAAGGTCAACGGCGGCGGGCGCGCCTACCGCTATGGCGGTGAAGAGTTTGCCGTGGTGTTCGCCGGCAAGACGGTGGAAGAATGCTTGCCGCACCTGGAAGAGATCCGCGAGATCATCGCCGATTACGACATCAAGCTGCGCAACTCGGACCGTCCTAACGACGACCAACAGGGCCGTCAGCGTCGCTCGGGCAGCGGCGCCTCGAGTGTTTCGGTGACCATCAGCATCGGCGTGGCCGAACGTCAGGCCGAGCAGCGCACGCCGGAGGAGGTGCTCAAATCCGCCGACCAGGCGCTGTACGCGGCCAAGGGCGCCGGGCGTAACTGCGTGGTGGCGGCCGGGCAAACTCGGCGTGGCGCGGTGCGCATGGAGAGCGCTGCCGGTTGAGTGATGGCGGTGTATTCAGCGGTTCTACAGTGATTGTCCGCGGCAGTGGCTGGCAGTAGGTTGAAACCATCTGCTGACGGAGACATTGCCATGCCTGAGTACAAAGCTCCCCTTCGCGACATGCGCTTTCTGATCGACAACGTGTTTGATTTCCACGGCCACTACGCGGCATTGGGCGCGACCGATGCCAGCCCGGACATGGTCGGCGCGATCCTCGAAGAAGGCGCGAAATTCTGCGAGAACGTGCTCGCGCCGCTCAACCGCAGCGGCGATGAAGAGGGCTGCCATTTCGACAATGGCGTCGTCACCACACCCAAGGGTTTCAAGGAAGCCTTCGCCCAATACGTTGAAGGCGGCTGGCACGGCGTGGCAGCGGACCCGGCCTACGGTGGCCAGGGACTGCCGCAGTCATTGGGCCTGGTGCTCAGCGAGATGATCGGCTCCAGCAACACCTCCTGGGGCATGTACCCAGGGTTGACCCACGGCGCGATGTCGGCGATCCATGCCCATGGCACTGCCGAGCAAAAAGACACCTTCCTGAGCAAACTCACCGCGGGCGAGTGGACCGGCACCATGTGCCTCACCGAAGCCCACTGCGGCACCGACCTGGGCCTGATCAAGACCCGCGCCGTGCCCCAGGCGGACGGCAGCTACGCGGTCACCGGCAGCAAGATATTCATCTCGGCCGGCGAACACGACATGAGCGCCAATATCATCCACCTGGTGCTGGCCAAACTGCCGGATGCGCCGGCGGGCACCAAGGGCATTTCGCTGTTTATCGTGCCCAAGTTCCATGCCGATTCCGGTGAGCGCAATGCGGTGCACTGCGGCTCCATCGAACACAAAATGGGCATCAAGGGGTCGGCGACCTGCGTACTGAACTTCGATGGCGCCAAGGGCTTCCTGATCGGCGAGGCGAATAAAGGCCTCAACTGCATGTTTACCATGATGAACCATGCGCGCCTGGGCACCGGTATGCAGGGCCTGTGCAATGGCGAGGCAAGCTTCCAGGGCGCGATCAAATACGCCAACGACCGCTTGCAAATGCGCTCGCTGACCGGCGCCAAGGCCCCGGAAAAGGCCGCCGACCCGATCATCGTGCACCCCGATGTGCGCCGCATGTTGCTGACCATGAAAGCCTTCAACGAAGGCAACCGCGCGCTGACCTACTTCACCGCGCAATTGCTCGATACGGCGCACCTGAGCAGCGACGCCACTCAACGCCAGGACGCCGAAGACCTGCTGGCGTTCCTCACGCCCATCTGCAAAGCCTTTATGACCGACACGGGGCTGGAGGTGACCAACCACGGCATGCAGGTCTTCGGCGGCCACGGTTACATCCGCGAATGGGGTATGGAACAACTGGCACGCGATGCGCGGATTGCGCCGATCTATGAAGGCACCAACGGCATCCAGGCCCTCGACCTGCTCGGACGCAAGGTCTTGGGCAGCCAGGGCAAGTTGCTGCGTGGGTTTACCAGGATCGTGCATAAGTTCTGCGGGGCGAATGCCGAGCACCCGCAGCTCAGGGCTTATGTGGCGCAGCTTAATCAACTGAACGGGGAGTGGGGCGAACTGACCACCCAAGTCGGCATGGCCGCGATGAAGAACCCCGATGAAGTGGGCGCGGCGGCTGTGGATTACTTGATGTACAGCGGTTACGTCATTCTCGCCTACCTTTGGCTGCGCATGGCAATCGCCGCCCTTGAGCAACAGGACACCGATTTCGCCAAGGCCAAGCTGGCGACATGCGACTTCTACTTCAAGCGTCTGCTGCCGCGTACCGCCTCCCACCGCGCTGCAGTGCAAGCGGGCAGCGAATGCCTGATGAGTCTGCCTGCGGAGGCCTTTGCGCTGTGATGACTTAAAAATACCAATCAGTCACAAGTGGACCCTATGTGTCTGAAAAGTTGTTCGGGTACACTCTGAACCTGTAAAACCGACTCTCACCGAATCACTTTTCACGTTCTCACGAGGTTTGCCATGGCTGATTACAAAGCGCCGCTGCGTGATATGCGCTTCGTCCTCAACGAAGTCTTTGAGGTCGCCACCACTTGGGCCCAATTGCCGGCATTGGCAGACACCGTTGACGCCGAAACCGTAGAGGCCATCCTCGAAGAAGCCGGCAAGGTCACCGCCAAATCCATCGCCCCGCTCAGCCGCGGTGGCGATGAACAAGGTTGCCGTTGGGACAACACGGCAGTGTTCACCCCGGACGGTTTCCCACAGGCCTACAAAACCTACGCCGAAGGCGGCTGGGTGGGTGTGGGCGGTGATCCTGCCTTTGGCGGCATGGGCATGCCCAAGGCCGTGTCGGCCCAGGTCGAAGAGATGATCAACTCGTCGAGCCTGGCGTTTGGCCTGTATCCGATGCTGACGTCCGGCGCCTGCGTGTCGATCAACACCCACGCCAGCGAAGACCTCAAGGCCACCTACCTGCCGAAGATGTATTCCGGTGAATGGGCCGGTTCCATGTGCCTGACCGAGGCGCATGCCGGGACGGATCTGGGGATTATTCGGACCAAGGCCGAGCCACAGGCGGACGGTTCCTACAAAGTCAGCGGCACCAAGATCTTTATCACCGGGGGGGAACATGACCTCACCGAAAACATCATCCACCTGGTACTGGCCAAGCTGCCGGACGCGCCGGCGGGTCCGAAGGGCATCTCGCTGTTCCTGGTGCCGAAGTTCATGGTGAACGCCGACGGCAGCCTGGGCGAACGTAACACGGTGAGCTGTGGTTCCATCGAGCACAAGATGGGCATCCAGGCGTCGGCCACCTGTGTGATGAACTTCGACGAAGCCGTGGGTTACTTGGTCGGCGAGCCGAACCGTGGTCTGGCGGCGATGTTTACCATGATGAACTACGAGCGTCTGGGTGTGGGTATCCAGGGCCTGGCGTCCGGCGAGCGTTCCTACCAGAACGCGATTGAATACGCGCGCGACCGCGTGCAAAGCCGTGCACCCACCGGCGCCCAGGCCAAGGACAAGGTGGCCGACCCGATCATCGTGCACCCGGACGTGCGTCGCATGCTGCTGACCATGAAGGCCTCGAACGAAGGCGGCCGTGCGTTCTCCACCTACGTGGCGACGCAACTGGACATCGCCAAGTTCAGTGAAGATGCTGTTGCCCGCGAGCGTGCGGATAACCTGGTGGCATTGCTGACGCCGGTGGCCAAGGCGTTCTTGAGCGACCTGGGCCTGGAAACCACCGTGCTGGGCCAACAAGTGTTTGGCGGCCATGGCTACATTCGCGAGTGGGGCCAGGAGCAACTGGTGCGGGATGTGCGCATCACCCAGATCTACGAAGGCACCAACGGTATCCAGGCGCTGGACCTGATGGGGCGCAAGATCGTTGGCAGTGGCGGGGCGTTCTACACCTTGTTTGCCGATGAGATCCGCGCGTTCATCGCCTCGGCGGGGCCCGAGCTGGCTGAGTTCACCAAACCGCTGGGCGTGGCGGTGGATAACCTGGATGAGTTGACCGCCTGGGTGCTGGACCGCGCCAAGACCAACCCGAATGAAATCGGCGCGGCGTCGGTGGAGTACCTGCACGCCTTCGGCTACATGGCGTATGCCTATATGTGGGCACGCATGGCCAAGGCCGCGCTGGGCAAAGAGTCGGAAGAAGACTTCTACGCCAGCAAGCTCGGCACCGCGCGTTTCTACTTTGCCCGCCTATTGCCACGTATTCATTCGCTGAGTGCGTCGGTAAAAGCCGGTAGCGAATCATTATTTTTGCTGGATGAAGCCCTGTTCTAAGGGCTTGGAGGGCGTGTAAGCATTCTCTTACATGACGTGCTGCTATTCGTCCTCTATCGCCAGATTGGATCCACCGATAATCTACTTCACATGGACGTCGCGCAGGAAGCGCAAAGCAACAACACGGACACGTAGGATTCTGCCAGGATGGCGGAGTGAAATGGATGTCAGGGAAACAGTCTGCAAAGCCCCGCTTCGGCGGGGTTTTCTTTTGCCCGCGAAAAAGTCAGGCGATGACCTGCGGGGCATTCATCACGTCTTCCAGCAACGTGCGCAGCAACGCCACCGTCGCCTGCTGGCGCTGCACATCGCGGCACACCAAGCCCACTTTCAGCGGCACCCTGGGTTCACTCAAGGGTTTCCACAGCAGCGACTGGCTATTGTGTTCATCCTGGGAACGTCCCGGCAGCACCGTCGCCAGTTTTGTGTGAGGCAAGCTGTCGAGAATCCCCACCATGGTATTCAGTTCCGCCTGTACTTGCGGGCGGCGTCCGAGGTTGGCCAGTTGGCCCTGCCAGATCTGACGGACCTGAAACTCTTCGCCCAGCAGCAACATCGGCAACTCGGCCGCCTGCTTCAGCGAGACTTTCTTGAATTCGCGCAAGGGATGGTCCTCGGGGATCACCACCTTCAACTCATCTTCGTACAACAACACGCCGTGCAGCCCTGGTTGGCGTGGCGGCAGGTAGCTGATGCCGATGTCCAGCGAGCCATTCAGTAAGCGCCGCTCAATCTCAAGTCCGGTCAATTCGTAGATCTGCACCACCAGGTGCGGCTGGGCCTTGCGCACGCGCTCGAGCATCTGCGGCACCAGGCTGGTGTGCACGGTTTGCAGCACGCCGATGGCCAGCGTGCGCATCGCCTGACCCTTGAAGTTGCGCAACGCTTCCACCGCCTGTTGCAGGCCATCGATCAGCGGCAGGGCGTGGTTGTACAGTGTATGCGCCGCCAGTGTCGGGAGCAGGCGCTTGCTGCTGCGCTCGAACAGGCTGACATCCAAGTTCTGTTCCAGCTGGCGAATCTGTTGCGACAGCGCCGGCTGGGAGATCGACAGGCGCTCCGCGGCACGGCCTACGTGGCCTTCCTCATACACCGCGACGAAATAACGCAGTTGCTTGAAATCCATAAGGCTTACTTATCGAAAAAGCTGGAAAAACGAAATGGCTGTTGGCCCCTGAGGCGCCTAGTCTAGCGCCTATTCGCAGGGCTTACAGGGCCGGATCGGGCAATGAACAGCGTTTATGTTGATAGCGTTTACATAGGCAAGGCAAACAATCTTCAACCAGGTTACACCGCGCGTACCGACCAAGGTCCGGTTGCCAGCAGGGGTGAGGTGTGAACCTGTTCAATATGCGCCGCGCGGCGCCGAGCCTGGACGACCTGATCCTCGATACGCCAGGCGACAGCGCTTCCAGCGAAGCGCTGATGCCCACGGTGGCGCGGCCGGCTCAAGTATTTGTGCGTGGCCAGGGTTCCTGGCTGTGGGACAGCGACGACCGCGCGTACCTGGACTTCAGCCAGGGCGGCGCCGCCAACAGCCTCGGCCACAGCCCGCAGGTATTGATCAAGGCGTTGGCCGACCAGGCGCAGGCGCTGATCAATCCGGGCCACAGCTTGCATAACCGCACACAACTCAACCTCGTCGAGCGCCTTTGCCATCGCACCGGCAGCGACCAGGCGTACCTGCTCAACAGCGGTGCGGAAGCCTGCGAAGCCGCGATCAAACTGGCGCGCAAATGGGGCCAGCTGCATCGCGGCGGCGCTTACCGCATCATCAGCGCGAGCAGTGGTTGCCATGGTCGCAGTTTCGCGGCGATGTCGGCGTCGGCTGGGGCCATTGAAAACCGATTTGAGCCGCAATTGCCGGGCTTCAGCCACGTGCCGTTCAACGATCTGTCGGCGCTGCATGCCGCCGTGGATGCACAGACCGTCGCGATCATGCTCGAACCGATCCAGGGCGAAGCCGGCGTAATCCCCGCAACGGAGCACTACCTCAAGGGCGTCGAGCGCCTGTGCCGTGAACTGGGGATCCTGCTGATCCTCGACGAAGTGCAAACCGGCATAGGCCGCTGCGGCACCTTGCTCGCTGAACAGCAATACGGCGTACGTGCCGACATCATCACCCTCGGCAAAGGCCTGGGCGGCGGCGTGCCCCTCGCAGCGTTGCTGGCGCGTGGCACAGCCTGTTGTTTCGACGTGGGCGAACTGGAAGGCACGCATCATGGCAATGCGCTGATGGCGTCGGCCGGGGTTGCCGTACTCGATACGGTGCTGGAGCACGGCTTTCTGGAGCAGGTGCGTGAGTCCGGGCTTTACCTCGGTGAAGGCCTGGCCCGCCTGGCCTACCGCTATGACCACGGTCAATTGCGTGGTCACGGCCTGATGTGGGGCCTGACGCTGTCGGATGATTCTGCGGACGCTGTCGTAAAGGCTGCACTGCACGAAGGCCTGATCCTAAACGCCCCGCAACCGAACTGCCTGCGCTTCACCCCGGCCCTGACAGTCAGCAAAAGCAACATCGACGAAATGCTCCTGCGCCTGGCCCGCGCCTTCTCCCGCGTGCGCACCGCACAGCTGCAATGCCGCAAGGGCATCGCCGTTTAATCCCCTATTCCTGAACCGTCTCGCGGCCTACGCGGCGCCTCCGGCCTGATTCTTTTGGCCGGGGGCGTTTTTTTGTCTGTGTAACAACGATGGATGGCCCAACGCCAGATCCCACTGAACCCTCACGAACCGCCAAGGTCGATTAGCTACACGGCTCACACGAGCCGATTTTTTGGAGCTGACCCATGGACATCATTCGTATCATCATCGCCATTCTGCTGCCGCCACTGGGTGTGTTCCTGCAAGTGGGTTTCGCCGGCGCGTTCTGGCTGAATATTCTGCTGACCCTGTGCGGTTACTTCCCGGGCATCATTCACGCGGTCTACATCATCGCCAAGCGCTGAGGCCCTCAGCCTTTTGCGATGAGTCGTGAATTGCGCTCATTGCGAAAGGCCAACTGTTCGATGGTCTGGGTAGCATGTTCAGCTTCTTCCCGTGCTTGAAGGATGATGCCGTGCTGCTCGGACTTGCTGCACACCGGGTCGGCATTGCTCGCATCCCCCGTGAGCATGAAGGCCTGGCAACGGCAGCCGCCGAAGTCCTTTTCCTTCTCGTCGCAGGAACGGCACGGCTCGGGCATCCAGTCGTAGCCGCGAAAACGGTTGAAGCCAAATGAGTCGTACCAGATGTGCTGCATGCTGTGGTCGCGCACGTTGGGAAATTGCACCGGCATCTGTCGGGCACCGTGGCAGGGCAGGGCGGTGCCGTCTGGCGTGACTGTCAGAAAAATACTGCCCCAGCCGTTCATGCAGGCTTTCGGGCGCTCCTCGTAGTAATCCGGGGTAACGAAGATCAGCTTGCATGGGTGGCCTTCGGCTTCCAGCTTGGCGCGGTATTCGTTGGTGATGCGTTCGGCGCGCACCAACTGTTCCCGTGTCGGCAACAAGCCCACACGATTGAGCTGCGCCCAGCCGTAGAACTGGCAAGTGGCGAGTTCTACGAAGTCTGCCTCAAGTGCAATACACAGCTCGATGATGCGGTCGATCTTGTCGATATTGTGCCGATGGGTGACAAAGTTCAGCACCATCGGGTAGCCGTGCGCCTTCACCGCGCGAGCCATTTCCAGCTTTTGCGCGAAGGCCTTTTTCGAGCCGGCCAGCAGGTTGTTCACCTGTTCGTCGCTGGCCTGGAAACTGATCTGGATATGGTCGAGACCCGCCTTCTTGAAGTCGCTGATCTTCTGCTCGGTCAGGCCGATGCCGGAAGTGATCAGGTTGGTGTAGAACCCCAGCTTGCGTGCCTCTGCGATCAGCTCGACAAGGTCCTGGCGCACCAAGGGTTCACCGCCGGAAAACCCCAATTGCGCAGCACCCATTTCGCGGGCTTCGCGAAACACTTTGATCCACTGCTCGGTACTCAGCTCCTTACCCTGCTCGGCAAAATCCAGCGGGTTGGAGCAGTACGGGCACTGCAACGGGCAACGGTAAGTCAGCTCGGCCAATAGCCACAGTGGCAACCCGATGGCTGGCTTTTCAGGCAAGGGTGATCCAGTGCTCAGCACGGGCGACCTCCATGAATTGCTCGATGTCTTCGCCGAGCTCCGGCACGCCGGGGAATTGTTTACCCAGCTCGGCAATGATTGCAGCCACGTCACGCTCGCCGTCGATCAAGCCGCCGATCAGCGCGGCGCTGTCATTGAGCTTGATCATGCCCTCAGGGTAGAGCAACACATGGCCTTTTTGCGCCGGTTCGTACTGGTAGCGATAGCCCTGGCGCCAGGTCGGTATTCTGCTGCGATCAAAGCTCATAGGGGGATCCCTTTATGCCACACCCGCTGCTCGGTCACGCTGTGATACGGCGGGCGTTTGAGTTCGTAGGCCATGCTCATGGCATCCAGCATGCTCCACAGGATGTCCAGTTTGAACTGGAGAATTTCCAGCATGCGCGCCTGGCCTTCGCGGGTGGTGTAGTGCTGCAGGGTGATGGTCAGCCCGTGCTCCACATCGCGCCGGGCTTGGCCGAGGCGAGTGCGGAAGTATTCGTAGCCGGCTGGGTCGATCCAGGGGTAATGCTGCGGCCAGCTGTCGAGGCGCGACTGGTGGATCTGCGGCGCGAACAACTCGGTCAGCGAGCTGCTGGCGGCTTCTTGCCAACTGGCGCGGCGGGCGAAGTTGACGTAGGCATCCACTGCAAAACGCACACCGGGCAAGACCAATTCCTGGGAGCGCAGTTGGTCCGGGTCGAGGCCGACCGCCTGGCCCAGGCGTAGCCAGGCTTCGATACCGCCGTCCTCACCGGGAGCGCCATCGTGGTCGAGCAGGCGCTGGATCCACTCACGACGGATCTCACGGTCCGGGCAGTTGGCCAGGATCGCCGCGTCTTTCAGCGGGATGTTCACCTGATAGTAAAAACGGTTGGCGACCCAGCCCTGGATTTGCTCGCGGGTCGCGCGGCCTTCGTACATCGCCACATGGTACGGGTGATGGATATGGTAGAAGGCGCCCTTGGCCCGCAGGGCTGCTTCGAATTCGACGGGTGTCATCGGCGTGTCAGTCATCTCGTCAGCTCCTACAGTTCAATGCTCATGCCGTCGTAAGCCACTTCGACATTGCGCCGCACCAATTCCGCTCGCTCGGGGGAGTCTTCATCGAGGATCGGGTTGGTGTTGTTGATGTGGATAAGTACCTTGCGCTGTTCAGGCAACTGCTCCAACACGTCGAGCATGCCGCCAGGGCCGTTTTGTGCCAGGTGGCCCATTTCGCGGCCGGTACGAGTGCCGACGCCACGGCGCTGCATTTCGTCGTCATCCCACATCGTGCCGTCCACCAGCAGGCAGTCGCTGCCGGCCATGATTTCCAGCAACGGCGCGTCGACCTTGCCCAGGCCCGGGGCGTAGAACAGCTTGCCGCCGGTGCGCAGGTCTTCGACGATCAGGCCGATGTTATCGCCTGGGTGCGGGTCGAAGCGGTGTGGCGAGTAAGGCGGCGCGGCGCTGCGCAGTGGCAGTGGGGTGAAGCGCAGGTTGGGGCACGCCGGGATGGTGAAGCTGGCGTCCAGCTCGATGCGGTTCCAGGCCAGGCCGCCGTTCCAGTGGGTGAGCATGGTGAACAGCGGGAAGCCGGTGCTCAGGTCTTCATGGACCATGTCGGTGCACCACACCTGGTGTGGGCAGCCTTCGCGCAGGCTCAGCAGGCCGGTGGTGTGGTCGATCTGGCTGTCCATCAGGATGATCGCGCTGATGCCGGTATCACGCAGGGCGCGACCGGGTTGCATCGGTGCAAAACCTTGCAGTTGCGCGCGGATATCCGGCGAAGCGTTGCACAGCACCCAGTTCACGCCATCGTCGGAGATCGCGATGGACGACTGGGTACGCGCCTGGGCCCGCAGGCTGCCATCACGAAAACCTGCGCAGTTCACGCAGTTGCAGTTCCACTGCGGGAAACCACCGCCGGCGGCGGAACCTAGAATCTGGACAAACATGGCAGCTCCATCAAGCTCAAAACAAAAACGCCCCGGGCGAACCGAGGCGTTGTATTACCCAGCGGATTAACGGCTGGCGAAGTACATGGTGACTTCGAAACCGATGCGCAGATCAGTGTAAGCAGGTTTGGACCAGGTCATATTCTTACTCCTACGAAGGGATGGGACGTTCACTACCAAGCAATACATATAGTCCACCTCCAGTCGGAGATGTTCAGCTTTGTGCGTAGGAATGTTACTCAATTCTTTTCAAGTTAGCGCTGTCTTGGCGGAAAAAGCTTTTTGCAGGGGCGGCAATGATCAGTCAGCCGCTTGCCAGTCATCACTGATGCGCGGGCCATTGGCCACGCAGTGCCAGCCGCCGGCAGCGTCGTTCAATTGCTGGGCGGCGCGCTGCAGTGCTTCTCGGGTAGAGGTTTGGATGTGGGTCTGAAGGTGTTCCAAGTAGCCCGGTGGATGGCCCGCCAGATGCGCATGCCACAGCAGTTCGGCGGCTTGGGCGTTGGGCAGTGTCTGCGCTGAGAACTGCTGCGCCAGGACCAGGCTGCCCAGATCTTCGTTGCTGTTGATCAGCGCCGGCAGTTGTTTCAGGAAGGTGTTCAGGTGATCAGCAATGCCTTCCAGGGAGACGCTGGGGGATTGCACGCCGAATAGCAGGCCGGTCTGGCCGTTTATCTGTCGGATGCCGCTGAATACGGCGTAGCCGATTTGCAGCTCTACGCGCAGGCGCTGATAAAACGGCCCCTGAAGCAGATGGCTGAGCAGTCGCCATGCGGCTTCGTCCTCCAGCGACGCGCTCGGTGTCGGGCAAAACAGCAACAGGGCGGTTTCGGTTGAGTCGGTTTCCACCGAGTGCCAGATACGTTGGCCGCTGAGGGGGGGGACTACGGGGTTGAGGTTCGCCGGCTGCCCTGGCAAACGGGTCACCGCTGTTTTGATCGCGGCTTCATTCGCTGCGGAGAAGCCCAGCCCCAGGCCTTGCCACGATGTCGAGTCGGAGGTGTTCGCGCTGCAGCAAGCGGGCAGCGCCTTTAGCAAGGCTCGGATGGCAATCATGGGCGGCGAGACGGTTGGGGCAGCCTGCGGTTCGCCCAGGCGTTGCGCCAACACCTCCAGCACGGCTGGGATGGGCTCCTGCAGCCCGACCATCTTCACCAGCCCGTCATTGCCCAGGCTTTCGAACGACAAGTCGACACCCGCCTGCCCGGCATTTTCACGCAACGACTGTACTGCGCTTTCCAAGCCAGACGGGGCAGACTGCCATTGCAGATACAGGGCGCCTTCATCATTGTCACCCGTCAGTGCCTGGCTGAAGACCAGCGCCGATACATCACGACGTCCTCGGGAGCGATCCTGGGCAAAGGTGCGCAACCCTCGGTGGGCGCTGGTCTGGCCGCGAATCAGGCCGGCGCGTTCTTCCTTGACCGGTGGACGCAGGAACGGATTGTTCGGCGGCAGTTGCCACGTGTGCGCGGCGGGTGGCAGGTGCAGTGACTCGAGCATGATCCTGAGGGCAATGACAGCCTGTTCCGAGAGTGCCTCGCTGTCGTGTCGCGCCAGTGCCAGGGCGCCTTGGGTCTGTTGTTGGCGAGCGGCCAGCAAGGCGAACTCTTCCCGCAAGGCTGTCCAGTCGCTGTGTGCGAAAAAGCTCAACCAGTCGTGCAGCAACGCCTCGATTTGAGTCGCCGATTCACCAGGACTACTGAGCGTAACGTCGATATCCAACACGGCTTGCCCGGCGAAGTGATACAGCACCGACGCCTGCAGTGCGCTGGCCAGCTCTTGAGTTTTCAGTTGCGCCAGCAACCCGCCGGGTGCCGAGGCGTTGAGCCAGGTGCAGAGGAATTCCAGTGCTTCACGCGGAGCGTTACAGGTGATGACGTGGTGCAGGTGATCATTGGCGATGTGCTGATAGCGCTGCGCTTGCCCCTGCATCAATGCCGGTGGCGCGGAGTGTGGGCGAAGAGGTCCTGAGGTCAGTTGCTCGCTGAACTGCTGTGCCAAGCCTTCCAGCGCTTCCAGCGGCTGTGGACCTGCCAGGCTCAAGGTCATCTGGCCGCTCTGATAGAACTGCGTGTGGAATTCCCGCAATGCCTGCTGAAACGCCTCACGTTCCACCGGCAGGCTGTCGCGGTTGCCCGCATGAAAACCCCGCAGCGGGTGGTCAGCCGCCAGCCCCTCCAGTAACGCGATCTGCTGCTGCGCCTTGGCATCCTGAGACCAGGCGACAAACTCGGCGTGCAGCACTTCGCGCTCGCGCAGTTGATCCTCCAGCGTCAGGCGCGGGTGGGTCAGCATGTCCACCAACCGCTCCAGCCCACCGGAAAACGTCGCGACCGGCAGTTCAAAGAAGAACTCCGTGGTGCGCTCGCGGGTGCTGGCATTGACCTGGCCGCCATGCCGTTGCACGTAGGCCATCAACCCTTCGCTCGTGGGAAAACGATCGGTACCGAGGAACAGCAGGTGTTCGAGGAAATGTGCCAGCCCCGGCCACGCCAGCGGCACGTCATGGCTGCCGGCCGCCACCCGCAGAACGGCGGCACAACGCTTCAAGCGCGGCGCATGTTGCAAGGCTACCCGCAAGCCGTTGGCCAGGGTCAGGTGAAGGTGATGAGGGTGGGCCGGCGCAGGCATGGGCACTTCCGAAACGTAGAATGTGCCCATGTTAACAAACCGCTCACAAACCGGCTGGATCAGGGCTTGTGCAGTGCACCGTATAACTCGGGGCGACGATCTTGCAGGTAGTGATTGGCAGCACGGGCGTCGAGGATCGACTGGCGATCCAGCTCACCGACGATCAGCGCTTCATCCAGGCCCGCCTGGGCGATGCGCAGGCCATTCGGCGCGGCGATGCTGCTTTGCCCGCAGTACTGGATCTCGCCTTCGTGCCCACAGTAGTTGGCGTAGGCCACATAACATTGGTTTTCAAAGGCCCGTGCCCGCACCGTGACATCGGCGACAAAGTCGAACGGCACCATATTGGCGGTGGGCACCAGGATCAGTTCGGCGCCTGCGAGGGCCAGGCGTCGGGTGTTTTCCGGGAACTCCAGGTCATAGCAGATCAGGAAGCCTAGTTTCCAACCGTTGAGCTCCACCAGCGGGAAATCATCGTCGCCGGCGCTGAACATCGAATGGTCCAGGTCACCAAACAGGTGAGTCTTACGGTAGTTGCACAGGCGCTGGCCGTGGGCGTCAATCAGCTGCACGGCGTTGTAGATCTGGCCGTCCTCGGCGCGCTCCGGGTAACCGTACAGAATCGCCAGCCCGGCGCTTTTGGCCAGTTCGCCAATCGCCTGCGCCGACGGTCCGTCCTGTGCCTCGGCCAAGGCGCCAACGGCCTCGGCGCCGATGTTGTAGCCGCTCAGAAACATCTCCGGCAGCACCAGCACGTCGGCGTCGGACGCCTCGTGGGCCAGTTGGTGCAGGCGCTTGAGGTTGCCGGCCACATCCAGCGGCAACGGTGGGCATTGGTACAGGGCGACGCGCATGCTCAACTCCTTAATCGGCCAGGGCGATTGGCCCGATTTCATCGAATACATCACCCGGCCCTGGGTTCTCGGGGTGGGTGCTGCCACCGAAGTGAGTCATGATGCCCCACACCGCGTTCAGCGAGGTTTGCACCGCGCCTTCCACCCAGGCTGGGGTCCAGGACACATCATCACCGGCGATAAAGATCCCACGTTGTTCGGCGGGCATGTCCTTCTGCATGAAGTGCGCATACATCCGCTGGTTGTAGCGATAGTGGCCGGGCAACGCGCCTTTGAAAGCCCCGAGGAAGTGTGGGTCGGCTTCCCAGGACACGGTGATCGGGTCACCGATGATGCGCGCCTTGATATCGACCTTCGGGTAGATCTTGTTCAGGGCGTCGAGGGCCAGCTTCACGCGTTTGTCGATGGGCTGCGGGAGCATTTTCAGCGCGTCACTCATCCACGAGTACGACAGACAGATCACGCCAGGCTTGTCGTCGCCATTGTCGAACAGGTAAGTGCCACGGGTGAGGCGATCGGTCAGGGTCATGCTCATCAGGTCGCGGCCGGTTTCGGGGTCTTTGTCCTTCCAGAACGGGCGATCGACCATCACAAAGGTTTTTGATGACTGCATGTAACGCGTGCGGTCCAGGGCCATCCACATCTTTTGTGAGAACAAGGTTTCGTCGCACTCGATCTGGGTGGTCAGCAGCCAGCTCTGGCAGGTGGTGAGCACGGCGGCATATTCGCGGGTGTCGCCGTAGTTGTCGGTCACCGCGAAACGGCCGTCGGCCGCGTGGGCAATGCGCTTGACCCCGGCGCGCGGTGCGCCACGGTGCAGCGAACTGAGGCTGGTGCCGGCCGGCCAGTGGGCGCACTGCTCCGGTACATGGCGCCAGATGCCCATCGGCACTTGGGCAACGCCGCCGACCACCAAGTGCTGGTGGTCGTCGCAGTTGGTCATGACCACGCGGAAGATTTCCAGCATTGAGTTGGGGAAATCCGAGTCCCAGCCGCCCGTGCCGAACCCGACCTGGCCAAACACTTCACGGTGATGGAAGGACAATTTGGCAAATGCCTCGGAGGTGGCGACGAAGTCGTAGAAGGTGCGGTCGTCCCACAACGGCACCAACGTGTTCCACAGTTCTTTGAGGCGCGGTACGTCACGGTCGCGGATGGCTTGCTGGATATCGCCGAACTGCGAGCCGGCTTCCAGGGCGTCCGCCCAGGCGTCAGCCACTTCCTGGAACAGGACCGGCAAATCGGAGAGTTTCTGTGCGTAGTGAGTCTGGCCTTCGAGGTCGATCACGGTGCTGCCGGACGCCGGGGTCAGCGGGTTGGGGAAGGGTTTGGTCTCCAGGCCGAGCTTGTCCACATAGTGGTAGAAGGCGGTGGACGACACCGGGAAGCGCATGCCACCCAACTCGGCGATGATGCCTTCGGCGCCCTCAAAAGCCTGGGAGCGCAAACGACCGCCCATTTTCGAGGCTTCGTACACCACCGGCTTGAGGCCCAGTTTCATCAACTCATAAGCAGCTACCAGGCCTGCAATCCCGGCGCCGACGATTGCCACTTCGGCGCCATGATTGGCGACGGGGATGCTGCCCAGGCCTGCAGGGTGTTCAATCCAGTCATCGAAGGCAAACGGAAAGTCCGGACCAAAGATGGTGATGGGTTTCTTGCCGTCGGCGGGGTGGCGATTGGTCTTGCTGAGGGTGCTGGACGGAATGCTCATGGCTGACCTTACTGGCGACATCGGCGGATGTGACCCGCTGAGTATAGGAAAAGATGGCAGCCAGTTTAGGGCGTGTAGCGTTCGTTAATAAGACGCAAAGTGTCGTCGAATTGATCTGTTTTTAGTCAGAATGACGAGCGTGGTGATCAGATTGGTTGTCCGCGATCCAATTTGTTACTGAGGATGATTGAGGTGGTGGTTTTCTCCACCCCGTCGACGCTGCCGATCTGGTCCAGCAATTGGTCCAGCTGTTCAGGCGAATCAGTGCGCAGCCACGCGACGTAATCGAACTCGCCACTCACCGCGCATAACTGTTGCACCTGGGCCATAGCACTCAGCCTGCGCAGCACGTCCTTGCCCGAGCGCGCCTGCACGGTGATGCCGACGTAAGCCTGCAAGCCACCGTCGACCACACGTTGCCCGAGGCGCACGCCATAACCGGTGATCACCTGGGTTTTCTCCAGGCGAGCCAGGCGCGACGTCACGGTAGTGCGCGCGATGCCCAACTGCCGGGCGAGCATGGCCACGCTTTCGCGGGCGTTGAGCTGCAGGGCGGCTATGAGTTGGCGATCGATTTCATCTAGGGCGGGCAAGGTGGGCTCCAGAGTGTAGGCGGTGACGGGAAGCATATTACAGGCTTCCAGACACACAAAAGCCGCGCAATGCGCGGCTTTCAAGATGGTGGGCCCAGTAGGACTCGAACCTACGACCAAGGGATTATGAGTCCCCTCTGCAAATGTATAACGTTGTGTGCCGACGACTAAAAAAATGTCCTAATGCATTGAATATGCTGGTTTATACGGATTCTATACGTACGGTTTGTATTCCTGCGTGTGTCGATGTAGGGTGTCATCACCCACGTAAATGGCACGCAGAATGGCACGCGAATGATGACTACCAGTAACCAGAAGAGCGCTGTCAAGGCGGGCTTTCTCAAAGACATTCAGGTTAAGCAGATGAGTACCGGGACCCTCAGCGAAAAGCTGCAAGGGCTGCCTGGCACAATTTATTTTGAGCGGCGTGAGAGCGGCGTTATTGAGGTTTATCTTCGCTACACTCCGCGTGGAGGATTGAGGAGAAAGCGTAAGATCGGGGCGTATCGCTCGTCAGAACGTGGGGGAGGGTTGTCTCTCTCAGAAGTCCGGGCGAAAGCTCGGGAGCTTGGTGAGATAGCCAGAGATCATGGAGATATCGAGGCGTATTTTGCTCTTCAGGCTGAGCGAGCTGACCTAACCAAGCGTGAAGCTGAAAGGCTGCTAGCTGCTGAGTCGGCCCGCAGCACCTTCACTGAGCTGTTTAGAGACTATATTGAAGATCGCACCGGCAAGGTGATGCCAGATCAAATTCGAGATTTTGAAAATTATCTCCGGGGTGATTTTTTAGAGTCATTTCCCGAAATCATGGCTGTGAAGGCCCGTGATGTTGAGCCTAGACATATTCAGGAAATATTGAACAGAGTGTGGAATAGGGGGGCAAAGCGGCAAACTGAGAAAATTCGCTCGGCGTTACACGCCGCTTTTGCGTACGGTTTGAAGTGTGAATATGCTGTTGGTAAGCGGTCAGATAAGACTTATGGCTTAAGGTCTAATCCGGTCTCATCAGTGCCGGTGCCAACAGCTAAAAAACCAAAGGATAGAGCACTTTCAGATGAGGAGCTAAAGCTTTTCTGGCACACCATAGCAGTCACTGAAGGAGTTGGACCTGTTGTCGCTGCGGCTATGAAATTTGCCATCGCAACTGGCGGGCAACGAATCGACCAGATCGTTAGGCGGGAGTGGAGTAGCTATAATCCTGAGGAGAAAACCTTTTCTATTATCGACAAAAAGGGCAGGAACTCAAAACCGAGGCTCGCTGTTCTACCGCTGACTGGCAGGGCAATAGCAATCCTTGAGGGCGTCCGGAGCTTCAATGGCCCAAATTGCACGCTGCCATTTTCCACCAACGGAAAAGCGAAGATCTCGTCTTCCACATTTGCTCATGCTGTGGCTCTGTGGTTTGAGTCCGATCACTCAATAGTAAATGGAAAAAGAGTTCCGAAATTTACACCTGGGGATTTTAGGCGAACAGTAGCGCAGATCATGCAGGCAGAGTGCATTAGCAACGAAGATAGTGATTTGCTTCAAGGTCACGGTCTATCAGGCCTAGTGGCTGATCATTATCGTAACGATCCCCAGAAGGCAGTTCCCAAGAATCGGAAAACTGTTGATGCATTAGAGCTTGCGCTGGTGCGTATCCTGGATAGTGTGAAAGAGGGGGAACCTAATGAAAAGTGATAGTGGTGAAGTATTAAAGTTTAAGTTGGGGAATGAGTTTATTGCTACTGAGGCTTACGCGATGGGGCTAAACGAGGCCCTCAGTGTCTTGACTCCATTTCTAAGCGACGCTCAAAGGAACGACTTGTGTACTAAAAAGCTAAGCCTTGAAACGAGTCCTGTAAGCGAGCAGGCATACATACAGTCGGCTGTGGAGCTAACAGTTTGCGCCCATTATGCGCGTTTTTATTCAGATGAATTCATATATGAGGAGAAAGTAAATCCTCCGAAAGACGTAGACTGTTCTGTGCGTATAGGTGGGTTTAAATATAATATAGAAGTTAAATGCGCAGATTTTGTTAAAAAAGAGTTGGTAGATAAAGCTAGCGGTTTCAAAATAGGAGCAATGGGTCGTCTCGATGACTATGCGCAGTTAGTAGAGCAGCTTCAAGAACTCTTTTCATCTGATGGGCATGTCTTGTCCGAGCAGCGTCATATGGATAATAATCTTAAGACGTTCCTTGTTTCGGCACATAGTAAATTTGCAGCAGTGACCCCCGATAATGAGTTAAATATTCTTATTGTCGCGTGTGATGATGCTATGGATATGCAGAAATGGCATTCTTATCTGTTTGGTGTTCAAGGACTCTTTACCAACGATTCATACGCTGATCGTGCGGCTTATGATAGGGTGGATATGGTTGTTTTGACCAATCTATACCATCGACATAAAGACCCTGCTTCAAAACATAAAATAACTGGTCATTGGCATTTAAGTGAAGCGTTCTGTATTTTGTGCGCTAACCCATTCTCCAAGAAGCCTCATGCAACAGCTTATGAGTTCTCAAAAACAGTTAGGCATTTTAACAATGAATGGAATGATTACCTTTCAGGAGCAGATGACATTCTTAAGGGAATAGGGATTCCGGCGTTTGTTGGCTCGGAACTTCAAGCCAAGGGGATGTACTATTTTCAGCCATATGACTCCGAGACCGACGAGGCTGAAAGCGAAGCGCCATAGGGTGCCCCTACAGCCCTGAATCCACGAGCAGATCAGAAGGGCGACATCCTAAAGCGCTGGCGATTCTAAGGATGTTAAGAATCGTGACATTTCTCTCCCCTCTCTCAATCTTCCCTGCATGCGCTCGATCGATCCCAGCAGCGTCTGCCAGAGCTTCCTGGCTCAATCCCCTAGCTTTCCTGCGCTCACGGATCGCCGAACCTATCCTCAACAGGTCTCCGTTAACATCAGAGGAATACGAAATTCTTGCCATCCGCACAATGTGCGGCGATGATGCATTTATGACCACGGCATTTACGACCCATTAGGGTGTCGATCCGTTGGCCCTGCCGGAAATTTGGCGTGTTGAACGCTAGCGATCTGTGAGGCGTCAGGGAATGCTTGTTAAGTTGTTGCTCATAATTTTATTGCATGAGAGAAGGTGAGTGATGCGCTTTAAGTCCGGCGTTTATGAAGTGTTAAGCAATGATGAAGCTAGTTATATTCACGGCAATGCTGATGAAATTAATACTACTCACACAAAAAATGTTTGGCTGAAAGATCTATCCAACGGCCAAGTAGAGAACATAAATCTTCAAAACTCCGCAGTACCGATCCGCCCCGGAGCAAAAATAGGTCTTGCATTTTTCAACGGAGAGATTATTGCTTTTAAAAGAAATGACCAAATTCCTGTCGAAGATCCAGTTTCGCAAAAAGCAATGCACAATTCCGTTAAGGCCGCTCTTTGGGCTGTCTTTCTAGGGGCCTGCTGCTCAGTGCCTTATATTGGGTATATTGCAGGAATAATTTTAGGTGCTGGCTCGCTAATTTTTGGTATGAATTTGATGGGTCGGTATAAAAAGTTTACGGGCAACCGATTTTTTGGGGCTTTTTTACTATTTATGAGTATCTATATCTGGTTTCCATATCAGTCAGCACATGGCGATTTGGGTTATCTAATGGGTACGTTAATCAACATGGCGATTTTGCTGGTACTCGGGTTTCTAGGTTTTCAGATGTATAAAATTAGCATCGAGAAAACCTATTACAGTCGTGCGGTTACTGAAATTAATTCCACTTGGAAACAGATTAACGCTCAGGAAGGGAAAACAGGTGTTTAATTTTAGTAAAGGTTTGAAGGCGGTTTCATTGGTACTCATCGGTAGTGCGTTGCTAACTGCGTGTGGTAAAGAAGACACTGATGCAGTGGCAAGTAACTCAAAGGCCAACTCTGGCAGAGCTGTCAATGCGCAAGGCATGACAGAGGAGGGGGTGAAAGCTCAGAAAGAATTTGAGGAATCGAATAAACCACTTCGGACAGAATTTTCCGCTCCTGGTCTTGCTGATGAAGCAAGCTATCTGAATATTCAATCTAAGATTAGTGCTATTCAAATTTATACGGCTAAGCGTAATTGGGACGAAAATCCAGATGAAATTGCTAAGTCGTTGAGCGGTGCGCTTATGGTGGAATCTGATTTGCCGGAACTTTCTAAGTATGAAACAGAATTCGCGGCAAGCCAGGATGCATTCAAAAAGCGTGAGCTGGCAGAAAAGATATCAACCCTCATCAAGGCTCAGGCTCAGAAGATTGATGGAAACATTCGTGTAAAGATGATTGTTGATGCAGATTTTAAGACTTATGATTTTGAATCGCACAGCTTCGTGAGCAACAGTTGTATTTTTTCTGAGAAGCTCGATTATACAAAAGCTGAAATGAGTAATCCAAACACGTACGCAAAGGCGCAAAAGCCTCGATGCTATATACAACCAGGTACGACAAATTTCCTAGTTGGCGTCGTTAACGGCTCGAAGCTTAATCTGAAAATTGATCAGGAAGAAGTTGCCAAGAAGCTTGAGGACGCACGTGGGAGCGCGCAATTCGAGATCTTTGGCTATATATCATCAGTGGAGCGAGAGCGGGCTGGTGGGGTCTTGAAAGATAAGCGATATCTGATGATTGATCCACAGAAGGTAAATGTCATAGATAAAGGCGTAATACTTTACTCCAAAACATTCTGAAACAAACGAATGCCCCTTTAGCGGGGGCATTCACTTTGAAGGGTAAGATTGGTTGGTTCTCTCACGTTGGCTCGGTGATGCTCCCTCGCTATCATCACTCTTCTTTTTGTTTGTTTTCTTATTAATCTCAGCATTGAATCGTTCTGATGGCCTCATCGGGCTGTAGCTATAATCAGACGGTGTACACAGTGCCAGTTCTGTCATTAGAAGACGAATCTTAGCCCTGTTTGTTTGCTCTAATTTAAGAAGTGAATAAAGCTCTCTATATTTTTCGTGCTTGATGATTTCCAGTTGCAAAATCTTTTCAACTTCTACGATTTGAATCTCATTAGGTATTGAAATAGCTTTCATAGGTGGCGTGCCCACTCTAAAAAAATATTAAATTTGGTCAGCAGGAAAAAATATTCATACGTTAGGATTGGTGCTGCTATTGAAAACATATAGAAGTAAAGTGGATTTTCTGGGTGTTCATCAAGGCTTATTAATGTTTCGTCAATAGAATCTAGTTTGTCTAGATCGTCTGAGTTGGTAGCTCTCATTTTATTTGCTCCTTCAATTATGTCGTTTCTTTAACTCATAATAACATCCTCATATTAATTAAATGTCGGATTTTATGGGCGCGATGAATTTCTTGATCTGGCCCTGTGGATGTGTGGAATATGAATATAGACCACGCCAATCCATGCTTTTGACCTTGCTTCTGCCTGCGGCAGCACCGCGTTTATGAATGACGAACGAAGTGAGGAAGTAATAAACATAGTCGGTCACTATGCTTTTGATCTGGCTCCGTTTTTTGCTCTGTTTTTGATGTAAAATGGGCATGTTACATATAATAAGGAGAGCCTAAAAAATGGCCGGATTTCAGTTTGCACATGTCGATTCTTTTGCATTGAAAGCAGCAAAAGGCAAGACCGGGGGCCACAGTGTCCGAAGTATCATTGCAGAGGCTCAGAGAGAGCCTGGTGCATGCGATCACGTTACAGAACCCCTACCACCTACGCTGCTCTATGGTGCCCCAGTGAGCGAGCTGGAAGACATCTGTAATGAGTACGCGTCCACGATGAAAGATGCTCAAGGTCGTAAAATGCGGGCGGATGGCCTGTGCCTCATGGCTGGGGTCGTGAGCTGCCCTCCTGGCGCGGAAGGCGATTCCTGGGAGAAGATCCGAGGCGATTCTATTAATTGGCTGAAAGAGCGATATGGAAAGCGCCTGCGCTCGGTGATCGAGCATAAGGATGAAGAGCACCCCCACCTCCACTGGTACGTAATTCCGCTGCCTGGAGAGCGTTTTGACGCCGTTCACGAAGGCAAGCGAGCTGCGGCCGAGGCGAAGGCTGAAGGATTAGCCAAAGGCGATCAGAACAACGCCTATAAGGCCGCCATGCGCAGCTGGCAGGATAGCTATTTTGACAGCGTCGGGGCTCAGAACGGGTTGACCAGAATAGGACCCGCACGACGCCGATTATCACGCGATGAATGGAAGCAAGAGCAGCACGCCGTCGAACAGCTTGCGACGAAAATGACGAAGGTCGTCGACCTTGAGACAGCCGTCGGAACAAAGCTGGAAGGCGCTGAGGCGACCGTCGAGGCGATGCGTGCCGAGGCCCTAGATGAAGCCCGGAAGATCCGCAACAAAGCCACCAAGGACGCCGACAAAGCAATTCAGGAAGCTCGCGATCAGGGCCGCGATGAAGCCATTAAGGATTTCGGCAAAACAAGCCTGTGGGCGAAACTGACCGGACTCCTGGGCAGCAAAGATAAGGAGATTGAAGCCCTTAAAACTGAGGCCAAAACGCTCCGCAAGGATCTGAAAGAGGCTCGGTCAGAGACGGGGAAAACCAAGGGGTTGCTGGCCTCTGTGAAGGCAGCAGGCAAGAGCATCGCCCATAGATTTCTAGGATTGGAAAAAGAGCGTGATAGAGCCTTGGAGCGAGCTGAAAAGGCCGAGCGTCAGCGAGATAAATTGAAGGCGCAGGTGTGCGTGCTCAAGGAGCGCGACGGTTCTCACGCGGGCCTCGATAAGCAGCTTTCAGATATAGCCTGGGAGCGGGATAGCGAGAGAGCGAGGGCAGACCAGATTTTGAGGCAGCTTTCCAAGCTGGAGGCGTCTCATAAAGCGCAGGACGCCCCTACGGCGCCATCAGCGCGGTTTGCCAATTTGGAGTTTGGGCAGATGGTATAAATCCATTCTTGGACGCTTCGCTCGGCAGCTCCACTTCGCCCGCAGAATTGGCAAGTAACTGAGCTTTGCTCCTCTATCCTATCTAGAAGTCGCAGAAGTTCCGAGGGGGCTGAAAATGGCGCAGAAGCGCGCAAAAACCCTGCTTTTGGCTGGGTATAGATTTTTACCCCATACCTTTCACTTAGAGCTTTGGTGGCTTCTATTAGGGGTTGCCACCCAGCGTACCGATCAATCATTTCGCTTCACATATCTATGTAGGGTTAGATTAGCCATTGCTGCCGATGGCGACAGGCAGAAATCCACGACCCAAAGCTGCCTGTCGGGGGAAGGAGGAATCGGTCAGCTGCCGTCCAAATACTCAAGCCTAGCAGGATTCAGTTCGCCCTTTCAGTTGGCGCTATAGTACAGGATAGTGCCCTGCCTCTTTGTCAAATTCCATTTAACTGCACAGCGATACGCAACGGAGATAGTGAATGAAAAGGCTGTTGGAAGATAACACCGTGCTGCCAGAGCAATTTCACGCAGCATACAAGTTCTGCTTCGCAGCGCACGACGTAGCAGCCCAGTTGCTGGTTTCAGGCATGAAACAGGGGATATTTGTCACAAATATATCCTTTAATGGCGAACATGAAAAAAACGCGTTCGATCAAGCTGATGATTTGATTGATTGGTTAAAGCAAAGTGGTCGCATGGATGACGAGGTTGATGTGCTCGTCACTATGGCCTTCCCAGCAGTGTTGTCGGATATGCTTCATTGTATTTTCGAAGCGCTCGAAGCATCTAGGAAAGGCAAGCTCGCTATTGCATATATGCTACTGAGAAAACCATTTCAAGAGAGCCTTTACCTGCTTGAGTCGGTAGTTGCGGACAAAAAAACCTTCGCGAAAATGATTGCTGACGACCCTTCAAAGCTACGCCCACAGAATGCAGGCGGCATAGACGGGCATACCCGCCGCATCCAAAAAGTACTGGAGATCATTGGTGAAACGTCGCGACTGGATGCTAACTACATAGCAAAGCTTCGTTACGACAAAACCGAGCGAGACAGCTTTGATGGCATATGTAATAAGGCAATGCACTTATTCACCGAGCATAAAGCAATAAAAACAGAGCAATACAATATTAATTTTATTTTCTCGCAAAAAGATCAAGCGCTGACGCAGTGGGCCTTTCTCTACTCTCGCCTACCCTACTTGTTGACTTATATCGTCTCTCTTGTAGAGCACATAGCTGAACGGTTTGCACAGACACACCCGACATACACGCAGGACATGAGCCGTCGGTTGGCAGCATTACTATTGATAAGTACTCCGCAGGTGGCACCAGATTATCAGGCTGAGCCACTTACTCACCTAGTACTTGCAACCTACCATTGGCTATCAGAGCACTGTATGAGCAATGGCTTTCCCGCACCTAGAGTCGAGCACTTGGACAGAATGGCAATATCTGGAGCGTTTCCAGGGGAAGGGGACGACGAAGTCGACGCCCGAGACCTTCTATACAAGCAGCTTGCGAACGAATGACAAGCTCTCTGAATCACATTTGGCGTGGTGCGCGCACCGACAGACTGCTCATGGCCGTTCTCTGCCGGTCGTCACTACCGCGTACGCTGGTCAAGTCGAATGCAAATGGTTGGTCAGCACGAATGCGATTGACTGGTCAGTGGCAATGCAAATGAGTGGTCAAGTTCATGCTATTACGCAGCTAGCACGCTAGCCCTTCTAAAATTCGCAATTATGAAAGCCGATTCCGATTAAGGTCTCTAAATTAGTTGAGTTTCATGTTTATAATGTAGTTAAATTTAAATGCTGAGTGAAATCATGAATAAATATCTCCCGCAAGTTGAGGAAGACTTCGATAGGCAAGAATTGCTCTACCTTGAATTGATCGACGCTTTTGGTGTGCGTGGGGTCCATTTACGCCTTTTAGAACTGCGCGCCGCTTTGGACAGTAACGCGGACGTCAGTGTGATAGCAGCAAAACGAATGTTTATAGATGGAGTGGGCGTCAGATGAATGCTGATCTTGGATTTTGTCACTATGTTTAATAGTGAGACAATAAAGTGAAAGCAGATTATATGATTGACATAGTTCCAGACTATAGAGTCATAAGTCGCAGATAGAGATATTCAACTGTTATGGTTTGATTCGATAGTTCACCATTTGCCGCTCAAATCGACGTGGCGAAGAAAAATGCAATCTGATAATTCCTCAAATTACAAACAATGTGCATACGACGCCACTTTGAAAATGTTGGAGATGTACAGTCATTTCTTTCAGATTTATGATTATTTTTCCTCTGTAAATGATGGTGTATTGAGCTTTCATGAGGATGTTCTGAAAGCTTCGGTGCTCCGAAACTACTCAGAGCTTGAGAGTGAATATCAACTCAATCTTAGTATTTGTTTTGGAGAATGCCCTAAGATCAGGCCCTTGCTTGCGCTAAAGCGCCCAAAGCTGGATTATCAAATCACGCTGAGGAACGCTTGGGGTTTCACTTTCGACGCGTTTGGGAGCGTTGATGTCTTCATGGCCGGTCTCGGTATCAGAGTTGGGCATACTGAACAGTACAATCTGAGCGACTTCCAGAGGGCCAAACAGCGGGTCTTACGCTCGATACGCGAGCTTTACAGCGACTGTAAAAAATTTACTGAAAGTTACCACATTGCGCATGGCAGCACTCCGGAATATGCCTTTGCGGTGGTTCGGAGAATTGACCTTGAAAGAGTTTTTGATTAGGGCTGGTTGTTATTGCGTGACGGCTTCATGTCGCGGGATAGCAAGCAGCGTCGGGGCGCGGGGGTGAATCCCCGCTGATGAACTTGAACACGCATTAATTTTGAAGTGTCAATACTATAAACACTCGTAACACTTGCTGCCCTGGGGCCATTCGGCTGTAGGCCGGTATGTCAATGTCATTGACACTAAATCGGGTCCTGAGAATAATAAAATCGAATTTTGATGTTTATGTAATTGACCATGTTTATGGCATTGACATCAGGTTACAGATTTTAGCGTAGGTTAACGGGTTTGAGCGTTCAGGCGGTGCGTTGCATGCTAAATATGGGGTCGTGTAGCGATCAGGATTTAGAAGTTTAGCTCGTTTTAATAGTTCTGAAGCAGTTGGGCGGGCAAAACTCTTTAAGTTTGTACGGTCCGCTTTTCTTGGGTAAATAGAAATAACTGTAACTTTGTCTTTTGATTTTGATTTTTCATCTTCCTGCCAATGTAGCAGTGCTCTGGTTTCGGCAGGTTTGGTGGTTTCTTGTATGTTCGTGACAACTTCGTATTTATCGCCTGTCAATATTTCAATCATGCTATCGAGGAAACGAACGCCTATAACTCGCTTCGTCGTTGCTCCGTGCTTATTCAAAATCTCTTCACGAATCAATTCGACGTTTGCTAGGTGATCGCATAAGAAGTTTTTAAAGGCTAGAAAATTGGTAATTTTGGTATTTCCATTTGATCGGTCATGCATGCGGCACTCTGACAATATTGCGCGCACGCTTTCTGGAAGGTTTGCTAGCGGGTCAGTTATTTTATTAAGCGCTCGGAATAGCGTTAAAGATCCTTCTATTCCATAATATTGCATCTGCCTTATCCCCATAGCTCGAATTCCGGCGCGTACGCGCTCTACGTCGACTATCGTTGATAAATCCTGCTCCTTTCTTATTTTATCTGCCTGTTCGTCATAGAGATCGGTGCGTTCGAGTTTTGAAGTGTCTACAGTCTTTCCTATATATTTCAATACGTAGGTAGCAGCCGCTACCCCATCTATCTCTTTTACATCGGCCTGTCGAGAGGTGAAATAGAAATCTAAACATTGTTGAAAGCCTTCTAAAATGTTTGGATCTATGAACATAAGGATATGCCAGTGGACGCAGCCATCCTTATGAAGCTCCGCTGTTCGCACGCCGAAACATTTTTCAAGTGAGAACGGCGTTCCGCGTTTATTTAATAGGGCTCTAAGCTTTGCCCAGGTGCGAGTTAAGTATTTTTGACTATCGTAGCTGCTGGTCTGATCGAAACTAGACCTTCCGTTCATTGGGTTCGGATGATAATTGGCTGGTGCAGTGAGCGTTAGCATATAGGGCATGAGGCCCCGTTCAATCGCGATAGCTTCGAGATTCTTTATAATAAAATAGCTTTCGTTGAATTTTCGTTCTGCTTGCTTTAAATGCAGGTCGTATAAATTAATGAGGTGGCCGGTTTCCTTAACGAGAACATCTCTCCGCTTTAAGAATTCCGCGTTTTTTTCATCTCTGCGCCGGATAAAAGTCACAGTTTCATTTGAGCAATAATCTATGTCGGTTTTGCCACCGATCGATCTTGTTTTTGCCTCATATTCTAGCCGAGCGTTATGCACACATTTTGTGAATCTACGCTTTACAAAGCTAAAGTCCGTCAAATAGCTAATTTGTATAATGTGATCGCACTTCCGAACTGGGGCGCGTAGGTACGGGTAAATTGAGAGTTCAATATCGCATAGAATTCGCAGTTCCTGATCATATCGAGCCGCTTCCTTTTTTAATATTTCATCTACTGCCTTGCAAGAGTGCGTTCCACACTCGATTAACCTCAATTTCTTTTCGAAATCGAGAGGGAGTTGGGGGTTGAAGTCACCGGAAAATAACCGGCGATATTCCGGAAGGCAATTCTGTTGGATATTCTTTATCTTAGCTTGGATTTCGGAGATAAAATGTTTCGTCAGCCCGCTAACTTGGTCCGCAGTCAAGCGGCGCAACATTTTTTTGTTGCGCGGATCAAATAACGTTATGACGCTATCTGTGACTGCTGAAGGTTTAGGCTGGTTGGAAAGCATCGACCAAAAATCACTTTTCTTTTTTTGGGCAATTTGGCACGTCAGCCGAGGACGTAGGTAGATTTATCATCCACTCTTCGATTTCTGAATTAATCCAGCGACTTGCTTTCCCTATTTTTCGGGCTTTAGGAAACGTATCATCACTGATTAATATGTAAATAGTGTAACGAGATAGACGGATTTTTTTTGATAGTGTTGCAAAATCTAAAAGATAGTCGGACATTTTTGTATGCTCTTATTATTATTTTCGCTTTAGCTTTCTTTCTTCATCTTAGGTAACGCTGCTTAGCGCGCTGTTGCTGGGTGAGTCCAAGAGAAGAGTCTGTTGCTAAGAGTGATTCAATTCCCGAGTCCTGCCTGTCTGAATCAAGGAAGCTTGGGGCATGGGAACTGAGTCACATATCAGATGGTGTCAGCCAGCTGGCTAGGCCCGCCCATAGGTAGCTTGCGAATCCAGTCGTTGATTTCGCTTTCAACCCATCGACTCGCTCTTCCTAGTTTTCTAGGGCAGGGAAATTCATTGTTGCGAATTCTGTCATAAATAGACTTTCTCGACAGGCAAACCTTAGTCGCGACCATCGGTAAAGTGAGTAGGCTTTCGTTCATGCTGTGTTCCTTGTTGTGAGTTCGTGTATCAAGGATACCCAGTGTTTATGGGGGTGTTCAACCGTAACAATACCCGTTTTCTTGACGGTTTCAATTTCCTCTTCTAGGTTTTCCACGGTCTGCGTACTGTTGCGATAAATGAAATAAATAAAGTTATTTTCAAACGCTCGTTTCAATCTCGGCGTATCCGGAATACTGATTCGCACACAAAGTCGTAAGCTGTCTAATCGAGTGGTGCAGGGTGAGAGGCGGGCGTAATGGCTGGGAAGAATCAAAGTGCGCTAGATAGCGCGAAGCTTTTGCAAAATGCTCTGGATTCGATATGTCTAGGCGTCGAGGATTACCAGCTGAGCATTGAATCTGCTGATAGGTCGATTCGGGTGGTCTCTGCCGCCCGCAACCTTTTTGCAGGGGTGCTGCTGCTGTTCAAGTACAAAATTGCAGTGATGGCAGGGTCACCCGAGAACGCCGCCAAGCTGATCTACAAAACCAAGGGGTTTGAGGCACGTATTCGCCAGGACGGAGCCCTTGATGTTGTGCTCCAGCAAGAATCGCGGACCGTCGACGTAAAGGACATACGGAAGCTTTTCAAAGATCTGAATGTCGTTACCGATTGGGGCGTACTTAATGAGCTTCAACGATGCCGTAATGACCTAGAGCATCTACATGCTCAGCATCCCATCGAGGAGATAAAGAGATTCCTCGTCGCACTGTTTCCGCTCCTAAGAGATTTCATCACCACTGAAATCAGAGAAAACCCATATGAGCTTCTAGGTGCGACTTGGGATGTGATGCTTCAAAATCATGACTTCTACTCTAAGAGCTTGGCGGACTCACGATCCCGGTGGAGTGCTCTTGGTGTTCTGGATCACACTATGGAGCTTTTCCAAACATGCTTATGCCGCGCGTGTGGCTCTGCGCTGCTGGAGCCGTACAGGGAGGACGCCGCATCGTCGCTCCGCTTCGACGATTCAGAATTTCGCTGCTCTTGCATGGCTTGTGGGCAGACCGATTCCTTCACTGAGGTGTTGGCAGAAGAGCTAAGGTATTTAAAGGAAAACCCTTTCGATGAGGCTGAGGTTATTATCGAGTGTGAGCATTGCTGGCATCCGACGTTCGATCTGTCTGAGGGCATCTGCCACCTCTGCACGTACGAATGTCATCCGGCTAAATGCTCTGAATGTGATTCGTTCCTTGACCAGGACCAGAGCAAATATGGTTCGTTATGCAACGGATGCGAGGAAGCGGTTCACCAGATGCGAGAGTACGAGCTTGCGGTAAGGGCGAGCGGCAATACCGATGGAGATGAGGTCTAGCGGGTAAAAACGCCAGGTGACGTTATGCAGGGTTTTGGAAGTGGCACGCAAAACGGCACGCAATGCGTGCCGTTTTTTTGTGTATCAACACCCAGTGAGGCTGATGTGCTTGGTTTATATGGTGGGCCCACACGGACTCGAACCGTGGACCAAAGGATTATGAGTCCCCTGCTCTAACCAACTGAGCTATAGGCCCTCAGTAGGCCGCGGATTATAACGATGGTTTACCCGCTGTGCCATCCGAAAAATCCCCAATGCTCATACGAAGAAACGTCGTGGCAAAAAGCGCCGGTGGTAACGGCAGGCTGACGATGTAGCCCTGCATCTGTTCGCAGCCTTCGGCGGCCAGGAAGGCTTGCTGTGCGGGGTTCTCCACGCCTTCGGCGATGATGGTGAATTGCATGCTGTGGCCCAGAGCGATGATGGCGCGCACGATGGCGGCGTCGTGGGGATCGTCGGGTAAGCCGCGTACGAAAGATTGGTCGATCTTGAGGAAGTCCAGCGGCAGGCGCTTGAGGTAGCTGAGGGATGAGTAGCCGGTGCCGAAATCATCAATCGCCAGTTGTACGCCCAAGTGTTTGAGTTGGTGCAGGACCTCCAGCGCTTCTTCGGCCTGGCTCATGATGAAGTTTTCGGTGATCTCCAGCTGCAGGCGGCCTGGGTCAAGACCGTAGTCGCGCAGCAGCTGTTCGATGCGGCCCAGCAAGCCGGGGTGGCGCAGTTGCGCGCCGGCGAGGTTGACCGACAGTGGGCCGAAATCATCGAATGTGCCTTGCCAGGCGTGCAGTTGTCGGCAGGCCTGTTCCAGTACCCAATCGCCAATCTGCAGGATTGTGCCGTTTTCTTCGGCCAAGGCGATGAAGTGCTCGGGGGGGACATCGCCGAAGGTGGGATGGTGCCAGCGGATCAGGGCTTCGGCGCCGATCAATTGCTGGGTGGCCAGGCTCAGTTTTGGCTGGTAGTACAGGCTCAATTCGTCGCGCTCTATGGCGCGGCGCAGTTCATGTTCCAGGGCCACGCGCTCGTTTGCTTGGGCCGTGAGGTCGCGGGTGTAGCTTTCGACCCGGTTGCGGCCCTTGGCCTTGGAACGGTACATCGCGGCGTCGGCATTTTTGACCAGGGTGGCGACGTCGGTGCCGTCCTCGGGGTATAGGCTGGTGCCGATACTGGCGCTGATAAAGAACTCGTGCTCACCCGCCTGGAAGGGGGGAGTGAAGCAGGCCAGCAGTTTATTGGCCAGGTGCTGGGCGTCGCTGGCGTGCTGGAGGCCGGGGAGCAGGATGATGAATTCATCCCCGCCCAGGCGAGCGACCGTATCGATGTCGCGCAATTGTTCCTTGAGGCGCACGGCAATGTCTTTGAGCAGCAGGTCGCCTATCGGGTGGCCGAGGCTGTCGTTGATGTGTTTGAAGCGGTCCAGGTCGAGAAACAGGACGGCGCCCTGTTTGCCGGTTTCCTGATGCCCGTTGAGGGCGGCCTGCAGTCGGCTTTCGAACAGCGTACGGTTGGGCAGGCCGGTCAATGGATCGTGGTGCGCCTGGTAGTCGAGGCGGGCCTGGGCCAGCTTGAGGCTGGAGATGTCGGCAAATACCGCAACGAAGTGCGTGATCAACTGTTCGCGGTTGCGTACCGCACTGATCGTCAGCCAGCTGGGGTACAGCTCGCCGTTTTTGCGTCGGTTGGAAATCTCGCCCTGCCAGTGACCCTGTGCGGTCAACTGGTGCCACATGGCGGCGTAGAAGGCACTGTCATGCAGGCCAGAGGCGAGCAGGCGCGGGGTCTGGCCGAGGGCTTCGGACTCGCTGTAGCCGGTGATCTCGCTGAAGGCACGGTTGACGGCGCTGATGTTCTGTCGGGTGTCGGTGATCAATACGCCTTCGGCCGTGCTCTCGAACACAGTCGCGGCCTGTTGCAGTTTTTCCTGCATCAGCTGGCGTTCGGTGATGTCCCTCGCAATCGTCAGCATGCAGTCGTCATCGCCGATGGGCAGTGGGCGGCTGGACAGCTCGCACAGGCGAATCTGCCCATCGTTGCGGCGTATATGGCAGATGAAGTCCCGCACAAAGCCATCGCGCGCCATCAGTTCCAGCATGTGTTTGCGTTCGTTGAGGTCGACCCAGATGCCCAGGTCCAAGGTTGATTGGTCCAAGGAGGCCGCGCTGTTGAAACCGGTGATGCGACTGAAACCGTCGTTTACTTCAAGCAGCAGGCCATCGCGCTGTCGGCTCAACAGCAAGCCGTCGGGAGAGGCATGGAAGGCCTTGGCGAATTTCTCTTCGGAGGTTTGCAGTTGTTGCTGGGTTTCCTTGAGCTGGGTGATGTCGCGCACCACCACTACGATGGCCTCAGTGGTGTCGAGTTGAAACGGCTCGGCGGAGATAAGGCCGGTAAAGGCCTGGCCGTTGTTGCGCAGAAAGGGCATTTCCAAGTTGCGGATGCTGGTGGTCTGCACCCGTTTCAACAGGTCCGGGCCGATGCCTGGAATCCCCCAAATGTTCAGCGCGGTGGCCGTTTTGCCGATCACGTCTTCGGCCTTCAGGCCCACTTGATCCTCGAACGCTTTGTTGACCTCCAGCAGGCAGCCATCGGACAGTCGCGCGATCACCAGAATGTCCGGGCACTGTTGGAACACCGAGGCAAACTTCTGTTCGGAAAGCTGCAGCGCCTCTTCGGTGCGTTTGGCTTCGCTGATGTCGATCATCAAGCCGCGCAGCACAGGCTCATGGCCGTGCTCGATCAGGCTGACTATGTCACGCACCCACAAGCAACGGCCGTCGGCGGTGATCACCCGGTAATCAATGCTGTGGTCGCGGTTAGCACGGGTTTCGCGGTAGCAGTAGGCTTCGGCGCGGAGCAGGTCGGCGGGGTGGATGATGTTGCGCCAGAACCCTGGGATCAGCCAGTGGGCGCGCGGATAGCCGAGCAGTTCCTCGGCGTGCGGCGACACGTAGCTGTAGGTGAAATCGGTGACGCTGGCTTCCCAGGCAATGGCGGACAGGCTCTCCACCAGGCCGCGGTAGTGGTATTCGCTGCTGCGCAGTTCCTGTTCGAGGGCCACACGGCGGGAAATTTCCGAACTGAGTCGGCGATTGATCCGAATCACAATGGCTAATACGGTAATCAAGAGCAGAACCGCGGGTAGGCCATACAGCAGCAGATCGGTCCAGAACGTACGGTTATCGGTGAACTTGCCCACCCAGTGTTGCTGGATGGTGTTGGTTTCTTCCGGGCTGAGGTCGGCGAGGACTTTGTCGAGGATGCCGACCAGCATCTTGTCGTCGCGCGGTACACCCATCGCCAATTGATAGCGGTAGGGGGTTTCGCCGCTGACATACAACCCGTCCAGCTTGAGTTCGCGCAGGCTCCAGACACTGGACGCCAGGTCGCTGACCACGGCGTCCACTTCGCCGGTAGCCAGGGCCTGCAGGGTTGAGCTGACGTTGGGCATGGCCACCAGATTAAGGTCGGGGTGGTGAGTGCGCAGTAATTCGTGGGGAGCGTAGTTTTCCACCACTGCGATCTTCAGCCCGTACAGGTCCTTGAGATTGCGCGGTCGTACGCCGCCTTCGTGGGCAAGGATGACCATCGGGAAGTCGATATAGGGGCGTGTGAACGCCAAATAATTCTGCCGTTCGGGCGTCGACATAACGCTGGGGACAAGGTCGAGCTGATTGGCTCGGGCCAGTTCCAGGACGGCACTCCAGTTCGGCGTTTCGATCACCTTGATCCTGACGCCCAAACGATCCTGGATCAGGCGCACGTAATCGGCCGCCAAGCCTTGGTAGCGGCCGTCTTCGTCACGGTATTCAAAAGGTGGCCATGACGCGTCCACCCCGAGGCTCAGCTCCTGATGGTCCGCCAGCCAGCCACGCTCATCATCGGTAAGAGTCAACGCGCCAGCCGTTGCGGTCCAGGTCAGCAGCGACAGCAGTAGCACAGTCGACAGTCTGGGCATAACGGTCTCGTTATGGCACGGGGAATGTTTCGAGTGTAGACGGGCATTGCGGGGGAGGGGTGTCGCTTGGAATTTTATCTGTAGAAAGCAAAACCCCCGGCCTGGGCCGGGGGTTCTGGTATCACTCGTCGAGGAAGGAGCGCAGATGCTCGCTTCGCGTCGGGTGGCGCAACTTGCGCAACGCCTTGGCTTCGATCTGACGGATCCGCTCACGGGTCACGTCAAACTGCTTACCGACTTCCTCAAGGGTGTGGTCGGTATTCATGTCGATGCCGAAACGCATGCGCAGTACCTTGGCTTCACGGGCAGTGAGGCCGGACAGTACGTCGCGAGTCGCTTCTTTAAGGCTCTCAACGGTGGCGACATCGATTGGCGACTGCATGGTCGAGTCTTCGATGAAGTCACCCAGGTGGGAGTCTTCGTCATCACCAATCGGGGTTTCCATGGAGATCGGCTCTTTAGCGATCTTCAATACCTTACGGATCTTATCCTCTGGCATTTCCATGCGTTCGCCCAGCTCTTCCGGGGTCGGTTCGCGACCCATTTCCTGCAACATCTGCCGGGAAATACGGTTGAGCTTGTTGATCGTCTCGATCATGTGCACCGGAATACGGATGGTGCGGGCCTGGTCGGCGATCGAGCGAGTGATCGCCTGACGAATCCACCAGGTGGCATATGTCGAGAACTTGTACCCGCGACGGTATTCGAACTTGTCCACAGCCTTCATCAAGCCGATGTTGCCTTCCTGGATCAGATCGAGGAATTGCAGGCCACGGTTGGTGTACTTCTTGGCGATGGAGATCACCAGACGCAAGTTCGCTTCGACCATCTCTTTCTTCGCGCGGCGGGCCTTGGCCTCACCGATCGACATGCGACGGTTGATGTCCTTGATCTCGGCAATCGTCAGACCGGTTTCGGTCTCGAGCGCGGTCAGCTTCTGCTGGCAGCGAATGATGTCCGGCTGCAGGCGACCAATGGCTTCGGCGTATTTCGCCTTGCCCTTGGCCAGTGCGTCGGTCCAGCTTTCGTCTACTTCGTTGCCAGGGAACTGGCGCAGGAAGTCGGTACGCGGCATGCGCGCATCACGGACACAGAGCTGCATGATCGCACGCTCTTGTGCACGCAAACGCTCCAGGGCACTGCGAACACGCTCAACCAGGCCTTCGAATTGCTTCGGTACCAGCTTGATTGGCATGAACAGCTCAGCCAGCGCCAGCAGCTCGGCAATTGCCTGCTTATTGGAGCGACCGTGCTTTTTCAGGGCCTTGCGGGTGATTTCCATTTGATCGGAAACCGCACCGAAACGCTGTGCAGCGATGACCGGGTCTGGACCGCTTTCGACTTCATCTTCATCGTCGCTGCTGGCTTCAGCGTCGTCGTCTTCGGTGTCGTCGTCGGCTTTCGCAGCCTTGGCATCCACAGGCGGCGGCACTTCGGCGGCAGGCGGCGCAATGCCGTCGTCCGGGTCGATGTAGCCACTCAGCACGTCGGACAGGCGCCCACCTTCGGTGGTGACGCGGGTGTACTCGGAGAGAATGTGGTCAACCGTGCCGGGGAAGTGCGCGATTGCGCCCATCACTTCACGGATACCCTCTTCGATACGCTTGGCGATTTCAATTTCGCCTTCGCGTGTCAGCAGCTCGACGGTACCCATTTCACGCATATACATGCGCACAGGGTCGGTGGTACGACCGATATCGGTCTCCACAGCAGCCAGCGCGGCAGCAGCTTCTTCAGCGGCAGCCTCGTCGGTATCGGCGTCCGCCAGCATAAGGGAATCCTTATCTGGCGCAGCTTCGAATACGTTGATCCCCATGTCGTTAATCATGCGGATGATGTCTTCCACCTGCTCTGGATCTGAAATATCCTCAGGCAGGTGGTCGTTGACCTCCGCGTAAGTCAGGTAACCCTGCTCACGACCGAGAACGATCAACTCTTTGATACGAGACTGCTGTTGCGCTTTTCCGGACATAACACCCTATCCACTGAAGGTCTTGGCGGGCAAAAAACAAGCCGAGGATTATACCCGAGCTATGACCTCACACGCCAGCTGAGGTCGGGTTTGATGCGGAAACATTCTGTTTTAAGAGGTCACGCATCTGTTTTGCTATCTGAATTTTCTCTTCAGCCGATAAATCCGGCTGCCTGGCTCGCTTTATGAGCTCATCGAGGGTCTGCGTGTGCTGACCCGCGGATAACCTAGTAATGGTGTCTAAAAACTGTTGTTCAAGGTTATCGCCGTCAATTAGCCACTCCTTTTCTGCGAGTGCTTTCAACAATCGGCCTTGTTCGGTGCCATGCCAGCGAGCCATCAACTGAATTGAGTTTAGCTTAGGATTTTTCTGGACTGCCTCGATCAAGGCGATCAGGACCTGGGCGTACGTATTGCTCGCGTTGGCAAAGTGATCGGCGCTTTCAACCTTTTCCGCCAATTGCGGGTGATGGATGAGCGTGCGCAGGGCAATCAGCGTCGGCGCTTCTACGGCAACCGGGGTGCGTGGGGCATAGGCTTCATCGTTGTCACCGCGCTTGCCGTTCTTGCTCCAGGGTTTCTTGTCCCATTTCTTGCCGCCGGCGCCGGGCTTTTTCGGTGTCCACGCTTGCTGGGGCGTGTAGGCCTCCTGCGGTTGGTGGAAGTCGGAATAGTCCGGCATGGCGTCATAATCCATGCCTGGGTCGTAGGCGGGCGGGGCGTCCTGCGGCGCACTGTGCGCCAGCTGGCTGACGGCCTCGCCACTCAACCCGGTGATTTCCAGCAAGCGCTGGCGCATCAGCGTACGCAGGTTGGCACCCGGTACTTTGTCGATCAGCGGTGCGGCGAGCGTGGCCATGTGGGCCTTGCCTTCGAGGGAGCGCGGGTCGGCTTCTTCGGTCAGTTGCTGGAAGAAATAGTCCGCCAGCGGCTGTGCGTGTTGATTGATGCGCGCGCGGAACGCATCGGTGCCTTCGGAGCGCACCAGGGTATCCGGGTCTTCGCCTTCGGGCAGGAACAGAAAGCGTGCGCGACGCCCGTCCTGCAAGCTCGACAGCGTTGCTTCAAGTGCGCGCCAGGCGGCGTTGCGGCCCGCCTGGTCGCCGTCGAAACAGAACAGCACGCTGGGCACTACGCGAAACAGACGCTTCAAATGTTCTTCGCTGGTGGCCGTGCCGAGGGTGGCCACGGCATTGCGCAGGCCCTGTTGGGCGAGCGCGATCACGTCCATATAGCCTTCAACCACAATGATCTCGTCGAGGTTGCGGTTGTTTTTGCGTGCTTCGAACAGGCCGTAGAGTTCCTGGCCTTTGTGGAACACCGGGGTTTCCGGGGAGTTCAGGTACTTGGGCTTGTCGTCCCCCAGGACACGGCCACCAAAGGCGATGATGCGGCCTCGGCTGTCGCGGATCGGGAACATCACGCGATCGCGGAAGCGGTCATAGCGTTTGCCCGTCTCGGCGTTTTCCACCAGCAGGCCTGCGTCGATCATGGCCTTTTGCTGGAGGGTGTCGCTGCTCAGGTGTTTGTACAGGTTGTCCCACCCGGGAGGGGCGAAACCGAGGCCGAAGTCGCGGGCGATTTCACCGGTGAGGCCGCGCCCCTTGAGATAGTCGACGGCGGCCTTGCGCTGCGGATGGCTTTTAAGCGCCTGACGGTAAAAGTCGGCAGCGGCGGTCAGCAGCGGGTACAGCGGCGAATCGGTGGGTTGTCGCGGTTTGTGTGGGCGACCACTTTCTTCGCGGGGGATCTCCATGCCGGCGGCTTTGGCCAAGTCCTCGATAGCCTGGGGGAAGTCCAGGTTGTCGTGGTCCATGAGAAAGCCGAGGGCATTACCGCCCGCGCCGCAACCGAAGCAGTAGTAGAACTGTTTGTCGGGGCTGACGCTGAACGACGGGGTCTTTTCTTTGTGGAACGGGCAGCAGGCGGTGTAGTTCTTGCCGGCTTTTTTCAGTTGCACGCGCGAGCTGACAACATCGACGATGTCGGTGCGGTTCAGGAGGTCGTCAATAAAGCTCTGGGGAATCAGCCCGGCCATGGCGTTCTCGTCGTCACTGCGTGTAAATGAGGGCCCGTGAAGAGCTCAAGCGCACAGGTTGAGTGGCTCGACCATTATCGTCTGCTTGGGCTGCATGGAAGTGTATCTGCCGAACATTCACTGACGTTAATTTCTATTCAGTCTTTGGCATGGAAATGTTACCCGGGCATCCGGTATTGGCCAACGGCGGGCCTCGGAGCTCGATGGGTGCAGTCGACCGATTTGATCGCCTGTTTACAGAATGAGTGTGCTCGTCAGTAGCCTTGTTAGGCTCGTCAGAAGAGACGTGCACCGCTGGCAAAAGAGCCAGTCCTGACGTGTGAAGCGGTTGTCTCGGTCGCATGTGCGGCGTCGACAGTGAAGCATCAAGCGATATCCGCAAATGCCAATAGCCCGGCTGAGGGCCGGGCTTGGCAGAAGCTTGCTACGAACGTCTGTGTATTAGTACAGACGAACGGCGCGGCGCTGTTCGCGCTGAACTTTCTTGGCGTGACGCTTAACAGCGGCTGCTGCTTTACGCTTACGCTCAGAAGTAGGCTTCTCGTAAAATTCGCGGCTACGAACTTCAGCCAGTACACCGGCTTTTTCGCAGGAGCGCTTGAAACGACGCAGAGCTACGTCGAAGGGTTCGTTCTCTTTAACTTTGACGGCTGGCATCCAGAGCTACCTTCTTTCATTACCGGGATCAACGTTCTCGTCGCAAAAAATTCGCGGCTGAGGTCGTCGGTTTTTAAGGGTTGCGGATGTTAACCCCTCATTGCCCGGAATGCAAAGCCTCTGATCGAAAACCGCTAGTCGGGAGGGGGAGTGGCGACTATTATGCGCGCCTTCGAATTCAGCCTCTACAAGGCGCAAACCCATGCTAGTACTGGGACTTGAAACCTCCTGCGACGAAACCGGTGTCGCACTTTACGACAGTGAACGCGGGCTCTTGGCCGATGCGCTGTTCAGTCAGATCGACCTGCACCGCGCCTATGGCGGCGTGGTGCCGGAGCTGGCCAGCCGTGATCACGTCAAACGCATGCTGCCCCTGATTCGTCAGGTGCTGGATGAAGCCGGCTGCGTGCCGACCGAGATCGACGCCATTGCCTACACCGCGGGGCCCGGATTGGTCGGAGCCCTGCTGGTTGGGGCCTCTTGCGCCCAGGCGCTGGCGTTCGCCTGGGGCATTCCGGCACTCGGCGTGCACCATATGGAAGGCCATTTATTGGCACCCATGCTGGAAAAAACACCGCCGCAGTTCCCGTTCGTCGCTTTGTTGGTTTCGGGCGGCCATACGCAGTTGGTTCAGGTGGATGGCATCGGCCAATACACCCTTTTGGGTGAGTCGCTGGATGACGCCGCCGGCGAAGCTTTCGACAAGACCGCGAAGATGATGGGCCTCAATTATCCCGGTGGTCCGGAAATCGCCCGCCTCGCCGAAAAAGGTGTTGCCGGCCGCTACACCTTCCCGCGTCCGATGTGTGATCGACCAGGTCTGATGTTCAGCTTCAGCGGTCTGAAAACCTCCGCGCTGAACACCTGGCAGCAAAGCGTCAGCGCTGGGGACGACAGCGAGCAAGCCCGTTGCGACATCGCCCTGGCGTTCCAGCAGGCCGTGGTGGAGACTTTGACCATCAAGTGCAAGCGTGCCTTGAAACAGGCGGGCATGAAGCGCCTGGTGATCGCAGGCGGCGTCAGCGCCAACAAGGCCTTGCGCACCTCGCTGGAAAAAATGCTCGGCGACATGAAAGGCGATGTGTTCTACGCACGACCGGAGTTCTGCACCGACAATGGCGCGATGATCGCCTATGCCGGTTGCCAGCGCCTGCAGGCCGGGCAGCATGAAAGCCTGGCGATCAGCGTGCAGGCGCGCTGGCCGATGGAGCAGTTGTCGCCGTTGTAACGCCATAACGTGAGCCGGGCTCAGCGAACGTATTTAAAAATGCCGTTCGCGCCCGGCAAACAGGTCGCGTAAATTGCCTCGGTGGCGCCAGACGATCAGCAGTGTCAGCACGCTCATCGGTACCAGTGCCGCCGGTTCCTGCCAGGCCAATAGCGGCAGGGTGAGCGGGGTGGCGATCAGCGCGGCAAGTGAGCTGGTGCGGGTCAGGTAGAACGCCAGCAGCCAGGCGAGCACGGCCAGCAACGCCGCTGGTGGGTAGATCCCCAGTAACATGCCGGCTGCCGTGGCGACGCCTTTGCCACCGCGAAAGCGGAAGTACAGTGGAAACAGATGGCCCAGGACGGCACATACACCGATCCAGGCCTGTTGTTGCAGGGTAAGGCCGGCAAGGCTGGCGATCAGCACGGGCAACAAGCCCTTGCACATGTCGCCCAGCAGGGTCAGTACGGCGAGCTTCTTACCGGCCAGGCGCAACATATTGGTGGCGCCGGCATTGCCTGAGCCACTCATTCGCGGGTCGGGATTTCCCGTCAGGCGGCTGAGCAAAATGGCGAAGGACAGCGAGCCGAGCAGGTAGGCGAGAATCGCCAGTAACCAAAACATGCTAACTATTCCGGGCGAGGACGCCCTGATTCTAACGGGGCATCGCGCCCTTGTCGTGCAGCGGAGAAGAGTGCTTGGACAGAGTGTTTATCGAAGGCCTGGAAGTCGACACCGTCATCGGGGCCTACGACTGGGAGCGCGGAATCCGCCAATGCCTGCGCCTGGACCTGAGCTTCGCCTGGGATAACCGCCCGGCCGCTGCCGGTGACGACCTGACCCTGGCGCTGGATTACGCCAGTGTATCCGCGCGTATCCAGGCGTTTGCCGAGCAGTCCCAGTACCAATTGGTGGAGACCTTCGCTGAACGCCTGGCCGAGGTGCTCATGAGTGAATTCCAGATTCCCTGGTTGCACCTCAAGTTGACCAAGCCGGGGGCCGTGCCGGCTGCCAAGGGCGTGGGTGTGGAGATCGAGCGCGGATGTCGCTAACTCAGGTTTACCTTGGCCTAGGCAGTAATATCGAGCGCGAGTCCCATCTACGCGCCGGCCTTGATGCGTTGGCGGTTTTTTTGACCGATATGCGCTGCTCGGCGGTGTTCGAAAGCCAGCCGGTGGGCATCAAGAGCGGGCCTTTCTTCAACTTGGTGGTGTCGGCCTATACCGACCTGCCGTTGACGGAGCTGGATCGCCGGTTGAAATTCATCGAGGCCGATAATGGTCGCTATGCGCCGGACCGTAAGGGCTTGCCGCTGGACATCGACGTGCTGCTGTATGGCGAGCTGGTGGGTAATTTCGAGGGCCTGGTCCTGCCCCGTGCAGAGATCCTGAAGAACGCCTTTGTGCTGTGGCCGCTGTCGTTGATGGCGCCCGATCGCGTGCACCCTGAGGTGGGCAAGACCCTGGCCGAACTGTGGCGCGATGCGCAGATTGACCAGGTGTTGGCCCCTGTCGGGTTTGAATGGCGGGGCCAGCAACTCACGCCAGGCACGCTTTTGTAGGCGCCGAGCTTCCTGTGGCGAGGGAGCTTGCTCCCGCTGGGCTGCGAAGCGGCCCCAATAAGCACACCACAGTCTCCCTGCCAAGACTCAACAGCCGGGTTTAGGGCTGCTGCGCAGCCCAACGGGAGCAAGCTCCCTCGCCACGGGTGGGCAGCGTCTAGAGAGTGGGCTGTTCTTTGTAGGCCTTCAACGCCTTAAGCCTTTCGCGCTTCAGCGCCTCACCCAGTTCCGGGCCTTTGAAGCCCTTCTCCAGCAAGGGCGCGACGGCCACTTCGCGGGCTGCCTTCGCAGCCCCACGCAAATAATCCGCCTGTGGATAAATGCGTTGCTCCAGGCCCTTGCGGCCCCGGGCGTCCATCTCGCAGGCGATCACAAACTCTTCAAAGCGCTGCGGCCGACGGTACACGTCAAAACTCTGCAGCAACTCCAGCAATGTCGAGGCTTTCAGCTCAAGCGCCCGATGGCCGTGAGTGTGGTATTGGCCCACCAGCAACGCCAGTTCCTGACAATCCCTTGGCACTTTGAAGCGTTCATTGACGGCCTTGATCAGCTTCAAGCCCCGATGTTCATGGGCAATATGCTGCGGCAACTTATCCACAGGCGTCGTGCCCTTGCCCAGGTCGTGGAGCAGGCAAGCCCAGCGCACAGTCAGTGGCTGTTTGTGCAAGGCTGCCTGTTCCAACACGCTCAAGGTGTGCACGCCGGTGTCGATTTCCGGGTGATGGGCTTCGGGCTGCGGTACGCCGAACAGTGCATCGACCTCAGGCATCAAGGTTTTCAACGCAGCGCAGTCGCGCAGTACCTGGATAAATACCTGTGGCTGATCTTCCATCAATGCCCGAGAGATTTCTTTCCAACTGCGCTCCGGTGTCAGGGCTTCCAGTTCACCGGACTCGCTGAGTTGACGCATCAGTTCCAGTGTTTCGGGCGCGACGGTAAAACCCAGGTGCGCGTAACGCGCAGCAAAGCGCGCGACTCGCAGTACCCGTAGGGGATCTTCGGCGAATGCCGGGGAAACATGGCGCAAAATGCGCGCTTCAAGGTCGCGCAGGCCGTGATAGGGGTCAGTCAAGTTGCCGTCATCGTCTTCCGCCATCGCGTTGATGGTCAGGTCGCGACGGATCAGGTCTTCTTCCAGCGTAACCTCTGGGCTGGCATGAAACACAAAGCCGCCGTAACCCCGACCGCTCTTGCGTTCGGTGCGGGCCAGCGCGTATTCATCGCCATTTTTTGGGTCCAGGAATACCGGGAAGTCTGCACCCACAGGTTTGAAGCCTTTGGCCAGCATCTCTTCTGTGGTTGCACCCACGATAACGCGGTCGATGTCGGTGACCTTGATGCCCAGCAAGCGGTCGCGTACGGCACCGCCGACTTTGTAGATTTTCATGAAAAAGCCTCCATTAGCGTCACAGGATACCGCCTGTGCCTGGCCAATGGAGGCTTTGCTGTTTCAGAGATGAACGACGGCGAGGTCCAGGCGCCCGTAGTCGTTGTCGTTATGATCGCTGCGCGGTGGCACGTGATGGGTTTTCATCACCTGATCGCCTTGCAGGGTTTCCAGGTGGATGTCGAACCCCCACAGCCGGTGCAGGTGCTTGAGCACTTCCTCGGTGGATTCGCCGAGAGGTTTGCGGTCGTGTTGCTGATGGCGCAGGGTCAACGAGCGGTCGCCACGCACATCGATGCTGTAGATCTGCACATTAGGCTCGCGATTGCCCAGGTTGTACTGCGCCGCCAAGGTTTCGCGGATGGTGCGGTAGCCGGGTTCATCATGGATGGCCGGTACCAGCAGGTCATCCTTGAGGTCGTCATCGAGGATGCTGAACAGCTTCAGGTCACGAATCACTTGGGGTGACAGGTACTGCAGGATAAAACTCTCATCCTTGAAGCTGCTCATGGCGAACTTGATGGTAGACAGCCAGTCGCTGCCGGCGATTTCGGGGAACCAGCGGCGGTCCTCCTCGGTTGGGTGTTCGCACATGCGTCGGATATCGCGGTACATGGCGAAGCCCAGCGCGTAAGGGTTGATGCCGTTGTAGTAAGGGCTGTCGAAGCCTGGCTGGAACACCACGCTGGTATGGGAGGTGAGAAACTCCATCATGAAACCGTCAGTGACCAGGCCTTCGTCGTACAGGTCGTTCATCAAGGTGTAGTGCCAGAACGTCGCCCATCCTTCGTTCATCACCTGGGTCTGACGCTGTGGATAAAAGTACTGGGCGATCTTGCGCACAATACGCACGATTTCACGCTGCCACGGCTCCAGCAACGGCGCGTGCTTTTCCAGGAAATAGAGGATGTTTTCCTGAGGTTCGGAGGGGAAGCGCGCATTGTCCTTGTCGCTGTTCTTGCCGGCGCGTTTGGGAATGGTGCGCCACAAGTCGTTGATCTGTTTCTGCAGGTGCTCTTCGCGCTCTTTCTGGCGCAGACGTTCTTCCTCGGCGGAAATCGGGTAGGGGCGTTTGTAACGGTCGACTCCGTAGTTCATCAGGGCATGGCAGGAGTCGAGCAGGTCTTCCACCGCATCGATGCCGTGGCGCTCCTCGCATTGCATGATGTACTGCTTGGCAAACACCAGATAATCGATGATCGAACTGGCATCGGTCCATGTGCGGAACAGGTAATTACCCTTGAAGAAGCTGTTGTGCCCGTAGCATGCGTGAGCCACCACCAGCGCTTGCATGCAGATGGTGTTCTCTTCCATCAGGTAGGCGATGCAGGGGTCGGAGTTGATCACGATCTCGTAGGCCAAACCCATCTGGCCACGACTGTAGGACTTTTCGGTGCTGAGGAAGTGTTTGCCGTAGGACCAATGGTGATAACCCAGGGGCATGCCGACGGAGGCATAGGCATCCATCATCTGTTCGGCGGTGATCACTTCGATCTGGTTGGGGTAGGTGTCCAGGGCATAACCCGCCGCAATGCGGCTGATTTCCCGGTCATAGGCCTGGATCAGTTCAAAGGTCCACTCAGACCCCGTGGAAATGGGTTGGCGCTTTTGCTCTTTTTTGGCGGTCATGTCACTAACCTGCGCTGGAAGAGTTCACGGAAGACCGGGTAGATATCGCCGGCCGAGACCAGTTGCTGCTGGGCGAAGGTGTCGGCAAAGGCTTCGCCGATGCGTTCATATTCGAACCACAGGGCCTGGTGCTCACGGGGGGTGATTTCAACGTAAGTGTAGTACTGCACGAACGGCATGATCTGGTTGATCAGGATGTCGCGGCAGATAGGCGAGTCGTCGTTCCAGTTGTCGCCGTCCGAGGCTTGGGCGGCGTAGATATTCCACTCGTTGGCCGGGTAGCGCTCGGCCATGATCTCCTGCATCAACTTCAACGCGCTGGAGACGATGGTGCCGCCGGTTTCTCGCGAGTAGAAGAACTCTTCTTCGTCTACTTCCCGGGCGCTGGTGTGGTGGCGAATGAACACCACATCGATCTTGTCGTAGTTCCGCTTGAGAAACAGGTACAGCAGGATAAAGAAGCGCTTGGCGATGTCCTTGGTGGCCTGGGTCATGGAGCCGGAAACGTCCATCAGGCAGAACATCACCGCCTTGGAACTGGGATTGGGTTGTTTGACCAGCAGGTTGTATTTCAAGTCAAAGGTGTCGAGAAATGGCACACGATGAATGCGTGCGCTGAGTTTCTCTATTTCCGCCTCTATTTCCTGAATATCGCCGAAGTTGTCCGGCTCTTCACGTTTCAAACGCGCCAACTCTTCCTTGGCATCCCTCAGTTTGGCGCGGCTGCTGCCCGACAGGGCGATACGCCGGGCATGGGCCGAGCGCAGGGTGCGGATGATGTTGATGCGTGACGGGTTGCCCTCGTTACTGATCCCGGCGCGGACGGTCTTGAAGGTGTCGGTGCCGGTCAGGTTGCGCTTGACCAGGTTGGGCAACTCCAGGTCCTCGAACATGAACTCGAGGAATTCTTCCTGGGTGATCTGGAACACGAACTCATCCATGCCTTCGCCGGAATTACCCGCCTTGCCGGGGCCCTTGCCGCCGCCACCGCCTTGGGGGCGCTGGATATGTTCGCCGGTGGTGAATTCCTTGTTGCCGGGGTGCACGACGGTCTGTTTACCGCCCCGGCCGTGGTGCAGCACCGGTTCGTCGATGTCCCGTCCAGGAATGCTGATTTGTTCGCCATGCTCCATATCGGTGATAGAGCGGCGGCTGACGGCCTCTTCAACGGCCTTTTTGATGTGGTCACGGTAACGCCGCAGGAAACGCTGGCGGTTTACCGTGCTCTTGTTCTTGCCATTGAGGCGTCGGTCGATCACATAGCTCATGGGGAGCCCTCCGGGCAGCTTCACGTTACAAGCTTCAAGCAGCGAGCTGGAAGCTTAGAGACAAGCGGTCGGCTGCCAGGCCAGAAGCCCGGCAGCGCACGCCTGTCGCTGCCTTACTGCGATTTGCGAACCCGCAGGTACCACTCGGAGAGCAGCCGTACCTGTTTGTCTGTGTAGCCGCGCTCGACCATTCGTGTGACGAAGTCGTTGTGCTTTTGCTGATCCTCCTTGCTGGCCTTGGCGTTGAAGCTGATGACCGGCAGCAGGTCCTCGGTGTTGGAGAACATTTTCTTCTCGATGACCACCCGCAGCTTCTCGTAGCTGAGCCAGGTCGGGTTCTTGCCGTTGTTGTTGGCCCGTGCGCGCAGCACGAAGTTGACAATTTCGTTGCGGAAATCTTTCGGATTGCTGATGCCGGCTGGTTTTTCGATTTTCTCCAGTTCTTCGTTGAGGGCTACGCGATTGAGGATCTCACCGGTTTCCGGATCCCGGTATTCCTGGTCCTGGATCCAGAAGTCGGCGTACAGCACGTAGCGGTCGAAGATGTTCTGGCCATATTCGCTGTAGGACTCCAGGTACGCGGTCTGGATTTCCTTGCCGATGAACTCGATGTAGCGCGGCGCCAGGTATTCCTTGAGGAAGCGCAGGTAGCGCTCGCGGGTTTCTGCCTGGAATTGCTCCTGTTCGATCTGCTGTTCCAGCACGTAGAGCAGATGTACCGGGTTGGCGGCGATCTCGTGGGGGTCGAAGTTGAAGACCTTGGACAGGATCTTGAACGCAAAGCGCGTCGACAGGCCGTTCATGCCCTCATCCACACCCGCCGTGTCGCGGTATTCCTGGATCGACTTGGCCTTGGGGTCGGTGTCCTTGAGGTTTTCGCCGTCGTACACACGCATCTTCGAGTAGATGTTCGAGTTTTCCGGCTCCTTGAGGCGTGACAGCACGGTGAACTGGGCGAGCATCTTCAGGGTGTCGGGTGCGCAGTGGGCCTTGGCCAGCGAGCTGTTGAACAGCAGTTTGTCGTAAATCTTGATCTCATCGCTGACCCGCAGGCAGTACGGCACCTTGACGATATAGATCCGGTCGATGAAGGCTTCGTTGTTCTTGTTGTTACGGAAGGTGTGCCATTCCGATTCGTTGGAGTGGGCCAGCAGGATCCCGGTGAACGGAATTGCGCCCAGGCCTTCGGTACTGTTGTAGTTGCCTTCCTGAGTCGCGGTGAGCAGGGGGTGCAGCACCTTGATCGGTGCCTTGAACATCTCCACGAACTCCATCAGGCCCTGGTTGGCCCGGCACAGTGCGCCCGAGTAGCTGTAAGCATCGGCGTCGTTCTGCGGGAATTCCTCGAGTTTGCGGATATCGACCTTACCCACCAGCGCCGATATGTCCTGGTTGTTCTCGTCGCCCGGCTCGGTCTTGGCCACGCCGATCTGGTTGAGGATCGACGGGTAGAGTTTCACCACGCGGAACTGGCTGATGTCACCGCCGAACTCGGCCAGGCGCTTGGTGGCCCAGGGTGACATGATGGTGTTGAGGTAGCGCCGTGGGATGCCGAAGTCTTCTTCGAGGATCGCGCCATCTTCCGTGGCGTTGAACAAGCCCAGGGGCGACTCGAAGACCGGTGAGCCCTTGATGGCGTAGAAGGGCACCTTCTCGATCAGTTGTTTGAGTTTTTCGGCCAGGGACGATTTACCGCCGCCGACGGGGCCGAGCAGGTAGAGGATCTGTTTCTTCTCTTCCAGGCCTTGGGCGGCATGGCGGAAGTAGGAGACGATCTGGTCAATGCATTCTTCCATTCCGTGGAAGTCTTCAAAGGCCGGGTAGCGGCGGATCACCTTGTTGGAGAATATTCGCGACAGCCGCGAATTGTTGGCGGTTTCCACCAGCTCCGGCTCGCCAATCGCCAAGAGCAGGCGTTCGGCGGCAGATGCGTAGGTGCTACGGTCTTGTTTGCACAGCTCGAGATACTCTTGCAGCGTGAGTTCTTCCTGCTGTGTGGACGCGAAGCGTTGTTGGAAGTGGCTAAAGATACTCATGACGTCGTCACCTCGCTCGATACGTGGAGCCGACGCCGGATCAATCAGTCGATGCTGGCAGACATTGGCGAACACCAATGGCCGTTTTCCCCCCAAACACCCTGAAACGCTACCGATGACCCGCACGCCGGTGTACCGGCTCTCCCCTGATTCGGATGGCCTGCGCTTAAGGATAGTTCGGAATCGGAGAGGTCAAGGCGCGATACGTAATTAGTTTGGCTGCGCCGTTCGTCAGAAACGGCGCTAGCCCAAGCGTCACGCGGGGTAGCGGGGTGTGAAAAAAATTATTGCGAATTGCCTGAAGAAATTTCCGCAGGATAAGTCGTACGCCAAAGCTCAAAGCCACCGTCCAGGCTATAGACATCGGAGAAACCCTGGCTGACCAGGTAGGCCGCCGCGCTCTGACTGGAATTGCCGTGGTAGCACGCCACGATCACGGGTGCGTCAAGGTCGGCGGCGCGGATGAAGTCGGCGATGTTGACGTTGTCCACGTGCTGGGCACCGGTGATGTGGCCGGCCGCATACGTCGGCTGGTCACGGATGTCGACCACCACGGCACCTTGCTCGCGCAGTGCTTGGGCGTGTTCGGGAGGGATACGTTTGAATTCGCTCATGGCGGGCTCCTATGGCTTGGCCGTAGCCGGCAGTGTAACGGGAAGGGGAGATTCGCACTGGCAGCTATAACGCTCGCCGGTGTCGATATTCATCAGGGTCATGGCGCCGCCCCACACGCAACCGGTGTCGAGGGCGAAGACGCCGGGCTCATCGCACTTGCCTTCAAGCGCTGCCCAATGACCAAAAACGATCTTGGTGTCACGGGTCTTGCGCTCTTTGTGAGCAAACCACGGTTTGTAACCCGGCAGCGCGGTGTCGGCGCCTTCTTTGCTCTTGAGGTCCAGTTTGCCTTCAGCGGTGCAGAAGCGCATGCGGGTGAAATAGTTGGTGATCACTCGTAGGCGGGCGACGCCGGTCAGGTCGTTGTCCCACTTGACGGGATCGTTGCCGTACATGCCGTCGAGATAGGCGGTATACAGGGTGTCATCGGCCAGTGCGCTTTCGACTTCAGCGGCACACTTGAGGGCTTTCTTCAGTGTCCACTGGGGCGGGATGCCAGCATGGACCAGGGCCATGTTGCGGCCTTGGTCGTAATGCATGATTTTTTGCCGGCGCAGCCAGTCGAGCAACTCGGCGCGATCCGGCGCTTCGAGGATTTCCCGCAGGGTGTCGCCCTTTTTCAGGCGCTCGATCGTGTTGCTGGCCGCCAGCAGGTGCAGGTCGTGGTTGCCCAGCACGCACACCAGGGAGTCACGCAGGCTATATAAGTAGCGCAGGGTCTCCAGGGACTCAGGGCCCCGGTTGACCACATCACCCACCAGCCACAGTCGATCCTTTGCCGGGTCGAAGGCTACGCGATCAAGCAGGCACTTGAGGGGCTCCAGACAACCTTGCAGGTCGCCGACCGCATAGGTCGCCATCAGTGCAGGGCTCCCGGCACCGCGAGGCGGAAGGGCGCAATGATGGCGTCGAACAATTTACCGTCAGTGGCTTTCATCTGATACGAACCCTGCATGGTGCCGACCTTGGAGGTCATCACCGTGCCGCTGCTGTAGGTGTGGCTGGCGCCTATGTCGATCAGCGGCTGCTGGCCTACCACGCCCGCGCCGCGCACTTCTTCGACCTGGCCGTCACCGTCGGTGATGACCCAGTGGCGTGACAGCAACTTGGCCGGCACCAGCCCGTTGTTTTTCACCGTGATGGTGTAGGCAAAGGCGAAGCGGTTCTGTTCAGGTTGCGATTGGTCCGCGAGGAAGCGGGTGACGACGCTGACGTCGATCTGGTAGCGAGGATCGGACATGCAAGAGGCCTTAAAAGCAAAAGCGGAGGACAGCAGATGCGGGTCAGTCTAGGCCAAGAAGCGGGCACTAGGCCAGACATGCTGTCCGGCCCAGGCACTACAGGCTTCAGTCCGCAGTGGGCGCAGGCTGGATGGCAAGCTGGTCGGCCAAGCGCACGAATGCGGCCAGGTCCAACTGCTCGGGCCGCAGGCTGCCATCGACGCCGGCGGCTTCGATTTCGGCCTGGCTCAACAGCGCCTTGAGCGTGTTGCGCAGGGTTTTGCGGCGCTGGTTGAAGGCTTCACGCACCACGCGCTCAAGCAATTTGTGATCCTTGGCCGGATGCGGCAGCACGGCGTGTGGCACCAGGCGCACGATGGCCGAGTCGACCTTCGGCGGCGGGTTGAACGCACCGGGGCCGACGTTGAACAGGTGTTCGACGCGGCAGTGGTACTGGACCATGATCGACAGCCGACCCCAATCACCACCCCCCGGCCCGGCAGCCAGGCGTTCCACCACTTCCTTTTGCAGCATGAAGTGCATGTCGCGGATGATCCCGGCGTTGTTCAGCAGGTGGAAAATCAGCGGCGTGGAGATGTTGTACGGCAGGTTACCTACCACCCGCAGGCTGTTGGGCGCTGCGTTGAGGGTATTGAAGTCGAACTTCAGTGCATCCCCCTGATGCAGGTTGAAGTTGGGCATGCCGGCGAACTGCTGGTTGAGGATCGGGATCAGGTCCTTGTCCAGTTCCACCACGTCCAGTTGGCCGCCGCTGGCCAGCAGGCCCTGGGTCAATGCGCCCTGGCCCGGGCCGATTTCCAGCAGGCGGTCTTCGGGCTTGGCATGGATCGAGCGCAGGATGCGGTCGATCACGCCGGCGTCGTGCAGGAAGTTTTGCCCGAAGCGCTTACGCGCCCGGTGTTGGTAATGCTCAGTCATATACGGGTCTCGGCCATCTGATAGGCGGTTTCCAGGGCCACGTGCAGGCTGCCGGTATCGATCTTGCCGCTGCCCGCCAGGTCCAGGGCAGTGCCATGGTCGACGGAGGTACGGATGATCGGCAGGCCCAGTGTCACGTTGACGGCGGCGCCGAAGCCTTTGTATTTAAGCACCGGCAGCCCCTGGTCGTGGTACATCGCCAGCACTGCGTCGCAGTGCTCCAGATATTTGGGGGTAAACAGAGTGTCCGCTGGCAGTGGGCCGCGCAGGTCCATGCCTTCTTGGCGCAGACGCTCCAGGGTGGGTTCGATGATGTCGATTTCTTCATGGCCCAAGTGGCCGCCTTCACCGGCGTGGGGGTTAAGCCCACAGACCAGGATGCGCGGTTGGGCGATGCCGAATTTCTGTTGCAGGTCGGCGTGCAGGATGCGTGTCACGCGCTCCAGTCGCTCGACGGTGATGGCATCGGCAATCTCACGCAGCGGCAGGTGCGTGGTCACCAGGGCGACCCGCAGGCCGCGTGTGGCCAGCATCATCACGACTTGAGCGGTGTGGGTCAGTTCGGCGAGGAACTCGGTGTGGCCGGAAAAGGCGATGCCGGATTCGTTGATCACGCCCTTGTGCACCGGGGCCGTGATCATACCGGCGAAATCGCCATCGATGCAGCCTTGCCCTGCGCGCGTCAGGGTTTCCAGCACGAACGCCGCGTTGGCCTTGTCCAGTTGCCCGGCAACCACCTTGGCCTGTAGCGGGGTGTCCCACACATACAAGCTACCGGCGGGGGCGGGCAAGTCGGGCCAGTTGCCTGGCGCCACGTCCAGCAAAGTGACAGCCACACCCAGCTGCGCGGCCCGCTCAAGGAGCAGGTCGCGGCTGGTAATAGCAATCAGGGGGTGTGGCTGAGGTTGCGAGGCGAGCAGCAGGCACAGGTCAGGACCAATGCCGGCCGGCTCGCCGGGTGTCACCGCGAAACGCTGGGGTTTCACTGAGCTGCCTGGTCGGTGCCTGTTTGCGGGGCGCCTGGCAGCTTGTTTTCCACGTAGGCTTCGTCACGGATCTGACGCAGCCAGGTTTGCAGCTCTTCGTCGTACTTGCGGTTACGCAGTACGTTCAACGCTTGTTGCTCGCGGGCTTGGTTGGTGTTGTCGGTGGCGCGACGGCCAAGGACTTCCAGCACATGCCAGCCATATTGGGTCTTGAACGGCTTGGACAGTACGCCTTGCGGAGTATCGGCCATCACCTGCTGGAACTCAGGCACCAGGGCCTTCGGGTCGATCCAGTTCAAATCGCCGCCGTTGAGGGCGGAACCTGGGTCTTCCGAGAAGCTTTTGGCCAAGGTGGCGAAGTCTTCACCGCTTTCGATGCGGTCATAGATCTTCTGGGCCAGTTCCTTGGTTTGGGCTTCGGTACGGATTTCACTCGGTTTGACCAGGATGTGGCGAACATGTACCTCATCCTTGAGCGAGGTTTCACCGCCGCGTTTTTCCAGGAGCTTGAGGATGATGAAGCCACCCGGCGTACGCGCAGGCTGGGTGATACCACCCACTTCCATGGCGCTCAGTTCACGGTCGAACGGAGGTGGCAGTTGAGCGGCTTTACGCCAGCCCATGTCACCGCCTTCGAGGGCGTTGTCGCTGCCGGACTGGGCAATGGCCATCTGGGCAAAATCAGCACCGGCCTTGAGGCGATCATAGATAGCCTGGGTCTTGGCGGCGGCTGCATTGAGCTGCTCGGAGTTGGCGCTGTCCGGGGTTGGGATCAGGATATTGGCCAAGTGCAGTTCTTCGGAAAGCTGCATTTTGCCCAAGTCGGACGCCAGGAAGTTCTTCACTTCCTGCTCGGACACCTGAACCCGCTCGGCGACACGGCGCTGACGCACACGGCTGATGATCATTTCACGGCGGATCTGGTCACGGGCGTCCTCATAGGACAAACCGTCGTGGGCCAGGGCTGCACGGAACTGGTCAATGCTCATGTTGTTGCGCTGGGCAATAGTGCCCACGGCCTGGTTCAGTTCTTCGTCCGAAATACGGATGCCGGAACGATCACCGATCTGCAGTTGCAGGTTTTCGACGATCAGGCGTTCCAGTACCTGTTGGTCCAGGACGCTGGTAGGTGGCACGCCACCGCCACGCTTGGCGATGGTTTGCTGGACTTCCTTGACGCGTTGGTCCAGTTGGCTCTGCATGATCACGTCGTTATCGACGATGGCCACGACCTTGTCCAGTTGTTGAACCGCAGCGTGAGCCGATGCGGTCCCCAGGAGCAGTGCGCCCAGCACTAGCGGGCGCAGACAATCAGAAAGCTTGGTCTTCACGTTCACGATAACCTTCAATGCCTTTGTCGAGGAAGCTCTCTACCTTGGCGCCGGTCAGGCCGCCGAGTCCTTTGAGGACGATCTGGAAGAAGAGCCCGTGGTCACCCTTTTCGTTAAGCGGGGCGATCTGGCTGTATTCGTCGTTGGAAACCCAGTAACGGTTGATGACGCGCAGTTTCCAGCAGCAGTTGTCGTACTCGAAACCACCGAAGGCTTCCAGGGTACGGTTGCGGGCGTAGTCATACTGCCAGCGGGTGATCAGGTTCCACTGAGGAATGATCGGCCACATCATCGAGAAGTCGTGTTGTTGGATTTTGTAGTAATCCTTCACGAAGTTCGGATCGCCTGGCTGCCCGTAGTCACCACCGAACTGCCATTTGCCGGTCAGCTGGTTGTAGACCACCTGGTCGTTACGATAACGGTAACCGACGTTGATGATCTTGTTCGGGTTGTCTTCCGGCTGGTAGTGAAGCATCGCGCTGCCGGAACGAGGACTGTGTTCCTCGGTGTCCCAGTTGTAATCAGCGGTGGCGCGCCAGTCGCGGTTGAAGCGGAACTCGTAGTCCAGGGCGACTGGTGATACATCCGAGTTTGCATCGGCACGGTCGGAAGCCAGGATGCCCGGCAGTTGGACTTCACGATCCTTGAAGTACAGCGCCTGGCCCACGGAGACGCGCTGACGCTCGAAGCCGTTGTCTTCGATCCAGCGGCTGGTCAAGCCCAGGGACAGCTTGTTCTCGTCACCGATCCGGTCAGCGCCGCTGAAGCGGTTGTCGCGGAACAGCGAGGCGTAGCTGAACGAGTATTCGCTGGTGTCGAAGACCGGGATATCAGCCTGGTCCTTGTTCGGTACGTAGAGGTAGAACGCACGCGGCTCAAGGGTCTGGCGATAATCTTTGCCGAACCAGTTGGTGTTGCGATCAAAGTACAGGCCGCTGTCGACACTCGCCACCGGAACCGCACGGTCCTGGGAGCTCTTGAACGTGCCACCCGCGTAAGGGTTGGCGGCGGTTGCTGCAGCTTGGTCAGCAATAATCTGGTTCTTGCCGGTGCTGTCCAGGTCCAGGTCGTACTTGGTGTAGACGTACTTGAGCTTCGGCGTCACAAAGCCATAGGTCCAGTTCATCGGATATTCAACAGCTGGAGCTACGTTGAGTCGAGTACCGTTTGCACGGGTCAGGCCTCTGACGTAGGTGTCCAGGCGAGGCGACACGAGGCCGTCCTGATCGGTAAAGGTACCGTTCTCCAGACTGCGCTCAAAGCGAACAGCTTCAGTCTCGTAGGTAAAGTCCAGCCCGCCCGGATGATACGGGAGCGCACCATTGAAGGTGATTTGCGGCAACCGGTCATACGGTGTGATCTGGGAGATCGTCGCCAACTGGTAAGCCTGGACGTTCAGGCGCGCCTGGTAAGAGTCGCCCCGGTAGGTCACGGAACCCTGTTGATTAAGGGCATCCCGGCTTTCAACGCCTTCCTGGAACGACTTCAGATCCTGGAAGTAGTAAGGATCGCTGATCCGGGTGTAGTCGACCTGGGTCAGTACACGCGAATCCAGCCCACCCTTGTGTTGCCAGTTGAGCATGTAGCGGGTTTTTTCGTAATCGGTCTGCTTGCTGCGCTCGTCGTTATCGTCGTTCAGGTACGCGCCGCCGAACTGGCCTTCGCTGGACTTGGTGAGGTAGCGGAATTCGCCTTCCATCAACAAACCGCGCTTGGTCATGTATTGCGGGTACAACGTGGCGTCGTAGTTTGGCGCCAGGTTGAAGTAGTACGGCGTAACCAGGGTGAAGCCGGTTTCGCTGCCGGTGCTGAAGCTTGGCGGCAGGAAGCCGGATTGACGACGGTCGTCGATCGGGAAGTAGATGTAAGGGGTATAGAGGATCGGGATGTTCTTGATCCGCAACGTCGCGTTGGTGGCCGTACCGAAACCGGTGGCCGGGTTCAACGTGATGTTGTTGCCCTTGAGCTGCCAGGCGTTGCTGTCTGGCTCGCACGTTGTGTACGTACCGTCCTTGAGACGGATGATCGCGTTCTCGGCACGCTTGGCGTACAGCGCGTTACCGCGGATACGCGACTTGTGCAGCACGTATTCGGCGTTGTCGATCTGGGCCGCGCCGGTATCGAGTTGCACTTCGGCGTGGTCGCCCACGATCAGTGCGCCGTTGTCGCGCAGACGGACTTTGCCGTTCAGTTCGCCACGGTTCTCGGCCTGGTACAGGCTGGCTTCTTCCGATTCCAGCTGCATGCTGCCTTGGCGCATGACGACGTCACCGGCCAGGGTCGCGACCTGTTGTTCCTGCTCGTAACGCGAGGCCTTGGCGCCGATGAAGGTGGGCGCATCGCTCTTGTTCGTCTTGTCGTTCATGCCAGGACGAGTCGGCTCGATGTACGCACCGCCGCAGTAAGGGCCTGTTTCGGCCAGTTGCGCTGCGGTCAGCTTGTCGCGCGGTACCCAGTCCAAGTGGCTGTAGTCGGCGCTGCGCGAGCGCAGGCCACGGCCCTTGGATTCGGTGACCAGTGCGGTCTGCGGCACGGCCTCGGCTTTGCCGCCGGCATCGGCTTGCGCCGTGCTGTTGGCGGAGCTGATGGCTGCGCCATCATGCACCGGGCGTGGTGGCAACGGGGCTGCGGCGGTTTTCGGCGCGCAATCCCAGGCACCCGAAGCAGAGACTGAGCAGTCATACTGTTCCGCGGCGACCACGAATGAGGTGGCGAAGGGTTGCAGGGCCAGCAGACTGCCGGTTACCAGCAACGGAAATTTTCTACGAAACGCGGGGGATTTCAATGCCATCTTATTAGTCCGGGCTTCCTGCGTGCCATCTGCCCGCGGTTTGGGCCGCACGCCTCTCGATGGTCTGAAAAAGATGCGTGATAATAAAGCATGCCCCGCTTGACGGCTAGCGCCGTCGGAGACCCTTGTAATGCCCGAGCACGATCTACGTTTACAACAGCTGGAAGTCTGGCTGGATGAGCAGTTGCCGATCCTTTTCAACGCTCAAGGCTGGGGTGCCGTACCCCCGGCCACATTGACCGCGGCCAGCAGCGACGCGAGTTTCAGGCGCTATTTCCGTTGGGAAGGCGGTGGCCGGACATTCGTGGTGATGGACGCCCCACCCCCCCAGGAAAACTGCAAACCTTTCGTCGATATCGCGCATTTGTTAGCGAAGTCGGGAATAAATGTGCCAAAAATTTATGCAGAAGATTTGCCGCGAGGCTTTCTTTTGCTCAATGACCTGGGCACAAAAACCTATTTGGAAGTGATTGACGAGCAGAATGCCGATCAATTGTTTGCCGATGCCATCGACGCCTTGCTGGCTTTTCAGCAATTACCGATGGACGCGCCACTGCCCAGCTATGACGTAGCCTTGCTGCACCGCGAGCTCGAATTGTTTCCCGAGTGGTACGTGCGCCGGCATCTGGGTATCGAACTCGATACGCAGCAGCAAGCGCTTTGGCAGCGTGTCAGCGATCACCTGATCGACAGCGCCCTGGCCCAGCCAAAGGTGCTGGTACACCGCGACTACATGCCGCGCAACCTGATGATCAGCGAACCGAACCCTGGCGTGCTGGACTTCCAGGATGCGGTCTACGGGCCTGTCACCTATGACATCACTTGCCTGTTCAAAGATGCCTTCCTCAGTTGGCCCAAGGCCCGCGTGCGGGATTGGCAGCGCGGTTACTGGCAGCGTGCCGGGCAATTGGGCATTCCGGTGCAGGCGGATGTCGAAGAATTCCTGCGTGCCAGCGACTTGATGGGCGTGCAGCGTCACCTCAAGGTCATCGGCATTTTTGCGCGCATCTGTCATCGCGACGGCAAGCCACGCTACCTGGCCGACGTACCGCGCTTCTTTGCTTATATAGAAACGGTACTGGCGGACCGTCCGGAACTGAGCGAACTGGGTGAACTGCTGGCCAGCCTGCGTCAACCCGCCGAGGCGAGCGTATGAAGGCCATGATCCTGGCCGCCGGCAAAGGCGAGCGGATGCGTCCGCTGACCTTGCACACGCCCAAGCCGCTGGTGCAGGCCGGCGGCAAGCGCTTGATCGAGTATCACTTGGAGGCGCTGGCCAAGGCCGGCTTCACCGAGATCGTGATCAACCATGCCTGGCTCGGCCAGCAGATCGAAAGCTATCTGGGGGACGGCGCGCAGTTTGGCTTGCGCATCCGTTATTCGCCTGAGGGCGAGCCGCTGGAAACCGGCGGCGGGATTTTCCAGGCACTGCCGTTACTGGGGGATGAGCCCTTCCTGGTGGTCAATGGCGATATCTGGACCGATTACAACTTCGCCCGGCTCAAGCAACCGCTCAAGGGCTTGGCTCACCTGGTGATGGTCGATAACCCGGCGCATCACCCCTCGGGCGGTGATTTCTACCTTGATCAGGGTTTGCTTCATGATGCCGCGCCCGGTGCCGATAACCTGACCTTCAGTGGCATTTCCGTACTCGACCCCAAGCTGTTCGCGGGTTGCAGCGCGGGTGCCTTCAAGCTGGCGCCGCTTTTGCGGGCAGCCATGGCCAAAGGTCTGGTAACGGGGGAACACATGGCAGGACGCTGGATTGATGTCGGCACGCTGGAGCGCCTGGCGCAAGTCGAAACCCTGCTGGCAGCGGGGCAGTAACATGCTGTGGCCAGGGACGCTGATCGGCGCCGGGGCTGGCTTTGCGATTGCCAGTATTCCGGGGGCTTTGTTGGGTGCGCTGTTGGGGCAGGCGCTGGACCGCCGTCTGCAACTGCACAGCTGGGCGCAGTTGCGCGAGCGCCTGGGCGGGCGCCCGGTGTTGCGCAATGACGAGTTGTTGTTTGTGTTGCTGGGGCGTCTGGCCAAGAGCAATGGGCGAGTGGTGGATGGACATATCCAGCAGGCGCGCCAGGAAATGCGTGGGCTGGACATGAGCGACTCAGCGCAACGCCGTGCGATTGCGGCGTTTAATCGCGGCAAGTCCGGCGCCGACCGGGTGCGCAGCTATCTGCGTGTGCTCAAGGCTCAACCCCATGCGGCAGAAGGGGTATTGCGTGCGTGCTGGCGCATGGCCTGGGCGGACGGCAAGGCCGGTGACGCCGAGCGTGACCTGATTGATCAATGGGGCAAGTGGCTGGGCTGGACGCCGCAACAACTCCAGGCATTGGCGGGTGACTACACGCCGGAGCGCAAACCGTTGGTGAGTCGGGGCGGCACCTATCAGGATGCGTTGCGCTTGCTGGGTGTGACGGCGACCACCGAACCGTCGGCGATCAAGCGTGCCTATCGCCGACTGCTCAGCCGCCATCATCCGGACAAGATTGCCGGTACCGGCGCGAGTCCTGCGCAAGTGCGTGAGGCCACGGAGCGCACTCGGGAATTGCACAATGCCTACACGTTGATCCGCGAGCGCCGGGATTTCCGTTAACGATCGGGAAGTGGCAATCCAATCCACATGTGGGAGCAAGCCCCCTCCCACATTGGATCCAGGGTGGTGTTGAAGCCGGTGATCAGTCTGAAGTCGCCTGCGGGCTCAACCAGCCACGAACCCTGCGATACAACTGTTCCTGCTCTGCAGCACTGTTGCCGGGCAGGGTCTTCAGCGACACCTGTTTATAACCCTCATTCTTCAAGCGCTTGGCCGCCTGGGCACGTGCCAGAGCGTTTTTGCGTGATTGGGCGTCGTCTTGATAGAAGACATCGGCGGTCGGCAGTTTCAGGCCGGGCGCCAGTTGCTGCACATCCGGATGGCGCCCGGTGGGCGTCTGCGCCGCGACCATGACGAGCCTCTGCACCTGGGACGGTTGCTTCTCGCTCACATAACGTGCGGCCCACCACGCGCCGGTGCCGTGGCCGAGCAGCACGACGCTGCGTGCGCTCTGGGTCTGGGCGAAGGCCACGGCGGCATCGATGCGGTCGAAGATGCGCGAGGCGTCAGTCTTGTCTTGCTCGTCTGCGCCAGGCACCACCGAAGGGTCGGTGCCTTCGGCCTCGGCGCTGGCGGCCTGCTCGATGGGTTTGTCGGCGGTGCTCGCTTCTTTACTGCTGGTGTCGACGGTGGCCTTGGGCGCTTCCATGACGCGCGGCGGCAGGGTATCTACGCTCACGTCCGGCAATGACAGGCTGAGACTGCCCCAATTGGCATCCGGCAATTTATGCCGCAACGGGCTGATTGCTTGCGGCCAGTCAGCATTTTCGCCGGCGCCGGGTACGATAATCACCACGCCTTCGGGCTCGGCGCTGTTGGCCGGTTTCCACAGCGCGAGAAAGGTATCGCTGCCGGCCTGCAATTGTTGCTGTTCCTGTTGCGGGATTTTACGTTCCAGGGCGCTGGCTTCTTCCTTGCTGCGCTCGGGCAAGGGCTGGCGTTCGACGGGTTTTTCGGCGGCAGGCTCAGGCGCGTCAGCGGCCTGTACAGAAAAGGCACTGGTAATAAGCAGCGACAGGCACAATGCTGGCAGTGCCGAACGGTGGAGAAAGGGCATCGTTAATTCCCGGCCAGAAGTGATTCCAGCAGCCTAATGGGTTGGTCAGTATTTGTCAGTGATGTGAGACGTGGATCATGGGTTTTCGCTGTCTGCTGGTTATCGGCTGCTTGTGCCTTGCCTTGATGGCAAATGCCGCCCCTGCGCCCGCCGCACCCCAGGCGCAGCTCACTGTGCAACAACGCGAATGGCTGGCCCAGCACCCGGAGCTGCGGGTGGGCCTGGTGTTGCAGGCGCCTTACGCGCAATACGATCGGCGTTTGCAGCGGTTGTCCGGGGCGAATGTCGAGTTGATGCAGTGGCTGGCCAAGGCGCTGGGCATCGAGCTGACCTGGCGCAACTTCCCCAGCCAGGAGCAACTGGAAGCGGCCGTACGCGAGGGCGAAGTGGACATCGCCCCTGGCCTGCAGCAAACCCCGGCCGGTTTGCGCCTGTGGTTGTTCTCCGATCCCTACATGCGTGTGCCGCAGCACATCGTCGGCATCCGGGAGGGCGGCGGCGCGGTGGAGTTGGAAAAACTCGATGACCAATCCCGCGTCGCCGTGCGCATGCCCAGCGCCGTGGCCGATTACCTGCGCAGTACCTATCCGAGCCTGAACCTGCAAGGCGTGCCCATGGAGCGCCAGGCCCTGCAATTGCTGGTCAGCCAGCAAGCGCGCTACGCCGTGGTGGATGAGGCGCAACTTAGCCGTTTGTCCGGCGAGGCGGAGTTCGCCGGGCTGGCGGTCGTGGGCGATATCGGCCTGCCGCAATTGCTGCGGGTGGCTACGCGTCGGGAATGGCCGGAGCTGGCCGGCATCATGGAAAGCGCCTTGCGCGCCATCCCCGCCCGCGACCTGGACCAACTGCACAGCCGCTGGCTGCAGCCCAAGTACCCACGGCTGACGGAGTCACCGGGCCTGTGGCAAAACGTCAGCCTGTTGCTGGGCCTGCTCCTGCTTGCCAGCCTGGCGGTGGTGTTCTGGCAGCGTCGCCAGCAGCGCGTGTTGGAGCACGGCTTACTGGCTGCCCGCGAAGAGAGCGAGGCCCGCGCAGCCGGCGCCGAAGCACTACGGCTGACGCAATTCTCCATCGATCAAAGCACGGTCGGTATCCTTTGGGTCAACTGGGACAGCCATGTGCGCTACGCCAACCGTGCGGCCGAAAACATGCTTGGCTACGGCCCCGGTGCGTTGATCGAGCGGCCGCTGATCGACCTCGACCCCACCTTGGATATGGACCGCTGGCTCAACCTGTGGAAGCGCGCGCGGGCCAGCGAAGAGGGCCCACAGAACTTTGCCACCGATTGCCGGCGTGCAGATGGCAGCATCCTGCCGACCAACGTGTCCTTGAGCTTTCTGCGCTTTGCCGAGGCCGAATACTTGGTGGTCTACCTCAACGACGTCACCGAGTTGCGCCGAACGCTGGCGGCCTTGCTGCAAAGTGAAGCGCAACTGCGCGAGCTGTCCGCCCACCTGGAAACCGTGCGCGAAGAAGAAAAAGCCCGTATTGCCCGTGAGGTGCACGACGAACTCGGGCAAATGCTCACCGTGCTCAAGCTCGAAACTTCCATGTGCGAGCTGGCCTATGCGCAACTCGACCCCGGTTTGCACGAGCGTTTGAACAGCATGAAACGCCTGATCGCCCAGCTGTTCCAGCTGGTGCGGGATGTGGCGACGGCACTGCGCCCGCCGATTCTGGATGCCGGCATTGCCTCGGCCATCGAATGGCAGGCGCGACGCTTTGAAGCGCGCACACACATTCCTTGCCTGGTGCAGGTGCCGGATAACCTGCCGGCGCTGAGCGATGCCAAGGCGATCGGCCTGTTTCGCATCCTGCAGGAAGCGCTGACCAATGTGATGCGCCACGCCCAGGCGCATACTGTCGAGCTGACCCTGGCGGTGGAAGGGACGGATTTACGGCTGACCATCAGCGACGATGGCGTCGGTTTCATCCAGGCCCAGGGCCGACCGGTATCATTCGGCCTGGTGGGCATGCGTGAGCGGGTGCTGATCATGGGCGGGCAACTGCGCCTGGACAGCGAACGGGGGGAGGGCACCACCCTGAGTGTGACGGTGCCGTTGGATGCATAACACCAAGAGGAAGTCCCTGTGATCCGCGTACTGGTAGCCGAAGACCACACCATTGTTCGTGAAGGTATCAAGCAATTGATCGGCCTGGCCAAAGACCTGCTGGTGGTTGGAGAAGCGAGCAATGGCGAGCAACTGCTGGAGACCTTGCGCCATGTACCGTGCGAGGTGGTGTTGCTGGACATCTCGATGCCCGGCGTCAATGGCCTGGAAGCGATTGCGCGCATTCGTGCGTTGAACAATCCGCCGGCGATCCTGGTGCTGTCGATGCACGATGAAGCGCAAATGGCCGCCCGAGCCTTGAAAGTGGGGGCGGCGGGTTATGCGACCAAGGACAGCGACCCGGCGCTGTTGCTCACGGCGATCCGCAAGGTCGCGGCCGGCGGGCGTTACATCGACCCGGACCTGGCCGACCGCATGGTCTTCGAAGTCGGCCTTACCGATACCCGGCCGCTGCATTCATTGCTCTCGGAGCGCGAGTTCTCGGTGTTCGAGCGCCTGGCCCAGGGCGCCAACGTCAACGATATCGCCCAGCAACTGGCGCTGAGCAGCAAGACCATCAGCACGCACAAGGCGCGGTTGATGCAAAAGCTCAATATCACCTCCCTGGCTGAACTGGTGAAGTACGCGATGGAGCACAAGCTGCTTTAACCACATGCCTGTTTACGACGCCCTTTGAGCGGCGCTGAGCTGATGGCTGGCGCAGGGCGCTGCGGCACTGTTCTATTCCCGCCATGCGTGTAGGGCGATCCCTACCCCGAACCTTCCATCCGGCTGATGCCATTCTCTCCTGGCCCCCGATTTCCGGGGGCTCGTGCCTGGACTACGCTTGTTCCACAGCAGTCCAAAATACAAAGGTGCGGGTATGGGCGAGGTGGATACAAATGATGTGCTGGTCAGCTTTCGTGGCGTGCAGAAGAGCTACGACGGCGAGAACCTGATCGTCAAAGACCTCAACCTGGAGATTCGCAAGGGCGAGTTCCTTACCCTGCTCGGGCCTTCCGGTTCGGGCAAGACCACCAGCCTGATGATGCTCGCCGGCTTTGAAACGCCGACCGCCGGTGAAATCCAGCTGGCCGGGCGCTCCATCAACAACGTACCGCCGCACAAGCGCGACATCGGCATGGTGTTCCAGAACTACGCGCTGTTCCCGCACATGACCGTGGCCGAAAACCTGGGGTTTCCGCTCTCTGTGCGTGGCCTGAGCAAGACCGATATCAGCGAGCGGGTCAAACGCGTGCTGAGCATGGTCCAGCTTGACGCGTTCGCCCAACGCTACCCGGCGCAACTGTCCGGCGGCCAGCAACAGCGTGTGGCGCTGGCCCGAGCGTTGGTGTTCGAACCGCAACTGGTGCTGATGGACGAACCCCTCGGCGCCCTCGACAAGCAACTGCGCGAACACATGCAGATGGAGATCAAGCACCTGCATCAGCGCCTCGGCGTGACCGTGGTGTACGTGACCCACGACCAGGGCGAAGCGTTGACCATGTCCGACCGGGTGGCAGTGTTCCACCAGGGCGAGATCCAACAGATCGCCGCACCGCGCACGTTGTACGAAGAACCCAAGAACACCTTCGTCGCCAACTTCATCGGTGAAAACAACCGTCTCAATGGCCGCCTGCACAGCCACACCGGCGACCGCTGTGTCGTCGAGCTGGCGCGCGGCGAGAAAGTCGAGGCGCTGGCCGTGAACGTCGGCCAGGTCGGTGGCCCGGTAACGCTTTCGGTGCGTCCGGAACGTGTGAGCCTCAATGGCTCCAGCGAAAGCTGCGTCAACCGCTTCTCTGGGCGGGTGGCGGAATTCATCTACCTGGGCGACCACGTGCGCGTGCGCCTGGAAGTCTGCGGCAAGGCCGATTTTTTTGTGAAACAACCGATTGCCGAGCTGGACCCAGCCCTGGCGGTCGGCGACGTGGTACCGATTGGCTGGCAAGTCGAGCACGTTCGCGCACTCGACCCACTTCTAGAGGCGAATTGATCGCCCCATGGCTTCACCAACCCTGCACGTGGAGAGAACAACAATGTTGAGTTCCTTGAAGTATTCCGTCCTGGCATTGAGTTTGATGGGCGCGACACAGGCCATGGCCGGCCCGGACCTGACCGTCGTGTCCTTTGGTGGCGCGAACAAGGCGGCTCAGGTCAAAGCCTTCTACGCACCGTGGGAAAGTGCGGGCAACGGCAAGATCGTCGCCGGCGAGTACAACGGCGAAATGGCCAAGGTGAAAGCCATGGTCGACACCAAGAGCGTGTCCTGGGACCTGGTGGAGGTGGAGTCGCCGGAACTGTCCCGTGGCTGCGACGAAGACATGTTCGAGCCGCTGGACCCGAAACTATTCGGCAACGCTGCCGATTACGTGAAGGGGGCGATCCAGCCGTGCGGCGTGGGCTTCTTCGTATGGTCGACGGTGCTGGCCTACAACGCCGATAAGTTGGCGTCCGCGCCGACCAGCTGGGCGGATTTCTGGGACACCAAGAAATTCCCGGGCAAACGCGGTTTGCGCAAAGGCGCCAAGTACACCCTGGAATTCGCCTTGATGGCCGACGGCGTAGCGCCGAAGGACGTATACAAAGTGCTGGCCGGCAAAGATGGCCAGGACCGCGCATTCAAGAAACTCGATGAACTCAAGCCGTCGATCCAGTGGTGGGAAGCCGGCGCACAACCGCCGCAGTACCTGGCCTCGGGTGACGTGGTGATGAGCTCGGCCTACAACGGCCGCATTGCCGCCGTGCAGAAAGAAAGCAACCTGAAAGTGGTATGGAACGGCGGGATCTACGACTTCGACGCGTGGGCCATTCCTAAAGGCCTGGCCAAGGATCGTGCGGAAGCGGCGAAGAAATTCATCGCTTTCTCGGTGCAGCCGCAGCAGCAGAAGACCTACTCGGAAAACATCGCCTACGGCCCAGCCAATACCCAAGCCGTCCCGTTGCTGGCCAAGGACATCCTCAAGGACATGCCGACCACCCCGGAAAACATCGCCAACCAGGTGCAGATCGATGTGAGCTTCTGGGCGGACAACGGTGAGCAGCTGGAGCAGCGCTTCAATTCCTGGGCTGCCAAGTAACCCTTCTGGATCGGACTTTGTAGTGAGCGGGCTTGCCCCGCGCTGGGTGGCGAAGCCGCCCCAAGCCAGGCGCCGCATTCTTCCAGACAGAATCCAGGTGCCTGGTTTCAGGGCGGCTTCGCCACCCAGCGCGGGGCAAGCCCGCTCACTACGGGTTAGAGCCCAGCCATAGATGTGTCGTCATTTTCAAGATCCGGAGTCAGCCATGGCCATCGCCGTTCCCTCGAACGAGGTCAACAGCCCCACCCTCAAGCAGCGCCTGGCGCGCGCCGAGCGGCTTAATCGCTGGAAGGCCCAGGCCTTGATTGCGCCGCTGGTGCTGTTTTTGCTGCTGGTGTTCCTGGTGCCGATCGTTGCGCTGCTCTACAAAAGTGTGGGCAACCCGGAAGTGGTGGGTGGTCTGCCGCGCACCGTGGTGGCGGTGACGGCCTGGGACGGTCGTGGCTTGCCGGGCGAGCCGGTGTACCAGGCCCTCAGTGAAGACCTGGGCGAAGCGCGCAAAAACCAGACCCTGGGCGATCTGTCCAAGCGCCTGAACATGGAACTGGCCGGCTACCGCAGCCTGCTGACCAAAACCGCGCGGGCGCTGCCGTTCAGTGAAGCGCCTGCCTCTTATAAGGAAGCGTTGGAAAACCTCGACGAACGCTGGGGCGACCCGGCCTACTGGCAGGCGATCCGGCGCAATACCAGCAGCCTGACACCGTTCTACCTGCTGGCGGCTGTCGATCACCGCATCGACGACCTCGGCGAAGTAGCGCCGGCCACGCCAGACCAGGCGATCTACCTGGACATTTTTGCCCGCACTTTCTGGATGGGCTTGGTGATCACGGCTATCTGCCTGCTGCTGGCCTATCCCCTGGCGTACCTGCTGGCCAACCTGCCGGCGCGCAAAAGCAATCTGTTGATGATTCTAGTGTTGCTGCCGTTCTGGACCTCGATCCTGGTGCGGGTAGCCGCATGGATTGTGTTGCTGCAGTCCGGCGGCCTGATCAACAGCGCAATGATGAGCTTGGGACTGATCGACAAACCGGTGGAACTGGTGTTCAACCGTACCGGTGTCTACATCTCCATGGTGCACATCCTGCTGCCGTTCATGATTCTGCCGATCTACAGCGTGATGAAAGGCATCTCGCCGACCTACATGCGCGCCGCGATTTCCCTGGGTTGTCACCCGTTCGCCAGCTTCTGGCGCGTGTATTTCCCGCAGACCTACGCCGGAGTGGGCGCCGGTTGCCTGCTGGTGTTCATCCTGGCAATTGGTTACTACATCACCCCGGCCCTGCTGGGCAGCCCGAACGACCAGATGGTCAGCTACTTCGTGGCGTTCTACACCAACACCAGTATCAACTGGGGCATGGCGACGGCGTTGGGCGGCTTGCTGCTGCTGGCGACCGTGGTGCTGTACCTGATCTACAACCGGCTGGTGGGCGCCAGCCGCCTGCGCCTGAGCTAAGGAGGCCCTGCGATGCTGAGCCCTTATAAGTCGCCCGTTGAGCGGGTGTGGTTCTACAGCTTGCGGATCCTCTGCGGCTTGATCCTGTTGTTCCTGATATTGCCCGTGCTGGTGATCATTCCGCTGTCGTTCAACAGCGGCAGTTTCCTGGTGTACCCGCTGCAAGGTTTTTCGCTGCACTGGTACCAGGACTTCTTCGCCTCCGCCGAATGGATGCGTGCGCTGAAGAACAGCATCATCGTCGCCCCGGCGGCCACGGTGCTGGCCATGGTGTTCGGCACCTTGGCGGCGATCGGCCTGACGCGCGGTAATTTCCCCGGCAAGGCGTTGGTCATGGCGCTGGTGATTTCGCCGATGGTGGTGCCGGTGGTGATTATCGGCGTGGCCAGTTACCTGTTCTTTGCACCGCTGGGCCTGGGCAACAGCTTTTTCTCGTTGATCGTGGTGCATGCGGTGCTGGGCGTGCCGTTTGTGATCATCACCGTGTCGGCGACCTTGCAGGGCTTCAACCACAATCTGGTGCGGGCGGCGGCCAGTCTTGGCGCATCGCCGTTGACTGCGTTTCGCCGAGTGACCTTGCCGTTGATTGCGCCAGGCGTGATTTCCGGGGCGTTGTTTGCCTTCGCCACGTCGTTCGATGAAGTGGTGGTGACGCTGTTCCTCGCCGGCCCGGAGCAAGCGACCCTGCCGCGCCAGATGTTCAGCGGCATCCGCGAAAACCTCAGCCCGACGATTGCGGCGGCGGCAACGCTGTTGATTGCCTTCTCGGTGTTGCTATTGCTGACCCTGGAATGGTTGCGTGGCCGCAGTGAGAAGCTGCGTACTGCGGCGGTCTAACGGCCTGCTGGAGATTCAAGTGTGGGAGGGGGCTTGCCCCCGATAGCGGTGGGTCAGCCAGCATTGGTGTAGCTTGACACTCAGCCATCGGGGGCAAGCCCCCTCCCACATTGGTTTCGTGTTGTCTTGGAAATAACCATTCAGGCCCTGAATGCTGGGCAACCCCATTTTCCGAGCTACTCTTGTGCCAGCCCATCCCTGATAAGAGGCCGCGCACATGAGTACCTCCTCATTCAAGATCGCCCACAAACTGCTCACCGGCGCTGGCGCCATCGAACAACTGGCCTTTGAGCTCACCCGCCTGGATGTGGACAACCCGCTGATCGTCACCGACGCCGCGCTGGTCAAGTCCGGCACCGTGGCGCTGGCACTCGAGCACCTGGGCGAACGCAGCTACGAGATTTTCGACCGCGTCCTGCCCGACCCGGAAATCGCCATCGTCGAGGACTGCATGCGTGTCTACCGCGAGGGTGGGCATGACGGCTTGATCGGCCTGGGCGGCGGCAGCGCCATCGATATCGCCAAAAGCGTTGCCGCCTATGCCGGATACCACGGCGCGCTGGCGGATTTGTTCGGCGTCGACCAGGTGCCGCGCAAGGGCCCGCCGCTGATTGCCATCCCGACCACGGCGGGCACCGGCTCGGAAGTGACCAATGTGGCGATCCTCTCCGACAAGGCCGCGCAGCTGAAAAAAGGCATTGTCAGCGACTACCTGCTGCCGGACGTCGCGCTGATCAGCCCGCAAATGACCCTGACCTGCCCGCGCAGCGTCACCGCCGCCAGCGGCGTGGATGCGATGGTGCATGCCATCGAATCTTACCTGTCGCTGAATGCTTCGCCGATCACCGACGCGCTGGCCATCGGCGCTATCAAACTGATCGCCAAGGCGTTGCCCAAGGCCTACGCGAACCCCGCGAACCTGCAGGCGCGAGACGATATGGCCACCGCCAGCCTGATGGCCGGTATGGCGTTCGGGAATGCCGGGGTGGGCGCGGTGCATGCGTTGGCGTACCCGCTGGGTGGGCGTTTCAATATTGCCCATGGTGTGAGCAACGCGCTGTTGCTGCCCTATGTGATGCACTGGAACAAGCTGGCCTGTGTGGAGCGTATGCAGGACGTTGCGCAGGCCATGGGCGTGAATGTCGCCGGCTTGAGCGTCAATGATGCCGCCGACCAAGCTGTCGAGGCCATGACGCGACTGTGTGCCGCAGTAGATATCCCGGCGGGCCTGCGCAGTTTCGGGGTGCCCGAGGACGCGATCCCCGCCATGGCCGTGGAGGCGGCGGGCATTGAACGGTTGATGCGCAACAATCCGCGCAAGCTCAGCGCGGCGGATATCGAGAAAATCTATCGGGCTGCGTACTAGCCATTGAGCCAGGTCACGGTGCGCGCGGCAAAGCATGAGGTATACAATGCGCGCCATCGTGATTTAGCTCAAAAAAGGTGCGTCATGCAGCCCTTCGTCATTGCTCCATCGATTCTCTCCGCCGACTTCGCCCGCCTGGGTGAGGAAGTGGACAAGGTGTTGGCCGCCGGTGCCGACTTCGTGCACTTCGATGTCATGGACAACCACTACGTACCCAACCTGACCATCGGCCCGATGGTTTGCGCCGCGTTGCGCAAGTACGGCATCACTGCGCCGATCGATGCGCACCTGATGGTCAGCCCGGTGGATCGCATCATCGGCGACTTCGTTGACGCCGGCGCGACCTACATCACCTTCCACCCGGAAGCCTCGCTGCACGTCGACCGCACCCTGCAACTGATCCGCGAAGGCGGCTGCAAGGCGGGCCTGGTGTTCAACCCGGCCACTCCACTGAGCGTGCTTGAGTACGTGATGGACAAGGTCGACATGATCCTGCTGATGAGCGTCAACCCGGGCTTCGGCGGGCAGAAGTTCATCCCCGGTACGCTGAACAAGCTGCGCGAAGCCCGCGCGCTGATCGACGCCTCGGGTCGTGACATCCGCCTGGAAATCGACGGCGGGGTCAACGTTAACAACATCCGCGAAATCGCTGCGGCGGGCGCCGACACCTTCGTGGCCGGCTCGGCGATCTTCAACGCGCCGGACTACCAGGAGGTCATCGATAAGATGCGCGCCGAACTGGCGCTGGCGCGTCCATGAGCGGCTTTGAGCAGCTGTTCCCCGGCAAATTGCCACGGCTGGTGATGTTCGATCTTGACGGTACCTTGATCGACTCGGTGCCCGACCTGGCGGCGGCGGTGGACGAGATGCTGCTCAAGCTGGGGCGCAAGCCGGCCGGGGTCGACTCGGTGCGCGAATGGGTTGGCAACGGCGTGCAGATGCTGGTGCGCCGGGCCTTGGCCGACCACATCGATGCCGAAGGCGTGGATGAGGTGGAGGCTGAGCACGCCCTGGAACTGTTCAACGCCGCCTACGAAGACGGCCACGAACTGACCGTGGTCTACCCGGGCGTGCGCGACACCCTCAAGTGGCTGAGCAAGCAAGGAGTGGAAATGGCCCTGATCACCAACAAGCCGGAACGCTTCGTCGCACCGCTGTTGGATCAGATGAAAATCGGCCGTTATTTCCGCTGGATCATCGGTGGCGATACCCTGCCGCAGAAAAAGCCGGACCCGGCGGCGCTTTTTTTCGTGATGAAAATGGCCAATATTCCGGCCTCGCAGTCGTTGTTTGTCGGCGATTCGCGCAGTGATGTGCAGGCGGCAAAGGCCGCGGGTGTGCAGTGTGTAGCCCTCAGTTACGGCTATAACCATGGCCGGCCGATTGCCGAAGAGTCGCCGGCAATGGTCATTGATGACCTGCGCCTGCTAATCCCCGGTTGCTTGGGAGCTGGCGCTGAGATAACGTTGCCCGACACCGATCCGTCCCCTTCTGGAAATTCCATCGTGGTGGTCACTCGCAAACTCTGGATGAAAGTTATCAAGGCCTTGGCCCGCTGGCGTTGGCGCGCCTGACTGATCCTGGCCGCGCTCTGCGGCACGTTTGCATACCTGACTGTTAGATCCTCAAGCCACGAGGCATATCATGACCCGCGAAGAATTCCTGCGTTTGGCCGCTGCCGGCTATAACCGTATCCCCCTGGCCTGTGAAACCCTGGCCGACTTCGACACCCCGTTGTCGATCTACCTGAAACTGGCCGACGAGCCCAACTCCTACCTGCTCGAGTCGGTCCAGGGCGGCGAGAAGTGGGGCCGTTACTCGATCATCGGCCTGCCGTGCCGCACGGTGCTGCGGGTACATGACCATCATGTGAGCATTAGCCATGATGGCGTCGAGATCGAAAGCCACGATGTCGAAGACCCGTTGGCGTTCGTCGAGGCGTTCAAGGCGCGCTACAACGTGCCGACCATTGCTGGGCTGCCACGCTTCAACGGCGGCCTGGTGGGTTACTTCGGCTACGACTGCGTGCGCTACGTGGAAAAACGCCTGGGCAAATGCCCGAACCCGGATCCGCTGGGGGTGCCGGACATTCTGTTGATGGTCTCCGATGCGGTGGTGGTGTTCGACAACCTCGCCGGGAAGATGCACGCGATTGTGCTCGCTGACCCGTCCCAGGTCGACGCGTTCGAGCAAGGCCTGGCCAGCCTCGAAGCCCTCATGGAAAAACTGCGCCAGCCGATCACCCCGCGTCGCGGCCTGGACCTCAGCCGTCCGCCGGCGGCCGACCCGGTGTTCCGCTCCAGCTTTACCCAGGATGACTACGAGCGTGCGGTCGACACCATCAAGGAATACATCCTCGCCGGTGACTGCATGCAGGTGGTGCCGTCGCAACGCATGTCCATCGACTTCAAGGCCGCGCCGATCGATCTGTATCGCGCATTGCGCTGCTTCAACCCGACGCCGTACATGTACTTCTTCAACTTTGGTGACTTCCACGTGGTGGGCAGTTCGCCGGAAGTGCTGGTGCGCGTCGAAGACAACCTGATCACCGTGCGCCCGATCGCCGGTACTCGCCCACGGGGTGCGACCGAAGAGGCCGACCTGGCGCTGGAAAAGGACCTGTTGAGCGACGACAAGGAAATCGCCGAGCACCTGATGCTCATCGACCTGGGTCGTAACGATACCGGGCGTGTCTCGGAAATCGGTTCGGTGAAACTCACCGAAAAGATGGTGATCGAGCGGTATTCCAACGTGATGCACATTGTGTCCAACGTCACCGGCGAGCTGAAAGCCGGCTTGACGGCGATGGACGCGCTGCGCGCGATTCTGCCGGCGGGCACCTTGTCGGGTGCGCCGAAGATCCGTGCGATGGAAATCATCGACGAGCTGGAGCCGGTCAAGCGCGGTGTCTACGGCGGTGCCGTGGGCTATTTCGCCTGGAACGGCAACATGGACACGGCCATTGCGATCCGCACGGCCGTGATCAAGGACGGGGAGCTGCATGTGCAGGCCGGTGGCGGGATTGTCGCCGACTCGGTGCCGGCCCTCGAATGGGAAGAAACCCTGAACAAGCGCCGCGCGATGTTCCGCGCCGTTGCGCTGGCTGAACAGACCCCCAATTCTTGAGGTTTCCCCCATGTTGCTGATGATTGATAACTACGATTCCTTTACTTACAACGTTGTGCAGTACCTGGGCGAGTTGGGTGCCGAGGTCAAGGTGGTGCGCAACGATGAACTGACCGTGGCCGAGATCGCTGCCCTGAACCCGGAGCGCATCGTGGTTTCGCCAGGCCCGTGCACGCCGACCGAGGCGGGTGTCTCGCTGGAGGCGATCAAGTATTTCGCCGGCAAGCTGCCGATCCTGGGCGTATGCCTGGGCCACCAGTCCATCGGCCAGGCCTTTGGCGGTGACGTGGTGCGTGCGCGCCAGGTGATGCACGGCAAGACCAGCCCGGTGTTCCATCATGATCTAGGCGTGTTTCATGGCCTCAACCTGCCGGTGACGGTGACCCGCTACCACTCGCTGGTGGTCAAGCGCGAAACCTTGCCGGAATGCCTGGAACTCACCGCTTGGACCCAGCTGGAAGACGGCTTGGTCGATGAGATCATGGGCCTGCGCCACAAGACACTGAATATCGAAGGGGTGCAATTTCACCCTGAGTCGATCCTGACCGAGCAGGGCTACGAGCTGTTCGCCAACTTTCTCAAGCAGAGCGGCGGCACGCGCTAAGGACTTTCCATGGATATCAAGACTGCCCTGAGCCGTATCGTCGGCCATCTGGACCTGAGCACCGCTGAAATGAGCGATGTGATGCGCGAAATCATGACCGGTCAGTGCACCGATGCGCAGATCGGCGCGTTCATGATGGCGATGCGCATGAAGAGCGAGAGCATCGACGAGATCGTCGGCGCGGTATCGGTCATGCGCGAGCTGGCGGACAAGGTTGAGCTCAAGACCCTCGACGGCGTGGTCGACGTGGTCGGCACCGGCGGTGACGGTGCGAACATCTTCAACGTCTCGACGGCGTCGTCTTTTGTTGTTGCTTCGGCGGGTTGCACCGTGGCCAAGCACGGTAACCGTGCCGTGTCTGGCAAGAGCGGCAGTGCCGATTTGCTCGAAGCGGCGGGCATCTACCTGAACCTGACCCCGGTTCAAGTGGCGCGTTGTATTGATAACGTCGGCATCGGCTTCATGTTTGCCCAATCTCATCATGGTGCAATGAAGCATGCCGCCGGCCCACGCAAGGACCTCGGCCTACGCACCCTGTTCAACATGCTCGGCCCGCTTACGAATCCGGCCGGTGTGAAGCACCAGGTGGTAGGCGTGTTCAGCCAGGCGCTGTGCCGGCCTTTGGCCGAAGTGCTGCAGCGCATGGGCAGCAAGCATGTGCTGGTGGTGCATTCCAAAGACGGCTTGGACGAGTTCAGCCTGGCGGCACCGACGTTCGTGGCGGAACTAAAGAACGACCAAATCACCGAATACTGGGTCGAGCCGGAAGATTTGGGTATGAAGAGCCAGAGCCTGCATGGCTTGGCGGTGGAAAGCCCGGCGGCGTCCCTGGAGTTGATTCGCGATGCGTTGGGGCGTCGCAAGACCGAGAACGGCCAAAAAGCTGCTGAGATGATTGTTCTGAATGCTGGCGCGGCACTTTATGCGGCGGACCATGCCTATAGTCTTAAGGAAGGTGTCGCCTTGGCCCACGATGCACTGCACACCGGTCTGGCTCGCGAGAAGCTCGAAGAACTCGGGGCATTCACCGCAGTATTCAAGATGGAGAATGAAGGATGAGTGTGCCGACCGTTCTGGAAAAAATCCTGGCCCGCAAAGCTGAAGAAGTCGCCGAGCGTCGCGCCCGTGTCAGCCTGGCCGAGCTTGAAGCCCAGGCGAAGGTCGCTGATGCACCGCGTGGCTTTGCCAATGCCTTGATCGCCCAGGCCAAGCTCAAGCAGCCTGCGGTCATTGCCGAGGTCAAGAAAGCTTCGCCGAGCAAAGGTGTGATTCGCGAGATCTTCATTCCTGAAGACATTGCCAAGAGCTATGAGAAGGGCGGGGCGACCTGCCTCTCGGTGCTGACCGATATCGACTACTTCCAGGGTTCCGACCTGTTCCTGCAGCAAGCCCGCGCTGCGTGCAAGTTGCCGGTGATCCGCAAGGATTTCATGGTTGACCCGTACCAGATCGTCGAAGCCCGTGCCCTGGGCGCCGACTGCGTGCTGTTGATCGTTTCCGCGTTGGATGACGTGAAGATGGCCGAACTGGCTGCCGTCGCCAAAAGCGTCGGCCTGGACGTACTGGTGGAGGTGCACGATGGCGATGAGCTGGAACGCGCCCTGAAAACCCTCGACACACCGCTGGTGGGGGTCAACAACCGTAACCTGCACACCTTCGAAGTCAGCCTGGAAAACACCCTCGACCTGCTGCCGCGTATTCCGCGTGACCGTCTGGTGATTACCGAGAGTGGCATCGTCAACCGTGCCGATGTGGAACTGATGGAAATCAGCGGCGTGTATTCGTTCCTGGTGGGCGAGACCTTCATGCGCGCTGAAAACCCGGGGGCGGAGCTGCAGCGCTTGTTCTTCCCGGAGCGTGGCGTGGCGGTCAGTGGTTCGACATTAGACTGACTTGAACACAGTCACGATTTGAAATGCAATCGAGCATGTGTGAGGGGGCTTGCTCCCGATAGCGGGGTGTCAGTCAATACCTGTACTGACTGATCTAAAGCTATCGGGGGCAAGCCCCCTCCACATTGGGTTTTGTGTTTATTCAGATAGGTAAGTGTTTGATGGTTAAGCCGGTGTCGATGACGGTTGAAGCGGGCCTGGCTGCCGAGCAGGCGCTGCTGGCGGCTGTGTGCGCCGGCGAGCAGGAATTCGGCCTGCTGTTCTGGCAACCCAGCGATCAAGCGTTGGTGATGCCGCGTCGTCTGAGTCGGCTACCGGCGTTCGAGACCGCCAGCCAGGTATCGTCCGACGCCGGGTGGCCGGTATTGCTGCGTGAAACCGGCGGTGAGCCAGTGCCGCAATCGAGCGCCACGGTCAACATTGCCCTCGTCTACGCCCCGCCGCGCAGCGAAGGCGATCAGGGGCGCATCGAAACCGGTTACCAGCGGCTGTGTCAGCCCATCTGCGATTTTTTGATCGAGCTGGGGGGCGATGCCTCCGTCGGCGAGATCGATGGTGCGTTTTGCGACGGTCGCTACAACGTCAACCTCGATGGCCGCAAAATGGTCGGTACGGCTCAACGTTGGCGACAAAGTGGTGGCCGCCCGGTGGGGCTGGTGCACGGGGCTTTGTTGTTGGATAACGATCGCGAAGCGCTGATTGCAGCGGTCAACCGCTTCAATGAAGCCTGCGGTCTCGACCAGCGGGTGCGTGCCGACAGCCATATCGCCCTGCACGAAGCCTTCCCGGCGCCGGATGCGATCAGCCGGCTGGATACCTTGTACCGTCAAATGTTGGCCAGCTTCCTGCCGGTTTAACGGGTACCGAACACCACCATCGTCTTGCCTTTGACGTGCACCAGGTTGCGTTCTTCCAAGTCTTTGAGCACGCGGCCGACCATCTCCCGTGAACAGCCGACAATACGCCCGATTTCCTGGCGTGTGACCTTGATCTGCATGCCATCGGGGTGGGTCATGGCGTCAGGTTGCTTGCACAAGTCCAGGAGGCAGCGGGCGACGCGGCCGGTGACGTCAAAGAATGCCAGGTCGCCGACCTTGCGCGTGGTGTCGCGCAGCCGCTGGGCAATCTGGCCGCTGAGGGCGTATAGGATGTCGGGATCCTGCTGGGCCAGCTCGCGGAATTTGGCATAGCTGATCTCGGCCACTTCGCACTCGACCTTGGCCCGCACCCAGGCGCTGCGTTCCTGTTCCTTGCCGGCTTGTTCGAACAGCCCCAGTTCCCCAAAGAAGTCCCCGGTGTTCAGGTAGGCGATGATCATTTCACGGCCGTCTTCATCCTCAATCAGGATGGTGACCGAGCCTTTGATAATGAAGTACAGCGTATCGGAACGTTCGCCGGCGCAGATGATGTTGTGCTTGGCCGGGTGGCGACGGCGCTGGCAATGCATCAGCAGTTTGTCGAGATTCTTGATCTTGGGTATGGGAGTAAGAGCAACCATGGTTGTATCCCGAAAAGACTGCGCGAGGTAGTTGGAGTTGTTGTATTCATCGGTATCGGCATTGATACACGCTGTATAAAGGGTGGCAATACGCCATCGATTTGGCGCCAGCTTAACAGACACATTCTGTCTCGATTAGGCAATTTTTCCGCGTAGCCCCTGCAATTGATCACTTTTGTCGCAAACGCTGACGCCAGCGAGCGCTGTGCTAAGCTGGCGACCCTTTTTTAGCAGTGGAGTCTGGGCGATGAAGGCACGCATCCAATGGGCGGGCGAAGCCATGTTCCTCGGTGAGTCGGGCAGTGGCCATGTGGTGGTCATGGATGGCCCGCCGGAAGCCGGTGGCCGTAACCTGGGCGTACGCCCGATGGAAATGCTCCTGCTTGGCGTGGGCGGTTGCAGCAATTTCGACGTGGTCAGCATCCTGAAAAAATCCCGTCAGGCCGTGGAAAGCTGCGAAGCCTTCCTGGAAGCCGAGCGTGCCACTGAAGATCCCAAGGTATTTACCAAGATCCACATGCATTTCGTGGTGAAGGGCCGGGCGCTGAAAGAAGCCCAGGTCAAGCGTGCCATCGAGTTGTCCGCTGAGAAGTACTGCTCGGCGTCCATCATGCTCGGCGCGGCCGGTGTGGCCATCACCCATGATTACGAAATCATCGAGGTCGGTTGATCGCTCAATCGGCGGGCAAAAAGAAAGGGCGCTTTGGAGGCGCCCTTTTTTTGTGGCTCGGATTTGATGCGTTTAGATGCGGTAGGTGCTCTTGGTCATGACCTTGGCCAATAAGCTCATGCCAAACCTGACCGGCGCGGGGAAGCGGAAACCGCCTGCATCCAGCGCGCTTTCGGCGTGATGTTCTTCATCGATGCGCATCTGCTCAAGAATCGCCCGGGACTTTTCGTCTTCGGCGGGCAGTTGTTCCAGATGCTCATCCAAGTGCTTGCACACTTGATGTTCGGTGGCTGCGACAAAACCGAGGCTGACTTTGTCACTGATCAGGCCGGCAGCGGCACCGATCCCAAACGACAGGCCATAAAACAGCGGGTTCAGCACGCTCGGGTGGCTGCCGAGTTGGCGAATGCGTTGCTCGCACCAGGCCAGGTGATCGATTTCTTCCTCGGCGGCATGCTCCATGGCTGCGCGAACCTGCGGCAGCTTGGCGGTCAGGGCCTGGCCTTGATACAGCGCCTGGGCACAGACTTCGCCGGTATGGTTGATGCGCATCAGGCCGGCGACGTGTCGGGTCTCGGTCTCGCTCATCTGTGCGTCGGGCTGCACGATGGCGGGCGACGGGCGATACGGTTGGCCGCTGAAGGGCAGCAGCGTGCGCATGGCCATGTCGGCTTGCAGCAACAGACGGTCAATCGGCGAGTAGTGACGTTGGGTAGTCATGCTGACCTCCGGGAAGAATCTCGGCGGCCAGTTTACCGCAAGAGAGGGGGAAGCGTTTGCGCTGAGTCAGGGGCATAGGGTCGCAGCCCGAGGCCGTGACCCTTGTTCCGAGGGGAATCAGCCCGGCGGCCAGTTCATCTGGCGCTGACCCAGCACATGCATATGGATGTGATAAACGGTTTGCCCGCCGTCTTCATTGCAGTTCATCACCACACGAAACCCTTTTTCACAGCCTTGTTCAACGGCCAGGCGCTGGGCGGTGAACAGGATATGGCCGGCAAGGGCTTTATCGTCTTCCGTCAGGTCATTCAAGGTCCGGATCGGTTTCTTCGGAATGACCAGGAAATGCACGGGGGCCTGCGGCGCGATATCGTGGAAGGCCAGAACCTGGTCGTCTTCGTAGATAATCTTCGCGGGTATTTCTCTGTTGATGATCTTGGTGAACAGAGTATCCACAGCTGTTTCTCCATTATGAGTATGCAGGGTGAGTGTACCCAGCCGGTCAGCGCGGGCAATAGGCCTTGTTGATGGCGCCGGCGATCTTGCGGGTCAGCCAGCGAGGGCTGAAGCGCGGGCTGAAGGCTATCCAGCGGTTGCGTCGGCCGGGAATGATGATGGCTTTGTTCTTTTCCAGGGCGCGCACGGTGTAGAGCGCCACTTCTTCGGGGCTCATCAGTTGTTGGCTGCGGTCGAGCTTGGCGGTGTCCATTTGCGCGGTGCCGAAGAACGCGGTGCGGGTCGGGCCGGGGCAAAGGACCGAGACCTTGATGCCGCAGGTTTTCAACTCTTCGCGCAGGCCTTCGGAAAAGTGCAGTACGTAGGCCTTGCTGGCGTAGTAGGTGCTCATCCACGGGCCCGGCTGAAACGCCGCGATGGACGCCACATTGAGAATCTGCCCGCCACCGTGCAGCGCCATGGTGTTGCCAAGTGCGTGGCACATGCGGGTCAGAGCGAGGATGTTGACCTCCATGAGGTCTTGTTCGGTCATCCAGTCCTGGGCCAGGAACGGCCCGCTGGTACCAATGCCGGCACAGTTGACCAGCAGGTCGATCTGCCGCTCACCTTCTTCAAGCTCCAGCAGGAACCCGGACAAGCGCAGTGGCTCGCCCAGGTCGCAGGCCCGGAACAGCACCTCGACGCCAAACCGTTGGGTCAATTCGATAGCAATGCTTTCCAACTGATCACGCTGGCGGGCCACCAGAATCAAGCTGCGGCCGCGCCGGGCCAGTGCTTCGGCCAAGGCCAGGCCGATGCCGCTGGAGGCACCGGTGATCAGAGCGTAACGGGTCATGCCTTTCTCCATCGCAACACCGCCGAGCCTGCGACAGAGGCATCGCAGGCCGGTGGTGTTTCTTTACTGTTCTGGAGAGTCTACAGGTTCGCCCGCTTCGTCAGCACTCTGCGCTTCGTCTTCTTCTACGGTCGCGCTTTGGTCAGCGTCTTCATCGGAGGTGATGGAACTGCTTTCGTAGCCGCTGTCCATGTTGGCTTCGAGTTGGTTCAGGTAACCGTTCATGCCCAGGGTGACCACGATGGCCAGCATGATCGGAATAAACGCCAGCCACAGCGTGGCCAGGACTTTTACCGCCGTGGAGTTGCGGGGTGGTGGTGCGCCATATTGGTTGGCGCCCGCGTTCCCCGGCAATACCAGCAACAGGATCGGGAAAACGCTGTTCACCAGTGGGACGAGGTTGAGGAAGTACAGCCAGCCGGACCAACCCAGGTCGTGCAGGCGCTGCACACCGATCTGTACGCTGACCCAGACAAGCGCCACAAACAGCGCGAGACCCAGCAGTACCCCGAGGATAGTGCCTGCCGTCGGCGATGCGGTGGCCACGGCAAAGCTCACGGTACTGATGATGCCACCCGCAACCAGCATCGCCAGGGTCAACACCAGGGTCCAGGCCAGGTAGCGCAGACGGCCAATACGCCCGTGGATAGTGAAAACCTTGAGGGTGGCGTATTCCGGCAGGTGCTCACCTACCGCGGCACGCGGCGGTGCGTAGGGGGAGGCGGCCGGGCGGGAGAAGTCGGAAGCGCCGGAATCCGTTTCATGGGTTTCGGCGAGGCTGAAGGCCACGGGCTGTTCGGCTTCGATACGTGCATCGACACCGGCGTTTTTCAGCGCAGTGAGGTAGGTTTCGGCGTCTGGACGGGACAGGTCGCGTTTGAGCGCGACCGTGCGGCCGGTGAAGAGCTTCTCGATGGCTTCGACTTCGCTCTTGAACAGCTCGGCCAGGTTCAGTTTGGCCGTGGTGCTTTCGACACCCGGGAGCAAGGCTCCATCAAACACAATCTTGAAACGGTTGTCGCTCATGCGGGCTTCCTTGTCACTTATTCAGGGAGGAGGGCAGGCCTGTGTAATTGGCAGGCCTTGCGGTTGGGTCAGCGTGGCCAGCGCAGTTGAGCGGCTTGTTCGCGTGCCTTGCGGTATTCGGCATCCAGGCGAGCAACCAGTTCATCGACGCTGGGTAAATCATCAATCTCACCGACACCTTGGCCGGCAGACCATACAGTCTTCCACGCCTTGGCCTCGTCGCTCAACGGCTTGAGCTTGGAGCCAAAGTTGACCTCGCCCTTGCCTTGCAGGGCGGCGAGATCGAAACCGGCGTTTTCCAGGCTCTGGCGCATAAAGCTCGCGGGCACGCCGGAGACAGCAGGAGTGTGCACGATGTCGGCGGCGCGCGATGTGAGCAGCATCTCTTTATACGCATCCGGGGCGTGGCTTTCGGTGGTGCCGATGAACCGCGTGCCGAAATAGGCCAAGTCTGCGCCGAGCAACTGGGCGGCGAGAATCTCGTGCCCATGGTTGAGGCAGCCGGCCAGCAGCAGGGTTTTGTCGAAGAATTGGCGGATCTCGGCAATCAGCGAGAAAGGGCTCCAGGTGCCGGCGTGGCCACCGGCGCCGGCCGCAACGGCGATCAGGCCATCCACGCCGGCTTCGGCGGCCTTCTCGGCGTGGCGGCGGGTGGTGACGTCGTGGAACACCAGGCCACCGTAACTGTGCACGGCGTCCACCAACTCCTTCACGGCGCCCAGACTGGTAATGACGATCGGCACTTTGTGTTCGACGCAAATCGCCAGGTCCGCCTCCAGGCGCGGGTTGCTGTTGTGCACGATCAGGTTGACGGCGTAGGGCGCGGGATCATCCAGTTGTGCCAGGCCCGCTTCGATTTCTTCCAGCCAGGCCTTGAACCCGCTGCTTTCGCGTTGGTTAAGCGCCGGGAAACTCCCTACCACCCCGTTGCGGCAGCACGCCAGGACCAATTGCGGGTTGGAGATAAGGAACATCGGCGCAGCCACGACGGGCAGGCGCAGACGGTGTTCAAGCAGAGCGGGCAGCGACATTGGAGGTACCCCGAGTCATTGAAGTTAGAACGGTTTGACCACGACCAAAATTACGATAGCCAGCAATATCAGAACGGGCACTTCATTGAACCAGCGATAAAAGACATGGCTGCGGGTGTTTTCGCCACGGGCAAAACGTTTTACCTGTGCGCCGCACATATGGTGGTAGCCGATCAGGAACACCACCAGGGTCAACTTGGCGTGGATCCAGGCGCCCGATTGAAAGATGCCGGGGTTGAGTGCGATCAGCCAGATACCGAATACCAGCGAAGCCAGCATCGCCGGGCCCATGATGCCGCGGTACAGCTTACGCTCCATGACACTGAAACGCTCCTTGCTGACGGCGTCCTCGCTCTGGGCGTGGTAAACGAACAGGCGCGGCAGGTAGAACAGCCCGGCAAACCAGCAGACGATGCTGACGATGTGGAAGGCTTTGACCCATAGATAAAGCATTTTTAGTTATTCCCAGGTTCACGGTAACTGAAGATAGTAGTGGCTCATGCGCCCGTACGTCACGTTGACGGTTGTCGCAGGACGATGCGGCCCCTATTATCGACGGCTTTCCAGTGGGTTCGTTGAGGGCAGGTTTATGGTCAAGGTCGGTATCGTCGGCGGCACGGGTTACACCGGTGTCGAATTGCTGCGTCTGTTGGCTCAGCATCCGCAAGCTGAGGTGGTGGTCATCACCTCCCGATCCGAGGCCGGCCTGGCCGTGGCCGACATGTACCCGAACCTGCGAGGCCATTACGACGGCCTGGCGTTCAGTGTCCCTGACATCAGCACCCTGGGTGCATGCGACGTGGTGTTCTTTGCCACGCCTCATGGTGTGGCCCATGCATTGGCCGGTGAACTGCTGGCTGCTGGTACCAAGGTGATCGACCTGTCGGCGGATTTCCGTTTGCAGGATGCTGATGAGTGGGCCAAGTGGTATGGCCAGCCTCACGGTGCGCCAGAGCTGTTGGAAGAAGCGGTGTATGGCCTGCCGGAGGTCAATCGTGAGCAGATCAAGCAGGCGCGCCTGATCGCGGTGCCGGGTTGCTATCCAACGGCCACACAGCTGGGCTTCCTGCCGTTGCTCGAAGCCGGGTTGGCAGATGTCTCGCGCTTGATCGCGGACTGCAAGTCCGGTGTGAGCGGCGCCGGTCGTGGTGCAGCGGTGGGTTCGCTGTACTCCGAGACGTCGGAAAGCATGAAAGCCTATGCGGTAAAAGGGCATCGCCACTTGCCGGAAATCCGCCAGGGGCTGCGGCGTGCCGCCGGTCAGGACGTGGGCCTGACGTTCGTGCCGCACCTGACGCCGATGATCCGTGGCATTCATTCCACGTTGTACGCCACAGTGGTTGATCGCTCGGTAGACCTGCAGGCGCTGTTCGAAAAGCGTTATGCCAACGAACCGTTCGTCGACGTAATGCCTGCCGGCAGCCATCCGGAAACCCGCAGCGTGCGCGGCGCCAACGTGTGCCGGATTGCGGTGCACCGTCCACAAGATGGCGACTTGGTCGTGGTGTTGTCGGTGATTGATAACTTGGTCAAGGGCGCGTCGGGCCAGGCGGTGCAGAACATGAACATCCTGTTTGGCCTGGACGAGAAGCAGGGCCTGTCCCACGCGGGCATGCTGCCTTAAGGTTTTCAGGTGGTTGCGCAAAAGGCCCGATGATCGGGCCTTTTGTGTTTTTGATGGCGGCTAGGCAGATTGATATACCGTAACAATAGTTGACCGCTTTTCTAGGAGAAGCGGATAATGCCCGTCATTACGCATATGGCGGCGCTACGCCGGGAGATTATCAGCATGAGCGTTGAATCCTTCACCCCCACGGCTTTGCAATTCACCCACGGTGCTGCGCACAAGGTGAAGAGCCTGGTCGATGAAGAGGGTAATGATCGCTTGAAGCTGCGCGTATTCGTTACGGGCGGCGGTTGTTCAGGGTTTCAGTACGGTTTTACCTTCGATGAAGATGTGGCCGATGATGACACCATCGTTGAGCGCGAGGGCGTAAGCCTGGTCGTGGACCCAATGAGTTTCCAGTACTTGGCAGGTGCCGAGGTGGATTACCAGGAAGGTCTGGAGGGTTCACGTTTCGTGATCAAGAACCCTAATGCTACGACCACCTGTGGTTGTGGGTCTTCGTTCTCGATCTGATCTATAGCAGTACAGAAACGCCGCTTGGCTTTGATAGGCCAAGCGGCGTTTTGCTGTCTACGGATTATGGGGGCGGTCAGGCGGGATATATCGCGCCCAGCACCCGAAGCCCGCGTGAGCCGGTGACGCTCGGGCGGTTGGCCGCGATGCCTTCGAGGCAGCAATGGGCCAGCCACGCGAAGGCCATTGCCTCGACCCAGTCGGGGTCTACGCCATAGGTGGCGGTGCTGCTGACGTGGGTTGACGGTAGCAGGGCTGCCAGGCGATTCATCAGCGTGGCGTTGTGAGCGCCACCGCCACACACCAGCAGTGTTTCTGTCTGGGGTTGGGCGGACTGCAACGACTCGACGATGGTGAGCGCGGTCAGCTCCAGCAGCGTGGCCTGCACATCTTGAGGTTCGAATGCGGGGAGACGGCCAAGGTGTTGATGCAGCCATTCCAGGTTGAACACTTCGCGCCCAGTGCTCTTGGGGCCCTTGGCCACGAAGAATGGATCGCTGAGCAGGGCATTGAGCAGTTGGGGCTCAACCTTGCCGCTGGCAGCCCACTGACCATCGCGATCAAAGTGCTCGCTGCGTTGTTGGTGAATCCAGGCATCCAACAGCACATTGCCTGGGCCGCAATCGAATCCGGCTACAGGTTTACCGGTCTCGATCAGGCTGAGATTGCTGAAACCGCCCACATTCAATACGGCACGGTTGCCGGTGCGTTCACCAAACAGTGCTTCATGGAATGCCGGGACCAGCGGGGCGCCCTGGCCGCCGGCGGCGACATCGCGGCTGCGGAAGTCGCTGACCACGGTGATGTTGGTCAGCTCGGTGAGCAAGGCCGGATTGCCGATCTGCACGGTAAAGCCCCGGGCGGGTTCATGGCGGATGGTCTGGCCATGGCTGCCGATCGCGCGGATGTCCTGGGGCTTGAGGTGTTGCTGAACGAGTAATGCGTGAATGCCCTGTGCTGCCAGGTTCACCCATTTCTGTTGGGCGATTGCTGAGCGGGCGATCTCATCCGGGCCGCTGGCGCACAGGGCGAGCAGCTCGGTGCGCAGGGTATCCGGCATGGGGAGGTAGTGCGTGGCGATCAGTTTGATCGCCGGGTCCTGCTCGATCAAAGCGATGTCCAGGCCATCGAGACTGGTCCCGGACATCACACCTATATAGAGCGACATACCTTAACGCTTCGCCGAAGCCAGCAGGGTGGAGCGCTCTTGGTCCATGCGCGCCATCAACGGCTGGCTCTGTTGCATGAATCGAGCGCGCTCGGCCTTGGCGATCGGATCGGCCATTGGCAGTTTTTGGCCCAGCGGGTCGACGTGCACACCATTAACCTGGAATTCGTAGTGCAAGTGCGGGCCGGTGGACAGGCCGGTAGTGCCGATGTAGCCGATCACCTGGCCTTGCTTGACGGTGCCGCCGGTTTGCACGCCCTTGGCGAAGCCTTGCATGTGGCCATACAGGGTGCGGTAGGTGTTCCCGTGCTGGATGATCACGGTATTACCGTAACCACCACGGCGTCCGGCCAATAGCACTTTACCGTCGCCGGCCGCCTTGATTGGCGTGCCGCGCGGGGCAGCGTAGTCGACGCCTTTGTGGGCGCGGATTTTGTTCAGAATTGGATGCTTGCGACCCATGGAGAAACGCGAGCTAATGCGAGCGAAGTCTACCGGCGTGCGGATGAAGGCTTTGCGCATGCTATTGCCGTCGGCGGTGTAGTAGCTGCTGTTGCCTTGTTTGTTGGTGTAGCGCACGGCGGTGTAGGTCTTGCCACGGTTGGTAAAGCGTGCGGAGAGAATATTACCGGTGCCGACCACTTTGCCATTCGCGACTTTCTGCTCATAGATCACATCGAATTCGTCGCCTTGGCGGATGTCCTGGGCGAAGTCGATGTCGTAGCCGAACACGCTGGCCATGTCCATGGTCATACTGTGGGACAGGCCGGCGCGGGCCGCGGATTGCGACAGCGAGCTGTTGATTACGCCGTGTACATAGGCGGAGCGCATCACCGGCTTGGTGGTGACGCGGTTGAAGGCAAAGCCTTTGGCGCCTTTAGTCAGAGTGATGCTTTCGAGGTCGCTGACATTGCTGTGCAGGTTGTTGAGCTGTCCGTCGGGTGTCAGTTCGAATTCCAGCTTTTGACCGCGTTTGAGCTGGGTGAACTGCTTGGCTTGTTTGTCGCTGGCGAGTACTTCGTTGACGGTGGCTGCGGGGATACCGACTTTCTCGAATAGCGTCGAGAGCGTATCGCCCTTGCCAACGATGACTTCGCGGTGCTGGGGATTCTTGGCTGTGTCTACAGTCGGCGCGGCCTTGGTCTGAGCGGCTTGCTGTGTGTCTTCCGGGCTATTTTCTATCTGGGCGAACGGTGAGTCCACTGGAGCATTTGTGGCTTGTTGTGCGTCGGAAGCGTCTTGATCTTGTGTCAGTTGTTCAACCGGACTTTCCAAGTCAAGGCTCAGGGATGTTCGTTTGGCTTCTACGTCACTGGAAGGGAATACCAGGAGTGCCAGGCTGAGAAGGGCGGCGATACCACTTGCGGCGAGCAGGTGGGTCTTCGGGTAAAGCGGCGGCGCTTTAGACGGTTCAGTGGTCATAGGTAATTTGACTTTGAAGATGAAATGGAAAAGATGAATGACATGATGAAGATGAAATAACTGTATAAAATATAACCAAATCATCTGTGGCGCAAGCTCGCGAACGCTGGGCTTGCTGAACGGTGTCCGTTCGCAGGGCAAAACTTGTAATTAGTCCCTGATCTTGTATGGTTGGTTCCCTTTTGAATCTGAGCCTTGCGGGTCTGTTATGAAGTCGGTTGAAGAGCAGCTAGCGCTGATAAAACGTGGTGCGGAAGAACTGTTGGTCGAGGCCGAGCTGATCGAAAAGCTCAAGCGTGGCCAACCCCTGCGTATTAAGGCTGGCTTTGATCCCACTGCGCCGGATTTGCACCTGGGCCATACCGTGCTTATTAATAAGCTGCGCCAGTTCCAGGAGCTGGGGCATCAGGTCATCTTCCTTATAGGTGATTTCACCGGGATGATCGGCGATCCGAGCGGCAAGAGTGCCACGCGCCCTCCGCTGACTCGCGAGCAGGTTCTCGATAACGCCGAGACCTACAAGACGCAGGTATTCAAGATCCTTGATCCGGCCAAGACCGAGGTGGCGTTCAACTCCACTTGGATGGATCAGATGGGGCCGGCTGATTTCATTCGCCTGACCTCCCAGTACACCGTCGCACGCATGCTTGAGCGTGATGACTTCGACAAGCGCTACTCCACCAATCAGCCGATCGCCATTCATGAGTTCCTCTATCCGCTGGTTCAGGGTTACGACTCGGTGGCGTTGCGTGCGGATGTTGAGCTCGGCGGCACCGATCAGAAGTTCAACCTGCTGATGGGGCGTGAGCTGCAGCGTGCGTATGGACAGGAGGCCCAGTGCATTCTGACTATGCCGTTGCTGGAGGGGTTGGATGGCGTCAAGAAGATGTCCAAGTCTCTGGGTAACTATGTTGGTATCCAGGAAGCCCCTGGCGTGATGTACGGCAAGCTGGTTTCGATTCCTGATGCGCTGATGTGGCGTTACTTCGAATTGCTGAGCTTCCGCTCGATGGATGAGATCAATGCGCTGCGTGCTGATGTAGAGGCAGGCGCCAATCCGCGTGACGTGAAGATCAAGCTGGCGGAAGAGATTGTTGCGCGCTTCCATGGTGACGAAGCAGCGGCTAATGCTCATCGTGCTGCGGGCAATCGCATGAAGGACGGCGAGCTGCCGGATGATCTGCCGGAGATCGAGCTGTCTGCTGCCGAAGCGATGCCAATCGCTGCCGTCCTTAATAAAGCAGGTTTGGTGAAGAACTCGGCGGTTGCGCGTGACCTGTTGGGTTCGGGTGGTGTGCGTGTAGATGGTGAGGTCGTAGATCGTACCTTTATATGCGGGCTGGGTAGCACCCACGTATGCCAGGCGGGGAAGAAGGCATTTGCGCGTATTACGCTCAAATCCGAATAAACCTGAAATTAAGTGTTGACGGCGAATTATATCTGTCTATAATTCGCCCCACTTCCGGCGCAGTCGAAACGGAAAACTCCTTGGTAAACAAAGAGTTACGCAGAATTCGACAGCGAGTTGCTTCAGTTCATCGAAGCCCAGAAGGAGTTGGTAGAGCGGTGTTGTTTGGCTCTATTAACGTTTCGATCCTCTCGGTCGAAAGCGGGGAAAAAGAGGTGTTGACAGCAGCGTGTAACGCTGTAGAATTCGCCTC
>NZ_FPCE01000018.1:0-100917 GCF_900116845.1 Pseudomonas sp. OV546 | reverse complement strand
CCGCCATCGGGGGCAAGCCCCCTCCCACATTTGAACCGCGATCGACAATCGCAATACCGGTCGGCTTTAAGGCCGCCGCGCCCTGCTTTGGCTTTTGATCTTCGGCGCCCCGTAAAACCACGCGGGCAGGACGCCGGGTTAGCCGCGCTGGGCCAAGGATGGCCCAGCGCGGCGGCCCACGCTCCAAAGCCGGAGTGAGGGCATGCCGAGCCTAGGCGAGGCACCGAGTGGTGGGGCGAGGACCTTTTGGTTACTTTTGGGTCCTTCCAAAAGTGACCCGCTGTAAGAGCGGAACCATAAGCCGCCGTTACCGCAGCAACGGATATGTACCCCAAGCAAAACCTCAAGACACCACCTCCCCAACCACAACCCCACCCAACCACCACCGCGCCAACCCAAAAACATTCGGCGCCTTGAGCAACGTAAAGTGATTCCCCCCGCCATACCAAACCTGCAACCCACTCCCCTGTCGCCGCCACCCCTCAATCATCCCCCCCTGCTCCCGCTGATTCCCCGCCGCATCCAGCGCTGGGTCTTCAGCCAATACCAACCGCACCATCCCGTTAAAACGCTGAACAGGCCGATACGCCGTGCGCAAAGCCGCCGCATACGTCCGCCCCGGCCCATCCATCGCATCCACAGCCGCGCGCCCCGGCAACAACCCAACGCCGACCATCCCTGCGTGTAGCCGCTGGCGCTGCGTCACCTCATCACACCCGACAAAGTCGACCCGATCAATCCCCAGCGATTTCCCGGCCGACAACTGCATCGCCTCAATCAAGCGCATCAACGCCGCCGTGGTGGTGTAAACCTTCGCGGCGCCCCCAGGCGACTCACTGTCGATCACCGTCAACGATGCCACCTCCCGCCCGGCCGCCTGCAACCGCAACGCCATCTCCAGCGCGACCCAGCCACCAAACGAGTGCCCGACCAAATGCACCGGTCCCTGCGGACACGCCTGTTCCAGCGCCGCCAAGTAACACCGCGCCGCCGCTTCCACCTGGCTATGGGGCACCGCCTGCCCCTCCAACCCGCGCGGCTGCAAGCCGAACAGCGGCCAGTCGCGCCCCAGCGCTTCGCCCAGGCCCACAAACCCGGTGACGCTATCTCCGGCCCCCGGCACGCAGAACACCGGCGCATACCCCGCCCGGCCACTCTGAATTCGCAGCAACGGTTGATGCTGCGCCTGAACCACCGGCGCACTCGTCGCCAAGGCCTCGGTCAGCGCCTGCCCCAGCGCCTGGATATGCGGCGCCTGCATCATGCTCTGGTGATCTCCCGGCACCTCCACCTGGCGCAATTGCCCTGGCGCCAAGGCATCGATCCAACCCAGCGAATCACTGCGTCGTGACAACTCGGTCGGACGCTCACTCGCGCTGAACAGATGCACCGCAACCGGCAACGGGAACACGCTGTAGTGCGCCAGCGCATGCCCGTGCCCGACTTCCCGTTCGATAAAGCTCAAGAGGTCCGCGTCCGCAGCCGCCGCCATTTGCGCGTATAGCAGACCTTGATCGCGACAGCGTTGCAGCAGGCCCGCAAAGTCCAGCTGTCCAATCTGCGACTCCAATTGCCCAAGGCTCGCCAGTTCATCCACACCTCCCTGTGCTTTCCAATACGCCGTGCACTGCAACAACAAGTGCCGCTTAAGCGCGTCCGGCCCGCTCCAGCGCGCCTTGCCCTGGTCGGTCATGCGCGGCACGTAGCTGTCGATCAAACCGAGGAATGCCACCGGTTCATCCAGCCCCAATAGTTGCATTGCCACTTCATAGGCCAGCACCCCGCCGAACGACCAGCCGGCGACCCGGTAAGGCCCATGGGGTTGAATGCCGCGAATCAACCCGACCAGCCGCGCCGCCAGGCCTTCCATGGTGTTCAGGTGCGGCTCGCCCAGCGCCAAGCCCGGCAGGCCGTAAATCGGATAGTCACCGGGCAGATGCTGGCCCAGCGCCGGGAAATACACGTCCATGCCACTGAACTCATGGACCAGGAACAACGGCGCTTGCGCCCCGCTGCTGCGCACCGTGATCACCGAGGTGTCGCGCACCGGCGCATCCGTACGCTGGCGCAGCATCGCGGCCACCGAGGCCACGCTGGCGTGCTGGAACAGCTCGGCCAGCGACACCGCCAACCCCGCTTCATCCATCAGGCTGACCAGCCGGATCGCCAGCAATGAATGCCCGCCCAACTCGAAGAAGCTGTCATGACGACCGACTTGCTCCACCTTCAACACCTCGGTCCACAGCGCCGCCAGGCTCTGCTCCAGTGCATCGGCTGGCGCCTCGAAATCGCGGCGGTTCAAGGCTTCCAGGGCAGGCACCGGCAAGGCTTTGCGGTCGACCTTGCCGTTGGCCGTCAACGGCAGGTGCGCCAGCGGCACAAAGGCCGACGGCAGCATGTATTCCGGCAGTTGGCCCTGCAGGTAGGCGCGCACGCTGTCGATGGCGACGGGTTCATCGGCCCAGGTGAAATACGCCACCAGGCGCTTGTCTCCCGGCGCGTCCTCGCGGGCCAGCACCACCACATCCTGAATACCCGCGAAGGTCGCCAGGCGCGCTTCGATCTCGCCCAATTCAATGCGGAAACCACGGATTTTCACTTGGTCGTCATTGCGCCCGATGCATTCCAGCAGGCCGCCCGCCGTCCAGCGGCCGAGGTCGCCGGTGCGGTACATCAAGGCGTCTGCGTCGAATGGGTCGCGCACAAACTTTTCAGCCGTCAGCGCCGGTCGATTCAAGTACCCCTTGGCCACGCCATCCCCGCCGATGCAGATTTCACCGGTCACGCCCAATGGCACCGGCTGCAACTGCGCATCCAGCACATGGAGCTGTGTATTGGAAATCGGTCGACCGATGGGCACGCTGTCGGCGTCCTCCGCAAGCGACCGGACTTCGTAGGCAGTGGCGTAAGTGGTGGTTTCAGTCGGTCCGTAGCAATGCACCAGGCGCAACGCCGGCGCACGCGCCAACAGGCTGCGGAATGCCGCCGGATCGGCACGCTCGCCGCCGCACAGCAGGATGCGCAAGCCCGCCAGGGCCTGGGGAATCAGCTGCACGTACTGGTTGAACAGCGCCGTGGTGACAAACAGCACCGTCACGTCCGCCAAGGCCACCCCAAAGGCCGTCGGATCGAGCAAGGTGGCGTGGTCGATCACCTGCACCTGGCCGCCGTTGAGCAACGGCCCCCATACGTCCATGGTGCTGGCGTCGAACGCCGGGTTGGAGGCAAAGGCCACGCGGTCGCTGGCGTTGAAGTCGGCGTAGCCGTTGTTGAGCACCAGGCGCGTGATGCCGCGATGGGGCACCAATACGCCTTTGGGCGTGCCGGTAGAGCCGGAGGTGTACATGATGTACGCCACGCTGTCGGAGGACTGCGACAGGTCCGGGTTGTGGCTCGGTTGCGGATCGAGGACCAGGGTGTCCAGGTCCAGGCGCTGCGCCGGGTAGTCAACGGACGCGTCGCTGCGGGTCAGCAGCCAGGCCGCACCACTGTCCTGCAGCATGAAGCCCTGGCGCTCGGCGGGGGCGTTGATATCCAGCGGCACATACGCGGCAGCGCATTTGAGCACGGCCAACTGGCTGACCAGCAGGTCCAGCGAGCGCGGCAGCAGGATCGCCACATGATCGGCGGGACGCACCCCAAGGCCCATCAGATGATGAGCCAGGCGATTGGCGCGCGTGTTGAGTTCGCCGTAACTCATTGTCACGACGCCGTGTGAATGCTCGCCCTGCAGCGCCGCCAACGCAGCAGGACGGGCCTGGGCCTGGGCTTCGAACAGGCGTTGCACCGTGTGCTCGCGCGGAAAGGGCCGCGTGGTGGCATTGAAATCCAGCAGCTGCTGGCGTTCGGCGGCGGGCAGGATCGGCACGTGGCTGATGGCAGTCGTACCGCCCTGTTCCAACGCCTGCACCACCTGCTCCACGGCAACCTGCAGGTAATCGCACAAACGGCGGGCGCCCTGCCCCACGGCCTTGAGGGAGAACCCCTGACCCAGATCATCCACGCTCAACGACAGGCCGTAGTTGCTGTGCTCCTCGGCCTTGAGCAACTGGATACCCTGTAACGCCTCGGTTGCCGCTTGCGGCGCGCTGTGGCGATAGTTGAACAGCGTATTGAACAGCGGCGTCGTTGCGGGCACGCCACTGCAGCGCTGGGCCAATGCCAACGGCGCCTGCTCATGGCTGAGCAAGTGGGTCAGCCGCGTGTGAGTGGCCCGCAAGGCGTCGCGCACCGAGTGCTGGCCCAGGTCGACCCGCAGCGGCAGGGTGTTGATGAATACGCCCATGGCGCGCTCGGCGCCTTCACCGCCTTGCAGGCGGCCGAGCATCACGGTGCCGAACACCACCTGCTCGCGGCCCGAGACCTTGCCCAGCACCTGGGCCCAGGCCAGGTGCATCAGGCTGGCGGCGCTCACCCCGGACTGGCGCGCCTGAGTACGCAGGCGTTGGCTCAACGCCGGGTCGAGGGCCCGTTGCACCTGCTCCGTGCGGCCTAGGCTGTCGACCTGAGTCGGTTCATCGATCTCGCCGAGCATCTCACGAAAGAACGCCTCGTGATCGTCAACGCCCAGTCGGGTCTGGGCCACATAGTTGCGGTACGGCACGGCCGCGCCCAACGTGTGCTGCGTGCCCGACAGGAACGCCTGCAGTTCGTGTTGCAGGATCTCCAGGGCGACGTGGTCCATCACCAAGTGGTGAAACAGCAACGTGGCAGTGTCCTCGGCGCACACCAGGCGCATCAGCGGTGCCTGGGCCACATCGAGCCGTTCCGGCACCGGCCCGTTTTCGACGCACAGCGGGGCTTCGCGCCATACCACCTGCACCGGTTCTTCCAAGCCGTCCCAATGGAACGACGAACGCAGGATGTCGTGACGCTGGATCACCGCCTGCAAGGCCAGGGCAAATGCGTGCATCCGCTGCGGGCTGTCGAACGCAAACTGCGCCCGCAGCACATAGTCGTCGCCGGTCTGCACCGCGCGATGGTGATAGAGCATGCCGGCCTGCAACGGCGCCAGCGGGTAGATGTCCTGCACATTCGCCGCACCGCCGGGGATGCAGGCGACGAGACGCTCGATGGCCGGCTGATCCAGCGGTATCAACGGCAACATGTCCGGGGTGATATAAGCGCAATCGGCCGCAATGCCGTTGTCCGGCACCGCGACTTCACGACCACCGCCCAGTGCCGCCGCCAAGGCCGACAACGTGGGCTGACCGAACAACACCTTCACATCCGCCGACAACCCGAGGCGGCGCATGCGTCCCATCAGGCTGACCGCGAGCAGCGAGTGCCCGCCCAGCTCGAAGAAGTTGTCGTGACGGCCCACGCGCTCAACGTTGAGCAGTTCGGCCCAGAGGCTGGCCAAGGCAATTTCGGTATCGCCCTGGGGGGCTTCGTACTCACGCGCCACCACTGAATCCAGGCCCGGCGCGGGCAGTGCCTTGCGGTCGAGCTTGCCGTTGGGGCTCAGCGGCAAGGCGTCGAGATGCACGAAAATGGCCGGCACCATGAATTCCGGCAGATGGTTCAGCAGGTGAGCGCGCAACGCGTCGATGTCGCTGAACGTACCTGTGTAGTAGGCAATCAGCCGATTGTCGCGGGCGATCACGGCGGCTTCGCTGACCGGTGGGTAGTCGGTGAGGCGTGCCTGGATCTCCCCCAATTCAATACGCAGGCCACGGATTTTCACCTGATCGTCATTGCGCCCCAGGTACTCCAGCGTGCCATCCGCCAAGTAGCGGCCGACGTCACCGGTGCGGTACAGGCGGCCATCGGTGAACGGGTCCTTGAGGAAACGCTCGGCGGTCAATTCAGGCCGGTTCAGGTAGCCGCGCGCCACTTGTACGCCGCCGATGAACAACTCGCCGACCACGCCCAATGGCACCGGCTGCAGGTGGGCATCCAACACGTACATACGGGTATTGGCGATCGGTTTGCCAATCGGTGTGTTGTCCGGCGTCACCGCACCGGCGCAGTTCCAGGCCGTCACATCGACGGCGGCTTCGGTCGGGCCATACAGGTTATGCAACTGGCTGCCTGGCAACTGCTGCTTGAAGCGCCGCACCAGGCTGCCGGGCAAGGCTTCGCCGCTGCACATCACGCGGACTAACCCTTCGGCCTGGCTCACATCGCCATGGGCCAGGAACACATCCAGCATCGACGGCACGAAGTGCAGCGTGGTGATGCGCTCAGCCGCAATCACTTCGCACAGATAGGCCGGGTCTCTGTGGCCGCCAGGGCGCGCCATCACCAGGCAGGCGCCGGTGAACAGCGGCCAGAAGAACTCCCACACCGACACATCGAAGCTGAACGGGGTTTTCTGCAGCACCCGGTCATGGGCTTGCAGGCCATAGGCGTCCTGCATCCACAGCAGGCGGTTGACCACGCCGGGGTGGTCGTTGATCACGCCCTTGGGCTGGCCGGTGGAGCCGGAGGTGTAGATCACGTAGGCACTGACGCCAGCCACTGGCAGGTTGTCGACGGGTTGGTGCTGCCAGGTCGGCTGGTCCAGGTCGACCACCGCCACGTCCCCCAGCAGTGCACGTGTCGCGCCTTGGGCCAGCACCGTGACAGGCGCGCTGTCTTCCAGCATGTAGGCGATACGCTCCAGCGGATACGCCGGGTCCAGCGGCACATAGGCGGCACCGGCCTTGAGGATCGCGTACAGGCCGATGACCATGTCCAGGCCCCGTTCGACGCAGATCGCCACCCGTGAATCCGGCTGTACGCCAAGCGCCAACAGGTGGTGAGCGAGCTGGTTGGCCCGCGCATTCAGCTCGGCATAGGTCAATACCTGGTCACCGGCCTTGACGGCCACGGCATCCGGCGTACGCATCGCCTGCCCTTCGAACAGGCCATGCAAGGTCTGGTCGAGGTTGTACGCCACATCGGTGGCATTGAAGTCGAACAGCAGATGCTGACGCTCCCGCTCGTCCACCAGCGGCACCTGCTCCAGCACCGCCTGGTCGTTATCGACCATGGCCTGCAGCACCCGGGTGAAGTAACCGATATACCGCTGCACTGTCGACTCATCGAACAGCGCTACCGCGTATTCCAAGGCACCGATGATCGTGCCCTGCACTTCCCCCAGGTCCAGGGACAGGTCGAACTTGGCAAAGTGGCTGTTCTCGACGATACCTTCCAAAGCCAGGTCGCCCAGGGCCAGGGTCGGCGCGCTGCTGTCCTGCCAGGTCAGCAGGGTCTGGAACAGCGGGCTGTGGGCCAGGCTGCGCGGCGGGCGGGTAACTTCCACCACTTGCTCGAACGGCAGGTCCTGGTGGGCCTGCGCCGCCAGGGCCTGGGCCTTGACCCGCGCCAGCAGCGCCTCGGTGCTCGGCTCGCCGGAGGTATCGATGCGCACCGCCAGGGTGTTGACGAACAGGCCGATCAGCCCTTCCACCTCGCTGCGCGTGCGATTGGCCACGGGTGAGCCGATCACCACATCCTGCTGCCCGGACAACCGCGCGAGCAACGAGGCCCAGGCGCTCATCAGGGTCATGTACAGCGTGGTGCCGTGACGTTGGCTCAACGCCTTGAGCCCGGCGGTGAGGCGTTCGTCCAGGCGCACGTCGACGCTGCTGCCGGCGTAGTCCTGCTCTGCCGGGCGCGGGCGGTCGGTGGGCAACGTGAGCAAGGCCGGCGCACCCGCCAGCGTCTGCTGCCAATAGGTACTCTGGCGGTGCAGCACTTCACCGCTGAGCCACAGGCGCTGCCACACGGCGAAGTCGCCGTACTGGATCGGCAACGGCGGCAATGGGTCCGCCTGGCCGTGGCTGAACGCCTGGTACAGCGCCATCAGTTCACGGGTGAGCACGCCCATGGACCAGCCATCGGAGACGATGTGGTGCAGGGTCAGCAGCAACACATGGTGATCGTCAGCCATGACCACCAAACGCCCGCGCAGCAGCGGGCCGCGCTCCAGGTCGAAGGGTGCCGAGGCTTCGCCGTGGATCAATGCGTCCAGTGCCTGCTGGGGTTGCGGGTGGCGGCGCAGGTCCTGCACTTGCAGGGGCAGCACGTCTTCGGCGGGTACGATTAATACCTGGGCGTCATCGCCGTGCTGGGCAAAGCGGCTGCGCAGGGTTTCGTGGCGCGCGACGATGCGGGCCAGCGCGCGTTGCAGCGCCTCCACGTGCAACTGCCCACGCAGACGCAGGCCGATAGGAATGTTGTAGGCGGTGTTGGCGCCTTCCATCAGCGCCAGGAACCACAGGCGCTGCTGGGCGAAAGACAGCGGCGTGTCTTCGTCACGATTGGCCGGGAGGATATCCGGCAAGGCGCTGCGACCGGACTGGGCCAACACCTCGGCGACCGCCGCGAGTTCGGCATTGGCAAACAAGTCGCCGAGCAGCAACTCCACGCCCAGGCGCTGGCGGATCTGCGAGACCATGCGCATGGCCAGCAGGGAATGCCCGCCCAGCTCGAAGAAATGATCGCGACGCCCCACCCGCTCCACTTGCAGCACATCGGCCCAGATCTGCGCCAGCACGTTTTCGATTTCACCTTCGGGGGCCACGTACTCGCGGGTAAACACGGCGGCCATGTCCGGCGCCGGCAGGGCCTTGCGGTCGAGCTTGCCGTTGGCGGTCAGGGGCAACGCGTCCAGCTTCACGTAGGCGACCGGCACCATGTAGTCCGGCAAATGCGCCACCAGGTGGGCGCGGAGTTCGGCCACCACCAGCGGGTCGAGTTGGCTGTTTTCGGTGAAATACGCCACCAGCCGCTCTTCACGCACCAGCACCACGGCTTCCTGGATACCCGCCAACTGGTTGAGTTGGGCTTCGATTTCGCCCAGTTCGATGCGCATGCCACGGATCTTCACCTGGTCATCATTGCGGCCCAGGTACTCAAGATTGCCGTCCGGCAGCCAGCGCGCCAGGTCGCCGGTGCGGTACATGCGCCCGGCGTTGAACGGGTCGTGCAGGAAGCGTTCGGCGGTCAGCTCCGGGCGGTTCAGATAGCCGCGCGCCACACCTTTGCCGCCCACGTACAACTCCCCCGCCACACCCAGCGGCACCGGCCGTTGCTGCTCATCCAGCAGGTACACCGTGGCATTGGCGATGGGTTTGCCGATGTGCAACGGCTGGCCGGCCTCGACCTTGCCGGAGGTGGCGACCACCGTGGCTTCGGTGGGGCCATAGTTGTTGATCAGGTCAAAGCGCTGCGCCCGGCCGAACTGGCGCAGGCGATCACCGCCGATCAACAGGGTGCGCAGCGTCGGGTGTTCGATCTGCTGGCTGAAGGCGTACTCGGCCACCGGCGTGGGCAGGAAGCACACGTCCAAGGGCTGCGCGCACCACCAGGCCAGCAGCGCGTCGACATCCTCGGCGCCGTCATGGGCCGGTGGCAGGTGCAGGGTCGCGCCGACGCAGAGCGCCGGCCAGACTTCCCAGGCCATCGCGTCAAAGCCGAACCCGGCAACACTGGCAGTGTGGCGCCCGGCGCGCAGGTCAAAGGCGTTGCAATGCCAGTCCACCAGATTGGCGACGGTGTGGTGCTCCACCATCACGCCCTTGGGCAGGCCGGTGGAGCCGGAGGTGTAGATCACATAAGCGAGGTTGGACGGCGTGACCGCCACCTTGGGGTTGCTCGCCGAATGGTGCTGCCAGGTGTAGCGATCGAGGTTGATCACCGGCACATCCAGGGCCGGCAGGCGCTCCAGCAAGGCCTGCTGGGTCAATACCGCCACCGGGGCGCTGTCGCTGAGCAGGTAGTTGAGGCGCTCGGCCGGGTGCGACGGGTCCACCGGCACATAGCAGGCGCCGGCCTTGAGAATCGCCAACAGGCCGGCCAGGGTGTCCAGGCCACGGCGGGCGACGATGGCAACACGGTCGTCGGGCTTGACCCCCAGCGCCAGCAAGTGATGGGCCAGCAGGTTGGCTTGCTGGTTGAGTTCGGCATACGTCAGCTGGCGGCCCTGGTGCACGGCGGCAATCGCATCAGGCGTCAGCGCGGCCTGGGCTTCGATGCGCCCGTGCAGCGTGGTGCCTCGGGGGAAATCCGTGTGGGTGGCGTTGAAGTGTTCCAACAACCACTGCTGCTCGGCGAACGGAAGCACTGACACTTGGTTGAGCGCGGTGCCTGGCGCCTGCTCCAGCGCGGTCAGCAGGTTCTCCAAGGCGGTTTGCACGTAGGCACACACGCGCTGCGGATCGACCAGGTTGCTGGCCAGCAGGCTCAGGGCAAAGTCATCACCAAGGTCGTCGACACTCAGGGTCAAGGGGTAGTTCGTACGTTCCTCAGCGCTCAGCGCAGCGATCCCCTGCCAGGCCGAGATCGCTTCGTCACTGGCGGCCGAGGCACTGTGGCGATAATTGAGCAAGGCGCTGAACAACGGCGTCGGCGCCACCACGCCACTGCACCGCTGGGCCAACGCCAACGGTGCGTGTTCATGCCGCAGCAACGTCGTCAGCCGCGCATGAGTCGCCTTGACCCCGGCGCGCACGTCCTCGCTGCCCACGTCCACGCGAAACGGCAAGGTGTTGATGAAGATACCCAGCGCCCGGTCTGTGTCATGACTGCCCTGCATGCGGCCCATCAACACCGTGCCGAACACCACCTGTTCCTTGCCGGCCAACACCCCCAGCACCTGCGCCCACCCCAAATGGAACAGGCTGGCTGCGCTGACCCCCAGTTGCCGTGCCTGTGCTCGCAGCCGTTGCGACAGCACCGCCGGCAGCGCCAGGTGTACCTCGTTAATGCCCCGCGCATCGCCCTGCACATCGCTCAAGCCAAACGGCAAGGTGGGTTCGCTGATGTCGCCAAGCATCTGGCGGAAGAAGTGTTCGTGTTCCTGCTCGCTGATCCCCAACCGCGCCTGAGCCACATAATTGCGAAACGGCACGGCCTGGCCCAACGCCGCGCCCTGCCCCAACAGGTAGGCCTGCAGCTCGTGGCACACCACTTCCAGGGCGCTGTGATCAAGGGCCATATGGTGGAACAGCAGGCTGGCAACGATACGTTGATTGGCCACGTCTTCGGCCCGCACCAGACGCAGCAGCGGCGCCTGGGACACGTCGAGGCGATAGTGGCGAGCATCGAACAGGGCGTGCAGTTGCGTGGCGATGTCGCCGTCGGCCGGGTCCAGCGCCAAGGCCTGCACCGGCAGGCGCGCGCGGCGCCACACCACTTGCGACGGTTGCTGCACGCCCTCCCAGACCACCCCTGTGCGCAGGATGTCGTGACGGTCCATCACCGCTTGCAGGGCCTGGGCAAACGCCTCGAACCGTTCCAGGCTGTCGAAGGAAAATTGCGATTGCATCACGTACGGGTCGCCCCGCTCGGCACTGACGTGGTGGAACAGAATGCCTTCCTGCAACGGCGCCAGCGGGTAGATGTCCTGGATATTCGCCACGCCACCGTCGACGCTGGCGACGATACGGTCGATCTCGTCCTGGCTCAGCGTCGACAACGTCAACATCGCCGGCAGGATGCGTTCGGCGTCCGCCGGGATGCCATTGGCGGGCACGTCGACCACGCCCGCCTTCGTCGCCGAGTATTCACCGGCCTTGATCAGTTCGATCAACGCCGGTTTGTGCTCGCGCAAGGCGGCGAGGATTGCCGGGTCGCTCAAGGCTTGCTTGTTGCCCTGCACCGATAGCTGTTCGCCCTTGAGCGCCAGCTGGATGTCCTTGGTCTTTAGCGTCGCCAGCAGTTGGTTGATGCTCACAGGACGATCTCCATTCGTTCAGTCAATGCGGCGTAGCCAGCCAGGGTCGGCTGTTCGAACAACGCGCGCACGTCGGCTTCCATGCCTTCCTGGCGCAAGCGCCCGATCAGGCTGACGGCGAGCAGCGAGTGCCCACCCAGTTCAAAGAAATTGTCATGCCGCCCTACCCGCTCCACGTTGAGCAGTTCAACCCAGAGCCGGGCCAGCAGGATTTCGGTGTCCCCTTCGGGGGCTTCGAACGCGCGTACCCGCCGTGCGTCCATGCCCGGTGCCGGCAGGGCCTTGCGGTCGAGTTTGCCGTTGGGGCTCAAGGGCAGCGCGTCGAGGTGCACGAACAGCGCGGGCACCATAAAGTCCGGCAGGTGCAGTAGCAGCTGGGCACGCAGGCTTTCGACGGGCGTGTGCTCGCCGGTGTAGTAGGCGACCAGGCGCTCGTCGCGGGCCACCACCACGGCGTCCTTGACCGATGCGTGTTCGCTCAAGCGCGCCTGGATTTCCCCCAGTTCGATACGCAGGCCACGGATTTTTACCTGGTCGTCGTTACGCCCCAGGTACTCGATATTGCCATCGGGCAGGTAACGGCCCACGTCCCCTGTGCGGTACAGGCGCCCGCCGGTGAACGGGTCCTTGAGGAAACGCTCGGCCGTCAGTTGCGCACGGTTCAAGTAACCCCGCGCCACCTGCACCCCGCCGATAAACAACTCGCCCACCACGCCCAATGGCACCGGTTGCAACTGTGCATCCAGTACGTACATGCGGGTATTGGCGATGGGTTTGCCAATCGGTGTGTTGTCCGGCACCTCGGGCCGCGCACAGTTCCAAGCGGTCACGTCCACCGCCGCTTCGGTGGGGCCATACAAGTTGTACAGGCCGATGCCCGGCAATTGCTGCTTGAAGCGCCGCACCAGGCTGCCCGGCAGGGCTTCGCCGCTGCACATCACACGGACTAACCCTTCGGCCTGGCTCACATCGCCATGGGCGAGGAATACGTCGAGCATCGACGGCACGAAGTGCAAGGTGGTGATCCGCTGCGCCTCGATCACTTCGCACAGATAGGCCGGGTCCTTGTGCCCGCCCGGACGCGCCATCACCAGGCGCGCACCGGTAAACAGTGGCCAGAAGAATTCCCACACCGACACGTCGAAACTGAACGGGGTTTTCTGCAGCACCGCGTCCTCAGCGTTGAGCCCGTAGGCGTCCTGCATCCAGAGCAAGCGGTTGACCACCCCGGCGTGCTCGTTGATCACCCCCTTGGGCTCGCCGGTGGAGCCGGAGGTGTAGATCACGTAGGCGGCGTGGCGAGCGGTCAGGCCCGGGACCTGGGGGTTGGTCGCGGGCTGGTGCTGCCACGTGACGTGATCAAGCTCGATCACCGGCACGTCGCCCAGCAGCGCGTGGGTGGTCGCTTGCGCGAGGACCACCACCGGCGCGCTGTCCTGCAGCATGTAGGCGATGCGCTCCTGGGGGTAGGCCGGGTCCAGCGGCACGTAGGCGCCGCCGGCCTTGAGGATGGCGAACAGGCCGACCACCATGTCCAGGCCACGCTCGAGGCAGATCCCCACCCGTGTATCCGGCAGTACGCCGCGCTCACGCAGGTGATGGGCCAGGCGATTGGCGCGTTCGTTGAGTGCCTGGTAGGTCAGCCGTTGCTCTGCGGCAATCACCGCCACCGCCTCCGGCGTGCGCTCGGCCTGGGCTTCGAACAGCCCCTGCAGGGTCTGATCGAGATCGTACGGCACCTCGGTTGAGTTGAATTCGACCAGCAGCTTATTGCGCTCTTCGGCGCCCAGGATCGGCAAACGATCGAGCGCGTGTTGCGGCGCATGCTCCAACGCCTCGACCAGGCCCGACAGCGCAGTCTGCAGGTAATCGCACACGCGTTGCGCGTCGACGCGTGCCAGGGCGGTGATGTCATAGCCATCGCCCAAATCGTCCACGTTCAAGGTCAACGGGTAGTTGGTACGTCCGTCGTTGACCAGGGTCTGCATGCCTTCCCAGGCCTGCTGCGCCTCTTGCGAGCGGGTGGCCGCGCCACGGTGACGGTAATTGAGCATTGAGCTGAACAGCGGGGCCGGGGCAGCGACCCCACTGCAACGCTGGGCGAGCGCCAGGGACGCGTGTTCATGGCCGAGCAAGGCGCTGAGCCGTTCGTGGGTCGCCCGTACGGCGGCACGTGCGCCTTGACCGTCGATGTCCAGGCGCAGCGGCAAGGTGTTGATAAATACCCCCAGGGCGCGGTCTGCGCCCTCGCCGCCTTGCAGGCGTCCGACTAATACGGTGCCGAACACCACGCTGTGGCGGCCCGATGTCGCCGCCAGCACCTGGCCCCACGCCAAGTGAAACAGGCTCGCCGTGCTCACCCCCATCAGCCGGGCCTGGGCCCGCAAGCGGCGGTTGAGGTCGCTGTGCAGGCGCAGGCTGTGCTCCTCGATGGCGCTGCCGTCGCCGCGGACGTCCTGCCAGCCGAAGGGTAAGGTCGGCTCGTCGATATCGCCGAGCATTGCGCGGAAAAAGCCTTCGTGCTCCTGTTCGCTCACGCCCAACCGCGCCTGAGCCACGTAGTTGCGGTACGGCATCGGTGCAGCCGCTGGCACTTGCCGGCCGAGCAGGAAGCCCTGCATTTCCCGCAGCACGACGTCAAACGCGGTATGGTCGAGGACGATGTGGTGGTACAGCAATACCGCGACCACCCGTTGATGGGCGGGATCCTGGGCATACATCAGGCGGATCAGCGGGGCCTGGCTGATGTCCAGGCGATAGCGTCGTGCATCGAAACGTTCGTGCAGGCCGGCCAGTACATCGCCTTGCAGGTGCAGCGCCTGCACCTGCAGTTCGGCGGTGCGCCACACCACTTGCAGCGGTTGCGCCAAGCCCTCCCAGACCACGCCGGTGCGCAGGATATCGTGACGATCGATCACCTGTTGCAACGCTTGGGTGAAGGCGTTGAGACGTTCGAGGCTGTCAAACGCCAGGTGCGTTTGCAGCAGGTACGGGTCGCCCTGCTCAGCGGTGATGTAATGGTAGAGAATGCCCTCTTGCAACGGCGCCAGCGGGTAGATGTCCTGCACATTCGCCGTACCGCCGGGTACTTGCGCGACCACTTGGTCGATCGTTGCCTGGTCGAGTTCCACCAAGGTCAGCAGGTCCGGCGTAATGCGCCGGCAGTTGGCGGGAATGCGATTAACCGGCACCTGCACTTCGCGACCACTGCCGACGGCGGCGGCCAGTGCGGCCAGGGTCGGCTGGCTGAACAGCACGCGCACATCGGCACTCAGGCCGACCTGGCGCATGCGTTCGATCAGGCTGACGGCCAGCAACGAATGGCCGCCCAGCTCGAAGAAGTGGTCATGGCGACCGACCTGCTCGACGTGCAAGACCTCGGCCCAGATGCGCGCCAAGGTGGTTTCAACTTCGCCTTGGGGCGCTTCGTATACACGGGTCAGCAGCGCGGCGTGATCGGGTTCCGGCAGCGCCTTGCGGTCGAGCTTGCCGTTGGCGGTCAGCGGTAATGCGTGCAGCTTCACATAGGCGACCGGGACCAGCGCATCGGGCAATTGGGCTTGCAGCTGCGTGCGCAGGGTATCGATGTCCAGCGGTTGCTGTGCGGTGAACCAGGCAATCAAGCGACCTTCGCGCACCAGTACCACCGCTTCGCCGACGCCGTCCAGGGCGGCCAGGCGGCTTTCGATTTCCCCCAGTTCCACCCGTACGCCACGCAGCTTGACCTGGTCATCGTTACGGCCCAGGTACTCGATGTTGCCATCGGGCAGCCAGCGCGCCAGGTCGCCGGTGCGGTACATGCGCCCGGCGTTGAATGGGTCTTGCAGGAAGCGTTCGGCAGTCAGGTCGGGCCGGTTCAGGTAACCCCGCGCCACACCGCTGCCGCCCACATACAGCTCGCCCGTCACCCCCACCGGCACTGGGCGCAATTGCGCGTCCAGCAAGTAGACGCTGGCATTGGCGATCGGCCGACCGATATGCAACACCTGCCCGGCGCGCACGCGGCCGGAGGTGGCAACCACGGTGGCCTCGGTGGGACCGTAGTTGTTGATCACCGCAAAGCGCCGCTCGTGAGTGAACTGACGCAGGCGATCGCCGCCGATCAGCAGGATGCGCAACGTAGGGTGTTGCAGCTGCTGGCTGAAGGCGTATTCGGCCACCGGCGTCGGCAGGAAGCTGACGTCCAGCGGCTGCGCCAGCCACCAGGCCAGCAGCTCATCGATGTTTTCATTGCCGACGTTGGCCGGCGGCAGGTGCAAGGTGGCCCCCACGCACAGTGCCGGCCACACCTCCCAGGCCATCGCATCAAAACCGAACCCGGCGACGCTGCTGGTGTGGCCCGTGGCACCCAGGCCAAAGGCTTCGCAGTGCCAATGCACGAGGTTTTCCACGGTACGGTGTTCCACCATGACGCCCTTGGGCTGGCCGGTGGAGCCGGAGGTGTAGATCACGTAGGCCAGGTGCGCCGGGGTCAGCGTGTCGAGTGGTGGGTTGGTGACGGCGAGCTGCTGCAAGCGTGGGTCATGCAGGTCTACGCTGGCGACCTCGCCCAATAACGCGCGGGTACTGGCTTCGGCCACCGCCACCACGGGTGCGCTGTCGTGCAGCAGGTAGGCGATGCGCTCGGCGGGATACGCCGGGTCGATGGGCACGTAACCGGCACCGGCCTTGAGGATGCCCAGCAAGCCCACCAGCATCTGCGGGCCGCGACGGCAGCAGAGCGCGACACGGTCGTCGGGCTGTACACCGAGTGCCAGCAGGTGATGGGCCAGTTGGTTGGCGCGCTGGTTGAGTTGTTCATAGGTCAACGCCTCACCGCCTTGCAGCACCGCGACGGCCTGGGGTTGGCGTTCGGCCTGGACCTCAAAGGCACCGTGGACGGTCTGCCCCTGCGGGAAATCATGGACGGTGGCGTTGAAGTCGCGCAGCAGGGTTTCGCGCTCCGTCGCCGCCAGCATCGGCAGTTGGTTGAGCGCGGTCTGCGGTGCGCTTTCCAAGGCGGCCACCAACTGCTCCACGGCGTTGTGCATGTAGGCGCACAGGCGCTGGGCGCCGATCTGCGGCAGCGCCAACACGGTCAGGCCGAAGCCCTCACCCAAGTCGTCCACGCTCAAGGTCAACGGGTAGTTGCTGCGTTCTTCACCGCCGAGCAATTGCACGCCTTCCCAGATGCCATGGCCATCGCGGGCCATTTCGTCGGGGCTGCTGTGACGGTAGTTAAGCAACGCACTGAACAACGGCGATGCGTTCGCCACGCCGCTACAACGCTGGGCCAGCGCCAGGGACGCGTGTTCATGGCCGAGCAAGGCGCTCAAGCGCCCATGAGTCGCCTTGACCGCAGCAGCGGCAGTCGCCGCCACGTCGACGCGCAGCGGCAGGGTGTTGATGAACATGCCCAGCGCGCGGTCCGCACCGTCACCGGCCTGCATGCGGCCCATCAACACGGTGCCGAACACCACGTCATCACGCCCGGACACCAGCCCCAGCACCTGTGCCCAGGCCAGGTGCATCAGGCTCGCCGCGCTGACCCCCAACTGCCGCGCCTGCTCGCGCACCCGCCTAGCCAGCGCGGCGTCCAGCGGCTGTTCGGCCTCTTCGATATCACGCCCATCGCCCTGCACGTCCTGCACACCGAACGGCAAGGTCGGTTCCTCCACGTCGGCGAGCATGTCGCGGAAGAACGCCTCGTGCTCCTCCACGCTGACGCCCAGGCGCGCCTGGGCCACGTAATTGCGAAACGGCGCCGCCACGGGCAAGTCCTGGGCCTGGTTGAACATGAACGCACGCATCTCCTGGCCCACCACGGCCATGGCGGTGTGGTCCAGCGCCAAGTGGTGGAACAGCAGGATCGCGGCGACCCGGTTGTGCTGCGGATCCTGGGCATACACCATGCGCAGCAACGGCGCCTGGGTGATATCCAGACGGTAGTGGCGAGCGTCGAAGCGTGCGTGCAGCTGCTCGATGATGCCGCCGTCCGCCGGGTCCAGGGCAACCTCCTGAACCACCAGCTGCGCCTCGCGCCACACCACTTGCACCGGGCTGTCCAGGCCTTCCCAGACCACGCCGGTACGCAGGATGTCGTGGCGGGCCACCACCTGTTGCAGCGCGCCCATGAACCCGTGCAGACGCTCCAGGCTGTCGAACGCCATGCGCGATTGCAGCAGGTACGGATCGCCCTGCTCGGCGCTGATGTGGTGGTAAAGAATGCCTTCCTGCAACGGCGCCAGTGGGTAGATGTCCTGCACATTCGCCGCACCACCCGGCACGTTCGCGACAATACGCTCGATGGACGCCGGGTCGAGCGGCACCAACGTCAGCATCGACGGGGTGATCTGCGTGCAACCCAGCGGAATACCATTGGCCGGCACCACGACTTCCCGGCCGCTGCCCACTGCAGCGGCCAGCGCCGCCAGGCTTGGCTGGTTGAACAAAACGCGTACGTCACAGCTCAGGCCGACCTGGCGCATGCGCTCGATCAGGCTGACCGCCAGCAACGAATGCCCGCCCAGTTCGAAGAAATGATCGTGACGCCCGACCCGCTCCAGCTTGAGCACGTCCTGCCAGATCTGCGCCAGTTGGGTTTCCACTTCGCCTTCCGGGGCTTCAAACCCGCGACTTAACAACGCGCTCTGATCCGGCACCGGCAGACCCTTGCGGTCGAGTTTGCCGTTGGCGGTGAGCGGCAACAGCTCCAGCCACACATACGCCGACGGCACCATGTAGTCCGGCAACTGGCCCTGCAAATGCGCACGCAGGGCTTCGATCTCCAGCGCCGCACCGGCCGTGTAATAGGCGACCAGGCGTTTGTCGCCCGGCTCGTCTTCACGGGCCAGCACCACGGTGTCTTTCACGCCAGGGAAACTGGCCAGGCAGGTTTCGATCTCGCCGGGCTCGATACGGAAACCACGGATCTTCACCTGCAGGTCATTGCGCCCCTGGTACAGCAAGGTGCCGTCGGCCTGCCAGCAAGCCAGGTCACCGGTGCGGTACAGCACGCCGTCGCCAAACGGGTTGGGGATGAATTTCTCGGCGGTCAGTTGCGGCTGGTTCAAATAGCCCGTGGCGACGCCCGCACCGCCGATGTACAGCTCGCCGACCACGCCCAGCGGCACCGGTTGCTGGCGCGCGTCCAGCACGTAGGCCTGGGCATTCGCGATCGGCTTACCGATGGGAATACCGCCCTCGCCGACCCGAGTGATTTCAAAGGTGGTGGAAAACGTGGTGGCTTCGGTGGGCCCGTAGCCATTGAGCAGGTGCTGGGGTTTGCCGTGTTCGAGCACCCGGCCAATCACCTGCGGGTCGAGCACGTCACCGCCGACAATCAGGTAGCGCAACTGGTGGAAGACCGGCATCAGCGCATCGGCGTACTGGTGGAACAGCCCCGCGGTCATCCACAGCACGCTGACGGATTGCTCCTGCAACAACGCAGCGAACGCGGCCTGGGACAACAGCACCGCGTGCTCGACCACCACCACGCAACCGCCATTGAGCAACGGCGCCCACACATCCAGGGTGCTGGCGTCGAACGCCGGGTTGGAGGCGAACGCCACGCGGTCCCGCGCGTTGAACTCGGCATAGCCGTTATTGAGCACCAGTCGCGAGATGGCGCGGTGCGGCACTTGCACGCCTTTGGGCGCACCGGTGGAACCGGAGGTGTAGAGGATATAGGCGACGCTCTCCGAGGACTGGGGCAGTTCAGGGTTACGCGGCGACAGGCCGTCCAGGTTCAGGTCTACGAGGCTGCTGAGCACCCGATGCGCGCCACTGTCTTGCACGATAAACGCCTGGCGCTCGACCGGCGCATTGACGTCCAGCGGTACATACACCGCCGCGCATTTGAGGATCGCCAGTTGGCAGATCAACAGGTCGAGCGAACGCGGCAGCGCAATCGCCACGCTTTCGCCCGGCTGCACGCCCTGGTTGAGCAGGTGATGGGCCAGGCGGTTCGCGCGCCGGTTGAGGTCGCGGTAGCTCAACGACAGCGGGCCATGCACCGCTGCCACCGCTTCCGGACGGGCCAGCGCCTGAGCCTCGAACAGTTGATGCACGGTGAGGTGCGCTGGGTAATCACGGGCGGTGGCATTGAAGTCCACCAGCAATTGGTGGCGCTCGGCGGCCGGCAGGATCGAGATGGCCTGCAGCGGCGTGGTGGGCGCCTGCTGCAAGGCGGTCACCAGATGGCGCAACGCGGTGAGCATGTAGTCGCCCACGCGCTGCACGTCCAGGCTCGCCACGCCTTGCACGGTCAGGGCAAAGCCTGTGCCCAGGTCATCGACGTTGAGCACCAGCGGGTAGTTGCTGCGTTCTTCGGAACTGAGAATCTGGATGCCGGAGGCCGCGAACGGGCTGTGCCCCGGCGCCTCGCCCGGCGCGCTGTGACGATAGTTGAGCAAGGTGCTGAACAACGGCAGCGAACCCGGCACGCCACTGCAACGCTGGGCCAGGGACAACGACGCGTGCTCATGCCCGAGCAACTGCGCCAGGCGCGCGTGGGTGGCGCGTACACCGGCTTGTACGCCGACGCTGCCCAGGCTGACGCGCAGCGGCAAGGTGTTAATGAACATCCCCAGCGCCCGGTCGGCGCCCTCGCCGCCCTGCATGCGCCCCAGCAACACGGTGCCGAACACTACCGCCTGCTGGCCGGACACTTGCCCGAGCACCTGCGCCCAGGCCAGGTGCACCAGGCTCGCCGTGCTCACGCCCAATTGCCGCGCCTGTTCGCGCAGGCCCAGGCTCAAGGCCGGTTCCAGTGGCAGGTGGGCTTCAAGGATGCCGCTGCCGTCGCCATTCACGTCCTGCAACCCGAAGGCCAGGGTCGGCTCGTCGATATCGCCGAGCATCTCGCTGAAAAATGCTTCGTGCTGCGCCTGGCTGACCCCAAGCCGTGCCTGGGCCACATAGTTGCGGTACTGCACGGCGTCGGGTAATTGCGCGCTGTTGCCGGACAGGCTCGCGCTCATTTCTGCCACCAACACCTGCAGGGCGGTGTGGTCCAGCAGGATATGGTGCAGCAGCAGGATGCCGACGAAACGGTCCTGCTCCTCGGCGTAGGCAAAACGCATCAGCGAGGCACGGCTCAGGTCGAGGCGGAAGTGACGAGGATCGAAGCGTTGCTGCAGTTGCTCAAAAGGCTCGTCGATACGCTCGACGGCCAGCGCGGCCTGGCGCAACACCACCTGCACCGGCTCATTGAGGCCTTCCCAGAGGATCGCGGTGCGCAGGATGTCATTGCGCTCGATCACGCTGTGCAGGGCCTGGATAAACGCGTCCACCGCCGCCTGGTCGTTGAAGCTGAACTGCACCTGCAACACGTAGGGATCGCCCTCGGTGGTTGCCAGGTGATGATAGAGAATACCGGCCTGCAACGGCGCCAGGCCGTAGATGTCCTGCACGTTGCTGATGCCGCCGGGCACGCGCTGGATGATGTGGTCGAGGGCCGCCTGGTCCAGTTCCACCAGGGGCAGCATGTCCGGGGTGATGTGCGTGGTGGCGTGGGTTATCAGGTTGGTCGGGACCTGCACCTCTTGCTGCCCGCCCACCGCCGCCGCCAGTGCCGCCAGGGTCGGCTGGCCGAATAGCACACGCACGTCGGCGCTGAGGTCGACCTGGCGCATGCGTTCGATCAGCTTGACCGCCAACAGCGAATGGCCGCCCAGTTCGAAGAAGTTGTCGTCACGCCCCACGTGCTCGAACTTGAGCAGGTCTTGCCAGATCGCCGCGATGGCGTTTTCCACCGCGCCTCGGGGGGCTTCATAGCCCCGTCGAGCGAGGGCATCGGCGTCCGGTGCGGGCAGTGCCTTGCGATCAAGCTTGCCGTTGGTGGTCAACGGGAATTGATCCAACTGCACAAAGGCGCTGGGCACCATGTGTTCGGCCAGGCTCAGCAGCAGGTGGTCACGCAGGTCGGCGGCGCGCAGTGCGCCTTCGGCAATCACGTAGGCCACCAGGCGCTTGTCACCCGGCGCATCTTCACGGGCGATCACCACGGCGTCACGCACACCCTCGGCGCTGGCCAGGTGCGCTTCGATCTCGCCCAGTTCGATGCGGAAACCGCGGATTTTCACCTGGTCATCGTTGCGGCCCAGGTATTCGACGCTGCCGTCGGCCAGCAGGCGACCGAGGTCACCCGTCTTGTACATACGCAGACCGGTGGCCGGGTCGGGCAGGAAGCGCTCGGCGGTCAGCGCGTCACGGTTGAGGTAACCGCGCGCCACACCGGCGCCGCCCACGTACAACTCACCGACCACACCCAGCGGCAACGGCTCGCGACGCGCGTCGAGCACATACAGTTGCAAATCGGGAATGCGCACGCCAATCGGGCTGACACCCACCAACTGCGCGTCCGCCGCCTCCAGGGCGCGGTAGGTCACGTGCACGGTGGTTTCGGTGATGCCGTACATGTTCACCAGTTGCGTGCCGGCGTTGATCGCCCGGGCGTACCACGGCTTGAGCATGCCCGGCTCCAGCGCTTCGCCGCCGAAGATCACCTGGCGCAGGGAATGGGACTGCGGGTTCTGGCCTTGTGCGGCGATCAATTGGCGGAAGGCGCTGGGCGTCTGGTTGAGGATGCTCACACCTGCTTCGCACAGCAGCGTGTAGCACTCGTCCGGTGAGCGGCTGACCAGTTGCGGCACGATCAGCAACTGGCCGCCGTGCATCAGCGCGCCCCAGATTTCCCAGACCGAGAAGTCGAAGGCGAAGGAGTGAAACAGCGCCCAGACGTCGTTGCGGTTGAAATCGAACCAGTGCTCGGTGGCCGTGAATAAGCGAGCGACCTGGCGGTGCTCGATCATCACGCCCTTGGGCTGGCCAGTGGAGCCGGAGGTGTAGATCACATAGGCCAGGTGGGCCGGGCTGACGTTGACCCGCGGGTTGACGATGGATTCACCGCGCAGGCCGTTGAGGTCGACCTGTGGCAAGTCGCCAACCAGATGGCGCGTGTTGGCTTGTACCAACACGGCCAAGGGTTCGCTGTCGGCCAGGGTGTAGGCGATGCGCTCCAGCGGGTACGCCGGGTCGATCGGCACGTAGCCGGCGCCGGCCTTGAGGATGCCCAGCAGGCCGATGATCATTTCCGGGCCACGCTCCACGCAGATCGCCACGCGGTCATCCGGGCGGATGCCCTGGGCCAGCAGGCGGTGGGCGACTTGGTTGGCGCGCTCGTTGAGCTGGCGGTAGGTGAGGCGCTGGTTGTCGAAGCGCAAGGCAATGGCTTCAGGCTGGGCGGCGGCGTGGGTTTCGACGTGCTGGTGGATCAGGGCGGTGTCGGCGTAAAGCGCGGGGCTGTGATTGAAGCGATGCAACAGGCTCTGGCGTTCGGTGTCGGGCAGGATAGTCAGGCCGCTGAGCGGCATATCCGGTCGCTGTTCAAGGGCCTCGGCCAGGCTTTCCAGAGCGGTATGCAAGTAGGTGGCGACACGTTCGGCACCGATGGACGCGTCGACCATCACGGTCAGGGCGAAATCTTCACCCAGGTCATCGACGTTGACCGTCAGCGGGTAGTTGGTGCGTTCCTCGGCGCTGAGAACGCGAATGCCCTCGGCGATCTCGATCACCTCGGCCATGTCCGTGGCGGCACTGTGGCGGTAGTTGAGCATGGCGCTGAACAGCGGCGTCGGTGCGGCAACGCCACTGCAACGCTGGGCCAGCGCCAGGGAGGCATGTTCGTGGTTGAGCAAGGTGGTGAGGCGTTCGTGAGTCGCCTTGACCCCGGCGCGCACGCTCTGCTCGCCCACGTCTACGCGCAAGGGCAAGGTGTTGATGAACATGCCCAGGGCCCGCTCACCGCCCTCGCCCGCGCCCATGCGGCCGAGCATCACGGTGCCGAACACCACCGCGTCGCGCCCAGAGACCACGCCCAATACGCGCGCCAACGCCAGGTGCATCATGCTCGCCACGCTCACGCCAAGCGGCCGCGCCAGGGTGCGCAGACGGCGGCTCAGCGCGCTGTCGACGGCAAGGCGTGCCTCGTCGATACCCAGGCCGTCGCCCTGTACGTCCTGCAAACCGAAAGGCAGTGTCGGCTCCTCGATATCCGCCAGCATCTCGCGGAAAAAGGCCTCATGGGCCTGCTCGCTGACGCCATGACGCACCTGGGCGATGTAGCTGCGAAACGGCACCGGCTCTCCCGCCTGGGCTTGCTCGCCGGCCAGGTACAACTGGATTTCATGGCGCACCACATCCAGGGCGGTGTGGTCGAGGATGGTGTGGTGAAACAGCAGGGTTGCCGCCACACACCCGGTGAGCGAATCCTGGGTAAACACCAGGCGCAGCAGCGGTGCCTGGCCCAGGTCCATGCGGTCGTTGCGCGCATCGAAATCCACGGCTTCGCACGCCAGGCTTGCCTTGCGCCACACCACTTGCAGCGGTTCGTCGAGACGCTCCCAGACTATCGAGGTGCGCAGGATATCGTGGCGATCGATCACCCATTGCAACGCTTCGGTAAAGGCGTGCAAACGTGCGCGATTGTCGAATTCGAAATGCGCGTGCAGCACGTAGGGGTCACCCTGCTCCGCCGACAGATGGTGGTAAAGCATGCCTTCCTGCAGCGGCGCCAGCGGATAGATGTCCTGCACATTCGCCGCGCCCCCAGGGATGGCCGCGACGATACGGTCGATAGCCGCCTGGTCGAGGCTGACCAGCGGCAGCATGTCCGGCGTAATGCGGTAGGCCGGACTCAGCCAGTCACCGCCATGCTCGGCCACCAGTTCCAGCAGCCGGGGTTTGTGAGCAATCAGTTGATCCCACAGCGCATCCTCCAACGCCTCGTCGTCACCGAGGATGATCAGGTCGCCTTCTTCCAGTTGCAGACGGATCGCATGGGTGGAAATCGCTGCCAATAATTCGCTGAACTGCATGGGGTAACCTGCCTGGTAAGTCACGGTTGAGGAGAAAGTCCGTTTTCAGCTGCCGCGTAAATCGGGTGCTGGGCGCCGCGCGCCCAAAAAAAGCGGGCGCAGCCGGGGGCCTGGAGAGGCTTCCGGCAGGCTTGGAAAATTAAGGGATTTGGCAGGCGGGGGGTGACATGGTAAGCGGGGACAAGAGAGATCAGGGTTGGTTCAATCTCAATGAAAACACCTTACGCCTGTGGCTGGCGGGACCTTGTGGTGAGCGGGCTTGCTGTGGTGAGCGGGCTTTTTGTGGTGAGCGGGCTTGCCCCGCGCTGGGCTGCGAAGCGGCCCTAATCCGGCCAACTCGTTTTACCTGAAAGAACGCGGTGGCCGTGTTGGGGCCGCTTCGCAGCCCAGCGCGGGGCAAGCCCGCTCACTACAACGAACCTGCCCATCACAACAGGCCTGCCCATCACAGATTCAGGCAGAGGGTAATTTGAGGTGGCGGGCGTACCACGGTCGTCTTGGCACGCGCTTGAACAGGCCCTGTAATAGGTTTTCGTCTTCACCAAAGGTAATGCGCAGCGCCAGCTTCATGGTCTCCGGGTCCATCTCCATCGACCGGCCCATCTGCAGGCCCGGCGTGGTGCTGCAGCCATGGGTGTCCGGGCCGAGCCAAGGGTCGCCGACTTCCACCCAGCGTCCCGGTGCGAACCAGGCTACGCCGTTGACCTCCATGCGCCTGACTTCGCCTGGATTGAAGCGTTCATGGGCGCGGAACCAGTCTTCGATACGGTCATCGATCCAGCCGTGGAAGTGCCAGAACACCGGGTTGACGTGCGAGGAAAACGGGTCGCCGAGGAAGTCGTTTTCCGCCGCGTACCAGCGCGGGGCGAAGTCGGAGGGGTCGCGGGCGAAGGGCACGGGCGCACCGTTCGACGGGTCGCGCGGCACTGAGGCCCAGCGCATGTGCAGCCAGTCGTGCAGGCCCAGTTCCATCTCGGAGCCCAACTGCCCCAGGGTGAATTTGGCCAGGTAGCGCGGGTCGCGGTATTGGGACTCCCAGACCTGGAAGTTGCTGTGGTAGGTCTCGGCGCTCTTGATGTCGCTGACCCACTGGGTGTAGTCGCCGTCGTCCGGCGCCGACCAGGTCGGTGGCAGTGCAAAGCCGTCGTGGTTGTCGAAGTAGCGCAGAAAGCCCAGGCGATCACGCTCCAGGGCCGGTTGCGGCTCGGGGAACTGCGGCCATGAGGGCAGGTCCTGCATTGAGCGCGCGGTGCCGAGCATGTGCCGGTGCATGAAGAAGAAGTCGATTCCCGAGCCGTTACGGTCCTTGCGTTTGCCCCGTGCGTCGCGCTCCTGGCCACGCGGACCGGGCTGCCAGCCGATGCCACGCAGGGCGTCGCGTTTTTCTTCGGAGAGTTTGTGCCACTGGTCACGACTGGCGTGCCACAGCTGGTGGAACAGGCGGTGCTCGGGGGAAATCAGCCAGGCCAGCAGGGTCGGGTTGAGGCCGATACGCTGGCGGGCTTCGGGGAACCACTGTTTATGGGCGATGAAACGGTTGTCGCGCTCAACGAGAGCCAACGGCCGGTCGAGGTCGAGGATCTGCCCGCTGAGGGTGCCACTGCCGGCGTTGCCGAAGTCGGCCCAGACTTCGTCGAGGGTCATCTTGAATTCATAGGCCGGCGTGCCATCGGTCGAGTCCCGGTCGATCAACCGCCAGTACAGCACGGCGCTCTCCCCGGTCAGCAGATCACCGAGCACGCGGTAACGCGGTTCGCCTTCGGCGCGCAGGTTGGCGGCGGTGTCCAGGTAGCCGCGCAGGCCACGCCCACGGGGGGCGATGTCGAGCAACAGCGCCAGGCCTTGCAACGGCAGGCCCTTGAGGCCGGCATCGCGGCCTTCCAGGCGCAGGTCCCAGACCCCGCGCAGCGTGTTCGCCAGGTGCTGGCCGGCGGTGTCGGCCAGGTCCACGGTGGCTTCGCCGGGGGTGATGGGGAATTCTTCTTCGCGCGTCAACTCGCGATGGGCATAGAAGGCTGCCGGCACAGCGGCGCCTGTCAGTGCCAGGCCTGCGATGAACCCACGTCGAGAGATGGTCATTGTCTACCTTAGGAAACGGCTTTATCAGAGCTAGAACGTTTGCACGCCGGGGAAATTTACCGCCGCGCCCTGCCCGCCTAAATTTCCCCGCCCATCACTCGTTCTTCCCTGATAGCGAAGGCCTCAACTGACTGAGATGGCAATGACAAAACCACGTTCGAAAAAGGCGCTGTATATCGGCTTGCCGCTGGCACTGGCCATCGGTGCCGGGGCCGGTTTCCTGGTCTGGGATCACTGGTTCAAGGGCAATGCCGGTTACCCGCTGGAGGTGATCAAGCAGGCCAATGAAATGCAGGATCGGCTGCTGTCGTTCGACAGCCACATCACCGTGCCGGTGGATTTCGGCACCGCCGGCAACGAGGCCGACAAGGACGGTGAGGGCCAGTTCGACCTGGCCAAGGCGGCACGCGGGCGCCTGTCCGGTGCAGCCCTGACGATTTTCGGCTGGCCGGAAATCTGGAACGGCGCCAACGCGCCGCACAAGCCCACCGACGGTTTTGTCGAAGCCGCGCGCCACGAACAGGAAGTGCGCTACAAGATTATCAGCGGCATGGTGCGCGACTACCCCAACCAAGTCGCCATCGCCTACACCCCGGATGATTTCCGGCGCCTGCATGGCGAGGGCAAGTTCGCGATCTTCATCAGCATGCTCAACGCCTACCCGCTGGGCAACGACCTGAACCAGCTGGACCTATGGGCGGCACGCGGCATGCGCATGTTCGGCTTCAGCTATGTGGGCAATAACGCCTGGTCGGACTCGTCGCGCCCGCTGCCGTTTTTCAATGACTCCACCGACGCCCTCGACGGTTTGTCGGAGATCGGCAAGCAAGCGGTGCACCGCCTCAATGACCTGGGGGTCATCATCGATGTGTCGCAGATGTCGACCAAAGCCTTGGAGCAAGTGGCGCAATTGAGTCGTACGCCGATGGTGGCGTCGCACTCGGCACCGCGCGCGGCAGTGGATATCCCGCGCAACCTGAGCGACAAAGAGCTGCAACTGATCAAGCACAGCGGTGGCGTGGTGCAGATCGTGGGGTTCTCCGCCTACCTGCGCCCACTGAGCCAGCCGACCCAGGACAAGCTCAACGCCCTGCGCGCCCGCTTTGACCTGCCACCCCTGCCCAACTTGGCCATGGCGCTGATGCCGGGCGACGCAATCATCGCCGCCTGGCCCGAACACAAGTTCGGCGAGTACGCCAGCGCGCTCTACGCCATCCTCGATGAGGAACCCAAGGCCACCCTCAAGGACCTGGGGGATGCCATCGACTACACCGTGCGCAAGATCGGCATCGACCATGTCGGCCTGGCGTCGGACTTCAACGACGGCGGCGGCGTCGAGGGCTGGAACAACGTCGGCGAAATACGCAACGTCACCGCCGAACTGATCCAGCGCGGCTACTCCGAAGCCGACATCGCCAAGCTGTGGGGAGGCAACTTCCTGCGGGTGTGGAACCAGGTACAAAAAGCCGCCAAGCCCTTGGCCAACCGCTAATCATCCAGAAGCCCGTCCATGACCGACCGCCGTACGTTCCTCAAACAGGCTGGTGTATTTGCCGCCAGCCTGCCACTGGGCGCCGCCCTGCTCCCGCAGGCCGTCGCCGCCAACGCAACCGATGCCCCATGGACGGGGCTCAAGCAACTGTTCAACCAGGACCCGGACTACCTGCACTTTTCCAATTTCCTGGTGGCTACGCACCCCAAGCCGGTGCGCGAGGCCATTGAGCGTTACCGCGCACAGATCGACCGCAACCCAGGACTGGCCATGGACTGGGACCTGCAGGAAGCCTGGAAGCGCGAAGGCCAGGTGCGCGAGTGGGCCGGCCGCTACCTGAAAGCCGCACCGGCGCAGATCGCCCTCACCAGCAGCACCTCCGAAGGGCTGGCGATGATTTATGGCGGGATCAAGGTACGGCCGGACCAGGAGATCCTCACCACCGTCCACGAGCACTATGCAACCGAGTACAGCCTGGACTTTCGCGTGCGCAAGGAGCAGACCCAGGTTCGCAAGATTCGCCTGTTCGACAACGCCAACCGCGTGTCCATCGACGAGGTGCTGGGCAACATCCAGCGCAATATCCGCCCCAACACGCGCGTACTCGGCATGACCTGGGTGCAGTCCGGCAGCGGCGTGAAACTGCCCATCGGCGAAATCGGCAAGCTGGTGGAAGAACACAACCGCAACCGTGACGACAAGGACCGCCTCCTCTACGTGGTCGACGGCGTGCATGGTTTCGGCGTGGAAAACCTCGATTTCCCGGACATGCACTGTGACTTCTTCATCGCCGGCACCCACAAGTGGATGTTCGGCCCACGCGGCACCGGACTGGTGTGCGCCCGCGACCCGCAAAACAACTACGTGACCCCCATGGTGCCGACCTTCTCCGAAGACAAAGACTTCGCCACCAGCATGACCCCAGGCGGCTACCACGCCTTTGAGCATCGCTGGGCAGCGGACGAGGCCTTCAAGCTGCACTTGCAGCTGGGCAAGGCGCAGGTGCAGGCGCGCATCCATGCGCTGAACACCGAACTGAAAGAGCAACTGCTGGCACACCCGCAGATCGAACTGGTGACCCCGCACAGCCCCGAACTGTCGGCCGGTTTTACCTTTTTCAGGGTCAAGGGCGAGGACAGTGACGCCGTAGCCGCCTACATGATGAAAAACCGTGTGGTGATTGACGCGGTAGACCGTGATGTCGGCCCGGTGATCCGCACAGCGCCTGGCCTGCTTAATACTTCCGCAGAGATCCAGCGCTTCATGACGTTGCTGGGCCAGCGGGTGTAACGCACACCTTTTCCACGTTGAATGAGAGGACTCCATGAACAAACCCCTCACGGCATTGGCACTCACCGCCCTGTGCGGTGCCTTGTTGCCAAGCCTGGCCCAGGCCGCCGCGCCACAACCCGGCAAAGTATTCAAGGACTGCAAGGACTGCCCGGAGATGGTGGTGCTGCCCGCCGGCACCTTCACCATGGGCACGCCAGAGGATGAAGTCGGCCGCGAGCCGGATGAAGGCCCGATGCACGACGTGACCTTCGCCAAGCCGTTCGCCATGAGCCGCTTCCACATCACCGCCGGCGAATGGGACAGCTACATCCGCCAGACCGGAGTGAAGATCGCCGACGGTGACACCCGCCCCGGCCGCGAGTGCATCGCCAGCAAGCCGCGCTACCCCCAGGGCCCGCGCCAACCGGCAGTGTGCATGGACATGGAGGACATCAAGCAGTACGTGGCCTGGCTGTCGAAAAAAACCGGCCAGCAATACCACATGGTCAGCGAAGCCCAACGTGAATACGCTGCGCGCGCCGGTTCTACCGGGCCGTTCCCCTTCCCGTTCGATGAGGGCAAGGGCTACAGCATCGCCAAGCACGCCAACACCTATGGCCCGGCCGATGGGTACAGCTACTCATCGCCTGTCGGCAGCTACCCGCCGAATGCGTTTGGCATGTACGACATGCATGGCAACGTCTACGAACGCGTGGCCGACTGCGAGCACGCCAACTACATCGGCGCGCCTACCGACGGCAGTGCGTGGATGGAGCCGAACTGCGAGGGCTACATGATTCGCGGCAATGACTGGGGAGAAGCGCCGGTGTTCTCACGCTCGGGCAACCGCAACAACATCTACCCGCAGACGCGGGGGGATTGGATTGGCTTTCGGGTGGTACGCGACCTGTAATAACGCAGGAGATCAAATGCGGGAAGGGGCTTGCCCCCGATGGGGATGTATCAGTACCTGACCTACCACCATCGGCGGCATAAGTATCTACACAACGCTGTAGCAACCACGGCAACCACGATGCGAAGCGAGTCGCTCTTGATCTTGATCTTGATCTAGCTTTTGATCTCAGGCGCCCCGTCAAACACGCTGGCCGTAATTCGACAGGGATTTGGGGGGTAAACCGGCAGGGATGCCGGTTTAGCCGCCCCGCGCCATGGATGGCGCGTGGCGGCGGCCCCCCAAATACCTGGCGGATTACGGGCACACCGAGCGTGAGCGAGGTGCCGAGTGTTGGGGCAAGAGCGTTTTGCTTACTTTTGCGCTTTTCAAAAGTGAGCCGCTGTAAAAGCGGAACCCATAGCGGCCGTTACCTAAATAACGGATATGTACCCGGTCTGATCCAGCATCCAGGTCAGCTGTCAGGCCGCCAACGGGAGCAAGCTCCCTCGCCACAGGTCCAGCGCCATAGCCAGAATTGTGTAGATACCGATGCCTCGATGGCGCTGAATCAGTCACCTGATGAATCGACTGACACACCGCTATCGGGGGCAAGCCCCCTCCCACATTTGGATCGCGATCTAACCGTTAGATGGCGCTCAGCTGCCAGGCCGCCGGCGGGAGCAAGCTCCCTCGCCACAGGTCCTGCTCCATAGCCAGAATTGTGTAGATACCGATGCCTCGATGGCACTGAATCATTCACCACACTGCTATCGGGGGCAAGCCCTCCCTCCCACACTTTTAACTGTGCCCGCTTTAGAGTTCCTTCCGTGCCAACAACGCCAACCCTTCATGCAGCGCCGGAAACAGGCTGTTGTTGAAGTTGTTCCAGCGCAGTTCGAGGATGGTGTCCTCCGGCGAGATCTCGGTCTTGAGCACGTCATGGAACACTTCACCCGAGTCGATGCCGTTGTCCACGTAGTGGAACGACGCGCCGGTGAGGTACAGCGGCTCCGATGGCATCGTGGCCTTGGTCGTCCAATCGGTGACCGTCAGCCCACGCGCACCGTACAGGGCGTTCCAGGTCGCGTAGGCGCCACGGCGCTCGTAGGGCGATTCGATGCGGGTAATGCCCGGGTGAATGTTCATGATGCGGCGGGCAAACGGTGCACCGGGACGCACCAGCTCGTCGAGGATCACCAGCAGGCCGTCCAGCACCACGATATCCGCCTTCAGTTCCACCAGCGTGTCGTGCAGGCGGCGTTCGAAGTCCTGCTTGCCGGCGATGTGTTCCGCAGTGCCCCGTGGCAGGCGGCGATAGGTGGACGGCACGCTCAACAGCAAGTCATTGACCAGGCGCCCCTGCACCCGCAAGTCGGCCGGGTACAGCCACTGACGGCCAGGCGTGTAGGTAAAACCGTAGTCGCTGACCAATTGCTGGTCACGCGGGTTCTGCTCGTCATCGTCATACACCACCCCCACCAGGTTGTAGGCCTCGCCCAGCGGCGTGTCGTTCAGTGCCCCCGCCAGGGATTCCAGCACCGACATCATGTAGCGCTCGTGGTCCTTGTAGGCCACCGGCTGCCCAGCCTTGTCGGCAGCGGCATTGCGCAGGGACCACACATACACCAGGTTCTTTTTCGTCATTGTTTCGCTCTCACTGGATAGATCAGGCACGCGCCGATACGCGTGCGCCTACACCACAAGAACGAACCAGGCCCCGCCCAATTTATCCATCGCGGCCACCGCCTGGCACGCCGAGCTAAATAGTCGCGCCGACACTTCGTTTGTCATGGGTAAGGGTCTGTGTGCCCAGCCCCCTCTTTTTCACTTTCCGGGAAGTATTTATGACCGACCCCAAGCGCGGCGCCTTCAACGGTTTGCTCGCATTGCTCAGGCCCTTTCGCACCCTCGTGACCGTCTCCGTCGCCCTGGGCATGGCCGGCGGCCTGGCCATCACGTTGCTGCTGGCGACGATCAATAATGCCCTGCACTCGCCACAAGGCATGACCCAGGGCGTGATCCTGACCTTTGCAGCCTTGTGCGTGCTGGCGCTGGTCAGCTCGATCATTTCCGACATCGGCACCAACTACGTCGGTCAACGGATCATTGCCGCCCTGCGCAAAGACCTGGGTGAAAAGGTGCTGTCGGCGCCCATCGGGCAAATCGAGCGCTACCGCTCCCACCGACTGATCCCGGTGCTGACCCACGATGTCGACACCATCAGCGACTTCTCCTTCGCGTTCACGCCCTTGGCCATTGCCGCCACGGTGACGCTGGGCTGCCTGGGCTACCTGGCGTACCTGTCGGTGCCGATGTTCCTGATGATGGTCGTCGCCATCGTGATCGGCAGCGCCGTGCAGTTCATCGCCGGCGGCAAAGGTATCCAAGGCTTCGACCTGGCACGCAGCCATGAAGACGAATTGCAGCGTTATTACAACGCCATCGCGTCCGGCGCCAAGGAACTGCGTATGCATCGGCCACGGCGCTTTCGCATGAACACCCACCGTATCCAGGAAACGGCGGACCGCATCAGCGATATCCAGGTGCGTTCGGTCAACATCTACATCCTCGCCAAGACCTTCGGCTCGATGCTGTTCTTCGTGGTCATCGGCCTGGCCCTGGCGATGCAGGCCTATAACCCGAACCCGGACCCGACCGTGATCACCGGCTTCGTGCTGGTGCTGTTGTACATGAAAGGCCCGCTGGAACACCTGCTGGGTTACCTGCCCGTGGTGGGCAAGGCGAAGATTGCCTTCGGGCGTATCAGCGAGTTGTCGGAGCGCTTCTCCTCGCCTGAACCGCACCTGCTGATGGATGACAGCGAGGCGCCGACACCGATCGTCAACAGCCTGGAACTGCGAAACGTGAGCTACAGCCCACCGGCCGTGGAAGGCAGCGAGCCGTTTCACCTGGGGCCGATCAACCTGAGCATTGCCCAAGGCGACATCGTATTTATCGTCGGCGAAAACGGCAGTGGCAAGACCACGCTGATCAAATTGCTGCTGGGGCTCTACCCGCCGCAGTCCGGCGAAATCCTGCTCAACGGCGAGGCCGTGACCGACCCCGAGCGCGATGACTATCGCCAATTGTTCACCACGGTATTCGCCGACTACTACCTGTTCGACGACCTGGTCCAGGGCAGCGCCACCCAGTCACTGGACAGCGCCACTAAATACCTGGAACGCCTGGAGATCGCGCACAAAGTCAGCGTCAAGGACGGTGTGTTCAGCACCACCGACCTGTCCACCGGCCAGCGCAAGCGCCTGGCACTGGTCAACGCCTGGCTGGAGGAACGCCCGGTGCTGGTATTCGACGAATGGGCCGCCGACCAGGACCCGGCCTTCCGCCGGATTTTCTATACCGAGCTGCTGCCGGACCTCAAGCGCCTGGGCAAAACCATCATCGTGATCAGCCATGACGACCGCTATTTCGACATCGCCGATCAGTTGGTACGGCTGCGCGCCGGCCAGGTGATGCATGAAATGGAGCCTGCATGACATTTTCTTTTCCGGTTTTCCGAAGTAGGAACGTCTCACTAGTGGTAATGAGAACTAACCTCAATAAACATTAAAATTTGCCCACTTAAAACATAGAAGAGAAACCATCCATGTCAGCACGACTCGGTCTCAGCCCACTGAGCAAAGCGCTAACCAGGGCCCTGAACATCAACCTTCTGCCGAGCGCGCTTGCCCTAGCGGTATCGCTGCCGGTTGCCGGCTATGTGCAGGCACAGGAGATCGAGTTGGATATTCCAGCACAGGCACTGGGGAGTGCACTGCAGGAATTCGGCCGCCAGGCCAACCTGCAGGTGCTGTACAGCCCGACCGACGTGGCGGGAAAAAACAGCACGGCGATCAAAGGTAAACTGGATCCGCAGCAGGCAATCAACACCTTGCTGGCAGGCACTTCGACCACCCACAGCCTCAGTGGCAACGCGCTGACCGTTACCGCCGCCGGCGCGTCCGCCGGGCTGGAATTGAGTCCGACCCAAGTGACCGGCAACGTGCTGGGCAACATCACCGAGGGCTCCGGCTCCTACACGCCGGGCACCATTGCCACGGCCACGCGGCTGACCCTGACCCCGCGGGAAACCCCGCAGTCGATCACGGTGATTACCCGCCAACATATCGAGGACTTCGGCCTCAACAACGTCGATGACGTGATGCGCCACACGCCTGGCATCACCGTATCGGCCTATGACACCGACCGTACCAACTATTACTCGCGTGGGTTCTCGGTCAACAGTTTCCAGTACGACGGTATTCCGTCCACCGTGCGCAACGTCGGCTACTCGGCGGGGAACACCCTCAGCGACATGGCGATCTACGACCGCGTCGAAGTGCTCAAGGGGGCCACCGGCCTGCTCAACGGCGCCGGCTCCCTGGGCGCGACCATCAACTTGATCCGCAAGAAGCCGACGTCGGAGTTCAAGGGCCATGTGCAATTGGGCGCTGGCTCCTGGGACAACTATCGCAGCGAAGTGGATGTAAGCGGCCCGTTGACCGACAGCGGCAATGTCCGGGGCCGTGCAGTGGCGGCGTACCAGGACAAAAAGTCCTTCATGGACCATTACTCGCGCAAGACCGAAACCTACTACGGCATTACCGAGTTCGACCTGTCCCCCGACACCATGTTGACCGTCGGCTTCGACTATCAGGACAACATTCCGAAAGGCTCCAGCTGGTCTGGTTCGTTCCCGTTGGTCAACTCCAACGGCAGCATCAACAAGATGCCACGCTCCTACAACAACGGCGCCACCTGGAGCTCCTGGGAACAGAACACCCGCACCGCCTTTGCCATGCTTGAGCATGATATGGGTGACGGCTGGGTCACCAAATTCCAGCTCGACCACAAGATCAACAGCTACCATGCCGACCTCGGTTCGATCCAGTTTGTCCAGCCGGCAGCCGATGGCACCGCCGAGGTCAACGGTCAGAAATACACCGGCGAAACCAAAAGCACCTCCGCCGACCTCTACGCCACCGGGCCTTTCAGCCTGTTTGGCCGCGAACATGAACTGGTGGTGGGCGGCTCGATCGGCACGTCGCGTTGGCAAGGCAAGGGGTACTGGTCGCCGGAATGGCCAGGCGGCAATAAAGTCGATTTCTATAACTGGAATGGCCACATTGCCAAGCCGATCTACGGCCCTGTCCAGCAATACATCGACGATACCATCCGCCAGACCGGCTACTACATGACCACACGCTTGAACGTGATGGATGACCTGCACGTGATCCTCGGTGGGCGCGTCGCCAACTACCACGTCACCGGTATCAACCCTTCCTACAAGGAAACCGGCCGCTTCGTTCCTTACGCCGGTGTGGTCTACGACCTCAATGACAACATTTCGGCGTACGCCAGCTACACCGATATTTTCCAACCCCAGGAAAGCACCTACAAAGACCGGAATCAGAAGCTGCTGGAACCGGATGAAGGGCAAAACTATGAGTTGGGCCTCAAGGGCGACTTCCTCGATGGCCGCCTGAACGCCAGCCTTGCTTACTTCGAAGTGCATGAGACCAACCGCGCTATCTCGGACGATGCCTACAACAACCAGACCCCGGCCCCGAACAACTACGCGTTCAAGGGTTCCAAGGCCGTTACCAAAGGCTATGAAGCTGAAGTTTCCGGTGAACTGGCGCCGGGCTGGCAAGTACAGGGTGGCTACACCCACAAGATCGTGCGTGACGATGACGACAAGAAAATCTCCACCTTCGAGCCTGAGCACCAGGTCAACCTGAACACCACCTACAAACTCAAGGGCGACCTGGACCAATTCACCATCGGTGGCGGCCTGCGCTGGCAGAGCAAGGGTTGGTATGAAATCTACAACTCGCCGCTCAACACCAACCAGGACATCACCCAGAAGTCCTATTGGCTGGTGGACTTGATGACCCGCTACCAGGTCACCAAGAACCTCTCGGCGACTGTCAACTTCAACAACATCTTCGACAAGTCCTACTACACCAACGTGGGCTTCTATAACTCGGCTGCCTACGGTGAGCCGCGCAACGTGATGTTCAGCACCCGCTGGGACTTCTGATGTGATGCCTTGATCGCCCTGGCGGCGATCAACCAAAAGCCCGATGGAAGCGCTGCTTTCATCGGGCTTTTTTGTGCCCCGCCCTCCCTGTGGCGAGAGAGCTTACCCCCTCGCCACAGGTTCAGTGTTCATCACTTGAGGTGTTATTCCATGGCGGCCACCAGGCTACGGATGAACTCGGCACTGTCGATGATCCCGTCGTGATCAGTCTCGATCACCACTGAACGCTCGATCCGCCCCTGAACAAGGGTACTTGCCATGTGCTGCTCGATGAGGTCCTTGAACTGCCCGGCGCGGCTCATGGACGCCCACCAGCAACTGATCGGGGCCTTGATCGGCTTGAAGTCCGCCGCCGACAGACGCTCACTGAGCGCGCGGTCGACCTCCCAGGAAATCTGCGCCTCATTGCCACGCAGCAACTCGTCCTTGATACCGGTAAAGGCCTCGCCCAGGGTCTGCTCGGCCCAGGCGATAAACCCTTGCCATTGCCCCGCTTCGTCTTGGGCATCGCGTTGACATTGCTGCCAGGCCGCCTGAATCCGCTCGGCAAACGCCGGGAACATCACGCCCAACAAGGCCGCACGCCGCTCGTTCGCCGAGACTTCACGGTCATCCTCGGTGACGACCGCCTGCCAATAGGGCGTGAGCCACTGCGGCGGCGCGGCGTCGATCCAGCCGACAAACTCGACGTCGCGTCCCGCTTGCTCCAGCACGTAGGCGACTTCCATCGCCAGGTTGCCACCCAACGACCAGCCTGCCAGGCGGAAGGCGCCCTGAGGCTGGGCCAACAGGAGTTGCTCGGCGTAATCCTCGACCATGGCTTGCCATTCGGGCACTGCTGCACCCTCCTCGGCCAATGCACGGCAAATCACCCCGAACACCGGACGCTGCTCCCGGAGCGCGAGGGCAATCGCGGTGTAGCAATGCACCGAACCGAAGCTTGGGTGGAACATGAACAACGGTGTGCCTTCGGTCTGGCTGTTGAGCTTGACGATCAACGAGCTGCGCGCGTCGCCCTGCAGGCAGTTGACCTGGCCGCGTACGGTCGGGTTAAGCATCAACTGGCTGACGGACAAGCCGACACCGCTGACTTTACGGATACGCTCCTTGAGCATCAGCACCAGCAAGGAGTGACCGCCCAACTCGAAGAAGTTGTCGTTCAGCCCTACGCGCTCGACACCGAGGACATCACGCCAGATCGCAGCGACTTGCTGCTCGATGGCGCTTTGCGGGGCCTGATAAGCGTCCGCGCCTTGCGCCTCCGGTTTAGGCAACGCCTTGCGATCCAGCTTGCCATTGGGGCTCAGCGGCATCTGTGTCAACACTACCCACTGCGCCGGCACCATGTAGTCCGGCAACTGCGCCGCCAGGTGCATCGCCACCTGTGCTTTCCAATCCTCGCTCGGCGCCTGCAGCACCAGGTAGCCCACCAGGTGCGTGCCGTCCACGGCGAGCACCGCCGCTTCACGCACGTACGCATGCTCCAGCAGGCGGGCCTCGATTTCACCCAATTCGATGCGCAAGCCACGCAGCTTGACCTGGTGATCGATGCGCCCGGCGTACTCGATCACCCCATCGTCGCGATAACGCGCCAGGTCCCCGGTGCGATACAACCGGGTGCCACTGCCGAACGGATCGGTCACAAAGCGTTCGGCGGTCAGCGCCGGCCGACGGTGATAACCACGCGCCAGGCCGACGCCGCCGAGATAGAGTTCACCCAACACGCCAACGGGTGCCGGTTCCAGGTTGCCGTCCAACACGTAGCAGCCCAGGTTGGCAATCGGCCGACCAATCGGCACGGCGTCACCCCCTTCGTCGACGCAGGTCCAGTGGGTCACGTCGATTGCCGCTTCGGTCGGCCCATACAAGTTGTACAACCCGGCACGTGGCAGTTTGGCGAACACCTGTTGCTGGGCATCCACCGGCAGTGCTTCACCGCTGCACACAATGCGCTGCAGGCTGTGACAGGCGCCGACGCCGGCATCCTGCAAGAAGGCCTGGAGCATGGACGGCACAAAGTGCAACGTAGTGACTTGTTCGGCGTTAATCAGGCTCACCAGCCTGGCCGGATCACGATGGTCGCCCGGCGCTGCCACCACCAGGCGCGCACCGGTCATCAACGGCCAGAAGAACTCCCACACCGACACGTCGAAACTGAACGGCGTCTTCTGCAAGACCGTGTCACTGCCGTCCAGGCCATACGCCTGCTGCATCCAGCACAGCCGGTTGGTCAGCGCCGAATGGCGGTTACCCGCACCTTTGGGTTGGCCGGTGGAGCCCGAGGTGTAGATCACATAGGCAAGGTTTTCGCCATCGACGGCGACCTGCGGATTCCGCTCGGCGTAGGCCTGCAACCCCTCATCGCCCTGCTCCAGCACCAGGCTGTGCAAGCCCGCTGGAATCGGCAGTTGCTCCAGCAAATGCGCCTGGGTCAACAACAGCTTCACGTCGCTGTCTTGCAGCATGTAGGCCAATCGATCGCGGGGGTATTCCGGGTCCAGCGGCACATAAGCGCCACCTGCCTTGAGTACCGCCAGCAGGCCAACGACCATTTCAATCGAACGCTCAACCGCCAGCCCCACGAGGACATCCGGCCCGACGCCGGCCGTCATCAGGCGATGCGCCAGGCGGTTTGCCCGGCGGTTAAGCGCGGCGTAACTCAATACCTGCCCGGCAAATACCAGCGCCGGTGCGTCCGGCGTGCGCACCACCTGGGCTTCGATCAACTGATGCACCGGCAGGTGCAGCGGGTAGTCCGTGGCCGTGTCATTCCAGGCATGCAGGACCGTTTCGCGCTCGGAACGGGCCAGCGAAGGCAACGTTGCCAGACGCTGGGCGCCATCCACTGCCAATGCCTGCAACACCTGCTGGAAGTGCTCGGCCAACCGTTCGATATGCGCCGCGCTGAATGCCTGGCGGTCGTAATTGAACTCCAGGCCCAAGGTGTCACCGATGCCCAGCAAGACCGTCAACGGATAGTGGGTTTGCTCCAGGCTGTGGACGGCGCCAAACGTGAGCCCCGAAGGTGCGCCCTGCTCCAGCGCTTCGGACACCGGGTAGTTCTCAAACACCAGAATGCTGTCGAACAGCGCCTCCCCACCCAGCCCGGCCCAACGCTGGATCTCGAACAGCGGCGTATGCTCCTGCTCACGCAAGCGCACGTTCTGCGCCTGGATCTGCTGCAGCCACTGGCTGACCGTCATCTGTGCATCCGGCGTGGCCACGACGGGCAAGGTGTTGATGAACAGACCGACCTGTTGTTCGATACCGCGCAATTGCGCCGGACGGCCTGCCACGGTGGCGCCGAACGCCACGGTGGACTGCCCGGTGTGATGCTGCAACAGCAGCAGCCAGGCGCTTTGCACCAACGTATTGAGGGTGACTTTATTGCGCTGGGCGAAGGCCTTGAGCTGAGCGGTCTGGCTGGCGTCGAGGTTCAGACGATGCTCGCCGTTGACCGCCAGCGCCTCGCTGTGCGCAGCTTGTAGGCCACGGGCCAGGCGGGTTGGTTCTTGCAGGTTGAGCAGTTGCCCTTTCCAGAATGCCTCGCTGACCGACTTGTCCTGTGCCTGCAGCCAGGCAATGTAATCGCGGTAACGCCCGATGGGCGCACGCAGCGGTTCACCGGCGTAATGTTGCAACACCTCGCCAAACAACTGCGAACCACTCCAGCCGTCCATCAAGATGTGGTGGTTGGTGTAGATCAAGTGATAACGGGACGCCCCCGTACGGACCACCGTCAGGCTCAGCAACGGCGCCTGTTCCAGCACGAACCCCTGGGCCCGCGCCGACTCGGCCAGGCTATCGAGTGCCGCACTGCTGCCGGGCCGATCTTGCCAGTCCAGCTCGGTGAACGGCATGCGCATCTGCTTGTAGACCACCTGTAACGGCTGCTCAAGCTCGGTCTGCCAGAGAAAACCGCTGCGCAGGATCTCATGGCTGTCGACCGCCGCCTGCCAGGCCTGGCGGAAGCGCGGTACATCCAGGCCCTCGACATCGATGCGCATCTGGTTGATGTAGTCACCCGAGCCTTCGCCGTACAGCGATTGGAACAGCATGCCTTGCTGCATCGGCGACAGCGGGTAAACGTCTTCGATGTCAGCCACCGTCACCGGCAAGCTGTCCAGTTGCGCCTGGGACAAGCGCGCCAGCGGGAAGTCCGAAGGCGTGACACCCTGGTTGACACCACAGTGCTCGATCAACGCCTTGAGTTCCGCGGCGTAGTCATCCGCCAGGCGTTGTACGGTCGCCTCATCGAACATCTGCTGGCTGAAGCTCCAGTTCAACTTCAATTCGCCGGCGTAGACCTGGCCGTTGATTTCCAACCAGTTGCCCAGCGGTGCCTCGGCACTCTGTTCGGCACCACTGCCATCACCGGAGGGGACGAACAAGCCTTCTTGTTCGCCGCCGTCAAAACTGCCGTCGAATTGCCCCAGGTAGTTGAAGGTGATGCGTGGGCGCGGCAGTTCACTCAGGGCCTGTTGAGCCTCGGCATTCCCCAGGTAACGCAGGGCACCAAAGCCCAGGCCCTTGTCGGGAATCGCACGCAGCTGCTCCTTGATCTGCTTGAGGGAGCCGGCCAGCGAATCGGTCGGCACCAGCTTCACCGGGTAGAGGCTGGTGAACCAGCCGACGGTACGGGTCAGGTCGATCTCGTCAAACAGGTCTTCACGACCGTGGCCTTCCAGGCGGATCAACATCGACGCGTCACCGGTCCAGCGCACAACGACGCGCGCCAGTGCGGTCAGCAACAGGTCATTGATCTGGGTGCGGTAAGCACTGGGGGCGTCCTGCAACAGACGCCGCGTGAAGGCCTGATCCAGATGGGTGGTCACGCTCAGCGCATGCCGGTTGCTCACGCTGGCCTGTGGATCGGCCCCAGGCAGGCCGGTGGGGCTGCCTTGCAACTGCGTCTGCCACCAGGCCAGTTCCTGCGCCAGTGCGGCGCTGCGTGCATAGGTTTGCAGACGCTCGGCCCAGGCCCGGGTCGCGCTGGTCTTGGCGGGCAACACGACCGTGGCACCTTGGGCAAGCTGGCGGTAAGCCGTTTGCAGGTCTTCCAGCAGGATGCGCCAGGACACACCGTCCACCACCAAGTGATGAATCACCAGCAGCAAGCGCTGGGAGCCGTCGGCCAGGTCCACGAGCACTGCACGCAGCAGCGGCCCTTCGCTCAGGTCGAGGCTGCGCTGGGCTTCCTCACCCAGGGCCTCCAACTCTTCGACCGCATTCAAGGTGGTCTGCCACAGGACCTGTTCGGCCTGATGCTGCTGCGGCCCGCGATACGCCGCGCTCCAGCCTGCCGCGCCCTGGACGAAACCGATGCGCAGGGCGTCGTGATGCACGATCAAGGCCTGCAGCGCAGCCACCAGCAGCGGCGCCTGCAACGCCTGGTGTGGCTGTAGCACCACCGACTGGTTCCAGTGGTGACGCTGGGGAATGTCATCGGCAAAAAACGCCTGCTGGACAGGCAGCAACAACAACTCGCCGGTCAATGCCGACTGATCCAGCACCACCGCGCCCTCGCCTTCCCGGGCCACGGCCGCCAGGCTCTGGACCGTCTGGTGCTGGAACAGATCCTTGGGCGTGAAGCGCACACCGGCCTGGCGGGCACGGCTGACCACCTGGATCGAGATGATCGAGTCACCGCCCAATTCGAAAAAGTTATCGTGCAAACCGACACGTGGCAGACGCAGCACGTCGGACCAGATCGCCGCGATCTTCTGCTCCAGCTCACTCTGTGGCGCCACGTACACCTGCTGCATCTGGCTGACATCCGGGCGCGGCAGGCCCTTGCGGTCGAGCTTGCCGTTCGGCGTCAGCGGCATGCGCTCAAGGAACATCAGGTGCGTGGGCACCATATAGTCCGGCAAGCGGGTTTTCAGGGCGCGGCGCAAGGCTTCGCGGCAGGTCGACTGCGCCACGGCGTCGTCGACGAGCAACGGATCCAGCGGCACCACATAGGCGACCAGTTGCTTGCCGCTCGGCCCTTCCTGGGCCACCACCACGGTTTCGCCGACACTGTCCTGCTCGCGCAGGCGCGCTTCGATCTCGCCCAGCTCAATACGGAAGCCACGGATTTTCACCTGATGGTCGACACGGCCGAGGTAATCCACCACGCCATCCGGACGGCCACGGGTCAGGTCGCCGCTGCGATACACGCGGCTGCCGGGCTTGCCGAACGGGTCCGGTACGAAGCGCTCGGCGGTCAGGGCCGGACGCTCCAGGTAACCCCGGGCCACGCCCTCGCCGCCCAGGTACAACTCACCGGCTACGCCAATGGGTTGCAGGTTGAGTTGCGCGTCCAATACGTAGCCGCTGCGATTGCCCAGCAGTGTGCCGATCGGCGCGTAGACGGCACCGCACGGGTCACCACGGCGGGCTTTCCACAGCAACGGCGTGACCACGGTTTCGGTCGGGCCATAGCCGTTGAACAGGTAGGTCGGCTTGAGTGCACGCCACGCCAGGTCATAGCTGGCCTGGGCCACGGCATCACCGCCGAAGCAGTACACACGAACCTTCGGCGGGTTACCGTCGCGTTCGGCATGTTCGGCCAGCTGCTGCAGGTACACCGGCGGAAACACGGCCATGGTCACGTGATGGCGATGCATCTGCTGGTAGGTGTACTCCGGCAGCCACAAGCTGTCATCGCGAATCAGCACGCTCGCGCCGTTGATCAGCGGGTGCATCCAGCCTTCGTGGGAGCCGTCGAAGGCGAACGACATGAAGTGCAGTTCGCAATCGGCCGGCGACGTTTCATAACGCTCGCCGGTGGCAATGATGTGCGCCACCAACGGGCCATGGGACACCGCCACGCCTTTGGGCATGCCGGTGGAGCCGGAGGTGTAGATCACGTAGGCCAGGTTGTCGCCGTCCAGTTTCACCTGCGGCGCCGTGTCGCTGAAGCCTGTCCATTCCTCGGTACGATCAATCGCCAGGCTATCAAGGCCGTCGGGGATCGGCAGTTGCTGCAAGGCACGGGTGTGGGTCAGTAGCAGCTGCGCGCGGCTGTCCTCCATCATGTACAGCAAGCGGTCACGCGGGTATTCGATGTCCAGCGGCACGTAGACACCACCGGCTTTCATCACCGCGAGGAACGCCACCATGATCTCGGCGCTGCGTGGCATGGCAATCGCCACGCGCACTTCGGGGCCGACGCCACGGGCGATCAATGCATGGGCCAGGCGGTTGGCCTGGCGGTCCAGCTCGCCATAGCTCAGGGTTTGTGCGTCGAATTTCACCGCAACTGCCTCCGGGTTTTCCCGGGCGCGGTCGGCGACTAATTCGTGGACCATGCGCTTGGCCGAGAAGCCGGCGTCGGTCTGGTCCCACAGCTGAAGAATGTGTTGTTGCTCGTCCTGGCCCAGCAGGTTGAGTTGGCTGATGGGTTGCTGTTGGTCGGCTACCATCGCCTGCAACAGGTTCTGCCAGTGGCCGGCCATGCGTTCAATCGTGGCGGGCGCAAACAGGTCGGTGGCGTAGTTCAGGGAGGCACGCAGGGTCGCCTGGCTTTCCTCCACATCCAGTGCCAGGTCGAACTGGGCAACGCCTTCATCCCAGCTCAGCACCTCGACATCAAGTTCGGTGAGGCGCTGCAGGTGATTGGCTGCCGAGGTCACGCGATGGTTGAACAGCACCTGGAACAGCGGGCTCAGGCTCATGCTGCGCTCGGGTTGCAGGGCTTCTACCAGTTGCTCGAACGGCAGGTCCTGGTGGGCCTGGGCCTCCAGGGAACGCTGGCGTACCTGTTGCAGCAGTTGCACGACGCTCATCTGCCCGTGGATATCGGCCTTGAGTACCTGGGTGTTGACGAAGAAGCCGATCAGCCCCTCGGTTTCCAGGCGATTGCGGTTGGCAATCGGCACGCCGACGCGCACGTCTTCCTGGCCGCTGTAGCGGTGCAGCAACGCCTGGTAGGACGCCAGCAGCACCATCGGCAACGTCACACCGGCGCCTTGCGCCAAGCGGCGCAAACCGGCCAGGAGCTGCGGTTGCAACTCAATGCCCAGGCGTGCGCCACGGTGACTTTGTACCGCGGGGCGCAGGTAGTCGAAAGGCAACTCCAGCACCGGCTGCACGCCACCCAACTGGGCCTGCCAGTACGCCAGTTGGCGGGCCTTCTCGCCGGCCTCCATCCAGTTGCGCTGCCACAGGGCGTAGTCGGCGTACTGGATCGGCAAGGCTGGCAAGTCTGGCATGTGGCCTTGGCTGAAGGCGGCGTACAGCTGCACCAGTTCCTCAACCATCAGTTGCATCGACCAGCCATCGGAGACGATGTGGTGCTGCACCAGCACCAGCACATGATCATCAGCCGCCAGGCGCAGCAGGTTGACCCGCAGCAGCGGCCCGCGCAGCAGCTCGAATGGCTGCGCGACCACCTCAGCGACCCGGGTCTTGAGGCTGGCTTCATCGGTGTCGGCCAGGTCGATTTCGATCAGGCCCGAGTCCTCAATCACCTGCACGGTAGCGGCGGCGTCCTGGCGCACATGGGTGCGCAGGCTTTCATGGCGCGCCAGCAAGGTATCGAAACTGCGTTGCAGCGCACCGAGGTCAAGCGGCCCTCGCAAACGCAAGGCGCTGGGGATGTGGTACGCGGTGCTGTGTGGGTCCAGTTGCCAGAGGAACCATTGGCGCTCCTGGGCGTAGGACAGCGGCAGCGGTTGGCGGCGGTCAGCCTTGAGCAAGGCCGGCGCAACCACGCCCTCCTCGCCCAGGGCCTGCACGAAGTCACCCAGCAGCGGGTGTTCGAACAGGGTCTTGAGCGCCACTTCCAGCGCCAGTGCCTGGCGAACCCGCGAGACCACCCGCGTGGCCAGCAGCGAATGCCCGCCCAGTTCGAAGAAGTGGTCATCGAGACCGACCTGCGGCAGGTCCAGCACGTCGGCCCAGATGGCCGCGACCTGCTGTTCACGCGGCGTCACGGGCGCCACATGACCTGTGCGCAACAGCGCCGCGTCCACCGCCGGCAATGCCTTGCGATCGAGCTTGCCATTGGGGGTCAGGGGCAGGCTGTCGAGGAACATCAGGTGCGCCGGCACCATGTAGTCCGGCAGGCGCTCGCGCAGGACCGCCTTGTAGACCTCCGGCGCGTCGGGCGCGGAACTCACCAGGTAGGCGATCAAGCGGTCGTTGTCGGCCAGGACCACGGCTTCGCGTATACCGGCCTGCTCGCGCAGGCAGGCTTCGATTTCACCCAGCTCGATGCGGAACCCACGTACCTTGACCTGATGGTCGACCCGGCCGATGTACTCCACCACACCGTCGTCGCGGTAGCGGGCCAGGTCGCCGGTGCGGTACAGGCGCTCGCCCGGCGCACCGTACGGGTTGGGCACAAAACGCTCGGCGGTCAGCGCCGGGCGCTCGTGGTAACCGCGCGCCAGGCCGACGCCGCCGATCAGCAACTCACCGGCCGCGCCCACCGGACTTGGGGTCAAGCCGGCATTGAGGATGAACAACGCGGTATTGGCGATAGGCCGCCCGACAAAAGGCTGGGCCTCGTGCAGACGATGGGCCGCCGACCAGATAGTGGTTTCCGTCGGGCCATAGAGGTTCCACAGCGGGCCCTGCAGGTCGAGCAGGCGCTGGGCCAGGTCCGACGGCAGTGCTTCGCCGCCGCACAGGCTTTTGATACCACGCAGCCGTTGGGCGCGCGGGCTTTCCAGCAGCATGCGCCAGGTCGACGGCGTGGCTTGCAGGACGTTGGCGGATTGGCTGTGCACCAGGTCGATGATGGCTTCGGGGTCGAGGGCCAGTTCCTGACCACTCAGCAGCACGGTGGCGCCGACCGTCAGCGGCACGTACAACTCCAGGGCAAAGATGTCGAACGAGAAGGTGGTCAGCGACAACACGCGGGCGTCAGCACCGATGTCCAGGGTGCCAGCCATGCCGCAGGTGAAGCTACACAGCGCCTGGTGGCGCACCATCACACCCTTGGGCTTGCCGGTGGAGCCGGAGGTGTAGATCACGTAGGCCAGGTGTTCCGGCGTGACGTTGACCTGCGGGTTGTGCTCGGCGGCGTTGTCATCCGCTTCGACCATCAGCACCTGCACACCCTGCGAGTGCGCCAGGCTGCCATCCAGGTGCGGCTGGGTCAGCAACACTCGCGCACGGCTGTCTTCAAGCATGAAGGCCAGGCGGTCCGCCGGGAATTGCGGGTCGAGCGGCACGTAGGCACCACCCGCCTTGAGGGTCGCCAACAGGCCGATCACCATGTCCAGCGAACGCTCGACATGCACCGCCACCAGTACGTCCGGCCCTACGCCCGCCGCGATCAGGCGATGGGCCAGGCGGTTGGCGCGACGGTTGAGTTCGCCGTAGCTGAGGGCCTGGCCATTGAACTGCAGCGCCAGCGCGTCCGGTTGTGCCAGGGCCTGGGCCTCGAACAGCCGGTGCACGCAACGCTCGCGGGGGTAATCAACCGACGTGTCATTCCAAGCCTCGACCATCTGTTGCCATTGCGGCGCGCTGAGCATCGCCAGCTCATCCACAGCCTGGGATGCATCGTGCACCACGGCGCGCAACAGGTTTTGCCAGTGCTCGGCCAAGCGCTCGACGGTCGTGGCATCGAACAGGTCGGTGGCGTAGGTCAGGGACGCCCACAGGCCTTCGGCGGACTCTTCGGTTTCCAGGTTCAGGTCGAACTGGGTGCTGTGCCCGGCCCAATCCACCGCTTGCAGGTCCAGGCCCGGCAACTGCAGCGGGGCTGCACGCAGGCTGTCCTGGTGGTTGAACATCACCTGGAACAGCGGGTTATGGCTGAGGCTGCGCTCCGGTTGCAGGGCTTCGACCAGTTGTTCGAACGGCAGGTCCTGATGCGCCTGGGCGTCCAGGGCCTGCTGCTTGACCTGGGCGAGCAGTTGGTCGAAGGCCATCTGCCCGTGCACGTCGGCTTGCAGCACCTGGGTATTGACGAAGAAGCCCAGCAGACGCTCGGTTTCCAGGCGATTACGGTTGGCGATCGGTACGCCGACGCGGATCCGGGACTGGCCGCTGTAGCGATGCAGCAAGGTCTGGAACGACGCCAGCAGCACGACGAACAGGGTCACCTCCTGACGCTGGGCCAGGGCCTTGAGCTCAGTGACCAGCGCGTTGTCGAGCTGGACTTGGCGGCGTGCGCCACGATGGCTTTGCAGCGCCGGCCGCGGGTGATCCAGCGGCAGCTCAAGCACCGGATGCTCGGTGCCCAGACGGGTGCGCCAGTAATCGAGTTGGCGCTGTTTTTCACCGGCCGCCATCCAGTCACGTTGCCACTGGGCATAGTCGACGTACTGGATCGGCAGCGCAGGCAACGAGAACTGGCCCTGATAGAGCGCCACCAGCTCGTCGACCATGACTTGCATCGACCAGCCGTCGGAGATGATGTGGTGCTGGGTGATCACCAGCACATGGTGCTCGGCCTCGACCTCCAGCACGTTGACGCGCATCAGCGGGCCATTGACCAGGTCGAACGGGCGCTGGATTTCCTGCGCCACCGCGTGTTCGATCGCCGAGGCCGCGACCCGCTGGTGTTCGATCGGCATCGCCAGGCGCGGATGAATCACTTGCCAGGTGTGCTCGCCCTCTTCCACAAAGGTGGTGCGCAGCGGTTCATGGCGCTGCACCAGGGCCTGGAACGCCTGCTCCAGCGCCGCGACGTCCAAACGGCCGCGCAGATGCAGTGCACTCGGCACATGGTAAGCCGCGCTGGTCGGGTCCAGTTGCCAGAGGAACCATTGGCGCTCCTGGGCGAACGACAGCGCCAGCGGCTGGTCCCGCGTCACCGCCACCAGCGGCAGCGCCAGGGCGGTCTGCAACCCGGCGCAAGCGGCTGCGAACGCTTCCAGCGTCGGTTGTTCGAACAGTGTGCGCAACGGCACTTCCAGCTTCAGATCATGACGCACCCGCGAGACCACTTGGGTCGCCAGCAACGAATGGCCGCCACGTTCGAAGAAGTGGTCGTTGAGCCCCACCTGTTCCACTTGCAACACCGCTTGCCAGATGGCGGCCAATCGCGCCTGCAGGGGATTTTGCGGCGCCAGGTAGGCCTGTTGCGCTTGATTCAGGTCCGGCGCCGGCAGTGCGCGACGGTCAAGCTTGCCGTTGTTGTTCAACGGCAAGGCCTCGAGAATGACCCAGTGCCCCGGCACCATGTAGTCCGGCAGGGACTGGCGCAAGGTGGCCGCCAATGCTTGCGGGTCCAGCGTCTGCCCCGTGACGGGCACCACGTACGCCACCAATTGCGTGCCCGTCGCGCTCGATTGCGCGATGACCGCCGCTTCACGCAACGACGGCAAGGCTTGCAGGCTGGCTTCGATCTCGCCCATTTCCACGCGGAAACCGCGAATTTTCACTTGATGGTCGATACGCCCGACGTACTCCAGCGCACCCGCCTCGTTGTAACGGGCCAGGTCGCCACTGCGGTAGAGCCGTGCACCCGGCACGGCGGAGAACGGGTCCGGCAGGAAGCGCTCGGCGGTCAACGCCGGGCGGTCAAAATAGCGTTGCGCCAGGCCGTGCTCGGCGCCGATGCACAGCTCGCCGACGCCCTCGGTGGCCAGCAGCTCGAAACCACTGTCCAGCACATACAAGGCACGGCCTGCGATGGCCCGGCCAATCGGCACGCCAAACGCATCGCTGGCGTCCGCCCACTGGCAGTCGTGCACGCTGGACACGACGGTGGCCTCGGTAGGCCCGTAGGTGTTGACCAGGCGCACGCCACCCAGGCCGGCGGCGTGCCAGGCGCGCAGCCCTTCCACCGACATCGCCTCGCCCCCCACGTGGACCTGGCGCAGGTTGCCCAGGGAACGTCGGTCGACGGCGCACTCCTTGGCGAGCAGATACCAGTACGCAGCCGGCAAGTCCGCCAGGGTCACGCCCTGCTCGACGATTTCGCGGGCCAGTTGCCCGGCATCCCACAGCTCATCACCGCGCATGATCAACGCCGCGCCCACACACAGCGGCGGGTAGCATTGCTCGACGAAGCCGTCAAAGCTGAAGGTCGCGAATTGCAGCACGCGATCAGCAGCACTCAAGCGGCTGTAAGCCTCGGCGCTGTCGCAGAACTGGCTGAGGGCGGCATGGTCGATGGCCACCCCCTTGGGCAACCCGGTGGAGCCGGAGGTGTAGATCACATAGGCCAGGTCGGCAGCGGCGGCCTGGTTGGCTGGATGGGTCGACGGGTAGTCAGCCAACTCTGCACCGGCCGCGGTGAAGTCCAAACGCACCAGCCCTTGGGGCAGTGGCAGGTCGGCCAACAGCCCGGTTTCGCTGAGCAGCAGGTCCAGGCGGCTGTCCGCCAGCATGTAGGCCAGGCGTTCGGTCGGATAGTTCGGGTCCAGCGGCACATAGGCGGCGCCACTTTTGAGCACCGCCAGCAGGCTGACGATCAACTGCGGGCCACGTCGCGCTGCCAGGCCGACGCGCTGGCCTGGGCCAACACCCAGCGCCAGCAGGCGATGGGCAAGACGATTGGCGCGGTCGTTCAGCTGTGCGTAGCTCAGGCACGCGTCGCCCGCTTGTACCGCCAGCGCGTCAGGCGTGGCGGCCGCCTGGGCGGCGATACGTTCGTGCACGCGCAGCTGGCGCGGGGCGGCACCGGGCGCCCGGCTATGGGCGAGCACGTCGCGGCGACTGGCGGCGTCGAGCAGGCGCAGGTTGCCAAGCGGTGCCTGCGCGTCTGCGAGCATCTGCACCAGCAGGTGATGCAGGTTGCCGCTCAGTCGAGCGACCTGTTGCGCGCTGAATCGGGCCTGGTCGTAGCCGAACTCCAGGCGCAGGCTGGCGCCCAACTCGATCCCCAGCGTCAGCGGATAGTGGGTCTGCTCATGGTTGTGCAGGCGGCCGAAGGTCAGGCCGGCGGGCGCACCTTGTTTCAAGGCTTCGGCCACCGGGAAGTTTTCGAACACCAGCAAGGTGTCGAACAGCGCAGTGCCCTGCTGCCCCGCCCAGCCCTGGATGTCGTAGAGCGGCACATGTTCGTGGTCGCGCAGGCTCAGGTTGAGGGCTTGCAGTTCGCTCAGCCAGCCGGCCACCGACAACGCGGGCGAGGCCGCGCTGACAATGGGCAGCGTGTTGATGAACAGGCCCAGTTGCTGTTCGATCCCCGGCAACGGTGCCGAGCGCCCCGCCACCGTGGCACCAAAGGCCACGCAGTCCTGCCCGGTATAGCGCTGCAGCAAAAGGCTCCAGGCGCCTTGAAGCACGGTGTTGAGGGTGACTTTGTGGCGGCGGGCAAACTCGCCGAGGGCACGCGTGAAGTCGTCGCCCAGCAGCACCTGATGCTCAGCCATGCCTTTGCCTTCGGCCGGTACACGCAGCGCCTGCGCCAGCAAGGTTGGCGTTTGCAACGGTGCCAGAGTGGCTTTCCAGAACGCCTCGCCCGAGGCTTGCTGTTGCAGCCAGCCCAGGTAATCGCGGAACTGCCCCAGCGGCGCCGGCACGGCGTGCCCGGCGTAATGAGCGATGACTTCACCGAGCAACTGGGCGTTACTCCAGCCGTCCATGAGGATGTGGTGGCTGGTGAAGATCAGGTGCCAGGCCGTACCGGCACCGCGTACCAGCATCAAGCGAAACAGCGGCGCTGCATTCAGTGCGAAACCTTTCTCGCGCTCGGCCACGGCGAGCGCATCGCAATCGGCGTCGATGTCTTCGATCACGTGCAACTGCACATCGACCTGGCGCTGGATCACCTGGTGCGCGCTGTCCAGGCCGAGCCAGTGGAAGCTGCTGCGCAGGATGTCATGGCGGTCCAGCGCGGCTTGCCAGGCACGGCCGAACGCCAGCAGGTCCAAGCCTTCGATGTCCAGGCGCAACTGGTTGATATAAGCCTCGGCCTCAGGTGCATAGAGGGTGTGGAACAACATGCCCTGCTGCATCGGCGACAATGGGTAGAGATCGGCAATCGCCGGCCCGGCGATGGGCAAGCCATCCAGTTGCTGCTGGGTCAGGCGTGCCAGAGGGAAGTCCGAAGGCGTGACCTGCCCCGCCGGCGTGGCGCAACAGTGTTCGATCAGGGCCTGGAGTTCCGCCGTGTAGTCATCGGCCAGGCGCTGGACCGTCGCCACCTCGAACATCTCGCGGCTGAACCCCCACTGCAAGGCCAGTTCACCGCCATACACCTGCCCTTCCACGGTCAGCCAGTTGGCCAGCGGCGCCTGCGGGTCCTGGGCCTGGCCACTGCCCTGGGTGGACGGGACGAACAAGGCCGACTCGTTGAACTGGCGGTCGAACTGGCCCAAGTAGTTGAAGGTGATGCGTGGCGCGGCCAAGGCCGACAACGCTTCGCGGGCGTCAGGGGTGCCGAGGTAGCGCAGCAGGCCGTAACCGATGCCTTTGTGCGGCACGGCGCGCAGTTGTTCCTTCACCGATTTGATCGCCGCCGACAGCTCGCCATCGGCATGCAGGCGCACGGGGAACAGGCTGGTGAACCACCCGACGGTGCGGCTCAGGTCAACCGTGTCGAACAGGTCTTCGCGGCCATGGCCTTCCAGTTGGATCAGCGCGGCGGGCTGCTCGCTCCAGCGGCTGATGACCCGCACCAACGCAGTCAGCAGCAGGTCGTTGACCTGGGTTCGGTAGGCCGCCGGGGCGTCTTGCAGCAGTTGCCGGGTGTGTTCGGCACTGAGGCGGACTTCGAGCGTGTTGCCCAAGTGATTTTGCAGGCCGCCCTGGGGGTTGTCGCACGGCAGATCGGCACTCGCGGTCTGCGCCTGCCAATACGGCAGTTGCTCGTCCAGCGTCTGCGCATGGCGCTGCAACTGCTGCGCCCACAGCTGGTAGGCGCTGGTCTTGGCCGGCAATGCAGCGTTGCGGTAAGCCTGTTGCAGGTCTTCGAGCAGGATGCGCCACGACACGCCGTCCACCGCCAGGTGATGCACTACCAGCAGCAGGCGCTGGGTGCCGTCGGCCATCATGGCCAGGACCGCGCGCAGCAACGGGCCCTGTTCGAGGTCGAGACTGCGTTGCGCTTCGTCGCACAGTGCGGCCAACTCGGCCTCGTCAGCGACGTGGGACTGCCACAACGAAGCGGTGGCAACCGGCTCGGCGTGAGATTGCTGCCAACCGTCTGCCTGCTGCACAAACCGCAGGCGCAGGGCGTCGTGGTGGTTGATCAACCGGGTCAAGGCGGCCTCAAGGCGCGCGGGCTCAAGGGGTTCACGCGGGGTCAGCAGCAACGACTGGTTCCAGTGCTGACGCGCCGGGATCGCCTGCTCGAAAAAGCTGTGTTGCACGGGCGTGAGGATCACTTCGCCGGTCACCGGTCCCTGATCGATAGCCGTCGCCTGCTCGAAGGTCGCTACCCGCGCCAGACTGCGCACGCTCTGGTACTGGAACAGGTCCCGTGGGCTGAGGAGAATACCCGCCTGGCGGGCACGGCTGACCACCTGGATGGAGATGATCGAATCGCCGCCCAGTTCGAAAAAGTTGTCGTCCAGGCCGACCTGTTCCACACCCAGCACATCGCTCCAGATCGCCGCCACGGCTTTCTGCAGGTCGTTTTCCGGGGCGACAAAGGCCTGCTGTGGCGCGGCATCCGGCAATGGCAGGGCCTTGCGGTCGAGCTTGCCGTTGGCGGTCACGGGCAGCCTGGCCAGGGGCACCATATGGCTGGGTACCATGTACTCGGGCAGGCTGCTGAGCAGCCAGGCTTTGAGGTCGGCCGGCGCGGGGTCCTCCAGCACCAGGTACGCCACCAGTTGCTTGCCGCCCTGCACCAGCACCACGGCTTCGCGCACCGAGGGGTGTTGCATCAGGCGTGTCTCGATCTCGCCCAGTTCGATACGCAGGCCACGCAGCTTGACCTGATGATCGAGGCGCCCCAGGTATTCGATCACCCCGTCGGCGCGCTGGCGTACGCGGTCGCCGGTGCGATACAGACGCGCGCCATCACCGAAGGGGCTCGGCACAAAACGCTCGGCAGTCAGGGCCGGGCGTCGATGGTAACTGCGCGCCAGGCCAGTGCCGCCCAGGTACAGCTCGCCGCTGACGCCGGCAGGCACCGGGTTAAGCTGGGCGTCGAGCACGTAGGTGCCGAGGTTGGCGATGGGCCGGCCGATGGGCACGCTGTCGGCGCCTTCGTCGACACAGGTCCAGTGGGTCACGTCGATGGCGGCCTCGGTTGGCCCATAGAGGTTGAACAGACCGGCCTGTGGCAACTTGGTGAACACCTGCAGCTGCGCATCCAGTGGCAAGGCTTCGCCGCTGCACACGATGCGCTTGAGGCTGGCGCAGGCCTGCACACCGGGCTCATGGATAAACGCCTGGAGCATCGACGGCACGAAGTGCAAGGTGGTGATGCCATGCTGCCCGATGGTCTCGATCAGCCGCGCCGGCTCACGGTGTTCACCGGGGGCCGCCACCACCAGGCGCGCGCCGGTCATCAGCGGCCAGAAGAACTCCCACACCGAGACGTCGAAGCTGAACGGGGTTTTCTGCAACACCGCATCACTGGCGTCCAGGCCATAGGCCTGCTGCATCCAGCACAGGCGGTTGACCAGTGCGCGATGGCTGTTGCCGGCGCCCTTGGGCTTGCCGGTGGATCCGGAGGTGTAGATCACGTAAGCGAGGTTCAGCGCGTGCAGGCTGACCTTCGGCGCCTCAGTGCTGTGGCCATCGAGCCAGCTGGCGGGGCGGTCCAAAGCCATCACCTGGATGCCATCGACAGGCAGCAACGGCAACAAGCGTTGCTGGCTGAGCAGCAACTGGATGCCGCTGTCCTCGATCATGTAGGCCAGGCGTTCCTGCGGGTATTCGGGGTCGAGCGGGACATAGGCACCGCCCGCCTTGAGAATCGCCAGCAGGCCGACCACCATTTCGACGGAGCGCTCGACGCAGATCCCCACCAGCACGTCCGGACCCACACCCTGCTCGCGCAAGGCGTGGGCCAGTTGGTTGGCGCGCGCGTCCAGTTGGGCGTAGGTCAGCGTGGTTGCACCGAACACCAGTGCCGGCGCACCAGGGGTGGCTTGCACCTGGTCTTCGATCAGGTGGTGAATGCCGCGCTCGGTCGGGTACACCTCGGCGGTCTGGTTCCACGCGTGGACCAGCAATTGCTGTTCATCTGCGGCCACCATCGGCAACTCGCCGATGCGCTGCTCACCCTCGGCGACCATCGCCTGCAACAGGCTGATCCAGTGCCCGGCCATGCGTGCGATGGTCGGCGCGTCGAACAGGTCATTGGCGTAGGTCAGCGCGGCGTGCAGGGTGCCGGATTTTTCATAGGTGTCGAGGGTCAGGTCGAACTGGGTGGTACGGCCTTGCCACTCCACCAGCGCCAGCTCCAGGCCGGAGGCGGTGCTGATGCCAGCAATGTCGGCCACCACCGGCTGGTGGTTGTACATGACTTGGAACAACGGCGTATGGCTCAGGCTGCGCTCGACCTTGAGCGCTTCCACCAGCCGCTCGAACGGCAACTCCTGATGGGCCTGGGCGCCCAGTGCGTGTTCCTTGATGCTTTGCAGCAGCTCAGTGATACGGGTTTGCCCGGTGAGCTCGGTGCGCAGGACTTGGGTGTTGACGAAAAAGCCGATCAGGCCTTCGACTTCCGTGCGGTTGCGGTTGGCGATCGGCACGCCGACGCGGATATCGCCCTGCCCGGTGTAACGATGCAGCAGCACGTTGAAGGCACCGAGCAACAGCATGAACAGGGTGACGTTGTGCTTTTGCGCACAGGTGCGCAATTGCGCGGCCAGCTGCGGGTCGATCGCAAATTCATGCCGCGTGCCCTGATAGCTCGGCATGGCCGGGCGTGGGCGGTCGGTGGGCAGTTCCAGCACCGGGTGCTCATCACCCAGGCGCGCCTGCCAGTACTCCAGCTGACGCGCCTGCTCGCCGGCTTCGAGCCAACGGCGCTGCCACAGGGCGTAGTCGCTGTACTGGATCGGCAAGGCCGGCAATTGTGGGGCTTGGCCGCGCTCATGGGCGTCGTAGCAGCGGATGAACTCGTCGATCAGCACGTTCATCGACCAGCCGTCGGAGACGATGTGGTGCAGGGTCAGCAGCAACACGTGCTCCTGGGCGTCGAGCTTGAGCAGTTGCACGCGCAGCAGCGGACCGTTTTCCAGGTCGAACGGCAGCAGCGATTGACGGGTCGCAGCGGCGTTGACGGCCTCTTCACGCTCGCTGGGGGCCAGATGGCTCAGATCGAGTTGCTCGACGGTCAACGACGTGTCGGCCGCCACCTGCAACAGGCGTTCATCCGCCTGGCGCTGGAACACGGTGCGCAGGGTTTCGTGGCGCGCGACCAGGCTGGCAAACGCCTGCTCCAGCGCATCCAGGCTCAACGCGCCCTTGAGCCGCACGGCACCCGGCAGGTTGTAGGCCCCGCTGGCCGGGTCCAATTGCCAGAGAAACCACATGCGCTGCTGCGCGTAGGACAGCGCCTGGCGATCCTCCACTTGCACCCCTGCCGGAATCGGAAACCGGGAAAAGTCCACGCCTTCTTTCTGCAAGGCCTGCAGGAACAGTTGGCGCTTTTCCAGGGGCAACCCGATAAACCGGCGAGCAAGTTTCAAGGAGTCTTCAGCATTCATTTCTTGGAGTCCGGAGCAATAGGCAGGAAGCACAAAGGCACGTCGTCCCTATAAAACGAACCGGAGAGGGAAAAATTAGCGGGGGATGGGAGGCGCAGGGCGAGGTGTCATCAAGGGTTACATCAAACTCAGGAAGACCGCACAAAGTCGGGCTAGCATTGACGAACACCACTTTTTGCAACTACGTTTAGTTACACGCAGAGAGCGCCGTGTCCAAAAATGAAAAGCGGCTCGCCAAACTGCTCAATGAGCACATGGCATTTACCTGGCCCGAACTCGTCACGCTGCTGCGTCGACTGGGCTACACACAGATTGAAGGGGCTGGAAGCCGCGTCAAGTTCGACATCGGTGACCCCAGTGCAATGATCACCTTGCACAAGCCTCACCCTGGCAACGAACTGAAACACTACATTCGGCGCCAGATCATCGAGCAATTGAAATCAGGAGAACTGATTCAGTGAACAATCAACTGAAACACAAAGGCTACATCGGCTCTATCGAAGCCAGCCTCGAAGACAACTGCCTGTTCGGCAAGATTCTGTTCATCAAGGCGCTGGTGAGCTACGAAGCAAAAACCGTCGCAGAACTGGACGCCGCATTCCGGGAGGCGGTGGACGACTACCTCACTACGTGCCAGTCCCTGGGCCACACACCGGAGAAGCCTTGCAAGGGTTCCTTCAATGTCCGGGTCGGCCATGACCTGCACTTGGCGGCGGCCCTGGCGGCGACCCGCAAGAAAGTGACCCTTAATGACCTGACTCGCCAAGCCTTGAGCGATTTTCTGCAACACCACAGTGCAGACGCTTGCCCAGCGATAGGCTGATTATCCCAACCGCCGATACCCCAGCACCGCGGCCCCCAGCACCACCGCCCCGGCCACCAACGCGACCCAGAACCCGCTGGTGGCGCCAAAGTGGTCGATCATCCAACCGGAACTGGCGGCGCCGATGGCCACGCCGATGCTGAGGCCGGTGATCAGCCAAGTCATGCCTTCGGTCAGGCGGCTGGCGGGCACGATCCGCTCCACCAAGGCCATAGACACGATCAACGTGGGGGCGAAGAACAGCCCGGAGATAAAGATCGCCACCGCCAGCCCCGGAATGTTGCTCACCAGCAGCAACGGCAAGGTGGTCAACGCGGTGGCCACGCCGCAGAACAGGAACTGCCTGGGCAACGGCGCCTTGAGCTTCAGGGTACCGAACGCCAGCCCCGCCAGGCACGAACCGATGGCGTACACCGACAGCACTATGCTCGCCGCCGCCGGCTGGCCCTGATGCTGGGCAAAGGCGACGCTGACCACGTCCACCACGCCGACGATAACGCCCATGGCCAGCAGCAGGATCATCAGGATCAGCACCGAGGGCGATGCAATCAGCCAGCCGCCGTGATGCTCCTGATGTTCATGGACGGGAGGCTCGGTCTCACGTTGCAATACAAAGGTGGTGACGCCGATCGCCAGTAACAGCGCCGCCACCAAGGGCCCCGCCTCGGGGAACAGCACCACGCTCAAACCCACCGAAATGGGTGGCCCGATGATGAAGCACACCTCATCCAGCACCGACTCCAGGGCGAACGCGGTCTGCAATTTGGGCTGGCCACGGTACAACTCGGTCCAGCGCGCACGCACCATGGCCGACATGTTCGGCATGCAACCGGCCAAGGCGGCAAACAGGAACAACGTCCAGTTCGGTGCTTGCAAGCGGGTGCACAGCAACAACATCAACAAAGCCCCGCCGCCGATCAGCGCGGCAATCGGCAGCACCCGGCCCTGGCTGTAGCGGTCCACCAGCCGTGATACCTGGGGTGCGCAAAACGCCGTGGCCAGGGCAAACACCGCCGCCACCGAACCCGCCAGGCCGTAACCGCCGTGCACCTGGGCAAGCATGGTGATCAAGCCAATCCCCGTCATCGACACGGGCATGCGCGCCAGCATGCCTGCCAGTACAAAAGCCCGGGCGCCGGGGACCTGGAACAACTCGGCGTAAGGGTTTGCCATCCTGCTGGACCTCTTGCTGAATGCCTGCGACTTGCTATCTGCAATGACCGAGGCAAAATACATACGGTGCGTATGTGAAAAATCATGCGTAACATACGCAACGTATGTCAATCGTTCACCTGCCCATTGTGAGACCTACCATGAGCCGAGCCCGTGCCGAAATGATCGAAGACACCCGCGCCCGGCTGATCGCCAGCGCGCGACAGGCCTTTGCCACCCAAGGCTACGCGAACACATCGATGGACGATTTTACCGCTCGCGCCGGCCTGACACGCGGCGCGTTGTACCATCACTTTGGTGACAAAAAAGGGCTGTTGGCCGCCGTGGTTGCCCAACTCGACAGTGAGATGGACACACACTTACAGCGCATCACAGATGAAGCAACTGATCCATGGGCCGGCTTTTGCGAACGTTGCCGCGCCTATTTGCGCATGGCTCAGGACGCCGAGATCCAGCGCATTGTGTTGCAGGATGCGCCGGCCGTACTGGGCGATACCGGCTCCCAGCAACAGTGTGTCGAGTCATTGCGCGAACGGCTGGAAGCCCTGATGCAAACCGGTGTCATCCGCCCCGCCCCAAGCACCGCGCTGGCGCAATTGATCAACGGCAGCCTGGTCAACACCGCCCTGTGGATCGCCCGGGATGAGCATCCGGGCGAGCGGCTGGAGCAAGGTTTGCAGGGCCTGGAGCTGTTGTTGCGTGGCCTCAGCCTTACACCAACCGCTTGATCTGCTTGTGTCGCCACACCAAGCGGTAATACGCAGTCTGCAATACCAGCATGGCCAGGTAGGTCACCGGAAACGCCATCCACACCCCTTCCAGGCCGAAGTGGGCGTTCAACAGGTAAGCCATTGGCAGTTCAACGCAGAGCACACAGAAAATCGAGATCACCACCGGCATCAGCACCACGCCGCTGGCGCGCATGATCCCGCCGATCACGGCCTGGAAGCCGAACACCAGGATGCTCCACAGCATGATGTGCAGCAGGTGTTCGGCATTGACCCGCGCCGCGTCGTCGGTGATGAACAGGCCGAGCAACCAATGCGACAAGACATAACCCAGCACAATCAGGCCACCGGTAAGGCAGGTGTTGATCAACAGGCCGGTGCGCAGGATCGGGCCGATGCGCTCCAGACGCCCGGCGCCAATCGCCTGGGCGCCGAGGATCGACGCGGTGATGGCAATCGACAGCGCGGGGAACTGCACGTAGTTGACGATCTGCGTCACCGCGCCATAGGCCGCCGTGGCCTGGGAGCCATGGCCGTTGACCAAGGCGAGGATGACCAATTCCGACAGCGACAGCACCACCATCTGCAGGCCGGTGGGCAAGCCGATACGCAGGACTTTGCCAAGAATCACACGGTCCAGGCGCAAAGCCGCGAGCAGTTCGCGGTCTGGCGCCATCACATGGTTTTTATGCCGAAGGCGCAAGATCAAAAACAGCATGGCTAACGCGTTGCCCACCAGCCCGGCATACACCGCGCTCTGGATGCCCAAGGGTGGCAAGCCGACCCAGCCGCGAATCAGCGCCGGGGTCAGCAGCAGGCCGACCAGGGTCGAAACCATCAGCGCCAGCAATGGCGAGATCGTGTCGCTGACACCGCGCAGCAACTGGGTGTAGAGGATGAACACCAGCAGCAACGGCATGATCAGCATCATCTTCTGCGCATAGCCGACCGCATCGTCGAGGACATCAACCGGTGTGCCCAGCGCCTGCAACGCCGGGCGCGCAAACAGGCTGCCCAACACTGCGGCAATCACACCCACCAGCGCGCCCAGGGTCAGGGTCGCGCCGGTGATAGCCTTGACCATTGCCGTTTCCTGGGCACCCCAGGCCTGGCCGATCAACACCGAGGCGCCCGCCCCCAGGCCAATCACCAGTGCAATGAAAAAAAACACGATGGGAAACATCCCCGACACCGCCGCCAGCGCTTGGGTGCCGAGCATTTGCCCGACATAGATACCGTTGAGGGTGCCGGAAAAACTTTGCAGGAAGTTGGACAGCACCATCGGTGCCAGAAAGATCAGGTAGATCTGCCACAGCGGGCGTTGCAAAGGGCTTTGCATGAAAAACGGGGCCTCGAAGAACTAAAGCGTCCGAGGGTTATACCGTAAGTGGATCCTATCTTCCTGTGCTTTCGGGTTCGACCACCAAACAGGCGTTGCGCACTGTCGCACTCAGGTGTCGGGCATTGCCTTGCAACAGGCATTCGGCAATCGCGGGTTCCAGTTCGACCCGCAAGCGCCTGGCCAGCGCCCTCGCGCCAAATCGCAGGTCGTGCTGGCGGCACAGCCAAGCCCGCGCCTGCGCGTCCAGCACCAACGAACGCTGCTGCACCGCCAGACGCTGGTTGAGTTTGTCGAGTTCCACCGCCAGCAGCGCCTCCAGCCACTGCGCGTCAATGGGCTCGAACATCAGGATACGGTCGATCCGATTGAGAAACTCCGGTTCGAAATGCCCATGCAGCGCCTCTTCCAACACCTGTGCCTCACCCCGTACAAACACGCGCAGCAGGCGTCGCCAGCCCTGGGTAAAACGCAGGCGATGCCGACGCGCCTGTTGCGCGCCGATGTTGCTGGTCATGAAGATCAGGCTGTTGCGAAAGTCCAACGTGCGCGTGCCGCCGGCTAAAGTCAGTTGACCATTTTCCAGTATGCCCAACAGGCTGCGTACCACCTCCTGGCTGGCCTTTTCCAGTTCATCGAACAGCACGATCCCCGGCCGGCTGTAGGTGCCCTGGATCAACTCGCTGTTGAACAGGCTGATGCCCTCCTTGCTGCCCACATACCCTGGCGGCGCGCCGGTCAGCGCGGCCGCGTAATGTTCCTGGGCCAGGGTGTGCATGTCGATGCGGCAGAAACCGTCGGCGCGACCGTGCAGCGCCTGGGCCAGCAGGCGCACGATTTCGGTCTTGCCGACACCGGTCGGCCCCATGAACAGGTTAACGCTGAGGGGGCGGTCACGCTCACTGATATCGGCCTTGACCACCTTGAGCAGGCCTTCCACCTGGGCCAGCGCCGCCTCCTGGCCGACGATCCGGCTGCGCAGCAGGGCCATCACCTGGGCCGGTTCAAAGGTAAAGCGCATGCCCTACCCCGCCGTCTGTTCTTTACCACCATGGGGCAAATTCCCCACCGGGCACTCCGCGACGCCTACCGTGCTGCGGGTGATTTTCTCCACGTTTTCCTGGGCTTTCTGCGCATCCAAGACCCAGGTGCGATAGAACTCGAACGGACAATCCGCCACGCCCTTGTCGCCATCGCCCGAGGCATGCATGCCGGTGTAGCCCCGATGCAGCAGCTTGAACAAATGGTTCTGCGACTGGTCATTGGCCCGCGCATCGCGGATCTGCGACACCGACAACTGCGCATACTGAATGCCCATCTCCTCCTCGCCGCACTCGCCCAGGGTGCGCCCATCAAAGCCGATGATCGCCGAGTGCCCGAAGTACGAGTACACCCCGTCGAACCCCGCGGCATTCGCCACCGCCACATAGCAGTTATTGGCCCAGGCCATGCTCTTGGACATCTGTACCTGCTGCTCCTTGGCCGGGTACATATAGCCCTGGCAACGCACGATCAGCTCGGCGCCCTTCATGGCGCAGTCACGCCAGATCTCCGGGTAGTTGCCGTCGTCGCAGATGATCAGGCTGATCTTCATGCCCTTGGGCCCGTCGCACACGTAGGTGCGGTCCCCCGGATACCAACCCTCGATCGGGCACCAGGGAATGCACTTGCGATAGCGCTGCACGATCTCGCCCAGGTTATTGATCAATACCAGGGTGTTATAGGGCGCCTTGTGCGGATGCGCTTCGTGGCGCTCGCCGGTCAGGGAGAACACGCCCCAGGTATTCGCCTGGCGGCAGGCCGCCGAGAAGATCGCGGTCTCCTCGCCGGGAATGCTCGCGGCGGTCGCCATCATCTCGTCATGGTCGTACATGATCCCCATGGTGCTGTATTCCGGGAACACCACCAGGTCCATGCCGGGCAGGCCCTGTTTCATGCCGATAATGATTTCGGCAATCTTGCTTGCGTTGTCGATGACCTCGGCCTTGCTGTGCAGGCGCGGCATCTTGTAGTTCACCACCGCTACACCGACGGTGTCCGGGCTGCTGGAAATGTCGCCATGGCGCATTACAACGCTCCTGTTCTAGTGACTGATCATCCACGGCCGTGGGCCGGTGCGGGTCTTGAGCCCCAAGGGATTGGCCTTGCTGGGCTCGACCTTCTTGCGGCTGCCGCAGCAACTGCAACCGGACGGGTGTTTGCGGCTGTCCTGGTATTCACCAAGGGTTTGCGGCGCGTTGGCGCTGCGCTCGTTGCCGGCGATGGCCCTGCGCTGGTTGGCCGACAGGGTTTGCAGCGCCGGAGCCGACACCCGCAACTGCCCGCCCGGCCCTGCGCAGTACGGGCATTGGCTGGGTTCATTACGCTGTGCAATCGGGCGCAACATCGTGAAAGTGCCGCAGGTGTCGCAGGCGTATTCGTAGGTCGGCATGGCTAGAGGTCCGGAGCGATGGGCAGGTCGATGCTGCCGTCGAGGAATTGAGTGGGGCCGCTGGCGTTGGGGTTGATGTCGAATTCGAAGATTTCCGTCGGCAGCCACAACGTGGCGCAGGCATTCGGGATGTCCACCACGCCGCTGATATGCCCTTGCACCGGTGCCGAGCCGAGCAGCGCATAACCCTGGGCCGGCGAGTAGCCGAACTTGGTCAGGTAGTTGATCGCATTCAGGCACGCCTGGCGGTAGGCGACATTGACGTCCAGGTAGTGCTGCTGGCCCTGTTCGTCCACCGAGATGCCTTCGAAGATCAAGTAATTCTTGTAGTTCGGGGTGATCGGGCTCGGCTTGAACACCGGGTTCTTGATCCCGTACTTGGCCATGCCGCCCTTGATCAGCTCGACCTTCATGTGCACCCAGCCAGCCATCTCGATCGCGCCGCAAAAGGTGATTTCGCCGTCGCCCTGGCTGAAGTGCAGATCGCCCACCGACAGCCCGGCGCCGTTGACGTACACCGGGAAGAAGATCTTCGAGCCCCGGGATAAATCCTTGATATCGCAGTTACCGCCATGCTCGCGCGGCGGCACTGTGCGTGCGCCGGTCGCTGCCGCATCGTCACGGGCCTGGCCGGTGAGTTTGCCCATGTGGGCGGTGGCGGCCAGCGGTGCGTTGGCCAGGGGCGGAACGCGAGTCGGGTTGGTGTCAATCAGCTCCTGCTCGCGACGATTCCAGTCGGCGAGCATCACCGGGTCGGGCAGGCAACCGATCAAGCCTGGGTGGATCAGACCGGCAAAGTTCACCCCGGGAATGTGCCGCGAGCGGGTGAACATGCCTTTGAAATCCCAGATGGCTTTCTGCGCGCTGGGGAAGTGATCAGTAAGGAAACCACCGCCGTTCTGCCGCGAAAAGAACCCGTTGAAGCCCCACTGGGAATCGGCCTTGGCACCGATATCCAGCAAGTCCACCACCAGCAAATCCCCCGGCTCGGCGCCGTGTACACCCACCGGGCCCGACAGGTAGTGCACGGTCGACAAGTCCACATCGCGCACATCGCTGGCGTCGTCATTGTTCTTGATCGCGCCGGCGGTCCAATCGTAGGTTTCCAGGATGAAGTCATCGCCCGGCTTGACCCAACAGGCCATAGGGATATCCGGGTGCCAGCGGTTATGGATCTGCTCGTTCTCGGTGACAGGCTGGTTGAGGTCGACTTTGATCAGCGTTTCGGTCATGGACTGGCTCCTGGACGGATGACGGGGTGCGTGCGATCCAGTCTCGGGCGGCCAGGAAAAACGGGAAATACGTTGGATGACGTATAAACGACGGTGTCGCGGTTTTATTCCATCAATTCGCTCGATGACAGCTTAAGTATTTACTGATTGGACGCCAGGCCGGCAGGTCGTTAGATTCCACCGAGAAGATAGCTTTTAGCCATCACTCCTGACCCCTTGAATATCGAGCCTTTCATGAAAAACCCTGTGTCGTTGGCAATGCGTATCGGGCTGGGCTTCGCGTCCACCCTGTCGTTGCTGGTGCTGATCACTGCCGTCGGTATTCAACGCGTGGGTTTTATCGACAGTACGCTCAAGGATGTCGGTGAAAAAGCCGCCGTCGTCCAGCGCTACGCGATCAACTTCCGTGGCAGCGTGCACAACCGCGCCATCGCCATTCGCGATGCGGTACTGGTCAAGGATGAGCCGGCGCTCAACCGCCATCTGGCCGAGATCGATCAGCTCAAGCGCGATTACCAGGACTCTGCCGTGATGATGGACCGCCTGTTCGCCAACACCACCGCCAGCGCCGAGGAAACCCGTCTGCTGGGTGATATCAAAGCCATCGAGAGCCAGGCCCTGGCTTCCACCGAACGGGTGATCAACCTGCGTCGCAGCAATGACATCGCCGGCGCCCAGGACTTGCTGCTGGCCCAGGCCTCGGCCCACTACACCGAGTGGCTCAAACGCGTGAATGCGCTGATCGACTTCGAAGAAGCGCACATCAAGCAACGCCTGGATACCGTGCAATCGGCCGCAGGCACCTTTGCCGTGCTGATGGTGCTGGCCAGCGCCGTCGCGATTATCTTGAGCGTGCTGGTGTCACTGCTGATTATCCGCAAGGTCAAGGCCACCCTTGGCGCAGAGCCGGAGGAAGTCGCCGAGGCGATCCGCCGCCTGGCCGATGGCGAGCTGAACCAGCGCATCGAAACCCGCTACCCCGACAGCGTGATGGGCATCCTGAAAAACGCCCTGGCACGCCTGAGCGACACCATCAGCGAAGTGCGCTCGGCAGCCCAGGCCCTGCGCCATTCCTCGGTCACCCTGCTGTCAGTGGCCAGCGATAACCGCCAGCAGATCAACCTGCAGACCAGCGAAGCCCAGCACGTGGCGGCCGCGATCACGCAAATGGCCGCCTCGGTCAGCGAGGTCTCGGGCTACGCTTCCGCCGCCTCCAAGGCGACTATCCTGGCCGACGCCGAAGTGGACAGCGGCCACCGCTTGGTGGGCGAAGTGACCGTGTCCATCGAAGAATTGGCGACGATCCTCGACCAGGCCACCCTTCGGGTCAACCAGGTGTCCAGCGACAGTGAAAACATCGAAACCGTGATCGAAGTGATCAACGCCATCGCCGCCCAGACCAACCTGTTGGCGCTGAACGCGGCGATTGAGGCCGCGCGTGCCGGTGAACATGGCCGAGGGTTTGCGGTGGTGGCCGATGAAGTGCGCTCCCTGGCGACGCGCACCCAGGAGTCCACCCAGGAAATCCGCGACATGATCGGCAAGCTGCAAAGCGGCACCCAGGACGCCGCCGACATCATGCAACGCAGCCGCAGCCTGGCCCAGGCCACCGTGACGCAGACCCGCGACTCTCAGTTGGCGCTGGGCAAGATCAGCCAGGAAGTCGGCGCGATCAATGCGATGAACGCGCAGATCGCCAGTGTTTCCGTGCAGCAAAGCGCGGCGGCTGAAGAGGTTGCACAGAACGTCACGCGCATCCACAGCTCCACCGTGCAATCGGCGGCGCGCTCCGAGCAGGTGGAAAATTCCAATCACGAACTGGCGGAGCTGGCGGATCGCTTGAGCACCAAGGTGGCGTTTTTCAACGTGGCCTAGTGTTTGTCGCGTTTCATCTGCATGGTCAGGGTGAAACGGTCGGCGGGGTAGACCGATTCCGATACGGCGATCAGCACGCCGTCCTCATCGCGGTACTGGCGGATGATGGTCAGCCCCAGCGCACCGCTCTGCGCCTTGAGGCTGGCGGCCAATTCGGGCGATAACTGTACCGGGCGCACCTGCTGGTCGACCACATCGATGTGCCGCGAGAAGGCCTTGCCGATCAGTGCCGCGATCAGTTCACCCGGGTGCTTGCGTGCTTCGGGAATCACCTCGGCAAAAGTCTGCTCGGCATACACGTCGGTCCAGCACAACGGCGCGTTGCCGGCGCCGGCATCGACCTTGATGCTCGACACGCAGAAGTAATGCCCGCCCGGTTCCAGCCCCAGGCGCCGGGCCAGGGCGATGTCGGCGACGAACTCGCGCACCGCCTGGATATCGCGGATATGGGTTTCGGCCACTTGCACGAGGTCGGCCACCGACGCCATCGCCTGGGAGTATCCCCCCTGGGGCGACGCCGCTTCGACGCGCGTGCCCACGCGCTTGCGCCGCGAGACCATGCCCTGCCCCTGCAACTGGTCAATGGCCGCGCGCACGGTGTGTCGGCTCACCGCATACAGCGAGCAGAGTTCGAACTCAGTCGGCAACAACGAACCCACCGGGTAATGGCCGCTGCCAATCCGGTCGATCAAATCCTTGGCAACCGCCGCATAACGCCTCTGGCTCACGCTTTCCATTTTTACCCTCGTTATCGAGTTGACAGTGTATCAGCACAGGCGCAATCATAATGTACGGACATATTAAATATGTATGGTTTGAAAATAACAATTAGGATTTTCCCATGTCGAGTACCGTTTTTGATTCCGCCCTGTTCCGCGACATGTTCGGCACCGCCGAAATGCGCGGCGTGTTCTCCGATAAAGCCCTGATCGAACGCTACATCGAAGTGGAAGTGGCCCTGGCCCGCGCCGAAGCACGTTGCGGCGTGATCCCGGCCGACGCGGCCGAGCAGATCGCCGCGCTGTCGCAGTACGAAGCCCTGGACCTGGCGCTGATGCAGCACGAAACGGAGATCGTCGGTTACCCGATCCTGCCGCTGGTTGAGCAACTGTCGACGATCTGTGGTGAAGCGGGCCGCTACGTGCATTGGGGCGCCACCACGCAGGACATCATGGACACCGCCGTGGTCCTGCAAGTACGCGCCGCACTGGCCATCGTCGAGCGCGATATCCAGACCGTGCGCGGGCTGCTCGCCGGCCTGGCCGAGCGTTATCGCGACACCCCCATGGCCGGTCGCACGCACTTGCAGCACGCGCTGCCGATCACCTTCGGCTACAAGTGCGCGGTGTGGCTGAGCATGTTCGACCGCCACGCCGAGCGCTTGGTGGAACTGCGCCCACGCGTCGAAATCGGCCAGTTCGCCGGGGCTGCGGGCACCCTCGCTTCCCTCGGCGACAAAGGCCTGGAAGTCCAGGAAGCGTTGATGAGCGAACTCGGCCTGGGCGTACCGCAGGCCACCTGGCACGTGGCCCGCGACGGGCTGGCCGAGACCCTGAACTTCCTCGGGCTGGTCACCGGTTCCCTGGGCAAGATCGCACTCGACATCATGATGATGATGACCAGCGAGCTGGGCGAAGTGTACGAGCCGTTCGTCAAGGGCCGTGGCGCCAGCAGCACCATGCCGCAAAAGCGCAACCCGATTTCCTGCGAGCTGATGTACGCCGCCGCCAAGGGCGTGCGCCAACACGCCGGGCTGATGCTCGACGCGATGATCCAGGACTTCGAACGCTCCACCGGGCCGTGGCAGGCGGAGTGGATCGCCATTCCCGAAGCCTTCGCCCTCAGCGCCGCGTCCCTCGGCCAGGCGACCTTTATGCTCGCCGGCCTGGAGGTGCGCCCCGAGCGCATGCGCAAGAACCTCGACATGACCCAGGGCCTGATCGTCGCCGAAGCCGTGATGATGGGCCTCGCCCCGGCCCTTGGCCGCCAGGTGGCCCATGACGTGGTGTATGCCGCGTGCCGCATGGCCAACGACCAGGGCACCAGCTTGCTCGACGCCCTGCTCGCCCAGGGTGAAGCCACCGCGCAACTGGACCTGGCCGAACTGCAACGCCTGACCGACCCGGCCAACTACCTGGGGCTCGCGCCGCAGATGGTGGACATCGCGCTGGCGCGCCCCGGCTCAGTCAAACGCTGAGTTGGCCAGGCTTTTGTCGTGAGCGAACTTGCCTCGCGCGGGGCAAGCCCGCTCACTACAAAAAGCAGGGCAGAGCCCCCTATTAACATGTGCCCATAACAACAATGAGATCACAGACATGTCATCCACCCCCGCAAAAAAACCGCTCTACAAGGACCTGACCTTCCAGGTCGTCGCCGCCATGTTCCTCGGCATCGCCTTCGGCTTTCTCGCTCCCGAGCTGGCCGCCAGTTTCAAGATCCTTGGCGATATCTTCCTCAAGCTGATCAAGACCGCCGTCGCGCCGCTGGTGTTTTTCACCGTGGTCCACGGCATCGCCTCGGCCGGCGATATCAAGCGCGTCGGTAAGGTCGGCTTGCGCGCGTTGATCTACTTCGAAGTGGTCTCCACCCTTGCCCTGGCCATCGGCCTGTTGTGGGGCAACCTGTTGCAGATCGGCTCCGGCATGCACGACGCCCACCCGAGCAGCGCCGCCGCGGCCGCCGCGAGGGCCGCCGTGGCCAAGGGGCATGCGCCTGCGTCGACCCTGGACTTTATCTACGGCATCTTCCCGGACAATTTCGTCGGTGCCTTCGCCGGCGGCCAGTTGCTGCAAGTACTGGTGATCTCGGTGTTGTTCGGCTTCGCCCTGCTGGCGTTGAAGCCCGAACGCCGCGAAGTGATCGAAGACGGCCTGAACCGCATCTCCGAGTGCTTCTTCGAGTTCATCAACCTGATCATGAAGTTCGCGCCCCTGGGTGCCTTCGGTTCGGTGGCTTACGCGGTGGGCAGCAATGGCACGGCAGTGCTGATGTCCCTGGCCAACCTGGTGTTGATGTTCTACGTCGGCATCGCATTCTTTATCTTTGTGGTGCTCGGCGCCGTATGCCGGTTGAGTGGCTTCAGCCTGTGGCGCTTCCTCACCTATATCAAGGATGAAATCTTCATCGTGCTCGGCACCGCCTCGTCGGAAAGCGCCCTGCCGCGCCTGCTGCAAAAACTCGAGAAATTCGGCTGTTCCAAACAGAGCGTCGGCCTGGTGCTGCCCACCGGCTATGCGTTCAACCTCGACGGCACCTCGATCTACATGTCGCTGTGCGTGCTGTTTATCGCCAATGCCTACGGGGTGCCGCTGAGCTGGGAACAACAGCTGGGCATCATCGCGATCATGCTGGTGACCTCCAAAGGCGCGGCGGCGGTGTCGGGTGGCAGCTTCGTGGTGTTCGCCGCGACCGTCACGGCCATCGGCGTGCTGCCGGCGGAAGGCCTGGCGCTGCTGTTCGGCGTGTACCGCTTCATGTCGATGGCCATTGCCACCTGCAACACCATCGGCAACAGCGTCGCGACGGTGGTGGTGTCGAAATGGTCCGGGGAGTTCTCCCAGCAGACCGCCCAGGATGAATACCAACGCGTGCTCGGGCGTGCTGCCGGCGCTGCGCTTTAACGGAGCCTCTTGATGACGACGCTGCGAATCGAACATGACGCGTTCGGCCCCGTGTCCATACCGGCCGACCGCTACTGGGGTGCGCAAACCCAACGGGCGCTGGAGGTCTTCGGCGGTAAACAGCCGTTCCCCGCCAGCCTGATCCGCGCCTTTGGCCAACAAAAACGTGCGTGCGCGCGTGCCAATGCACGCCTCGGCGTACTGGCGCCGGCCCTGGCGCAAGCGATCGAACAGGCCGCCGAAGCACTGGCCAAGGGCGACCTTGACCAGCACTTCCCGCTGTCGATCTGGCAAACCGGCTCCGGCACCCAGACCAACATGAACGCCAACGAGGTGATCGCCAACTGCGCCAACCTCGCGCTCGGCGGCGAACTGGGCAGCAAGTCGCCGGTGCACCCCAACGACCATGTAAACCGCTCGCAGTCGTCCAACGACAGCTTCCCCACGGTGATGCACCTGACCACCGTGCTGGAACTGCGCGGCCGCCTGCTGCCGGTGCTGGGCCATCTGCGTGATGAGCTCAGTAACAAGGCCGACGCCTGGCGGGAGGTGCTTAAAATCGGCCGCACCCACCTGATGGATGCGGTGCCCATGAGCCAAGGCCAGGCGTTTGGCGCGTTTGCCCAGCAGATCCAGCACGCTATCGCGCGCATCGAAGCGTGCATGCCGCGCCTGCGCCTGCTGCCCCAAGGGGGGACAGCGGTGGGCACCGGACTGAATACACCGGAGGGTTTTGACCGGGCGTTCTGCGAGGAAATCAGCCGACTCACCGGCGAACGCTTCGAAACCAACCCGTGCAAGTTCGAAGGCATGGGCACCCACGATGCCTTGGTAGAGGCCTCTGGGGCGTTGAATGTGCTCGCCGTGTCACTGACCAAGATCGCCAATGACATCCGCCTGCTCGGCTCGGGACCGCGCTGCGGCCTGGGTGAATTGATCGTGCCCGACGACGGCCTGACCTCTTCGATCATGCCCGGCAAACGCAACCCCACCATCGCCGAAGTGCTGGTGCAGGCGGCGATGCAGGTGATCGGCAACCACACCACCATCACCCTGGCGGGGGCTTCCAGCACCTTCGAATTGAACGTGGCCAAGCCGGTGCTGATCCACAACCTGCTGCACTCGATCGAGGTACTCAGCGACTGCGCCAGCCTGTTCACCCACAAGCTGCTGGGCGGCCTGGAACTGAACCGCCCGCAACTGGCGCACAACGTGGAGCACTCATTATTGATGGCGACCGCGCTGAACCCGGTGCTGGGCTATGACCGCGTGGCGCAGATCACCCGCAAAGCCGCGGACGAGGGCCTGTCACCCAAGGACGCGGCGGTGCAACTGGGGCTGATAACCGCCGAAGAATATGAGCGACAGGTGCGGCCGGAAAGGATGATCAGCCCCGGCTGATCACGGAACGTCGCGGCCCACACTCAACCCCGTAACGACTGCGCTTGTTTTTCTTTTTTTACGTAGTCGACATTGACCCAATTAAACCTTTCATCTTCTGCGCCCCTGCCGCCTTTGCCATCAGTGCCAATATCGACTTCTTTCATCAGGCCCGGGCGCCGGAGAAGTTCAGCCGCGAGTCCAGACCGGTCTGTCGGTGGAGACTCTGCAGCAGCACTTTTTAAGCTATCGAAGCTGATATAGTTATCCGCGCCCCAATACTGTTTGAACTTTTCGTCAAGGGCCTGAAGCAGTTCAACGTCACTCATTTTTTCATAGCTTGGCGCTGCATTCTGCCTGGACACCCTTTCAATAGTGTCGCGCCCAATAAGCCCGTCGGACTTGTCAGCATCATGGTCGGAATCCAGTTTGCTATTGAGTCCCGGCCGACTGATGATTTCCCTGGCCAACAGGGTCATCCGGTCATCCGACGCATTGCCAGTCAAGGGCTGACCCGCGACTTCACGAAGCGCTCCCTGAGTGATTTTTCCATTCGCGTCGGGTTTGAAATAATCAAGATTATTACCCAACTCGCTCGCCAAGTCTGAGTCCTTGGTTCCTTTGAACGCATTAGCGACCTCAGTATTCTGCGGGCTCATGCCTTCGCCTTGCGACGATGCGGACATGCCCCAGGAAAGAGGTTGAATGGGCGCATTTCTGCCGAATGCCTGGGGGCGATAGTTCTCGTCATAGGTGTTTTCAACACGTTGGCGCTGCATGGAACCGGTGTACCTTCCGGCCCCGCTCTGCATGGAGGGTGCCTCTTGGGTTTGGTAGTAATCAACCACCCTGTTCGCGTCCCCCTGGCTGATCAGCCCGTCTTCAAGGCCGTCATGGTTGATTGCATCAAGCAAATGACTCATTTCAGGACGGCTGAGAATCTCGTTGGCCAGCATTGTCATGCGGTCGTGCACCGGGTGACCGGTCAATGGGCGGTTGGCAGCGTCCTCAAGGACTGCACGTGTGACAAAGCCGGACGGTCCCTGGAAGTAACTGAAGCTATCGGCAAAATCCCGTGCAACCGTGGTATTTGAGGGCGCGCGATAGTCCCCGGGTGAATGATTCATCGCAGGCGGGTTAAACGCTCCGACGTTATTAACGGGACGCTCATATTGCGCAGGGTAAGCCTGCGAAAATGACGGTGCAGTGCTCGGCTCTCCGGCCCTGGACTGCTGGCCGGCAGACGCGTCATCGCTCGTGTAGTAATCAACGAGCTGTTCAACGTTTTCACGGTCAACAAGACCGTCGTGTATACCGCGCTCATTCAACTTATCCAACTTACGGTTCACGTCCGGGCGATTCAGGATTTCGCCTGCCAATAGCGTCATATTGTCGTCGACGGAATTACCCGTCAGCGGACGAGCCGCCACTTCACGGAGTTTGGCCTGGTCCACAAAGCCGGTCTTGGTATTGACGAAGTAGTCAAAGTTATTCCCAAACGTCTTCACCAGATCCAAATTTGAAGTGTGCTTGTATTTGTCCTCCCGCGAGGTGGGTTGCCCGTCAAGATCAGGCCGATTGAAACTGAGTGGATAATTTTGACCGTATTGAGTATTTACCATGGCAACACCTCAGGGAGTAGATGCATCACAGCCGACCAACGCTCGGCTGGACACTTTGTCGACACCCATCTGTGGCCACACAAAGAGCAACGGTTCCAGTGGAACATCGGTAAAAAACAGCACTTACGAGGCGGCAGACCAACCTGCATTCACACCGATAAGTACCGGCTGATGATCGCCTCATCCACTCGGTCGCGGGTCTCTTCAATCACAAACCGCCCCTTCTCGATCACCAGAAAACGGTCCGCGATTTCCAGGGTAAACGACAGCACCTGCTCCGACACCACAATGGTCAAATCGCGCACGTTACGGATTTCCTTCAGCGTGCGGGCAATGTCCTTGATGATCGACGGTTGGATGCCCTCTGTCGGCTCATCCAACAACAGCACCTTGGGGTTGGTCGCCAGCGCCCGGGCTATCGCCAGTTGTTGTTGCTGCCCGCCGGACAGGTTACCGCCCTTTCGCGACTGCATGTCGTGGAGCACCGGAAACAGCGCATACAAGTCTTCCGGCACCTTGCCGCGTGCCGATGCCGGCAAGCCGGTCTGAATATTTTCCAGCACGGTCATACTCGGGAAAATCATGCGGCCCTGGGGCACATAGGCGATCCCCCGCGCGACCCGTTCATGGGTTTCCAGCGCCGAGACATCCTGCCCATCCACGCTGACTTGGCCCTTCCACTGCGGCAGGATGCCCATCAGGCTCTTGAACAGCGTGGTTTTACCCATGCCGTTGCGGCCCATCACCGCGACAATCTCGCGCTTGGCGACGTTCAGGTCCAAGTCATGGAGAATCTGGCTCTGCCCGTAGCCGCAGGCCAACTGGTCGATCTTGAACATGCGCGGCTCCTCAGTGGCCCAAATACACTTCGATGACTTTCGGGTTGCTTTGCACCGACGCCATGCTGCCCTCGGCCAGCACCTTGCCCTGGTGCAGCACCGTGACCTTGTGGGCGATGCTTTTGACGAACTCCATGTCGTGCTCGATCACCAGCACCGAACGGCCCTGGCTGATGCGGTTGAGCAGCTCGGCGGTTTGCGCGCGCTCATTGACGCTCATGCCAGCCACCGGTTCATCGAGCATCAGCAACTCGGGGTCCTGCATCAGTAGCATGCCGATCTCCAGCCACTGCTTCTGGCCGTGGGACAGCAGGTCGGCCTGTTGTTGCAGCAGGTCGCCGAGAAAGATCTCCCGCGCCACCTCCTCCACCCGTGCGATCACCTGGGCATTGCGCTTGAAAAACAGAGCGCCCCATACCTTGCGACCGGCCGGGTAAGACATCTCCAGGTTCTCGAACACCGTGAGGTTTTCGTAGATCGACGGGTTCTGGAACTTACGGCCCACGCCGGCACGCACAATGTTGTACTCGCGCATTTTCGTCAGTTCCTGGCCGTCGAACTGGATGCTGCCGCTGGTGGCGCGGGTTTTGCCGCAGATCAGGTCAAGCACGGTGGTCTTGCCGGCGCCGTTAGGGCCGATCACCACGCGCACTTCATTGCGGTCGATATACAGGTTGAGGTTGTCGACCGCCTTGAAGCCGTCGAACGACACGGTGAGGCCTTCGATGGCCAGCACCGGTTTTTTCATTTCAAAGCCGACGGCGGTCATGGCTGGGTCTCCAGGATTTTGCTTGTGGCCTTGGGTGTTAACGGTGCGTTCACCGGGGTCGCCGCTACAGGTTTACGCCGCAACATTCTCGCCAGCGCCTGACGCCCATGGCTGTCCCACAAACCGGCGAGGCCGTTGGGGAAGTACATCACCACGGCGATAAACAGCCCGCCCATGAGGTACAACCACAACTCGGGGAAGGACTCGGAAAAGTAGGTCTTGCCGTAGTTCACCAGCAACGCGCCATACACCGCACCGAGCAGTGACATGCGCCCGCCTACCGCCGCGAAGATCACCATCTCGATCGACGGCACGATGCCCACGAACGACGGCGACATAAAGCCCACCTGCAAGGCAAACATCGCCCCGCCAATCGCCGAGAACGCGGCGGCCACGCAGAACACGAAGATCTTGAAGCTGGCCACGTCATACCCGGAGAAACGCACGCGTTCTTCCTTGTCGCGCATCGCCATCAGCAACCGGCCGAGCTTGGAAGCAAGGATGAACCGGCCAATGAAGATGCAGCCGAACAGCAACCCGGCGTTGATGAAGTACAGGATCATCTTCGCGCTGTCGGTGCGCAGGTCCCAGCCAAGCAGGGTCTTGAGGTCGGTGATGCCGTTGACGCCACCGGTCAGGCCTTGCTGGCCGACGATCAGCACCGTGAGGATCAGCGCAATCGCCTGGGTGACGATGGAGAAATACACATCGCCCACGCGCCGCTTGAACAGCGCCATACCGATGATGAACGCCAGCAGCACCGGCACCGCAATCACGGCCGCCAAGGTGAAGCTGAAACTGTGGAACGGCTGCCACAACCACGGCAGCTCGGTGATCTGGTTCCAATCCATGAAGTCCGGAATGCCCGGTGTGGACTGGATCTTGGTGCTTTCCGGGTCCGAGGCCTCAAGCTTGAGGAACATTGCCATGCAGTAGCCGCCGACGCCAAAGAACACGCCCTGCCCCAGGCTGAGAATGCCGCCATAGCCCCAGCACAACACCAGGCCCACCGCGACAAACGCGTAGGTCAGGTATTTGCCGACCATGTTCAGGCGGAACGCATCCAGGGTCAGGGGGAATACCACCAGGATCAACAGCGCCAGCAACACGATGCCGATCAGGTTTTGCTGGCCGCCCAGCAGCTTGTCTAAAGCCTTCATCCGCTCGCCTCTACTTGCGCACTTTGATGGAGAACAACCCTTGCGGGCGCAGCATCAGGATCAGAATCACCGAGGACAAGGTGAGTACCTTGGCCATCGAGCCACTGAGGAAGAACTCCGACAGCGATTGGGTCTGGGCAATCACGAAGGCCGAAGCGATGGTGCCGAACAGACTCTGCGCGCCGCCGAAGACCACCACCAGGAAGGTGTCGACGATGTACTGCGAGCCCGCCGTCGGCCCGGTGGAGCCGATGGTGGTGAACGCCGCGCCGGCCACCCCGGCGACGCCGCAGCCCAAGGCGAAGGTCATGCGGTCGACCTTGCGCGTATTGATGCCCACCGCGCGGCTCATCAGGCGGTTCTGCACCGTGGCGCGCACCTGCAGGCCCCAACGCGAGCGGTAGAGCATCAGGAAGATCGCGGCGGTGAGCAGCAGGGTCAGGGCCATCATGAACAGGCCATTGCGCGGGATCTCGATGGCATCGGTGAAATTCACCGAGCCCATCAGCCAGGCCGGTGGTTCAGCGCTGACCTCGCGGGCGCCGAACACTGAGCGGAAGGTCTGCTGCATCACCAGCGACAGCCCCCAGGTGGCGAGCAAAGTGTCCAGCGGGCGCTTGTACAAGCGGCTGATCATCGCCCATTCCACCAGCCAGCCGATGGCGCCGGCGACGAGGAATGACAGGGCAATGGCGAAGAAGAAGTAATAGGGTTGGAAGCTCGGTGCAAAGTGCGCCGTGAGGCTGGAACACACATACGTGGTGTAGGCGCCGATGGTCAGGAACTCACCGTGGGCCATGTTGATCACCCCCATCTGGCCAAAGATGATCGCCAGCCCCAATGCCATCAGCAACAGCACGCAGAACACGGACAAACCGTTGAACCCCTGCATCGCCGCGATGGCTCCAAATTCCGATAGCCATTCCATGATGATGGTCTCCTGAGAGCCAGGTTGAATTGCAATCTGCGTCTGCTTTATGTGGGAGCGGGCTTGCTCGCGAATGCGCAGTGTCATTCACAGGTGTATTGACTGATCCACCTCGTTCGCGAGCAAGCCCGCTCCCACATTTAGCTCAGCGCCAAGACCAGGGTTATTGATAGCCTTTGGGGAACGGATTCGGCTCGATCAGATCCGACTCGTAGATCACCTTGAACTGGCCGTTGGGCTGCACTTCGCCGATGCGCGACTTGCTCCATAAGTGATGGTTCTCGTGAATCTTCACGTAGCCTTCCGGCGCGGTTTTCAGCTCGATGCCAGGCGACGCGGCCACCACTTTATCCACGTCGAAACTGCCGGCCTTCTCCACCGCCGCTTTCCACAGCCACGGCCCCAGATAGGCCGCCTGGGTCACATCGCCGATCACTGCGTCCTTGCCGTATTTGGCCTTGAAGGCCTCGACGAAGGCTTTGTTGTTCGGGTTATCCAGACTCTGGAAGTACTTCATCGAGGCATAGAAACCGGCCATGTTTTCACCGCCGATGCCGAGCAGTTCGTCCTCGGTGACCGACAGGGTCAGCAGGGTCTGCTTGGCCGAATTCACGCCCGCCGCGTTGAGTTGTTTGTAGAACGCCACGTTGGAACCACCCACCACCGCCGCAAACACCACATCAGGCTTTTTCAGCTTGACCTTGTTGATCAGCGAACCGAACTGGGTGTTACCCAGCGGGTAGTAGTCTTCGCCGACCACGGTGCCGTGCAGGACGTTTTCGATGTGCTTGCGCGCGATCTTCATCGAGGTGCGCGGCCAGATGTAGTCGGAGCCGACCAGGTAGAAGGTCTTGGCGCCCTTGGTCTTGGCGATCCAGTCAAGGCTGGCGAGGATTTGCTGGGTGGCTTCCTGCCCGGTGTAGATCACGTTTTTCGACTGTTCCAGGCCTTCATAGAAGGTCGGGTAGTAGAGCAGGCCGTTTTCCTTTTCGAAGATCGGCAGCACGGCTTTGCGCGAGGCCGAGGTCCAGCAGCCGAACACGGCGGCGACCTTGTCGTTGACCAGCAGCTTCTTGGCTTTTTCGGCGAAGGTCGGCCAGTCGGAGGCGCCGTCTTCCTGGATCACCTTGATCTGCCGTCCGAGGATCCCGCCTGAGGCGTTGATCTGTTCGATGGCCAAGCGTTCGGCCTGGATCGAACCGGTTTCGGAAATCGCCATGGTGCCGGTGGCGGAGTGCAACTGGCCGACGGTGACTTCGGTCGGGGTCACGGCGAGGCCTTCGTTATCGGCCAGCACGCCCTGGCTGAACAGAGCGGCCGCCAGCAATGACAGGGCCAACAGCGGTGTGGAGCGGATCAATCGTGGTGCCATGGGGCGACTCCTCTGCAATGAGGGGTCCAGCATGGCGGCAGTGGACCGGTGCGGGTATACGCAGCCTGACGTAACGGGGTACGTCATTTGACGTATGCCGCTGCGCACTGTTTTCGAGCAAGATCCCGCCCGCCCTGACAGCACCGATCAATGTGGGAGCTGGCTTGCCTGCGATGGCGGTGTATCAACCAACTTCCCCATGCCTGACCCACCGCCATCGCAGGCAAGCCAGCTCCCACATTTTGAATCGGGGCACGGAACTTGCTCATCCACCTTGCCCACTCCCCGGAGCCATCCCGCCGTGCACCCTCCTTCCGGCACCCAGCGCATCGTCAAGATCCGCCGCGACTACAACACCTGGGTCGCCGACGAGACCATGGAAGACTACGCCCTGCGCTACACCCCCAAGTCCTTTCGCAAGTGGTCGGAGCTGCGCATTGCCAACACCGCCCTCGGCGCGGTGTCGTTCCTGGCGCTGGAGGCCATCGGCGGCGTGCTGGCCTTGAACTACGGCTTTACCAACACCTTCTGGGCGATCCTCGCCATCAGCATGGTGATCTTCCTCACCGGCCTGCCCATCAGCTATTACGCCGCACGCTACGGCGTGGACATGGACTTGCTCACCCGTGGCGCCGGCTTCGGCTATATCGGCTCCACCATCACCTCGCTGATCTACGCCAGCTTCACCTTCCTGTTCTTCGCCCTGGAAGCGGCGATCATGGCGCTGGCACTGGAGCTGTATTTCCATATCCCGCTGGCCCTGGCCTATGTGATCTGCTCGCTGCTGGTGATCCCGCTGGTGGCGTACGGCGTGACGCTGATCAGCCGCCTGCAACTGTGGACGCAACCGATCTGGCTGTTGTTGCTGGTGCTGCCGTATGGTTTTGTGGGGTGGAAGAACCCCGACGCCTTCAGCGACTGGACCAGCTTTGTCGGACGCAGCGGTGACGGCGGCGGCTTCAACCTGTTGGCGTTCTGCGCCGCCTGCACGGTGGCGTTGTCGCTGGTCACGCAGATCGGCGAACAGGTGGACTACCTGCGTTTCCTGCCCGAAAAAACGGCTGCCAACCGCAAGCGCTGGTGGGCCGCCCTGCTCTGCGCCGGCCCCGGCTGGATCATTCCCGGCGCCTTGAAGATGTTCGCCGGGGCGTTCCTGGCGTTTCTCGCGCTGCAACATGAAATCCCCATGGAACGCGCCGCCGAGCCAACCCAGATGTACCTGGTTGCGTTCCGCTACGTGTTCAGTTCGCCGGAATGGGCGCTCGGCGCCATGGTGCTGTTCGTGATTATTTCGCAAATGAAGATCAACCTGACCAATGCCTACGCGGGCTCCCTGGCCTGGTCGAACTTTTTCGCCCGCGTGACCCACAGCCACCCCGGCCGCGTGGTATGGCTGGTGTTCAATGTGGCCATCGCGCTGATGCTGATGGAGTTGGGCGTTTTCGACGTGATCGACCAGGTGCTGGGGCTCTACGCCAATATCGCGATCGCCTGGATCGGCACGCTGGTGGCGGACCTGGTGATCAATAAGCCATTGGGCCTGTCGCCCAAGCACATCGAGTTCAAGCGCGCGCACCTCTACGATATCAACCCGGTGGGCGTCGGCTCGATGCTGATTGCGTCGTTGCTGTCGATCCTCGCCCACTTCGGCCTGTTCGGTGCCCTGGCCCAGGCGGCACCGCCCTTCGTGGCCCTGGGCACGGCGCTGGTGATGGCGCCGCTGCTGGCCTGGCTGACCCAGGGCAAGTACTACATCGCCCGCACCAGCGACGTGCAGTTGATTCACCCGGTTGCCCCCGCGACCCACGCGGTGTGCGGGCTGTGCAGCAACCCGTTCGAGACCGCGGACATGGCGTTCTGCCCGGCCTACAGCACGCCGATCTGCTCACTGTGTTGCTCGCTGGATGCGCGCTGCGGTGATCGTTGCAAGCCCCACGCCCGCCTGGTCACCCAGTTCGAAGGCGTACTGCGCTGGCTGCTGCCCAACACGATGATGCCGCGCCTGCACACACGCTTGGCCCATTACCTGGGATTGTTGCTCGCCCTGGTGCTGATGCTTGCCGGCGCATTGGCGTTGATCTACGTACAGGCGGCCCAGGGCTTGCCCCATTCCGAAACCCTGTACCAGGCGTTCTTCAAGGCGTTCCTGACGCTCTCGGTGCTGGCCGCCGTGCTCGCCTGGTGGGTGGTGCTGACCCGCGAAAGCCGTGGCGTAGCCCAGGAGGAATCCGACCGCCAAACCCTGCTGCTGATGCAGGAAATCGACGCCCACAGCCTCACCGACCAGGCCCTGCAGCAAGCCAAGGAAGCCTCGGAAGCCGCAAATGCCGCCAAGAGCCGCTACGTCACCGGGCTGTCCCACGAACTGCGCACGCCGCTCAACAGCATCCTTGGCTTCACCCAGATTCTGCAGCGCGACAGCGCCATGCCCGAGCAGCATCAGGATGCGCTGGCGACCATCCTGCGCAGTGGTTCGCACTTGGTGTCATTGATCGACGGTTTGCTCGACGTGGCCAAGATCGAGGCCGGCAAGTTGCGCCTGGAACTCACCGAAATCCCCTTCCCCGAGCTGCTCCACGACCTGGAGCAGATGTTCACCCCGCAAGCCCACGACAAGGGTCTGCGTTTTCGCCTGGACTGCGTGGGCAAGATCCCGGCGGTGGTGCGTGGCGATGAAAAACGCGTGCGCCAGATCCTGATCAACCTGCTGGGCAACGCCGTGAACTTCACCGACAGCGGCGAAGTGCGCCTGCGGGTCAGTTATATGCGCGAGACCGCCAACTTCGAGATTATCGACACCGGCATCGGCATCGATCCTGGGCAGTTGGAGCGGATATTCCAGCCGTTCGAGCGCGGCGACCTGATGCGCCAGGACAACGGCGTGGGCCTGGGGCTGACTATCACGCGCATGCTCACTGCGTTGATGGGCGGCGAGCTGCGAGTAACCAGCGAGCTGGACAAGGGCACCTGCTTCCAGGTGCGGCTGTTCCTGTCTCAGGTGCGCGCGCCGCAAGCGGTGGTGCACGTGGAGCACGACATCATCGGTTATCAAGGCGAGCGGCGGCGCATCCTGGTGGTGGATGACCATGTAGACCATCGCAAGGTGCTCAGCGGCATGCTCACGCCGCTGGGCTTCGAGGTGATCCAGGCCAGTAATGGCCAGGACGCGATCCGCCAGGTGGCGCTGCTGGCGCCGGACCTGATCCTGATGGACCTGTCGATGCCGACCCTGGATGGCTACGAAACCAGCCGCCTGATACGCCGTAATGCGCTGTGCACCGCACCGATCATCGTGATCTCGGCCAACGCCTTTACCGACGACCGCGAACGCAGCATTGCCGCCGCCTGCAACGACTACCTGGCCAAGCCCGTGCGCACGCCGGAGCTGCTCGGGCGCCTGCAACAACACCTGGACCTGCACTGGCTACGGCGCACCCGACGCTCGATACCGCCACCGCCCCCCCGTGTGCTGCCCGGCGCCGAAGACCTAGCGGTACTCGCCGAACTCAGCGCCATCGGTTACGTGCGCGGCCTGCACGAAAAACTCGACACGATCCTTGCGCAGCACCCCGACACCGAGCCTTTCATCAGCAAGGTACGCGGGCTGCTCAAGGGTTTCCGCCTGGATGAACTCAACCGAACCCTCAAGGAGGCCGAAGATGAATGCACTCACCCGCAGCACTGAACCCGGCGTTGTGCTGATCGTCGACGACACGCCGGATAACCTCGCGATGCTCTCCGACGCCCTCGACGACGCGGGCTATATGGTGCTGGTGGCCCTCGACGGCCTCAGCGCGTTGAACCGCGTACAACGCCGGCGCCCGGACCTGATCCTGCTGGACGCAATGATGCCCGGCCTGGACGGCTTCGAAACCTGCCGCCGGCTCAAGGCGCAACCCGCCAGTGCGGACATCCCGGTGGTGTTCATGACCGGGCTGACCGACACCAGGCACGTGGTGCAGGGCTTTGAAGTGGGTGGCAGTGACTACGTGACCAAGCCGATCCAGACCGACGAGGTACTGGCTCGGGTGGCGGCACATTTACGCACGTCGCGTATTTTGTTGTCGGCGCGGGAGGCGCAGCAGCCGAGTGTGTTGACGCTTGAAGATGAGCCGGCGCATAGGCTGCTGTCGGCCCGGTTCCAATTGACCGAGCGTGAGGTAGAGGTGCTGCGCTGGGTGGCGTGCGGGAAAACCAATCGGGATATCGGGGATATCCTGGGGTTGAGCCCGAGGACGGTGAACAAGCATCTGGAGCATGTGTATGTGAAGTTGGGCGTGGAGACCCGCACAGCGGCCACCTCCGTCGCCCTGGCCGCCCTCTGAATGTGCGGGGTGCCCGCTCGCACATTTTTTGCTCTTCATCGAGGCTGAAATCGGTTACCCGCCGAAGGTGTGTGAGGGCCTGCGCAACGTCGGATCAAACGGATTGATCCGTGGCCCGATCGCCGCCGCTTCGCGCTTCAATAACTCCACCACCATCGGCAACCGGCTCGGCCCCAGGCGGTCACTGATGGTCGCCACGCTCAACGCCGCCACCGCATGCCCGTCCCGATTCAGTATCGGCACCGCCAACCCCGCCATGCCTTCCAGCACCCCGGTATTGCGCGCCGCATACCCCAGGTTGCGCACGTTCTCCACTTCCGAGCGCAACAGCACTTCGTCATACAGGTGGAAATCCTTGAGCCGTGGCAGGTTGTAGCGGATCACCGTCTCGCGCTCTTCCTCCGGCAAAAACGCCAGGATCGCCAGGCTGCCCTGCCCCACGCCCAATGCCACACGCCCGCCGATATCACCGGTGAAGGTGCGGATCGGGTACGGGCCTTCGCTGCGGTCCAGGCAGATCGCATCGAAGCCACTGCGCGCCAGCAGGAACAGCGAGTCGCCCAGTGAAGCACTCAGGCGCAGCATGCTCGGCCGCACCAGGTCGCGCAGGTTGCCGGTCTTGCCTGCATTGGCCGCCAGGGCGAAGAACTCCAGGCTGAGGCGATAGCGCTTGCTGCGTGCGTCCTGCTCGACCATGCCTTCGTCCATCAGGCTGCGCAGCAGGCGGTGGGTGGTGGGCTGGGACAGGCCCACCTGTTGCGCGAGCTGCGTAACGCGTTCGCCACCCTCCGGCACTTCACCCAGGGTGCGCAGCAGCGCGAACAGACGAGACACTCCGCCCACCCCGACTTCTTTGCCCTTTTCATTTCGATCAGTGGAATGCATAACAACCCATCTCTTTGCAAATTCCGGTGAGTGAATAAAACTAAAAATAACAGTCCGTTCAGTGAAATTCTATCTTCCGCCCATCCTAGTCTTCGTCCTAATCTGCGTCCACAGGGGCGAAATGAACAACAACCGGCAGCCGACTTGAGATCGAGCGCCAACGCACCCGCAACACCCTTTTCGCATCTGCCCAAAACAAAAAAGCGCGTCTCGACGCGACTCAAAAAAAGGTGGAACGCAGACATGGCATTTCTCCAACTCAACGCCTTGAGCAAACGCTACGGCGCCGTCGACGCGGTGGTCGCCACCGACCTCGCGGTGGAAAAAGGCGAGTTCGTTTCCCTGCTCGGCCCCTCGGGCTGCGGCAAGACCACCACCCTGCAAATGATCGCCGGCTTCGTCGATGTGAGCGGCGGGCAGATCCTGCTCGACGGCCGCGACATCACCCACGCCAAGCCCGCCAGCCGTGGCCTGGGCGTGGTGTTCCAGAGCTACGCGCTGTTCCCGCACATGAGCGTGCGCGACAACGTCGCCTTCGGCCTGAAGATGCGCAAAGTGCCGGCCGCCGAGATCGCCAGCAAGGTCAAGACCGTGCTGGAACTGGTGCGCCTGGCGCCGCACGCCGACCGCTACCCACGGGAGTTGTCCGGCGGCCAGCGCCAGCGCGTGGCCCTGGCTCGCGCGTTGGTGATTGAGCCGCCGGTGTTGCTGCTCGATGAGCCGTTGTCCAACCTCGACGCTAATTTGCGCGAAGAGATGCAGTTCGAGATCCGCCGCATCCAGTGCGCCGTCGGTATCACCACGTTGATGGTCACCCACGACCAGGCCGAAGCGCTGTCGATCAGTGACCGCGTGGTGGTGATGCAGGCCGGGCGCGTGACCCAGATCGACGCGCCCTACACGCTCTACGAACATCCGCGTACGCGCTTCATCTCCGACTTTGTCGGCAAGGCCAACCTGCTGCCGGGCGACTACGACATACTCGGCACCCCGCAAGTGCGCCACGAGAGCGGCGACGGCGAACTGACCCTGAGCCTGCGCCCGGAAAAGATCCAATTGGTGGACGCAGGCACAGGTCGCCTGCAAGGCCAGGTCATCAATCGCTACTTCTTCGGCAGCCAATGGCTGTACCACATCGACACCGCCCTCGGCGAAGTCACCGTGGTGCGCAGCAACGACGGCAACGCGCCGCTGCGTTGCGGCACAGCGGTAGGCCTGGACTGGCACGCCAGCCTGTTGCGCGTGTTGGCGGCGGATGAGGTGCACCCATGAGTCGCGGCTACCTGCTCTCGCTGCCGGCGCTGGTGCTGTTTGTCGGGCTGCTGATCCTGCCGTTGGGCCTGACCCTGGTGCTGTCGTTCAACGTGTTTGACTACCAGGTGGGCGTGAAGGCCGATGAATGGACCTTCGCGCACTACCTGTCATTGTTCAGCGATTCGTACTTCTACGAGATTTTCTGGCGCACCTTCTGGATCAGCGCGCTGGTCACCCTGCTGTGCGTGGTGATCGGTGTGCCCGAGGCTTACATCCTCAGTCGCATGGGCACGCCGTGGCGCTCGATCTTCCTGATTCTGATCCTCACGCCCTTGCTGATTTCGGTGGTGGTGCGCGCCTTTGGTTGGAGCCTGTTGCTCGGCGCGGACGGGCTGGTAAACCAAGTGATCCAGTTCCTCGGTGGGCGCCCGGTGAAGCTGCTGTACACGCCGTTCGCGGTGATCATCGCCCTGGTGCACGTGATGCTGCCGTTCATGATCATCCCGGTGTGGACCTCCCTGCAGAAACTCGACCCGTCGGCTGAACAAGCCGCGTTGTCCCTGGGCGCCAGCCAGGCCACGGTGATGCGCAAGATCGTGTTGCCGCAGGTCATGCCCGGGGTACTGTCCGGCACCTTGATCGTGTTCGGCCTGGCCGCCAGCTCCTTCGCGATCCCCGGCCTGCTCGGCGGGCGTCGCCTGAAAATGGTCGCCACCGTGGTGTACGACCAGTACCTCTCGGAACTCAACTGGCCCATGGGCGCGACCATCGCGGTGGTGCTGCTGTTGGTCAATCTGCTGATCATGCTGAGCTGGAACCGCATGGTCGAAGGCCGCTACAAAAAGTCCCTGGGGGTTTAAGCGCATGTCCAGAAACGGTCCTTTGGCCCTTGGTTTCCACGGTTTGGTGGTGCTGTTCATGATGGCGCCGCTGGTGGTGGTGTGCCTGGTGGCCTTCACGCCCGAAAACACCTTGAGCCTGCCCACGTCGGGCTTCTCGCTGCGCTGGTTTCGCGCGGTGTTCGAGCGGGCGGATTTTATCCAGGCGTTCTATAACAGCCTGATCCTGGCGTTCACCGCTGCGACATTGGCCACCTTGATTGCCGTACCGGCGGCGTTGGCGATCAGCCGGTATTCGTTTGCGGGGCGCAACTTTTTCAGTGCGTTGTTCCTGTCGCCGATCATCATCCCGCACCTGGTGCTGGGCGTGGCCATGCTGCGCTTGTTTGCGCTGATGGGCGTCAACGGCAGTTTTACCTGGCTGATGCTGGCCCATGTGGTGATCATCACGCCGTATGTGCTGCGCCTGGTGCTGGCTGCAGCCATCGGTATTGATCGCAGCGCCGAGCATGCCGCCGAATCCCTGGGGGCTGGCCGTTTCACGCTGTTTCGCCAGATCACCCTGCCGATGATCCTGCCCGGTGTCGCCGGGGGGTGGTTGTTAGCCTTCATCAACAGTTTCGACGAGGTGACGCTGTCGATCTTCGTCAGCTCGCCGGCCACGCAAACCCTGCCGGTGCGCATGTATGTGTACGCCACCGAGTCCATCGACCCGATGATGGCGGCGGTGTCGGCGCTGGTGATTGCGCTGACGGCGGCGACCATGATTCTGCTGGATCGGGTCTACGGCCTGGACCGCGTGCTGGTGGGGAAACATTGATGGCCTTGTTTAAACGCTTAGCCGAGACCGAACGCCCGGTCCTGTCCTTCACCCTGGACGGCCAGCCCGCCAGCGGCTTGCTGGGTGACACGGTGCTCACCGCCGTGCTGACCTGCGCCGAGCACCTGCGCGGCAGTGACTTCAGCGCCGAACCGCGTGCCGGTTTCTGCCTGATGGGCGCGTGCCAGGACTGCTGGGTGCGCCTTGAAGATGGGCGCCGCGTGCGCGCCTGTTCGACGCTGCTGGAAGAAGGTCAGGCGGTCAGCCGCGATCCGGGGCGCCAGCCATGAAGCCGGTGGTGATTGTGGGCGCAGGCCCGGCAGGCATCAGCGCAGCGCGCACCCTGCTCGACCACGGCATCACACCCTGCCTGGTGGATGAGAGCCTGCGCGGTGGCGGGCAGATTTATCGGCGCCAACCCCAAGGCTTCCAACGCACCGCCAGGCAGCTCTACGGATTTGAAGCGAGCAAGGCCCAAGCCGTGCACCGCACCCTGGATGAGCTGGCGCCGCTGATCGACTACCGGCCGCAAACCCTGGTGTGGAACGCCGAGGACGGCCGCCTGGATATGCTCAACAAAGGCCGCGCCGAGAGCCTCGACTACGCGCAGATCATCGTCGCCACGGGCGCCACCGACCGCATCCTGCCGGTGCCGGGCTGGACCTTGCCCGGTGTCTACAGCCTCGGCGCGGCGCAGATCGCCTTGAAATACCAGGGCTGCGCCATCGGTGAGCGCGTGGCGTTCTGTGGCAGCGGGCCGTTGTTGTACCTGGTCGCCTATCAGTACGCCAAAGCCGGGGCCAAGGTCGTGGCGGTGCTCGATAGCGCACCGTTCAGCGCGCAGTGCCGAGCGCTGCCGGCGCTGCTCGGGCAACCGGCGACCTTGGCCAAGGGCTTGTATTACCGCGCCTGGCTGACGGCCCATGGGATTGCCGTGCATCAGGGCGCCACGCTCACGCAGATCGAAGGCGAACAGCGGGTCAGCGCTATTCGTTGGGGTGAGCACAGCCTGGCATGCGACGCCGTGGGCTTTGCCCATGCCCTGCGCAGCGAGACGCAACTGGCGGATCTGCTCGGTTGTGAATTCGCCTGGAACACGTTGAACCGCGCCTGGCTTCCACAACGCGACAGCGCCGGGCGCAGCAGTATCAGCGGTGTGTACCTGGCGGGAGACGGCGCCGGGATCATGGGCGCGGACGCCGCGCAGATGGCCGGCGAGCGTGCTGCGCTGGCGGTACTGGAGGACGCGGGCATTGCCATTGATCAGCGCCGCCCCGCCGTGTTGGAGCAACAACTGGCGGGTATCCAGCGCTTTCGCCAGGGCCTGGAAACCGCGTTTCCTTTCCCTGAGCAGTGGGCGGCACAGGCACCGGATGCGTTGATGGTGTGCCGCTGCGAAGAAGTCAGCGCCGGCGATATACGTGCGGTGGTGGATGAAGGCCACTGGGAGATCAATCGGGTCAAGGCCCACTGTCGCGTCGGCATGGGCCGCTGCCAGGGCCGCATGTGCGGGCCGGCGGCAGCGGAGATTATCGCCGAGCGCAGCGGCCGGGGCATCGAAAACGTCGGCCGCTTGCGTGGCCAGGCGCCGATCAAGCCGCTGCCGTTTGGCGTGGAGGCGCAGTCATGATCGACGTCATCGTGCTGGGCGGTGGGATTGTCGGCGCGTCGGCGGCCTTGATGCTCGCGCAGAAAGGCCAGCGCGTGGCCTTGGTGGAACGGGACTTCTGTGGCTCGCATTCCAGCGGCGTGAATTATGGCGGTGTGCGCCGCCAGGGCCGGCCATTGCATCAGTTGCCGCTGTCGCAGCGCGCCCATCAACTGTGGGCCGACTTGCCGGGCCTGATCGGCATCGACGGCGAATACGTGCGCTCCGGGCATTTGAAGCTGGCGCGCAGTCAGGCTGATTTCGCCGCGTTGCAGGCGTATGCCGAGCAGACCCGTGGCTTTGACCTGGGCTTGCAGTTGCTCGACTACGCCGAACTGCGCGCACGCTTTCCCTGGGTCGGCGATATTGCGGTGGGCGCCTCGTTGTGCCCGCAAGACGGCCACGCCAACCCACGATTGGTATCCCCGGCCTTCGCCCGTGCCGCGCAGCGCCTTGGCGCATCGGTGTACGAGCAGGCTGAGGTGATTGGTATAGAACATGACGGCCAGCACTTTCAGGTGCAGTGCGCCAACGGCCTGCACCTGCAAGCGCCCTGGCTGCTGAACTGTGCTGGCGCCTGGGCCGGCACCGTCGCCGCGCAGTTTGGCGAAGCGGTGCCGATCACCTCGGCGCATCCAGCGATGCTGGTCACCGAGCCGCTGCCGGTGGTGATGAATGTGAGCACCGGCGTTGAAGGCGGCGGGATTTATGCGCGCCAGGTCGCCCGGGGCAACTGCATCCTCGGCGGCGGTCGCGGTTTTGCCCTGGGCCCGCTGACCGCGCGGCCGGGGCAGGCAGCGGTGCTGGAGATCCTGCGCAATGCCGGCGAGCTGTACCCGTTCCTCAAGGGTGCCCAGGCGATTCGCACGTGGAGCGGCACCGAAGGTTATCTACCCGATCACGAACCGGTGATCGGCCCCAGCAGCACCCAACCTGGCCTGCTCCATGGCTTCGGCTTTGCCGGCGCCGGGTTCCAGCTCGGTCCCGCGGTGGGTGAAGCCCTGGCAGAGATCGTCTGCGACGGAGCCAGCCGCCAACCCATCGAAGCGTTTTCCATCCGTCGTTTCCAAGCCTGAGAGGAAAAACATCCATGAACCCACGTATTGCGCTGTCCTGCTTGTCCCTCGCCCTGCTCGCTTCCACCGCGCACGCCGCGCCCACGCTGTACCTGGGCATGAACGGCGGCACCATGGAACGGGTGTACGCCGACAAGGTGCTGCCCGCGTTCGAAAAGGCCAATAACGTCAAGGTGGTGATCGTGCCCGGCACCTCGTCGGACATCCTCGCCAAGGTCCAGGCCAACAAAGACAACCCACAGATGCACGTGATGTTCCTCGACGACGGCATCATGTACCGCGCCATCTCCATGGGCCTGTGCGACAAGCTGGCGCCCAGCCCGCCCCTGGAACAGATCCCGGCCAAGGCCAGAATCAAGGAGGAAGCCGTGGCCGTGACCCTCGGCGTCACCGGCTTGGGCTACAACGCCAAGATGTTCAAGGAAAAAGGCTGGGCCGCGCCCACCTCATGGATGGACCTGGCCGACCCGCGCTTCAAGGAGAAAGTGGTGTTCCAGTCCCTGGCGTCGTCCACCTTCGGCCTGCACGGCTTCCTGATGTTCAACCGCATCCAGGGCGGCGACGAAACCAACGTCGAGCCCGGCTTCAAGGCCTGGCCGAAAACCGTCGGCCCCAACGTGCTGGAGTACATCGCCAGCTCGGCGAAAATCTCCGAGATGGTGCAGACCGACGAAGCCGCGATCTTCCCCCTCACCCCGACCCAGGTCGCCACCCAGAAACTGCTCGGCGTGCCGATGGAGTATGCACAACCCAAGGAAGGCGCGGTGGTGCTGAACGTGGCCGAATGCGTGATCGCACGCAACGACCAACCGGAACTGGCGCAGAAACTCGCGGCCTTTCTGCTGACCGCCGAGGCCCAGGCGCCGGCGTTGGAGGAAGGTGACCAGATTCCGTCGAACCCGACCACACCGACCACCGACAAGACCCGCGCGCGAGTGGAAGCCATGCAGGGTTACCTGCAGACCGCGATTTCGATTGATTGGGACCAGGTCAACCAAGCGCGGCCGGAGTGGAATGCGCGGTGGAGTCGGTCCATCGAACGCTGATGGCGGCTACAGCGGAGCAATGGGGAGCGCGCGTTTGTGGGCGGTCTTCAGGTAGGCGCGTTCCACAAGGTTCTTGACCCGCTCACTCACCGGTTCGCCCATCAGGTAGGCGTCGATCTCTTCGTACGTGCACGCATAGGCATGCTCGTCGAGCTTGCCCGGCGCCAGTTCTTCCAAATCGGCAGTGGGCGGTTTTTGCACCAGGTTGACGGGGGCACCGAGGGCGCTGGCCAACAGGCGCACTTGGGTCTTGGTCAGGCCCGACAGCGGGGCCAGGTCACAGGCGCCGTCGCCAAACTTGGTGAAAAAGCCCATCAGCGCTTCGGCGCCATGGTCGGTGCCAACCACTAGGCCGTTGTGCAGGTTGGCCACGGCGTATTGCGCGATCATGCGGGTGCGGGCCTTGACGTTTCCCTTGATGAAATCGACGTGTTCGGCGCTGGCGTCGGTGGCGGTCAGGCTGGCCATCAGGCCGTCGACGCTGGCGGCGATGTTCAGGGTGTCGATGTGGTCCGGGGTGATGAAGTCCAGGGAGGACTGGGCGTCACGTTCATCAGCCTGGGTCTTGTAGGGCAGGCGCATGGCGATAAAGCGTGCGGCGTACGCCTCGCTGCGCAGTTGCTGTACCGCCAGTTGGCACAGGCGGCCAGCGGTGAGGGAGTCGACGCCGCCGCTGATGCCCAATACCAGGGCCTTGCAGCCTGAGTGGCGCAAGGTGACCTTGATGAAGTCGATGCGCCGTTGGATTTCCTCGGGCTCGCCGCCTAGGACCAGCGCGCGGTTGATATTCAGTTCTCGTGCGATACGGTCTTGCATGTCACACCTCCACACTGCCAACGTTGAACACTTGTGCTGCGTACTGCAAAAACGAGGCGTCTTCGCAGACGTTCTTGACCGGGTCATCGGAGAATTTCACCACCGGCTCGCCGTGTACCCGCACCAGTTTCATCACGATGCTCAGCGGCTCGACGCCTTCCACATCGCAGGCCAGGCTGGTGCCCATGCCGAACCCGAACTTGGCCTTGCCGCGTACGTGGCGCAGGATCGGCAGGCATTTCTCGAAGTTGAGGCCGTCGGAGAACATCAGGTCCTTGGTCATCGGGTCGATGCCCAATTGCTTGTAGCGGGCGAGCACCTTGTCGGCCCAGGCGATGGGATCACCGGAATCCTGGCGCAGACCGTCGTACAGTTTGGCGAAGTACAGGTCGAAGTCCTTGAGGAAAAAGTCGGTGCTGATGCAGTCGGTCAGGGCGATCCCGAGGCGACCACGGTATTCACGTACCCAGTTTTCCAGCGCGGCATTCTGGCTTTCGCGCAGCCGGCCCAGTTGCTGGTGCACCATCAGCCATTGGTGGGCCATGGTGCCGATCAGCGGCAGGTCGAATTCGTAGGCCAGGTGCGCGTTGCTGGTGCCGACGAACTGGCCGGGGAAGTCGCGACGCATGATGTCGACCACTTCACGCTGGGCCTTGAACGACAGGCGCCGGCGCGTGGAGAAGTCGGAGACGCGCAAGTCGGCCAGCTCATCGCGGCTGAGGTTTTTCTCCAGCCAGTCGAACTTCTGGTAGAGCTTGCGGGTGACGTCTTCGAGGGTCACGTCAGGGTATTTGTCGCGGTTGCGCAGTTCGCTGACCAGGGCCAGTACCGGCTGTTCGAACATGATGCAGTGCAGCATCGGGCCGACCACGCGGATGTTCAGCTGGCCGTCGACTTCACTGACGTGGATATAGCGCAGGTTGAAGCGGAACAGACCGAGGAAGCGCTCGTAATCCGGGGTGAGGTATTCGCGAAAGCGTGGGTTGAACAGAAAGCGCAGCTCGCCTTCGCGCATGTGCAGGCCGGCCATTTTTTCAAGTTCGGCGCGCAGCTCGGGGATCAGGTGGCCGAGTTTTTCCTTCGAACGGACGATGAAGTTGTACTCGACATCGACATTCGGGTGCTGGTGCAACACGGCCTGCATCATAGTGAAGGTGTAGTAGTCGGTGTCGAGCAAGCCCTGGATCACCGGGGACTCGTAGTCGTATGCACTTTCCATGGTGTCTCTCCTTAACGCGTGGCCATCGCGGCCAGTTCTTCGCGGTTGCTGCTGATGACGGCACCGGCCTTGAGCAATTCATTGACGGCCCGTATGCCGCCCTCTTCCGTGATGCCCCTGCATGCCGGCAGGTGCAGGACCACGTCCAGGCCGGCCTTGAGCAGTTGCAACGCGGTGGTCTTGACGCAGTAGTCCAGCGCCAGGCCGCCGACGATCACGCGGGTGACGCCCTGGGCCTTGAGGTACTCAATGACGCCAGTGGACAGCTTGTCGTGCAGGTCGTGGTAGCAGGCACCGTAGGGGTGCAGGTCGGGTTCGACGCCTTTCCAGATGAAGTAATCGTAGTCATAGGGCGTGGGCAACGCGTCCAGCAGGGTGAAGCCTTCGGTGCCAGGGACGCAGTGGCTCACCCAGGTCACATCGGCATGAGCCAGGCCGGTGGGTTGCAGCATCTCGCTGTGCTGCGACACCACCCAGGGAGCGTGCGGAGTGTGGGCGTCCTTGCTGCCGACGCGATGGCCGGCGAGGCTGGCCATGTAGTTGAGTTCGGCACCGATCTGGTCACCGCCGGCCACAGGCAACTCGTTGGGGCACAGTGGCGTGAAGCTCTTCTGGGCGTCGACGTCGAATGAGGCAATGGCGGTTTTCGCGAGGGTCATGGCGTTTCTCCTGTGGTCTGGAAACAAAAGTACACGTCATGTACTTTCATTGCAAGAAACATTTGGTTATCTATCCTGGCGTCAGTACATGACATATTTGTTTGATCCGTTAGACTGTGCCCCATTGTTATTCGCAAGGAGCTCACATGCCGCTTAGCGCCTACCTCCACACCGTCGACCTGTGCGTACTGTTCTACTGCCGCCGCGCGGGCGAATTGAAGCTGCTGCTGAACAAACGCGACGCCGAGCCGTTCGCCGGGCACTGGGCGTTGCCGGGGGTGGTGGTGAATGGCGGCGTGCAAGATCTGCGCCTCCAGGATGCAGTGGAGCGCTTGCGGGCGAGTGACAAGGTGGGGTTTGAACTGGCCTGGAGCGAGCAAGTCGGCACGGTGGGCGATGCGTTTCGCGACCCGCGTTGCTGGTCGTCGTCCACGTACTACCTGGCGATCGTGGCGGATGAGGTGACGCTCGGCGAGCATCAAGCCTGGTATTCACTGAATGCCGTGGCGGACGGCAGCATCAAGCTGCCGTTCGATCACAACATGATCGTGGCATCGGTACAGGAACGCCTGTTTTCAAAGTCGCTGTACAGCAGCTTGCCGCTGATGTTCCTGGGCAATGAATTCAGCGCGCCGGAGGCGACCACGATTTTTTCCCTGGTGCTGGCGCGGCCGGTGTTGAAGACCAGTATTCGCCAGCGCATGTTGAAGCTGACCGAGGCGGGGTATCTGCGGGAGACGGGGCGCAAGAAGCAGGGTGAAGGCGGCAGGCCCCAGGCGACGGTGGAAAACCTGAAGCCTGGGGACATTTACTTCTTTGATCGCAGTTTCGCCGAGTAGACGGCGTCAATTCATCCAGTTGCCGCCATCGACGTTGTAGGTCTGGGCCACCACATAGTCGGCCTCCTGCGAGGCCAGGAAGATCGCCATCCCGGTCAAATCTTCCGCCGTGCCCATCCGTCCAAAGGGCACCTCATCCCCTACCCGCTTTTTCTTCTCGCCGGGCGCCAGACCCTCATGCTTGGCAAACAACGCGTCCACCCCATCCCAATGTTCCCCATCCACCACGCCCGGTGCGATGGCGTTGACGTTGATGCCCTGCTTGATCAGGTTCAGCCCCGCCGATTGCGTAAGGCTGATCACCGCTGCCTTGGTCGCACAGTAGACCGCCACCAGCGCCTCGCCCCGGCGCCCGGCCTGGCTGGCCATGTTGATGATCTTGCCGCCGTGGCCCTGGCTGATCATCTGCCGCGCGGCGGCCTGCAGGGTGAACAGCGTGCCGGCAACGTTGATCGAGAACAGCCGTTCATAGCTGTCACGGGTAATGTCGACGATGGGCGCCAGGTCGAACAGCGCCGCGTTGTTGATCAAAATATCCAGCTTGCCGGCCTGGGCCACCACGGCGGCAATCGCGCCGTCGATGGACGCTTGGTCGGTGACGTCCATGGCTACCGCATAGGCTTGTGGGCCCAGCTCAGCCGCTGTGGCCTGGGCCCGTTGCAGGTTGATATCGGCGATGGCCACCGTGGCGCCTTCGGCGATATAGGCCTGGGCGAAGGCGCGGCCGATACCGCGCGCCGATCCGGTGATCAGCGCGCTCTTACCTTCCAGTCGTTTCATGGGTATGTCCCGTCAAAAATCACTTCGGATAACCGGCGCGTTTCATCTCGCGCTCGGTGGTGGACTGCGCTTGCAGCAGGGCCTGGTCAACCGACATGCCGCCGGTCAGCGCCGCCGAGAACAGCTTGCCGACCGACGTGCCGATGGCCTGGAACTCAGGAATCGTCACGTATTGAATGCCCACGTACGGCACCGGCTTGGCCGATGGGTGCGCGGGGTCGGCGTGTTTCATCATTTCCAGGGTCACCTGGGCAAACGGGGCGGCCTTCAGGTACGCCTCGTTGTAGGTGGACTGGCGGGTGCCAGGCGGTACGTTGGTGATGCCTTCCTTGTCGGCGACCAGTTGGATGTAATCCTTGGAAGTCGCCCAACTGATAAAGGCCTTGGCGGCGTCCTTGTGCTTGGACGTGGCCGGGATCGCCAGGGACCAGGCGTAGAGCCATGACGAGCCTTTATCAGTGACTTCGGTCGGCGCGGCGGCAAAACCGACGCTGTCGGCGACCTTGCTCTGGCTTTTATCGGTGGTGAAGGAGCCGGCCACGCTGGCATCGACCCAGATCGCGCACTTGCCGCTGTTGAACAGCGCCAGGGTTTCGTTGAAGCCGTTGCTGGACACGCCCGGCGGGCCGTATTGCTTGAGGGTGTTGACGTAGAAATTGGCCGCGGCGGTCCACTCGGGACTGGTCAGCTCGGGCGTCCACTGCTCGTCAAACCAGCGCGCGCCAAAGGCGTTGGCCATGGTGCTCAGCAAGGCGATGTTCTCGCCCCAACCGGCCTTGCCGCGCAGGCACATACCGTATTGGTCCTTATCCTTGGCGGTGAGCTTGGAGGCGAACTCGCCGAGCTGGGTCCAGGTAGGATGCGACGGCATAGTCAAGCCTGCCTGCTTGAACAGGTCGGTGCGGTAATAGGTGACGGTGCTTTCGCCATAGAACGGCAAGGCGTACAGGGTGTTATTGACCGACAGGCCTTGGCGTACCGAGGGGAAGATATCGTCGGCGTCGTAATCGGCGGGCAGCTGGGTCAGCGGTTCCAACCAGTGCTTGGCGCCCCAGAGCGGGGTTTCGTAAGTGCCGATGGTCAGCACGTCGAACTGCCCGCCCTGGGTGGCGATATCGGTGGTGAGGCGCTGGCGCAGCACGTTTTCTTCCAGCACCACCCAGTTGAGCTTGATGTCCGGGTGCTGCGCTTCGAACACCTTGGACAGGCGCTGCATGCGGATCATGTCGCTGTTGTTGACCGTGGCGATGGTGACGGTGTCGGCAGCCTGGCCGGGCATGGCCAATGCCAGGCCGGAAAGCAGGAACAACGCTTGCGGGAGCTTGAACATAGCGGTTTCCACCTGTTGTTTTTGTTGTTGAGGGCCGATTACAGCAGCTTGGCCAGGCCCTCACAAACGCAGGGCGGATGCTCGACTGATACTTTTTTAACCGTCGCCTGTCAGTTAAAAAAGTATCAGTGCCAAGCGAAACCGGGGGTAGCGCGGGTATCGCCAACCCGCGTATTTTGAGGCGATTCCACCCATACAAGAGGCATTACCATGCCCATCAGCCGCGCCCAACTGTTTGAACACCGTCCCGCCGAACTCGAAGTGATCCTGCCCGAACCGGATCATTGCTTTCGCTGGTTCGAACACGACTATCCCTATGAGCTGGCGCGCTGGAACCACCACCCTGAATTCGAAATCCACCTGATCCGCCAGGGCAACGGCAAGCTGGTGGCCGGCGACTACATTGGTGCGTTCAGTGCCGGGCATGTGGCACTGATCGGCCCCGATCTGCCCCACGACTGGATCGGTGAGCTGGCGCCCGGCGAATACCTGAGCGGCCGCGACGTGGTGCTGCAATTCGACGGCGCCGCTCTCCTCGCCCTGCGCAAGACCCTGCCGGAGCTCGGGGACCTCTCGGCGTTGTTCGAACAGGCCCGTCGTGGCCTGGAATTTATTGGCGAGGCCGCTGTAAAGGCAGCGCACTTGATGGAAGCCATCGGCAACGCCCAGGGCCTGCAACGGTTGATCCTGTTCCTGCAACTGCTCGACAGCCTGAAAAATGCGCCGACGCAACAGGTCAAGGCCCTGGCCAGCCCCTGCTATGCGCCGACCCTGGACGCACGCAGCGCCGAACGCATCAACAAGGCGTTCGACTATTTGATGCGTGAGCTGACGGGCGATGTGCGCCTGTCGGTGATCGCACAACAACTGGACATGAGCGAACCGGGCTTCTCGCGTTTCTTCAAACGCAACACTGGCCACGGTTTTATCGACTTGATGCGCAAGTTCCGCGTGCAACGCGCCTGCCGGCTGTTGCTGCAAAGTGATATGTCGGTGGCCGATATCTGTTTTGAGGTGGGCTACGCCAACCTGTCCAATTTCAATCGGCACTTCCGGATCGAAATGAACCAGACACCGAGTGACTATCGGCGGGAAACAGCCATGCACCTGTTCCAGCGCATTGAAAAAATGACACCCAGTCAATTCTGACCAAAAGGTCGACTAATCCCAGTTTTTTTCAGGCTGATCAACCGATTGAGCAAAGTTGGTACAACCTGTGCAAACGTTTGCGGTATGAACTTGGCCACCCAGTTCACCTCTTCCCGAAGCATCGGGTCTAAACCGCGTACGAATAGGGATTTTCAATGCACTTCACCTCAAGGCGTCCTACCCCCTTTGGTGTTTCCTTGCTACTGGCTGCCGTTACGGGAGTACTCAGCGCTCCCATTTTGGCGCAGGAAAAACCTGTCGATGACTCAGCACAGGGCGAAACGCTCAGCCCTGAGGCAAACCCGGCAAAAAAAGGCGTGTACCTGTCGGACTGGTTCAACCAGGACCTGACGTTGATCGGCAGTAAAGACATCAGCTTCGGCCCCAAGCCGCAGGATGATATCTACCTGGAGTACGAATACTTCGGCCGCAAAGGGCCCTTCGAGCTGTACGGCTATATCGACGTGCCGAAGATCCTCACCATCGGCAACAGCAATGACAAAGGCGTGTGGGACCATGGCTCGCCCGTGTTCATGGAGCATGAGCCACGTATCTCAATCGACTACCTCGCAGGCCGCAGCCTCGCCATCGGGCCGTTCAAGGAATGGTATGTCGCGTTCGACTGGATCTACGACCACGGCAGCAATAAGGAAAACCGCGCCAACACCCTGTACAGCGGCCTCGGCACCGACATTGACACCCACTCGCGGGTCAACCTGTCGGCCAACTTCTACGGGCGTTACCAGTGGGAAAACTATGGTGCCAGCAATGAATATTCCTGGGACGGTTACCGCGCGCAAATGAAGTACATCGTGCCCATCGGCAAATTCGACAACGGCGCCTCACTGACCTATATCGGCTTCACCAACTACGATTTCGGCTCGGACCTGCACAAGGACAACCCGGCGCGCACCGCCAATTCCGTGGTGGCCACCAACGTGCTGTTGTATTCGTTTACCCACCTGCGGTTCACCCTGGTCGGCCGTTACTTCCATAACGGCGGCAACTGGGAAGACGGCAGCGAGTTGAATTTCGGCGAAGGCAACTTCCGCGCCCGCTCCGACGGCTGGGGTTATTACGCCGGCGTGGGCTACCAATTCTGATCAAGGAGCTATAGATGAAAGCATTTACCCGTCGCTCTGTTACCGGCTTCTCGATGGCTGTCGGCCTGGCGCTGCTGCCCCACGTGGTACTGGCGAATACACCTGCGCCGATCAAACCCAAGGTGATGCTGATCACCATGTTCGCCCCCGAGGCGCAAACCTGGATCGATCGCCTGGAACTCAAGCAGGAAGTGCGTGTACCAGGGCTGTCCGCCGAATACCCGGTGATCCGCTGCAACACCCAGGACGTGTGCCTGCTGGTGACGGGCATGGGCCAGACCAATGCCGCCGCGTCCACGTTGGCATTGGCGCTGTCACCCAAGTTCGACCTGCGCCAGAGCTACTTCCTGATCGCCGGGATCGCCGGTATCAGCCCCAAGCACGGCACCCTCGGCACCGCCGCCTGGGCGCATTACCTGGTGGAGTTCGGCACCCAGTGGGAGCTGGACTCACGGGACGCGCCCAAGGATTGGCCGACCGGCTATATCGGCATCAACACCAAGGGCCCCAACGAAAAACCACCGTTGGACTACAAGACCGAAGTGTTTGAGCTGAATCCCAAATTGCAGGCCAAGGCCTTCGCCTTGTCGCACAACGTCGAGCTGACGGAAAGCAAGGAATCCAGCGCCTGGCGCAAACACTACCCCGCCGCCCCTGCCAACCAACCGCCGCAGGTCACCCGCTGCGACACCCTGGCCGGCAATACCTGGTTCTCCGGCACACGCCTCAGCGAACGTGCCGAAGTCTGGACCAAGCTGCTGACCGACAACAACGGTGAATACTGCACCACCCAGCAGGAAGACAACTCCACCTATGAAGCGTTGCTGCGCGCCAGCCGCGAAGGCTTGGTGGATATCCAGCGCCTGGCGGTGGTACGTGCCGGCTCGGACTTCGACCGCCCTTACCCTGGCTACAGCGAAGTGGACAACCTGCTGAAATACGCCGATCAAGGCGGCTTCGTGCCGGCGCTCGAGAACCTGTACCGCACGGGCAACCCGTTGGTACAGGCGATCCTGAAGAACTGGTCGGCCTGGGAGAAAGGTGTTCCCGAAGCTTGATGGAGATCGACAGGTGGGAGGAGTAAGCCCCTCCCACATTTTCACCGTGTCAGGGCAGGAAGATGATTTTGTCGGGGCTGCCCTGGTTCACTTCTTCGTAACACTCCACGCCATTTGCCAACGCGACTTCACGCAAGCCCGTCGGCAACGGCAGCAAGCCTTCATCAAAGAAGCGCCCGAACTGTTCCAGCATCACCGCGCATTGCTCGCCGTTGTAGAGCAGCGAATTGATCCCCACCACCGAGCCGCCCTTGCGATACAGGGCCAGGGCCGGCAGTTGCACATGACCGTCCACCGGTGCCGCGATAATCGCGATACGACCGAACGGCGCCAGGCCCGCCACGGCCGCCGGCAGCCAGAAACCGGTGGTGTCGAAGATCACATCGGCGCCGCCCTTGAACACGGCATTCACCTGCGCACCCAGTTCTTCCGGCATGCCCAGGGCAATCGCCTCGAAGCCCTGCGCTTGCAAGACTTCAACCTGCTCCGGTCGACGCACGGCGGCCAGCACTTGCGCGCCGCGGATTTTCGCCAAGGCCAGGGTCGCGCTGCCCACCGCGCCATTGGCGCCAATCACCAACAAGCGCGTGCCCTGGGTCACGCCGCTGCGCTCAAGGGCGTCCCAGGCGGTGGTGTACGGTACGCCGAGGCTCGCGGCCTGGGCAAAACTCAGGTGGGTGGGTTTATGCGCCACACCCTTGGCCGACACGGTGAGGTACTGGGCGTGGGAACCGTCGGCAAAGAACCCCAGGTCGCGGCCGGTGCCCCAGACTTCCTGACCCACCAGTTCCTGTGGCCCCTCCACGACGACACCGGCAAAGTCGCGGCCGGGAATGCGTGGCAAGGTGGTGTAGGGGAAGCGGCCGAGCACGTTCTTGACGTCGCTGGGGTTGAGGCCCGCGGCCTTGATCTGTACCAGCACTTCACCCGCGGCCGGCACCGGGGTGGCGACGTCGACAAAGCCGAGGGCGGCGAGATCGCCGGTGGCAGTAAATTGCAGTGCTTTCATGGCCAATATCCATCGAAGAAAAAAAGGAGGTCAAGACAACCAGGTGCCCACCAGCTGCCGGCCCATGGGCCAGAGCTTTTCGCCCAGCAGCATGCCCATCAGGCCTATCAAGGCGATGGCCGGGGGCGCGGGCGAGCGGAAATCCAGGGCACCATAGATCACGCCGACAAACAGGCCGATGGCGAGGGAAATCAGATAGTTCATGGTGAGCAGCGCCGTGTGGTGAGAGGCGCTCAGTGTAGAGAGGCGATTCCTGAAGCATCGGCCAAGTGCTTCAGGATTTCGGCCATCCGTTCAACCGGCGTAGTGCGAGGGCGCCACGCCGAGTTCGCGGCGGAACATGTCGCTGAAGCTGCTGGGTGAATAGCCGAGCGAGCGGGCAATCCCGCTGACCGACTGCCCCTGGATCAATTCCGCCACCGCCGTGGCCAGTTGCACCTGGCGACGCCACTCGGCGAAGCCCATGCCCAGGTTGTGCTGGAACAACCGCGCCAGGGTGCGCACGCTGGCACCAGCGGTTTCGGCATGTTGCTCAAAAGGGATCTCCAGGGAGGGCGCGGCCATGACCGCCTGGCAGACATTAATCAGTCGACGGTCAGCCTCAACCGGCATGGCGATGCGGATCGGCGAGCGGCGCGCCCGTTGCAGCTCCAGCAAGGCCAGGCTGACCACCGCGTCGTAGTACGCCGCCTCACCGTTGTCGCCCTCGTCCACCAGCGTGACGATCAACTCGCGGAGCAGCCCTCCCACCTCAATCACCTGCACCTGGCTGTCCAGCGTCGCTGCCAATGCTGGTCGCAGGTAGATATTGCGCATCTGCAAATCCGACACCACGCGGATCCCATGTTCCACCCCCGGCGGCAGCCACACCGCACGCTGAGGCGGCACCACCAGGGCTTCACGGGGCGTCTCGACCCACATCACGCCGCTCATGGCGTAGAGCAACTGGCCCCATTCGTGGCTATGCGGCTCCACGTACAGCCCACGCGGGTAGGTACGCGCCAAGGGCTGTACGGGAACGGCGTGGTCACTGAGGTCGGGGGGCGCGGCCAGGGCCATGGGGATGTACATCAATCAAGGAAGAGTCGCCATGGTAATGACCACCGCTGGAGAATCCGAGTGAATTTTTGCGGCACGGGACGATCACTTGTTTATACATGGAGGGTTAATGGACCAATGAATAACGCAAAACTATTTGTGATCGACTACTGCCTGCACGGTGAACCCAAGTCCTTCATCATTCGCCTGGAAAAGCTTGATGCAGCAGAAGCCTGGCACTGGGCAAGCTGTGACGCAGGGGTGGGTCGTATCGGTCGGTTCGCCCGCGAGCAAGTGAAGAAGACCAGCCAGCAGCAAGCCGAAAAGTTCGGTATTACCCACGTACAATGGCGCCGCTCGGACGCGCGCGCCCAGGCTTGATCAGGGAGTGACAAACATGAATTTATCCATACCGGTCAATGGCAAGGCGCGCATTGATTACACCCAGGAAACGCTTTTTGGGCCTATGGCCAAGCATGTCGAGTGCCAAGTGAGCGTGCAACGGCGAGCTGGCGGGACTGTGCTGAAGGTGTTCCAGCCTTTGCCGGAAGATCTGCACGCGGCGCAGACCGTGGTGTTTGCGCTGGAGGGGCGGCGTACCCGCGCAGTGGTGAAGGATAGCCAGCACCTGTCTGACCATAGCTTGCGGCTTGAACTGGAAACCCAATAGGGAATAAACCGCAGCTTACCTGTGGGAGCTCGATGGCCCTAGGTATCTACACCACTCTGGATATGGCGCTGGACCGGTGGCGAGGAAGCTTGCTCCCGCCGGCTGCCTGACAGCTGACCACAATCTAACCATTACCCCGCGATCCAAATGTGGGAGAGGGCTTGCCCCCGATAGCGGTGTGTCAGTCGATTCATCAGGTGACTGATTCAGCGCCATCGGGCATCGGTATCTACACAATTCTGGCTATGGCGC